>JAKKUQ010000006.1 GCA_021890755.1 Thermosediminibacteraceae bacterium | reverse complement strand
GCGTTTGCCATAAGCAAAAGATGGATAAGAGAATATTCATCCTGACGGTATGCACCTTCGATGAGGTCCCGGGTAAAAGACACGAAGATCCCCCCAAAAAAAGATAATCTTTTTAATATAATATTCAGTCTCCGACTAAAAATTTAATAAGCGGGGAAAAACCCCGCCTAATCTGCAAGCAAGAGGAGGATTAACACCAAAAATACTATAAAAGCATCCCTTTTTGTCTCTGCTGAAAGAAGCAACAAAGACCCCCCCCTTCGCCCCATGTCTTGCTAGTAATAGCCTATTCACTCTAATTCCAATTGGTTCTTAGGTTACATGGTCATTGTCCCGCGATCCGTCTCCACGACTTTCAATACCTGCTCTTCGCGGCCGTTTTGGGCATTAATGTAAATTAAGTAGCGTTCGTCCTCGAGGTTTGCGTCAACCTCGTAGCAGAACCTTTCTTTCATAGCTTCGTCTGGAATAACTACCTTGCGGATTCTTCTGACATCAAGTCTCCTGCTGAAAGTTTCCCTTACTTGTTCTTGACTTATTTTGAATTCCGGGATTTTCCTTGTTGTGTGATTTGTGAGATACCCAAGCGCATCAAATCCGATTATCTCTCCGTTGTCCAAAGCCACCTTTACTTTTACAAAATCCGGGTATATAAGCACATCACCTTGTTTGTAGGCGAAAGTGACGGTAAGGGAATTATTTTCCCTTAAAGATCCAGTGGCCTCCATATTTTTATAGCCTCTTGCCTCGATAAATTTTTTCGCTTTATCCACGGCAGCTTCTATATCAATTTTTTGCTGCTTGACATCTCTGCTATTTAAAAACCAGATAACATGCCCACCTTGCCTGCTGACATCCATAACTATCTCTATATTATCCGTCCCTGCCCTTGTGAAATTAAGAGTGTAAGCGTGTATTAATCCCCTGGTTCGGGCGGTTACCGAAACATCGTAGCGCACTTTTTGAGGGTTATCTATGAATTTTCTCCCTATTTCAACGGCATCCTGCTCGGTAATTGCACGTCCGCTTATGGCCTTCGGCTTTATTTCCTCCACATGGTCGGAGAATGGGCCGTCATAGGTGATGGTAGGGGCTTCTTCCTTAAGCCTCTGGTCTATAGCTACAAATTTGTCAGCCATTACCTGCCCTACTCTTCTGCTCATACCCTGGGCAAAAGACCCTTTTTCCCAATTTACCCGTCCCCTTGCTACATCATCTGCCAATTCCCTGAGATATCGGTTCAGGTTCTGGGTGTTTTTCTTGAACTGCTTTAGTATATTCCACTCTCTTTCAGTGATAGTTTCATTAAAAGATACTTTTTTGGCAAGGGTATTGCAAAAGTCCCCCAGCTGAGCGAAAAATTTTTGCAAGTTGGTCATGTCCCTGCTGCCCAGGGGCAACGAGGCCAAGCTTGAACGAGCTTTTTCAGCTTCATGCCAGATACTGGTCAAAAGCATTATCCTCTGGCTGTCCGATGATGTTACAAGACTTTTCGATAAAAGTATGTTTACAGTATTAACCTCATCAAGGAGGTTATAAAAAGCCTTCTGGTAACTGGCTTCCAAAAGGTTTTCCGCCGAATATGCTCGGCTGCTCATACTCCAGATGCCCACTGCTATCAGTGCTAAGACCAGTATTCCTAAAGCCCAGAAGATATACCTGCTTTTCAACTCACCCTCTCCTTTCATCTTGCGAATACGTGCCTTCCTATTTGAGTGACAATTTGGCGGGTCCATATCCAACGACTCACTCTTTTATACGGATTCCAGAAGAAGAGACTTCCATACGTCGGATCCCAGCCATTTAATGCATCCCGAACGGCATTGTAATTGGTTCTGGTCGGGGTTCGTGCCCATATAAGCCCATTGCTTACCGACTCAAAAGCTCTGGGCTCATAAATGACTTCCGGGATCGTATCGGGAAATTTCGAGCTCTTTACTCTATTTAAAACCACCGCAGCAACAGCTACCTGCCCTACGTACGGTTCTGCACCTGCTTCAGCTGCTACCAGCCGTGCCAATAACTCAATATCACTGCTCCTTGCCGAAACGGCATAATTTGCCGTTACTTCCTTTGCGGAATGCTCCTTGCTACCCAAAACGCCGATAAAGAGGATAAATATAAGCAACAGTGCTGTACCAAGCCGCACATTTCGAACGAAGTTACTCAATCTATCACCCCCGAGATTGTAATCCATTTTTAGTTTTTACTTATGGTTACACCCTTATTCTTTCACTCACGGAATTAAAAAATCATATAATATTTTAGAAAATCTATAAAAAGCGGGGGCAACACGATGGATGAGATCAAAAAGGATAAAAAGAATGATAAAAAGAATGATCAAAAGAATGACAAAATGAATGATAAAAAGATTCACAGAAGAAGTATCCATAATCCCTATCTTCTTTTCCTGATATTGATTCTTCTCATCAAGTCTTCTGAAGCGGGAGTCTTTAAAAAACACTAAAGGGGGGGCATGTAAAATATGAAGTTGCTTTCGATATCAGACGACGATTTGAGGCTTTTAAATGCGCTAAAACCTTTTCTGAGCTCTAAAGGTCAGGAAGTGGTAGAGGTTTTCTCTACGGTCATCAATGTTTTCCGGCCTTCAGATCCGGAAGAAAAAATTAATATTGAAGCACTAAACTCGCTCCTGGCAATGGTAACCACACCCTCTGGGGAAGAGGAAAAGGTAGAAGAAAAGGAACAGGAGAAGGTAGGAGAAAAGGAACAAGAAGCTGAAGCAGAATCAGCAACAAAAGCTAGCAAAACACAGGAACTGGAAAACCTTTTGAACACATTGGCTGAAAAACAAAAACAAAATTAAAACCCACGGTAAACAGGGCTCAAAGCCCTTTTTTTATTCTTTTTTGTTCGTTAAAAACATATATTAAATTAACAGGGGGTGATAAAAATTGCCTGATGAGAGCAGGCCTGATTTTAGCTTACTGGAAATGGTAACAGAGGTCGTACAGGGAAAGCGGGGCGGTAACATCAATGAACTCATAAGCCTCCTGGCTTTAAGCAATACCCTCGGTATAATAACTTACCTAAATTCGCAGGAATTAAAACCAGAAAAAAAATCCGGGTCATCAGACATTAAAGAGCTTGCATCGACCCTTCTTGGAATGCTTGGAAGTTCTTCTGACAAAAAAATAAATCCTGCAGCGCTTTTAAACCTTGTAAAAAACCTCTCCGGCGGCGAAACTCAATCTCAGGAAAGCAAAGACGTAAAAAGCGGAGAAAAGGAAAAAAATATTTAAAGCCGTGCTCTCGCACGGCTTTAAATACTACCTATTCTGCCCTTGCCATTGCAGTAAGGACAAACCCTTTCTAAAATTTCATCCAGGCTCTGCCTTACCTTTTTTCTTGTCATTTCCACAAGGCCAAGGGGGGTTATCCCTAAAACGCGTACCCTGGTCCTGTCTTTTTTCAATTCCATTTCAAGGACATCTACCACCATCTTTTTGTGTTCTTGAGAATTCATATCTATAAAGTCTATAACTATAATTCCTCCGATATCTCTTAACCTTATCTGTCTTGCGATTTCCTTTGCCGCTTCCAGGTTAGTTTTCAAAACTGTGTCTTCCAGGTCCTTACCTCCGACAAATTTGCCGGTATTAACGTCAATAGCCGTTAAGGCTTCAGTGCGGTCTATCACGATGTAACCACCGGATTTCAGCCATACCTTGCGGCACAGTGCTTTCGCTATTTCCGCTTCAATATTAAAATATTTGAAGATCTCTACTTTGCCACTGTATAGAGTTATCCTGTCTCTTAAAGCCGGTAAGCTTGTTGAAACGATTTTAGTTATTCTTTCAAACACTTCAGGGCTGTTGATATAAAATCGGGTCACTTCAGGTGTGAAAACGTCCCTTACAATTCTTTCAAGAAGGTCCATATCCCTGTAAATGAGCCGTGGCGCATCGCACTTTCTCTCTTTATGCCGGATTTCCTCCCATAGGTTCTTTAGATATTCGATATCAGCTTTTAGCTCTTCTTTTCCCTTCCCTTTAGCGGCAGTGCGCACTATAATTCCCATGCGTGGGGGGCGCAGTTCTTCTGCAAGGGCTCTTAGCCGTTCCCTCTCTTCTTCCTCCTCAATCCTCCGCGAGATTCCTACATAATCAACCGCGGGCATGAGAACACAGAATCTTCCCGGCAAAGTTATGTTGGCGGAGACCCGTGCTCCTTTGGAGCCCATTGGTTCCTTGACTACCTGTACCAGCACCTCTTGTCCTGGTCTTATGATATCCCCGATTTGCTTTTTTAAGTCCCATCCTACTGATTCAGCATTTATATCATCTACGTATAAAAAAGCATTTTTCTCAAGACCTATATCCACAAAGGCAGCTTGCATGCCGCAAAGGACATTGGCTACCTTTCCTTTGTAAATATTTCCAGCTACCCGCTCCTTTAGGTTTCTTTCCACAAAAAATTCCACCAGTTCCCCGTCTTCCAAAATCCCCACCTTTACTTCATCTTTTCCTACATCGGCTATAATCTCCTTATTCATTAATTTTTCAACCCCCGAACCCCTAAATGGGATCGATTCTCTTTCCATTATCGAACAAAAAGATTTCATCCCGGTTTATGCGCCGCACGGAAAGAGAGGGGATATATTCCTGAAGAGCATTTACAACTGCCGGCGGCGTGACACTTCCTTGTTGTCCAGCAGCAAGTTCCATTTTAAGCTCGATTTTGCCGTCTTCAATTTGCCCTATTTTTATATCGTAAATCCACGGGGCTATATTTACAAATTTAACTTTTCCTTTGGACTTTTTTTCGATGTTTATCTCGGATCGAGAAAGGAGCTTTTCTATTGCTTTTTCCAAGACTTCCCTTGTAGCATTACCTATATCTACAACCACCGTGTAAAGTGCTCTGTTTACCGCTGAAAGGGGAATTTTACCTTCAGCGGTATCTACCTTCACCAAAGAAATTCCCGGCGGAAGCACGGAATTTAGCCTGCTAAAAATCTCATCCATGGAAAGCTGCTTTGTGAATTCCACGTCCATGTATTCCACGTCGCTGGTTATACCTACGGGTATAGCTGGAGTAAATGTTAGTTTGGGTCGTGGATTGAATCCTTCTGTAAATTTTAAAGGCAGCTTTGCCCTTCTCATGGCTCGTTCCAGCGCTCTCATCAAATCAAGGTGAGAAATATATTTGGCTTCTTCTTTCTTTCTAATCCTCATTCTTACCTTCACACGCAATCCCGCCTTCTAATTTCATAATCCCACAGCCATGGCATCTATCAAATCTACAGTCAGGAGTGGGCTCCGCTTTTTTGGCTTTTTTCAATTCCCTCAAAAGAAATTTCCTATCTATTCCCGGATCGATGACCTCCCAAGGGAAGAATTCATTTTCAGACCGTGGGCGGTTGGCGTAAAATTTCGGGTCTATCCCTATTTCACTGAAAGCTTCCATCCATTTGGAAAAGGAAAATATATCGCTCCAACTGTCGAACCTGCAGCCCTTTTCCCGGGCTTTTTTAAGCACCAAATTTAGCTTCCTGTCGCCGCGGGAAAATACTGCCTCAAGAAAGCTTAACCTACCGTCATGCCAGTTATAAGAAATATGGGGGTTTTTTAACTTCTTTTTTAAAAATTTCTGACGTTCTTCTATTTCTTCCAAGGGGATTTGTGCTTCCCACTGAAAAGGAGTAAAGGGTTTCGGCACAAAGGTAGAGGTGCTGACCGTAACCCTGAGACCCTTTGTGCTGCCTTTTACTTGCCGGTACATGTCCACAACTTTGTGAGCAAGCTCTGCAATTCCCTCCAGGTCTTCATAACTTTCTGTCGGAAGTCCTATCATAAAATAAAGCTTTACGGTGTTCCAACCGGCCTCAAAAGCTCCCCTCACTGAATTCAAGAGGTCCTCTTCTGTAACACCTTTGTTAATCACGTCTCTCAGCCTCTGGGTCCCTGCCTCAGGAGCAAAGGTGAGGCCGCTCTTTTTTATCTCCATTATGCGGCGTGCTATATCCAATGTAAAGGAATCTATGCGGAGGGATGGGAGCGAAAGGCCAACCCTAGACTCTCTGAATTCATCGGTTAGAATTTCTATAAGCTTTTTTAAATCCGAGTAATCGCTGGTGCTGAGCGATGCCAGGGAAATTTCTTCATAACCTGTCGCCTCTATCATTTCCCGGGCAATGTTTACCAATTTCTCTACAGATTTTTCCCTAACGGGTCTGTAAATCATCCCGGCTTGGCAGAAGCGGCATCCTCTACTGCATCCTCTAAATATTTCGAGCACTGCCCTATCATGGACTATGTCCATATATGGAACTATAATCCTAGTGGGGTAATAAACATTATCGAGATCTTTTATAAATCGCTTTTTCACCTTTTCTGGCAATCCGGCCTTTGTGGGAACAATTTCCTTAACCGTGCCGTCTTCATTGTAATGCACGCTGTAAAAAGCGGGGACATAAACGCCGGGTATTTGCGCTGCCCTTTCGAGGAACTCCTTTCTGCTCCCCGAGCTTTCTTTGCAATCGATGTAAAGGTCCACAAGCTCCAGGATTGCTTCTTCTGCTTCGCCTATTACAAAAAGATCGATAATTTCTGCAAGGGGTTCGGGATTATATACACAAGGTCCGCCTGCTATTACAATCGGATCGCTGTCCTTTCGCTCTGATGAAAAAATGGGAATCCCAGCAAGTTCCAGCATGTTGAGTACATTGCTGTAGCTCATTTCGTACTGCAGGGAAAAACCTATAATGTTAAATTCGGAAAGCGGAGTCTTGCTCTCGAGGCTAAAAAGAGGGATTCCCTTTTCCCGCATCATATCTTCCATATCGACCCATGGTGCAAAGACTCTTTCTGCATAAACATTTTCTTGCTCGTTCAAAAGGTGGTAAAGAATCCTAAGGCCCAGGTGAGACATGCCCACCTCATATACGTCCGGAAAAGCAAGAGCTATATGAACTTTAATTTTACGCTTGTCTTTCTTTATAATATTTAGCTCATTTCCCGAATACCGCGTTGGCTTCGAAACTTTTGGTAAAATTTCTTCCAGGATTTTATTTATATCCAAGACTTATGCCTCCTCGTATTTTTTAATACCTTTATATTATAACAGGTCTTCTATCTTTATATCCAATCCTTTGTCTATTATAGTGTCAAAAAGTTCCGTTTCGGTCAAGCACTTTTTTAACCTGCAGCCTCTATCCACGACATAAACGAGATAAAAATTCTGGGGGTTTAAGCGATAAAGGACCTGTTTTACCGGTACTCCAGCAAAAGCTACTAAAGCCTGAACAGGAAGGAATCCTTTTCTCATCAGGTTCTCCCTTTTTCGGGTCATGTAGCTGAAAAACATCAGGGGAGCCCGTTTTTCTTCCTCAGCCGCTGCCAAAAAAAGGAAAATTCCGCTCATCAGAAAGTCCATGTTGTAATTGCCCTTTATGGCAGCAACCCAAAATAGAGCCCACAAAAAAAACGCCAATGCCCTGCCAATTCTTGCCGCAATTCTTACCGCCGAAATAAAACTTACCATCTGGCTCAGCCATAACATGAATATCCTACCGCCGTCTAGTGGCAGGGCGGGAATCAGGTTAAAAAGCCCCAGTGCCAGCTGATACCTGATAAAAAGATATCCCACATCCCAGGGCAAAAAGTTCTGATACACCAGGGCTATGAACATGGCAGCAAGGCTCAGATTTCCTAAAGGCCCTGCAAGAATAACCATTACTTCAGCTTCAAAAGAGTAGTGGTAGAGTCCTTTTATGCTCATCCTGCCACCAAAAGGTAAAAGTTCCAATTCCTCCACTTCAATTCCTAGCATACGAGCAGCTAAAATATGTGATGCCTCATGCACCAGCAGGGCAAGTAGAGCCGCCGCAACTTCCCCATAAAAGCCTGCAGCAAGACCCGCAGCTAAAATCATCAGGAATAAAAAATGCAGCCTTACTTTTATCCCAGAAATTAAAAAGGCCATAGGTCTCCCCCTAAGGCTTTTCAGGAATTTTTAGCCACTTTTCAGGGTTTACCGCTACTCCTTTTTCCCATATCTCAAAATGGAGGTGTGGCTTTTCGGCAAGGCCGGTCTTACCCACAGTACCTATAATTTGTCCCTGGTTTACCTTATCCCCGATCTTTACGTAAACGTCTTTAAGGTGGGCATATACTGTCACCACATCCCCATCATGCCTTATTTTGACGATCCGCCCCAGTTCCGCATCCTCTGCTGCCAGCATCACCGTACCGTCGCCAGCAGCTTTCACCGGTGTACCCTCCACCTGTTCTATATCAATGCCGTTATGCATCCGCTCTACTTTCAGGAGGGGATGAAATCTTTGTCCGAACCGCGATGTTACCTTTCCGTGAACGGGCGCTATCATACCACTTGAAGAAAGCTTAGGAGCTTCATCTCTAATAATGCTTTTGAATGCAGGAAGTTCTTCTTTTAATAGGTTAAAGTTTTTAATGGTATCCTGCAGTTTTGTTAAATCCATTTCGTAGGTTAAAGCTTGATTTACTCTAGTAAGAACCATAGAAGACAACGGAAAATTTACTTTTTTCATCAAGAGCACTGCACAGAGTATAACAAGAGAAATTATAACCTTTTTAAGGCTTATAAAACCTTCCCTGCTCTTTTCGCCAGAACTTGTGTAATACTGGGAGTAAGGATCAATTTCCTTCTGCCACCACACTGGTTACCCCTCCCGATGAAATTCTTGATATATATCTATTGCAGGGAGGGCTCGTTTATTACATTAACAAAAATAAATAGCCAGGGACGGGAAAAATTTAGTGCCCCTGGCCAATTAAAACAGAATCTTTTGTCTTCGCATCCCTATATTAAGGACCAGGCCGACAGCCATCATGTTCATTAAAAACGAACTGCCCCCGTAGCTCATAAACGGCAGGGGTATACCCGTTACCGGCATGAGTCCCATAGTCATTCCCACGTTCACAAGCACCTGGAAAATCCACATTGAAGCAACACCTGCAGCCATATAAGTACCAAGAGCATTTCGTGCTCTGAACGCTATTTGAATGGTGCGGTATATCAAGATGAAAAAAAGCAGCAAAAGAAGCATTCCGCCTATAAACCCTAGCTCTTCACCCAAGACTGCAAATATAAAGTCGGTCTGCTGTTCGGGTATGAAATCGAGTTGGTTCTGGGTCCCCTGAAAAAGGCCTTTTCCCAAAATCCGGCCGGAACCTATGGCAATTTTCGATTGAATTACGTGATATCCGAACCCCAGAGGATCAAGATTGGGGTTCAAAAATATCAGGATCCTCATTTTCTGATAATCGTGTAAAAACTGCCAAAAAACTGGAAGTGCAGCTATTCCTGCTGCTACCGTTCCCAACAGCAGCTTTACGCTTACTCCTGATACGAAGAGCATGCCAAACATAATCGCCAGCAATACCAAAGATGTGCCAAGATCAGGTTGTTTCATAATAAGCAGCATCGGAATTCCAACGTGTATGAATACTTGAATCAAATCCTTCAAATTCTCGACTTTCTTTTTGTCCAGGAACCTTGCCAGTGTAATGATAATTGCAAGTTTGCTGAATTCTGAAGGCTGAAAGCCAAAAGACCCTATGGGTATCCAGCGCTGCGCACCCATCGTGGTTCTACCCAGAAATAGCACTATAACCAGGAAAATCAAATTGACGATATATATAGCGTTAGACAGCATACTGATGGTATGGTAGTCGATCATTAATATAATCGCCATTGCCACAAGGCCCAGGAGAAACCAAATAATCTGCATTTTGGTATAATGGAAACTTCCCCCAGGGGCAGTAGCATGGGTAGCACTGCTTATAGTCAGTATGCTCAAAATTGTTATAAGTACAATTACGGTTATAAGTCTATAATCGAGATATCTTAAAAGCTTCGGATCCATACAAAGCCTCCCCCGAGAATCCGTTTACCATTATACCACAGTTCAAAGTATCCTTAAATGCCTTTGAACAGTAATTTATTCATGTATATTTTTCCATCCAAGTTCTACTGAATCACCGTCATTTAATGGTGTGGTTAAAGTTGCCGGCTGACCGTTTACCTTTATTTCTAAATAACCTGGCATCCCTTTTAAATCGAAATCTATTATATTAAAAATATCGTTCACAATTAGCTCTGGCTTTTTAATCACCACCGAAGAATCATCAATTATTTCATCCTCTGGATCTGCCTTTTTGCCATTAATCGTTATCTGAGGTTCTATCTGCATCTTTCGACCATTGACGTAAATTTCTGTCCTGTACTCATCGCTTATAAAATCAGCCACTTTAGCCCGACCTGGTGCACCGGGTTTTGCTTCTTCAATTACGATTTTTGAACCGTCTTCTACCGGGTCATCAAGACCAGCCACGTGTCCATCCACGGTTATAACCGCAGGTTGACCAAGTTTGCCCGGAACCACCTTGAGTTCGCCGTTTAGCTCGAAGGTAAGGGCTGGACCGGGGAGGCCTAAAATACGGGATGAAGGAAACCCTGCTTGAATTAAAACCTGAAATACGGTAGGTTTATCTTTCCCCAGCACGTGAACGACTTCTTCGTTCACGCAAAACTTACTGAAGGACAAAGTTGTACCCTCTAGCGCATTAACGCCTATTCCCACCGGCGTTACAGCAAAAGGCCCCGATAAACTGCCCCCTGCCCCCTTTACAAACTGAATTGATTCCAAATTTTTTATTCCTACTCTTTCTTGTGGTATCTCCAGATTCGCTGCTATAGCCTCCTGTAAGCCCGGGAGTAAACTTCCTCCTCCGATGCAAAGCACCGCCGCAGGAGGTTTGCCGTTAAGTTCCAAAATCTTTTCTGCTATTTTCGCCGAAAGATTCCAAACCGCCTCTTTTACGGCATCTATGATTTCTCGTGATTCCAGACATCTTTGAAACCCCAATATATCTGTAAACTCTATGCTAGTTCGGGTCAAAAGTTCTCTTTTTACCCTTTCTCCTTCCGGAAAATCAAGGAGGAAAGCTTCGCATATTTTTTCAGTTATTTCATCCCCCGCCATTGGAACCATACCGTAAGCGAAAATACTCCCATCCCTTGAGATAGCTATATCCGAAGTACCGGCACCTATATCTATCAAAGCGATATTCAACTTCCTCATGCTCGGAGGAATCGCAATGATACTCGCAGCTATGGGTTCCAGAGTGATACTGTCAAGATCCAATTCGCATCTTTTCAAAACTGTAATGAGACTTTCTACCACTGAACGCGGAAGGAAAGTAGCTACGATGTCTACCGCGATACTCCTGCCTTTTTGCCCCAAAAGATTTTCCATGGGGTCACCCTCGAGGTACGACTTAATTACGCTGTATCCCACGCAGTGATAGTCTAAAAATGCTTCTCTGGTGCTCTTTCCTGAAACCGCTTTAATTGCTTTTCCCAAAGCGTCCGCCTCTAAACTCTTGATATCATTGACGTCAATTTCCTTAAAAGGAGATATCTTTTTTTCCGCCCTCGTTTGTACTGTGATTAAAACTCTTCCTGCTGCAGCTACTGCCGCTTTATCTAGCTTGTACCCCAACCTTTTTTCTAGCGTATCTTTAAGCCGGCGCACGCATCCTGCAACAACTTCTACATCGTGGATCTGGCCGCTATACATCGCCCTTGTTTCATGCTCCAGAACCTCATAGTCTTTTATTACGATGTCTCTGCCTTCTTTGTGCAAAACTACACCTACTACAGTTCTAGTACCGATATCAAGGGCAAACACTTCACGGCTCATTTAAAGATTTTTTTCCTCCTTTTTACACACGAGCAACGTGCTTTATCCTTTTAATGGGAATGTTGGCTACCAGCGCCGGAACTGTTATTTCTTCTCCCTTTTTCATCCTGGTGAGTTTAACTTCAAGCCCCTCTTCCTCTATATCAACGTAATCAGAAATTATGTTTATTATCTGGCTCTTTATCATCTCAAGGAATTGCGGGGAAACGTTGGCCCTATCATGGACTAAAATTAACCTTAGCCTCTCTTTTGCTATATCCTTGCTGGATACATCTTCCCTGCCGAAAAGTCTTAGAAAATCCATCATTTAGCCCCCCTCCCCCTACCTTCTTGATCTTAAACCAAACAACATTTTTATCCTCTCCATCAAAGTCGGTTCTACATCCAGGGACATTATCGGTATATTTTCTCCCTCTAACCGGCGAGCGATATTTCGGTAAGCCTGCCCTGCTTTTGAGTTTTCGTCTGCTACTGCCGGCTCACCGCGGTTGGTAGAAATCACTATCCTCTCATCTTCCGGAATGACGCCCAAAAGGTCTATGGCAAGGATATCTATGATATCATCTATATCCATCATATCGCCACGTTTGACCATATCGGGCCTTATACGGTTAATAATTAGCTGGGGCTCATTTAATCCTTCAGCTTCCAAAAGGCCTATGACCCTGTCGGCATCGCGTACGGCAGAAACTTCTGGCGTTGTAACGATGATAGCCTTGTCGGCTCCGGCTATGGCATTTTTAAATCCTTGCTCTATACCGGCGGGGCAGTCCACCAGCACATAATCAAAGTCTTCCCTTAGCTGCTCACAAAGGTTCTTCATCTGCTCTGGAGATACTGCATTTTTATCTTTCGTCTGGGCAGCGGGCAAAAGGTAAAGGTTTTCAAAGCGCTTGTCCCTTATCAAAGCCTGTTTTAGCCTGCATACCCCCTGCACTACATCTACCAGGTCATACACTATGCGGTTCTCCAAGCCCATAACCACATCGAGATTTCTAAGGCCGATGTCGGCGTCTATCATCACCACTTTCCTGTGCTTTAATAGTGCAAGACCGGTCCCTATATTGGCGGTAGTGGTAGTTTTCCCCACTCCACCTTTTCCAGAAGTAATTACAATTACCTGACCCATTACTTCCCCTCCTGTCCAAATTTAAACGTCGTCAAGGTAGGCATAAGGGTTCGATAATTATGACACCATCTTTTAAACGGGCAATTTCAGGCACCTGAGGAATGATGTTTTTCCCTTCGGGGGGTCTTGATATAACATCTGCTATTCTGAGCTGGGTTGGCTGGAGTCTATATGCTGCTACTATTGAATTTACATCTCCATCGGCGCCTGCATGAGCCATACCCTGCAATGCTCCAAAAACCAGTATATCTCCTTTCGCTATTATTTCACTCCCCGGATTGGCGTCGCCGACGATTACTACATTGCCACTGTAAGAAATCCTCTGGCCGGAACGAAGAGTCTTTTTCAGAACCAGGGTCTCTGGTTGCGGGGGGTTGGGATAAGGAACGGTATACAAAGGAGGATCCTTTTTGAGGTTTAAGCCGAACTCCTTGAGCATCATTTCCAGCTGCTCCATTTCCTCCTGGCTTATGTACCCTTCTTTGACCAGTAATCTTGCTTGGCCACCCCTGAAAAATTCGCCTCCTTTTTGGAGCTTTTCAAAGATCGAATTTTTTATCGTATTAAAATCCGAGTGGCGACGTAAAATTATGGAAATTCCATCTTTTGTCCCTTTTATTACCACCGTTTTTTGACTCATTCATGCTCCCTCCGCAGCCTCGTCTTCTATCAATATTCTTCAAAAAAGAGCCAATTCCTTCTTGAGGCAACAAAAAAACCAGAATCTGTAAGATTCTGGTTTGAATTACTCGGTAACTTCTATATTATCTTTATCAGCGTCTTCCACCTTTTGGTCTAAGTTAAAGTAGGCGCTTAAAATGGCTTTCACCACAGGACCTCCGGTAGCTCCTCCGGATCCTGCTTGCTCTATAAATACCACCACAGCCACTTCCGGATCTTCAAAAGGAGCGAAAGCTACAAACCAGCCGTGAGGAGTCTTTTTAATATCCCACTGAGCCGTTCCAGTTTTGGCTCCCAGCGAAACGGGAAAATCAGCAAACACTGAGTATGCTGTTCCGCCAGGAAGCACGACTCCCCTCATCCCCTGTTTTATGATTTCAAAAGTCTTTTTAGAAACAGGGACTTTACCCGCAACTTCCGGCTTTCTTTCATAAATGACGTTTCCCTTGGCGTCCACTATACTTTTGACAAGATAGGGCTTCATCCAGTAGCCCTCGTTGGCAATGGCAGAAATATAAGTGGCGATCTGTAGAGGTGTATATTGATGGTAACCCTGTCCTATCGCTGCGTCAAGGGTTTCAGCAGGGTACCATATTTTGTCTTCCGCTTTTTGGAAAACTTTTTCCTTGTATTCTCTGCTTGCTACATTTCCGGATTTTTCGCCGGGGAGTTCTATGCCGGTGGGCTTTCCAAGCCCGTACATCCTGGCGTACTTTTCTATTGCATCGATACCAAGCCGCCTTCCCATTTCGTAAAAATATATATTGCAAGACTGAGCTAAGGCTTTTACCATATCGACGATGCCATGTCCACCTGGCTTCCAATCCTTTTTCGGTAGTATAGTCCAGTATACTCCACGGTCGCGAATTTTTTCCTTTTCATCAGTAACCTTTTCTTCCAGTGCTGCCGTAGCCGTAACCATCTTAAAAACCGACCCTGGGGGATACACTTCCGAGATAGCTATATTTACCATCGGCTTTAAAGGATTGTTCGCTAGGCTTTCCCACTCTTTCTGAGTTATGCCTCGGGCAAACATATTCGGGTCGAAACTGGGCACGCTTGCCATAGCGAGTACTTCTCCTGTTTTGACGTTTAGCACGACCACAGCTCCCCTTTTTGCATTGGGTAAGGGATTTCTCTTGTCCGTCTGGAGTTTTATTAGCTGCTCCTGCAAAGCCTGTTCTGCCACCTGCTGCAGCTTCGCATCGATGGTAAGATTAACTGTAGCTCCCGGCACCGCTGGTTTTTCCCCAAGAGTACGGATGGGCTTTCCTGTAGCGGTAACCTCCACCTGCCGCCCGCCATTTTCGCCTTTTAGATACGGCTCTAAAACTTTTTCTAGGCCTGTTTTACCCACCAAATCCCCGGGCCTGTACCCTTTATCTCTGAGGACTTTTAACTCTTCCTGATTTATCTCTCCCACATATCCGAATATATGGGCACCCATACTGCCGTAAATATAATTCCTTATGGGCTCCACTTCGATATACACACCTGGCAGGCGCCTTTCTTCTATTTTGGCCACTGTCTCCATGTCTACATTGGTTTTCAGTCTAACAGGCATGTATTTTTTATACCCCAGGTCCATGATTTTGTTCTTGAAGGTGTCATAAGAATAAGAGATAAGAACTGCTGTACCCTGAGGCGCATCTAGTTTTATTTTTCCGGTAGCTGCTTCAAAATTTATCACTTCAACGCTCTTTCCGGTCTTTTCGTCGACTACTTGAATATCGCCATCATCAACTTTCCCATCATTGTTTACATCACAAAGCGGGAGTTTTTCAAGCTCCACCACTCCATTTTCGCCCACTATATACCTTTCTTTGACCACATGGGTAATTCTCGGAATATTTAAAATCTCGCTTAAAGTTTGAAATACCCTTTCCTGTTCTTCAGGCGTTGAGTTGACATTCATATATGAAACCGTATAACTAGGTTTGCTGTTCACCAATTCTTTCCCGTTCCTATCCTTAAAGCCACCCCTGGGTGCTGTCACCGGCACGATTCTTATTCTATTTTCTTGTGCAAGCTTTTCGTACTCGGCACCGTGGACTATTTGGAGCATGAAAAGTCCAATACTCAAAAAAAGGAATACGCCCACCGTAATCCAAGTAAATATGTGTAATCTTTTTTCTATTATTTTAGATTCCACGGCAATTCTCCCCTGGACTTAATATTTTGTCACAAAATAATAATTCAGAACTTTTTCCAGCCTTAAAACTGCACCATACATCGCGGGACCAATTAATGCATTGTAAAGAGCGGAATATGCTACTTGAGGCAGAAAAATGCCCATCTTGTATTCGGGAGTAAAAAGCAAACAAGCTGTCAAAAATAAGAGGTTGTAAAGGATCGTTCCTACGAAAACAAAGCCCATGGTGAATACCACGGGGCCTTTAAACAAATCTCTAGTTCCATAACCCACAAAATAACCAGTTAGGAACTTAATAAGAGCATTAAACCCTAAAAATTTCCCGTAAACTATATCTTCAATAAGCCCAATTATTAAACCGTAACCGGCTCCAATACTCTCTCCCTTGATCAATGCCACACAAAGCACCAACACCAGTACAAAATCAGGCTTTACGCTTCCTATTTTAAAAAGTACCCCTAAGGTGGACTGGGCTATAATCAATAAAATAGCTATTATTAAATAGGTTAAGGACCGCAAAAATTATTCACCCCCTGGTAGCGCTCTTTCGCTTCTTATGACAAAAACTTCCTCTAATTTCTGGAAATCTACTGCAGGCTTCACTATGGCGTACTGGGTTAAATTATCCGACTCTTTTTTTACCTCCACTACTTCGCCTATGAGTATACCTTTGGGAACTATCCCACCTAAACCGGAAGATATAACTTTATCTCCTTTAACGATCTGGGCATCCGCTGGCAAAAATACCATTTTGGCATATCCAGGAGGTGCCGGAGCGATATTGCCTTTAAGGATGCCGTTATCCCTGGTCCTCTGTATCATAGCGCTTACTGACATTCTGTTATCCAAAAGCATTAAAACCTTCGACCAATCTTCGCCCACATCTACTGTATATCCCACCAATCCTCTTTCCGTAACAACTGCCATATTTTCTGAAATTCCACTTTTTCTTCCTTTATTGATAATTATCATGTGAAACCAATTGCTAGGATCTCTTCCAATCACTTCTGCTGCTACCATATCGTACTCGGGATTTTTTTCCTTAAAATCTAACATTCGACGCAATCTTGCATTTTCTTCGCTATATTCTAGAAATTTGTGTTTGTATGCCAATAGCTCTGCCACTTGTTTTTTCAATTCCTCGTTTTCCCTTTTCAGGTAAAACAGATGGGAAATCGATGTTATACTGCCTTGTGCCTTATGGGATACCCACGCGAAGGCTTCCTGAACGGGTTTTAACAGAGAGATGACAGGATATTCCAGCATGTTGAATAAGAGCCGATTGTTGCCAGTAATATTTACTGTAAAACTCAAAGCAATCACGATTAAAATCAGGAAAAAGACTTTTTTATAACGCCCAAGGCGCAGCAAAAAGCACCACGTCCTTTAAAAGACTTTTTTCGAGGAGACCTGCACGCGCTTTAAAAGGTCTAATTCTTCGAGAGCTTTGCCTGTCCCAAGTGCGACGCAGTCTAGGGGGTTTTCGGCTATATGAACTGGCATTCCAGTCTCGTGGTTGACCAGCTTATCAAGGCCGTATAACAATGCTCCGCCACCAACCATCACAATACCCCGATCCATTATATCAGCCGCAAGCTCTGGGGGAGTTTTTTCCAGCGTAACTTTTATGGCATCTAAAATACTATTTACCGGTTCCATAAGCGCTTCTCTTATTTCCTCGGAGCTCACCTTTATCGTCTTTGGCAAACCTGTTACTAAGTCCCTTCCTCTTACCTCCATTGTCTCTTCTTTGGGCTTTGGAAAAGCAGATCCAATGGTAATTTTAATTTCTTCTGCTGTACGCTCACCAATCATGAGATTGTATTCTTTTTTGATGTGGCTCACTATTGCTTCATCCATCTCGTCTCCGCCTACGCGGATGGATTTGCTGCTAACAATACCTCCAAGAGATATGATAGCTACTTCAGTAGTACCGCCACCTATATCCACGATCATGTTGCCCGTGGGTTCCTGCACTTCAAGCCCCGCTCCTATGGCAGCCGCCATAGGTTCCTCTATAAGATATGCTTCTCTTGCTCCAGCATGCAATGTTGCATTTATTACAGCCATTTTTTCTACTTCCGTGACACCAGAAGGCATGCTAACCACGACTCGAGGCTTGACTATACCTTTGCTCTTTAGAGCCTTGGATATAAGGTGTTTCAGCATCGCCTGGGTTACGTCGAAATCTGCAATAACGCCATCTTTCAAAGGCCTTATAGCCACGATGTTGCCGGGGGTTCTCCCTATCATGTGTTTTGCTTCTTCACCTACGGCTAAAATCTCTCCGGTATCCCTCTGGATTGCCACCACTGATGGCTCTCTAAGCACTACACCCTTGCCTTTAACATGCACGAGCGTATTTGCCGTGCCAAGGTCTATTCCTATATCTTTCGACAGCGCCTTGAAAAGTCCAAACATGCATAGCTACTCCTTTCTATAAAAGTCCTTTCTCCTTGAAACTCAAATAATTGGGATTACCAAAAATTATATGATCAAGCACTTCTATCCCGAGGATTTTACCTGCCTCCATTAGCCTACGCGTTATTTCTATGTCTTCTCTGCTCGGCGTCGGATCACCGCTTGGATGGTTATGCACCAGTATTACCGCAGCACTGCTCCTTTTAATAGCAGGTTTAAAGACCTCCCTCGGATGTACTATAGAAGAGTTAAGGCTGCCCACCGAAATGTTTTCCACCGATATTACCCGGTTTTTTACATTGAGAAGAATAACCTTGAAGTGCTCCTTATCTAAAAATCGCATTTCTTCCATTAATAATTTTTTCACATCCTCCGGTGAGGATATTACGACATCACCACGTCTGCAATGGGCTGAAATCCTTCGGCCCAGTTCGACAGCCGCTTTAATTTGCACAGCTTTTGCAAGTCCGATTCCTTTTATTTTTGAGAGCTCTTCAATGCTGGCAGCTGCCACAAATTCTAGCCCCGTTGCCGTTCCATCTCCTTTCAGCACCCTATGGGCCAGTACCAAGGCTGACTCAGCTACGGTGCCGGTCCTTATCAAGAGTGCCAAAAGTTCAGCATCGCTCAATGCTTCGGCTCCGTACTTCAGAAGGCGTTCTCTGGGCCTTACCTCAAGAGGTAAATCTTTAATTTTCAAAGATGACACCGTAGTATCCTCCTGGTCAAAGAATTTTTATGCCAAAAGAAGAAAGCAGACAACCCAGCTTGAAAAGCGGTAGTCCCACGATATTATAATAACATCCTTCTATTTTCTCTACAAGCAAAGCTCCTTTTCCCTGAATACCGTAACCACCGGCTTTATCCATGGGCTCGCCAGTCTTTATGTAATTTTCAATCTCACTGGCAGAAAGGGCCTTAAACTTCACTCGACTTTCCTCATAATCGGAAACTTTTTTGAAAGATGCGGCATCGATAACTGCAATGCCAGTAAAAACCCTGTGCCACTTATTACTCAGTCTTTCAAGCATTTTCCTTGCCTCGTCCTCATTTTTTGGCTTTCCCAAAATACTATCGTCCAGCGCAACTACTGTATCTGCGGCGATTACAATGCCCTCTCCTACGCGAAGGGCCACGTCCATAGCTTTCTGCTCGGCAAGTGAAGTTGCGATGAGTTCTGGCAAACCTTTAGGGGGCATTACTTCATCAATGGAACTTGGAATAACTTCAAATTCAAGCCCTACCTGTGCGAGCAGTGCTTGTCTCCTCGGAGAGGCGGAAGCTAGGATTAATTTTGGAGCCTTGGTTTGCTCCATTACGGCCTCATCTCCTTTTTTCCATCACATCCAGCAGCCTGAGGTTGACAATTAGCTTTTCTCTTGCATAAATGGCTGCGAGGCCAGTAAAAATACCCGTAAAAAGTCCCACAACCATCAAAAAAGGTAAATAAGAATAAAGTCCAAAAGTAGAAAGCACTATACTTGCCACCGTCACCTGCGCGATGTTGTGGGTCACGCTTCCGATTATGCTGACACCAACAAGGCTGAATACATTTTTAAAATGTTTAAATATCATTCCCATCATGATAGTGCTCGATATAGCTCCCGCGAGGCTGTAAAGCAGGCTTGACATTGAACCTCCCAATGTAGCGCCTATGAGGCATCTTAAAACGTTTACCTGAAGCCCCTCTCTAGTTCCGTAAAGAACTATCGCCAGCAAAGAAATAATGTTGGCAAGGCCAAGTTTTGCTCCTGGCACAGGGAAGGGCACCGGTATCAAACTTTCTACCAGATGAAGAGCAACGCCACCAGCCACAAGCAGTGACATGTATACCATTTTTTTGCTGCCAGACATAACCCATCATCCTTAACAGCCTTTTTAGAAACTTACTCCATCCAATTCGCCCGACGACTTATTGTTTACTATTTTTACAACAACGCGGTTCGGAAGGCATACAAGTGCTTGTCCGGGGCGGGACGCCCATCCCTGCCTTATGCAGTCCTTGTCGGGACAGTCAGAAGAAAGTACCCTGACCCTGTACCTGTCGACTTCCAGTACAAGATCCCCCATCGCTCCAGGCACTTTCAGTTGAAGCTTTGGGCCGTCTTTCCCCAGGGAAATCTTTTGGTATTCCTTTCCATTTACTTCTATAACGGCATAGGTTTTTTCACCACTAAAGCCGTAAATTTGAAAGCCGGTAAAAATTGCCATAGCAAATACAAGTATGAGTGCTATTAAAATTTTATCCCCTCTTGTCAACATGGTAAATCGCCTTCCTTAACATTACCTATAGTGTACCATATTTTTTTGGGTCAAGACAAGTGGAAAATACCTCTAGCTCGAAAGGCAAAAAAAAGGATTTTATGCCCACTTGGGGAGCATAAAATCCTATCTTTCAACCTCGTATCCGGCATCTTCGATGGCTGTTGTCATCTGTTCAAGCGAGACTTTTGAAGGGTCGAAAGACACATCCACCTTACCTTCCTCAACTTTTGCCTCTACTTTCTCTATGCCAGGCAAGGCCTTTACTGCCGACTCTATGGAATGCTTGCAGTGCGAGCAAGACATACCCGAGACTTTCAGTGTGATATCAGATCTTCTCTGACCGCCGCAACAACCAGACATTTTCATCCCTCCCTTTCAAATATTTTATCCTTTTTTAATGAAAAAGATCAAGAAAAATATGGTTTGTTAACTTAATTTTTTATTATGGTTGACATTAAACATAACTTACACTAAAATGTCTTAAAAAATACATATATAGGAAAGGAGCTTAAACGTGAATCAAAGACTTTCAGCCGTAGATATAACTTATTGTGCACTTTTTGCTGCACTGACGGCAGTTTTAAGCTACATAAGAATTCCCTTACCCTTTAGCCCAGTTCCTGTAACGTTGCAAACCCTAGCGGTTATGCTGGCGGGAAGTCTTTTACCACCAAAGACGGCGTTTTTATGCATGGTGGTTTATATATCCATGGGAATCGCAGGGCTTCCCGTATTTTCCGCAGGGGCTGCCGGGCTCGGAGCGCTTATAGGTCCTACTGGTGGATACATCATGAGCTGGCCCATCGCAGCTTACATAATAGCTTTTATGCTTAGAAAAAGAAATCCTACTTTTTTAATGCTTATTCTTTCTAATATCCTTGGTGGCATAATAGTGGTGTATACTGCAGGTACTTTTTATTTAGCGCTTATAACCGATATGGATATAACTGCTGCAGTAACTGCCGGAGCACTTCCCTTTATCCCGGGGGATCTATTAAAAGTCCTGGCCGCATCGCTCCTTTCTTCATCTCTTCGAAAATCTATTATATGGAAAACCTAGGGACCTTGTAAAACGGTTCCTTTTTATGTTTGACACTGTCATTGCAGGAGTATATAATTTTATTGTAATCTTATCTATTTACCCGGAATTCTTTGAGGGGTGGTTCAGTGATCCTGCCGAAAGAACAGCTTTTTAGATTTATGAGGCACATAATAATGCCTGAAATAAGCGGACCCGGTCAGAAAAAGCTCCTGGAATCAAGAGGCTATATAACTTCCCATTCTATAAAGAATATTTCTCTCTTGCTTTATTATCTTGCTGCATCAGGCATAGGGCAGTTGTACGTAGCTTTGGAAAAACCGGAAGACTTTTCAGGTTTGAAGGCAAACCTCCTGGATCTTAATCCCGATTTAAAGATAGAGTTCTTCAATGATTTCCCTACCTTCCCGGCAGAAGAAAAAATCGATTTTGCTATCTTGGCCGACAATTTTCCGGAATTAAAAGGCTTAGAGGAAGTCCCCAAAATAATCACTTTCACAGCACCCTGGTATGGATATATAAGAACTACAAAAGAGGCGGGAAGTTTAAAGATCCCCTTGCCTGAAAAAGAAAACGATTCAACCCAAAATTCCCCTGGCACAATTTTTTCCCAATGCTTTGCGGGGGTTCTGGCAGCTATAGAAGCGATAAAGTTATGCTTGAACCTGGGCCGGCATTTAGAAATCCCCCTTTATTACAACCTTTTTGATATGGAGTTTAAAACAGGTGAAGATGTAAGTGTCCTGGAAAGTATTGTCTCAGAAGATCCGGTAAAGGGCAAAGACCTTTCCAACTCAAGGGTACTTATAGTTGGCAGTGGTGGGCTTGGATCACCTGCGGCAATAGCTCTCGTGTTGGCCGGAATAAAAAATTTGGGGCTTGTGGACAGCGATATCGTAGAAATCAGCAATTTAAACAGGCAAATTCTTCATTCCACTTCCCGAATCGGAATGCCAAAAGTTGAATCTGCAGAAGTTTTTCTGAAAAAAATAAACCCGGAAATAAATATTGAAAAATACCTCATCCGGTTTACCAAGGAAAACGCTCTGGAAATCATCAAGGATTATGACGTAATAATGGATGGTGTTGATAACCTCCCTACCCGTTACCTCTTAAATGACGCCTGCGTCCTCGCAGGAAAACCGCTGGCCGAAGCCGGCGTTTTACGGTTTGAGGGCATTGCAATGACCATCTTGCCAGGCAAAGGTCCCTGTTACCGGTGCGTTTTCCCGAAAATGCCACCGGCAGGAAACATTCCCTCCTGCTCCGAAGCTGGAGTTTTAGGCCCTGTACCGGGAGTTATGGGGATTCTGGAGGCTGCAGAAGTTGTAAAACTCCTGACGGGTTGCGGCAGGCTTTTAAGCGGCAGGCTTTTGATCTTCGATGCCCTGGAACTTAACTTTATGACTCCTGAGATAAAGAAAAACGACGAATGTCCCGTTTGTGGTAAAGATCCATCTTTAAAAAATCTCAGCGGAGAGTATGACTTTGTTTGCGACATAGTTGAAAATTCAAATAGAAAGGAATGAAGGCTCCATGGAAAGGACAAACTTTATAAAAAATTCAATTCTCGATCTCATCGGAAAGACCCCAATGGTAAGGCTTTCAAAACTTTCACCGGAAGGCGGTGCCACCATCGCAGCAAAGCTCGAGTCTTTTAATCCGGGAGGCAGCGTAAAGGACCGCATATCCTACAACATGATCCTGGAGGCCGAAAAGAAGGGAATCTTAAAACCAGGTTCCACGATCGTGGAGCCCACTAGCGGCAATACCGGTATCGGTCTTGCAATGGTGTGTGCCGTTAAAGGCTACCGGTTGATACTGGTTATGCCGGCCTCAATGAGTATGGAACGGCGTAGGCTCCTAAAGGCATACGGTGCCGAATTGGTTTTGACCCCTCCAGAGCGGGGTATGAAAGGAGCAGTAGAAAAGGCTTTGGAACTAACCAAGGAAATAAAGGACTCTTTCATGCCCCAGCAGTTTGAAAACCCGGCCAATCCGGAAATTCATGAAAAAACTACTGCTATTGAAATACTTGAGCAGACAGGGGGTAAGCTCGACGCATTCGTGGCCGGGGTCGGCACCGGAGGAACGATAACCGGCGTCGCCAGGGTATTGAAGGAGGAAGTGCCTCACGTCAAGATAGTGGCTGTAGAGCCTGCAGCGTCCCCCGTGCTGTCTGGCGGTAAGCCGGGGCTTCATAAAATCCAAGGTATCGGTGCGGGTTTCATCCCGAAAGTTCTAGACCTTAAGCTGATTGATGAGATTATAACAGTCACCAACGAAGAAGCTTTTGAAACTACTCGCGAACTTGCTACAAAAGAGGGAATTATAGCTGGAATTTCGGCAGGCGCTGCAGTTTTCGCCGCCCGCAAGGTAGCAGGTGCTATGAAACGCGATAGCCTAGTGGTAACAGTACTCCCGGACACTGGAGAGCGCTATCTGAGCGTGGAAGGACTTTTCCCTTCAGAATAAGAGCATTCAGCAAAAAGAGGGACATTATCCCTCTTTTTTGTTTTCTTGATCCAAAAGTATTTTATCGGGCACAAGGAGGAATATGGCAATAATAAGAGCTATCAGGCTCAACGAACCCGCTGCCAGTACCACCGGTAAAGTACCATATCTTTCGGAAAATGCGTAAATGGGAGGGCCTACCGCCACACCAAAAAATCTTAGGCTGCCGTAAAGACATGTAATTATACCCCTTCGCTGGACACTGCACGAACCCGTTACCAGAGCATTTACGGGGGTCATTATAAACCCAACGCCAGTCCCAAGAATTAATACGGAAAGAAAAAGCAGCCAGAACTCTTTGACCAGCGAGAAAATGACGTGTCCCGATACTATTAATATAAGCCCCGTCAGTATAAAGATTTTTAAACCTTTATTTTTACGTTTTTCAAGCAGTATACCCAGTGCATAGGAAAACGAAGCCATTACGAGCACCGGACACGCAATAATCAGACCTTTTTTAAAACCCACAGCATCAAAATTCTTTTCAAGTATATCCGAGTAAAGCGAAAGAATGCCAAAAAGCGAAAATAAGGCCATCATTCCGGCAAAAAAACTAGCAAGCAAACCTGCAGCTTTTTTATCGAAGATTGCCTTCACTGCTGCTATGTAGTTTTCTATGGATTGCTTTTTGAATTCGGCCTTTTCTTGAACAAAAAAATATAGAATAATACCGACCGGTATGGCAAGGATACCGTAGGCGAAAAAGGGAAAGTACCAGGTAATCATTGCAAGACTGGCACCAAGTATGGGACTTACCACCTTGCCCAGCCCGTTGGACGCTTCCAGCAGGGCGAGTGCCTTGCTCCGCTCCTCAGAACTGAAGGTATCACCGACTATGGCCATAGCCAACTGATAGGTGCCCCCGGCACCCACTCCCTGAATTATCCTTCCTGCAAGGATTCCCCAATAGGGATTTTTTAAAAAAAGCGAACTCAGTCCCGCAACAATCCCGCCTATACCATATATTATCAGCGCAGGAGCCATCACTTTTTTTCGGCCTATCTGGTCGGAAAGCATTCCCGCAAAGGGGATCACAAGGCCTGCAGGTATTGAAAAAGCCGTTATAAAAAGGCCCACCTGAAACTGGTTAATACCTACGGCTTCTTTTATCGCAGGTAACACCGGAATCAACATAGAATTTCCGAGAACCATTATAAACGGAACAAGACTCAAGAGGGCAAGCTGTATGGCTGTACTCTTTTTCATATTCCCATAGCTCCTTTCATTAAAAACACCCGTGAAAACCTTTCTGAATAATAGTATTGATAAAAAGCTGGTCATTTATTAGTTGTAACCCATTAAATACTGCCTACATATACTGGTATTGAGAAAACTGCAAGGAGGGATATAAATGGACGAAGTAAGCGGAGGCGGCTTCTTTGGTGGCGGACATGGACACCATCATCGCCGCGATAAGGCTTTTATCGTATTTCTGATATTAATACTTCTCCTGTTGGGTGACTGGTGTTAAAGCCTTAAAGCCGTGCCTTGCGCACGGCTTTTTTATTTAAAATGTCACTTAAAAAACCCGGTTTTCATAGTATATTACAGAAGCATTTAACGAATTGAAAAATTCTCCCTAGGGGGGTAGTAATAAATGTCGAAACCCGAAACTATGTCAAAAGGCTTTGATGGCATGAGGCTTGCAGAGTGCTATATACCCATGCAGACCTATGGTGAAACTTTCGACCCGAGAACAGCGCTTATGTACGGAACCATATTTCCCGAATTATACAGGCCGTATCGTCCTAAACACGGAAAATCTCATAAGTAAGAATATTTCGGTGAGGTGATATACGATGCATGATTACGCATCGATGGTTGAAATGTTAAGAGAGATCCAGGCATTGGAGTTTGCTGTTTATGACCTGGCCCTTTTCCTTGACACACACCCCTGTGATAGGAGGGCCCTGGAAGACCGCAACAAACTGGTGAACAGGTTAAACCAGCTGAGAAAAATGTTTGAGGATAGATTCGGGCCGCTTCGCCTTGACTCCTTCGAATCTCAATTCCCCTATCGCTACATCAACGATCCGTGGCCTTGGGAAATCCACTATTAAGCAGGAGGTGGGAAGAAGATGTGGTTCTATGAGAAGAAACTGCAGTACCCTGCCAATGTAAGGGGCTGCGATTTAAATATGGCAAAATACCTGTTCGCACAGTATGGCGGTCCGGACAGCGAACTTTCCGCTGCGGTGAGATATCTCACCCAGCGTTATACGATGCCCATACCTCAGGCCAAGGCACTCCTTACCGACATCGGAACCGAGGAATTGGCTCACTGGGAAATTATCGGCACGCTCATATATAAACTTACCGAAGACGCCACGCCCGAGCAGTTGAGGGCAGCAGGGCTTGGGGATCATTTTGCACAACACGACAAAGCTCTGTACCCCCACGATGCTGCCGGAGTGCCCTGGACCGCTGCCTATATCCAGGCTACCGGCGATCCCATAACAGACCTTCACGAAAATATGGCTGCTGAACAAAAAGCCCGCACCACATACGAACATCTCATTTCCCTCACCGACGACGACGGAGTTATCGCGACGCTCTCCTTCCTCAGGGAAAGGGAAGTGGTCCATTTCCAACGGTTCGGCGAGGCGTTGATGCTGGTTAAGGAACACTACGAACACAAACACATTTTTTACTAGATTTACTTTAATTTGTAAAAAAGCTGTGTGGTGTGATCCCACACAGCTTTTTTTATAATGAAAAACTATTATATAAAAAAGGATGCGCTTTTTAATTCAAAAACTTGCCGCCAACGCCCCTCAATATTTACTTAAATGGATTCTTCTATCATTTATACTTTAAAACTCCATTTTAGAAATGCCTTTTTGCTTTGAAAAAACGCTTAAAAAGCAAAGAAATTCAAAAAAGAGCCCCCTCTTCTTTTTTGGGGGCTCTTTGGTAAATTTAGTGCTTACTCCTCTTTCTTCTTATTATTCACGGTGTCATTATGCACCGGGCGTTTTTCCTGAGTTCGATGCAGTTCACAACAATCCATCTTCTTACCGGCGAATTCTTTTTCATTAACCTTGGCTAAATTTTCCATAAACCTTTTAAGCCATCCAACCATTATAACGCCCCCTTAGATTGTCGGTTATACCCTGTATGGGTATATTTATAGAGAACGCAATATCGGTTTCAACAGCTCGTGGTTATTTTGCGATAATGTCACCTAAAGGAGCTCCCCCAAAGGTTCTTAACAGCATTTAGGTAGGTATCCTTTCCTAAATTTCAGGGTTTAAACTTCTTCAGCCTCAGGGCGTTAGTCACTACAGAAACCGAGCTAAACGCCATTGCGGCTCCTGCTATTGCGGGGCTCAAATACCCTAGAGCAGCAAACGGAATACCAACAGTGTTATAGATAAAAGCCCAGAACAGGTTTTGTTTTATGTTTCTCATGGTTGCGCGGCTGAGTTTTATAGCAGTCACTATCCCTTTTAAATCACCGCTCATGAGCGTTATATCCGCCGCCTCTATTGCCACATCTGTGCCTGTTCCGATAGCTATTCCGACATCAGCTGCTGCCAGGGCCGGTGCATCGTTGATTCCGTCTCCAACCATTGCGGTAATTTTACCCTGTTTTTTAAGCTTTTCCACCTCTTCAGCTTTATGTTCGGGAAGCACTTCGGCCAGGACATTTTCTATTCCCACCTGCCTGGCAATGGCCCTTGCGGTGCGCTCGTTGTCGCCTGTTATCATCCAAACTTCGATGCCCATTTTCTTAAGCTCGTCTATGGCTTCTTTTGAATTTTCCTTCACGGTATCGGCTACCGCCACAATTCCCTCAAGAACGCCGTCTAGAGCCATAATCATCGCGGTCTTACCTTCGTTTTCAAGCTTTGCCAGCAGGTCTTCTACACCTTCCGTAGAAATATTTTTGGCTTTCATGAGCCTTCGGTTACCCAGATAAACTTCCCTGCCCTTTATTTTTGCATATATGCCGTGGCCGGGTATGGCCTCGAAACTTTCGGGATCAGGAAGTTCAAGCCCTTTTTCCCTTGCTTTATTTACGATAGCCTCCCCCAGAGGATGCTCGGAATTTTTTTCCGCGATAGCAGCAAAACTTAAGATTTCCTCTTCCCCTAAATTCCCGGTTGGAATAATATCCGTCACTTCCGGTTTTCCTTTGGTAATGGTTCCCGTCTTGTCGAGTACGATCGCCCGTATCTTATGGGCCCTCTCCAAGTGTTCACCGCCCTTTATAAGCACCCCAAGTTCGGCGCCCTTTCCAGTTCCCACCATAACTGAAGTGGGCGTCGCAAGCCCCAGCGCACAGGGACACGCTATTACAAGCACCGACACTGCGTTTATGAGTCCTGCCGTGAAGTTGTCAAATATAAAATACCAGACCGTAAAAGTGATAAGGGCAATGGCGATGACTGCAGGAACGAAAACCCCCGATATCTGGTCAGCTAACTTTTGAATCGGCGCTTTTGACCCCTGGGCTTCCTCAACCAGCTTCACTATCTGGGCAAGCACGGTGTCCTTGCCGACCTTAGTGGCTTTAAACTTGAAAGTGCCTGTTTTATTTATGGTTGCGCCTATTACTTCGTCCCCTACCTTTTTCTCCACGGGTATGCTTTCACCGGTGAGCATAGATTCATCAACAGAAGAATAACCTTCTATAATAATACCGTCCACCGGTATCTTCTCACCGGGCCTTACCACTACTATATCCCCCACTTCTACCTGTTCAACAGGTATCTCCATTTCTTCGCCGTTTCTTATTACCCGGGCAGTCTTAGCCTGCAGGCCCAGTAATTTTCTGATGGCCTCCGACGTTCTACCTTTGGCTACGGCCTCCAGGTATTTGCCCAGGGTAATGAGAGTGATGATAACCGCGGATGCTTCAAAGTAAAGGTAGTTGTGAATCATTTCCATGGGGACAGTGAATACATTATACAAACTGTAAAAATACGCGGCGGTCGTGCCCATGGCTATCAGCACATCCATATTGGCCGATCCGTTCTTCAAATTATGATAGGCTCCGCGGTAATACTTCCAGCCTATTATAAACTGCACAGGGGTAGCAAGACCCACTTGAAACCAAGGATTGTCAAGTATACCTCCATGCAAGCCCATAACCCTGAAAATCATCGTCAATATCAGGGGTGTCGAAAGAATGGCCGAAATTACCACCAGCCTGCCTAAAGAGCGAATTTCCCTCTCTCTTTCCTGTTTTTCCCTGTCCACATCTTTTCCGGTCTTTTCGTAAGCGTCGTAGCCTATGTCCCGGATAACCTTGATGAGGTTTTTTACATCGGTCAAACTGCTTAAATACTCGACCGTGGCAGTCTCGGCAGCGAAATTCACCGAAGCTTTTAAAACTCCCGTGGTCCGGGCTAGTACCTTTTCGATGCGGGCGGCACAAGAAGCGCACGTCATATTCTTCAACCCCAGCTCCACTCTGTCGGTTATCACCTCATAGCCCAAATCCCTTATTTTCTGCACAAAATCCATCACGGAGACCTCTTTGGGATCATAAATGATGTTGGCCTTTTCAGCCGCAAAGTTTACATTTACTTCCTGCACGCCTTTCATCCTAGAAAGGGCTTTTTCGATGCGAGCGGCACAAGAAGCACAGGTCATTCCTTTTATAGTTAGCGCTATATTTTGCGCTGCTTTCCCAATAGCTTCCGACATATTTTATCCCCACCTTATTTTCTAGAATATATATACCCCATGGGGGTATCCTAATTTTATTATATTCTTCAGTGAAAAAAATGTCAACATTTATTTATAGTATCTACCTTTAGCAGAAAGTAATGTCACCGTCACTAAAGAAAGCTAATAGAAAATACGGTTCTTGAAGGGGGTTCTTTCTAAAAGGATATTGACACATAAAGCCGAAAATGATATAGTAATTTAAAAATTATACCCCATAGGGGTATATTCGCTCGTGAAGGAGGTGAAAATATGGCTATAGATCCGGTATGCGGCATGAAGGTAAATGAGAATGACGCTGTTGCTACATCTACTTACAATGGCCAGACCTACTATTTCTGCTCAAAACACTGCCAAATAGCTTTTGACAAAAATCCTGAAAAATATCTGAAAAACAATGATGATAAAGGTCATCATCAATGCTGTTGTTAGTTTGATAGCAAAGAGGCGCCTCAACAAAGGCGCTTCTTTAATCGAGTTAAAGGTGACGAATAAGGTATGAATGAGGGGATTTAGATCAAACCACAGAATCCTCTCTTAAAGTTTATGAATTTCAAAAAGGGAGGTAATGACATTGAATCATCACCAGATTATGGTCATATACGGTAACCAGCCACAAAAGATGATCCCACCGTTGCTGGACGCGGTGGGGTTGGTTGATGAGCTTAGAAAGGATTTCGTTATAGGTATTAAACCCAATCTTGTAGTAGCCAAGCAATCCTCCTCTGGAGCCACAACCGATCCTGAATTGGTCGGGGCAGTGGTGGAATATTTAAAGGCACACGGGTTTAACAACCTGCTGATAATGGAAAGCTCCTGGATTGGTGAGAATACCGGACGAGCTTTTAAGGTATGCGGCTATGAGGAGCTTTCCCGCAAATACGGCGTTCCGCTTATAGACCTCAAGCGAGATGCATACAGAGAAGTCAGGGTGGACGATTTAACCTTGAGGGTGTGCAGCAAACCTCTTGAAGTGGACTATTTAATAAATGTACCGGTGCTCAAGGCCCACTGTCAGACTAAGCTGACATGCGCTCTCAAAAACTTAAAGGGATGCATACCCGATAGCGAGAAAAGGCGTTTTCATTCTCTTGGGCTGCACAAACCCATTGCCTGCCTTGGCGCTGCTGTAAGAGCGAATTTGACTATCGTAGATGCCATAGTGGGTGATTTGACCTTCGAAGAGGGAGGCACACCGGTTCAAATGAACCGGATCATCGCGGGGAAGGATCCCGTACTGATAGACGCATATGCCGCCCAGCTTATAGGGTACGAAAAAGACGATATAGCCTATATTTCCATAGCCGAGAAGCTGGGAGTGGGCTCAGCTGATGTGACGAAGGCCGACATCGTAGAGCTGAATCAGGTCACAAGCGGTGGTAACAAATTTGAGGCATCAAGGCGGGTAGCGAGCCTGGCTAAATATGTGGTAGAGAAGGATGCCTGTTCGGCTTGTTACGGAAGTCTTATTTATGCGCTTGAGAGGTTAAGGGAAAGAGGGCACCTTAGTGGTTTGAGATCCAAATTATATATCGGTCAGGGATTTAGAGGAAAAAAGCTTGAAGGGATCGGCATCGGTTCATGTACCCGTGGATGCAGCACCTATATGCCGGGATGCCCTCCTAAAGCCAAGGATATTGTGGAGTTTCTTGAAAGTCTGCTCTAGTGAAGTTGCTGACAAATGATGTAAATCTCTGCTTAGCTTTTTAGATCCAAAAGCTTATACCTGATGATATCCTGCTGTCGTTTCAGTTCCTGCAAATCCTCAGCCCGAACAAAGTAGACTCAGAGCCTCCATTTTTTCTACCCTCTGAAAGAATTGGCGCATTCCTCGCTGCAAAAATAATAAGTTTTTCCGTTTATCTGCCTGGTGATGGCGTTCTTTTTCGATACTCTCATGCCGCAAACAGGATCTACGGCATAGTTGCTATTATCATCTGTCCTGTGAAGGTCATGACCACCGGCAGAATGGCCTCCACAGCACCCGCCCCTTCTCATCATCAAAAAAAGCAGAGCTGCACCGATCAACAGCAATAAAATATTCGAAAAATCCACATTAATCTCTCCTTTCTCGTTTATGATGCATTTTTTGTTATAAGCAAATTAATCCCCTGGTAATGGACAGGGAGCTAATCATTATGCTCTCATGGTACTTTTGCACCTTTCCATAAATATCGCACCCTATATGTCCTATGGAACATCCGTTATATCCCAAATCATGCTCGGATTTTTTATACACGAAAAGGACCTAGAGCCCACAAATCCTGCAATGACTATCACCTGGACAAAGGTTATTATTGGTATATAAAAACCTGCCGTAAGGCCTAAACCTATAAGAAATCCCAATTTATAGATGTATTTGTCTTCCTCTTTTTACATGCCTACGGGCAACCTGCACGGCAGAATCTTGTATAAAATTCGCTTTATCTTTGTAAAGTTGCCGGTCAATATTGTGACTCCCAAAATTACCATTGTAGCCCCCAGTACTATCTGCGGAGTTCTGGTCTTCATAAAAGCCTTCAATTTATCAAAATATCTTTCAAAAGCTAAAGCCAGCGCAAGATATGGTATTGAAAGTCCTATGGAAAAGATAAACATCAACATCATTCCCTGACCGGCAGCGGTCATAGCTCGAAAAAAAGCTAATGCCGCAAGAATCAAAGCTAAGACCACTAGCCAGGTGCCGTATTTATGCGTAACTTAAAATATTAGTAGATACACCGAGCTTCCTTCCCAAAAATGCTACCGCTATGAGCATAAAAACGCAGCACAACGACATTAATAAAATGTGGATAGACCCCAATTATTTTTATTCATAAAATCACCTACTTGCATATACCCCTACGGGGTTTGGGTTATCTCTGCTTTTTATTTTAATCTAGACAAATTATGAAGTCAACCGTTTTCAGTGAATTTTCATAAATTCCTCACAAATTAAGAGACAAAGATATAAAAACGCATATGTTGACCGCTAATCAAAGATAGTTTTATAATCAATTATGCATATTAAAAACAGGGAACATAAAGGGAGTTTTTTCTAATGAACAGGTCGCTGAAGGAATCGATAAAGCACAAATTTGATAGGTACGCCCCCTATTATGATCTGGTAATGGAAGGGCTTTTCGGGCATACGTTGAGGAAATGGAGGAAAAGGCTCTGGGAGCGAACCTCGGGCAAAATTTTGGAAGTGGGCGTTGGAACCGGCAACAATATGGAATTTTATCCACCGGGAGCCGACATCACAGCTATAGACTTTAGCCCTATTATGCTAGGAAAGGCAAAGAAGCGAGCTGAAAGACTCGGATTAGCTGTAAAGATAATGGAAATGGATATCGAGAAACTGCAGTTTGAAGATGACACCTTCGATACAGTGGTATCTACTTTCGTCTTCTGCACGGTTCCGGATCCCATCCAGGGCCTTAAAGAATTGCGGAGGGTTACAAAACCCGAAGGCAAAATTCTTTTTCTAGAACACGTAAGGAGCGAAAAGCCTCTTTTTGGCCTTCTTATGGATTTTTTAAATCCCTTGCCTAGGTTTTTAATCGGCGATAATATAAATAGAAACACAATAGAAAATATATTGAGGTCAGGAATGAAGATAGAATACTCGGAAAACCTGGCCAGCGATATTTTCAAAATGATCATAGCGTCTCCCAACAAAGAGTAAAATTCGGTAGCAAAAAAAAAGGAACTTGCGTGGTCATTTCCCTCATAAATAAAAAAAATAAAACCCGGATGGCAAAATCACCCGGAAAGCAAAAGCGGGAGGTTTATCCTCCCGCTTTTTAAAGTCTATTTTACCACAGAGCATGCGCTGAAGCTACCGGTTTTTATGTCGCATTCACCTCGGACCATCGCTATTGCATTCTTGGGGCACTTTTCCGCACAGATGCTGCAGCCTATGCAGAGCTCCTCATTGACCTCGTGTTTTTTCTTGACCTCGCCCGATATGGCATTCACCGGGCAGTTTTTGGCGCAGATGGTGCACCCGATGCAGTTGTCATTGATGACTGCCTTCTTCCTTTTGGCAAAGGCCGAGGTAATCGCCTTGGTCGGGCACTTTTCAACGCACTTCATGCAGTTGCGGCACTTTTCGTAATCTATTATCGCCACGTTGTTCACCACGTGGATGGCATCAAAGGGACAAGCCTTTTCACACTGCTTGCAGGCGATGCAGCCCACCTTACACACGTCCCTTGTGTCCTTAGCCTTCAAAGTAGCTCTGCAGCGAACGTGCACTTCATTTTTCACCGAAGTAAGCGTTATCACAAACTTGGGGCATTCCTTCGCGCAAAGCCCGCAGCCGGTGCATTTTTCTTCGTCTATTACGGGCAGCCCGTTCTCACTCATGGTAATGGCACCCACAGGGCAAACCTTTGCGCAGTCCCCGAATCCGATACATCCGAAGGGACACCCCTTGGGGCCACCGTTTACCATGGACGCGGCTCTGCAGGATTTTACGCCGTAATACTCAGCTTTTAGCTTAGCCTCTGTTTTTCCTCCCTGGCACAGGACCCGGGCAATTTTTCTCTCCACTGATGCACCTGTATCTGAGACTCCCATAATTTCGGAAATTTTTTTTGCCACAGCAGGGCCGCCTACCAGGCAGGCATTGACCGGCGCTTTTCCTTCTACTATCGCTCCTGCAAGACCCGAACAGCCTGGATAACCGCAAGCACCACAGTTTGCTCCAGGCAGCACCTCATTAATGGCATCAACCCTGGGATCCGTCTCCACGGCAAATTTCTTCGAAGCATAGGCAAGCCCTGCCCCCAAAAGAAGACTCAGCCCTCCCATGCTAAGAAGCGAAACAAGCATCACGCTAGCCATAATTTCACCTCCTCTAGAAAGCTGCTACATCGGAATTAAGCCGGAAAATCCGAGGAATGCCATGGACAAAAGTCCGGCTGTAATCAAAACTATGGCAACTCCCCGCAAAGCTTCAGGCACATCGCCGAACTCCATTTCCTCTCTGATTCCCGCCATTAAAGCCATTGCCAGCGTAAAGCCGATACCTGCCCCGAGACCGAAAGCAATACTCTGTATGAGATTGTAGCGCTTTATAGCAATCAAAAGGGCAAGACCCAGCACCGCGCAGTTAGTGGTAATAAGCGGAAGATAAATGCCCAGCGCCTTATAAAGGGCGGGGCTAGTCTTTAAGATGACCATTTCCACCAGCTGTACCAAGGATGCTATCACAAGGATAAAAGATACTATCTGTAAAAACCGGGATAGTCCAAAGGGCTCCAGAATGTAAAACTGTATGAAATACGTCGCCACAGAGGTCATCGTAAGCACAAAGGTTGTAGCAAAACCCATACTTATTGCGGTCTCTAGTTTTTTAGAAACCCCTAAAAACGGACACTCTCCCAGGAATCTGGAGAGGACAAAGTTGTTGACCAGCACGGATCCTGCTATAATAAGCAACAGTTCCTTCATCCGATTCTCCCCCTATCAATGGCATTGGGTATTCTTGACGCCTCTACGCGTAAGTAGGTTCATTATTCCGAGCAATACGCCCATAGTTATAAAAGCACCCGGAGGAAGGAGCATTATAACCCAGCGAGTTACGTTTTCACCGAACACCGGGAAGCCGAATAGAGTACCGGATCCCATAAGTTCCCTTACCGCACCTATCAGAGTGATAGCCCACGTGAAACCTAAGCCCATGCCCAAGGCATCCGCGATTGCTCTCATTGGTGTTACTTTAGAGGCAAATGCTTCAGCTCTCGCCATTATTATACAGTTTACCACGATCAGTGGAATGTAAAGGCCCAGGATTTTATACATTGCCGGAAAATATCCCGCCATGAAAAGGTCTACCACGGTAACGAACGTGGCTATGACGATTATATAGCAAGGTATCCTGACCTTAGCCGGGATAAAATTCCTGAGCAGTGAGATAAGAAGACTTGAAAACACAAGGACAAAGGTAGTAGCGAGCCCCATGGCTATGCCATTCATAGCAGCTGTGGTAACCGCCAGCGTGGGGCACATACCTATTATCATCTTAAAGGTGGGGTTTTCGTTCCACAATCCATTGAAGAAATCTTTAACCAGCTGGTACATCAATAGTCACCTCCCACCGGATATATCTTAGTAACCTTTTCCAGGGCAGATTTTATCCCGCTGGCCACTCCAGCCGGTGATATGGTCGCACCAGTAATTACCTGAACGTCCTTTTTCGGTTCGAACGGATCATTTACGGACTTACCCTTGAATTGATCCGTAAAAGTCGGCTCCTGGATTCTAGCACCGAGGCCCGGAGTTTCCGCCATTGAAAGGATTTGAAGTCCGGTAAGTTTTCCTTCTTTTGGGTCGTATCCCACCATCATCTCGATGGGACCACCAAACCCCTGTCCTGTTGCTTTGAAAGCAATCCCCTTTTTGTTCCCCTGATCGTCAAGCCCGATGTAAAAGGTCAGGCCCTCTTTTTCCACTTGCTCGTATTTTGTTATGCCCGGCAGTACATTTTTTATGGAGGCCTCTAGGTTTTTCTGAGCCTGTTCTTGAATTTTAGGGTTGGCTAGCTCGTAGGAAAAAGCAAGTACCGCACCGGATAATACCGAAAATATCAAAAGGACCACTATCATCCTAGTGTACTGGTTCATCTGGTCTTCACCTCCCCGTAAATCCTGGGAACCGTAAGTCTGTTTATTATAGGAGTGAAGGCATTCATCAACAGAATCGAGAAGGATACACCCTCTGGATACCCTCCGTAAAACCTGATGAGCACTACAAAAATTCCCGCTCCAATGCCAAAGATTATCCTTCCCAGCTTCGTCACTGGAGTTGTCACCATGTCGGTAGCCATAAAGAAAGCTCCCAGCATCAAACCTCCGGCCAGAAGGTGGAATATTGGGTCTCCTCCGAGGATAAAAGATAAAACTGCCACCGTGCCAAGGTAACTCGCCGGAATTCTCCAATCAACGTATCCCCTATAGATCAGGTAAAGACCGCCTAGCAGAATAGCTATGGCGGAGGTCTCACCTATGCAGCCTCCCACATTGCCGATGAAAAGCCTGACATAGTCGGTGGGTATCCCTTGCATTTTCATTAAGGCAAGAGGCGTAGCCCCAGTAGTCCCGTCTACCGGGTTGATCCATGTAGTCATCTGCACGGGGAAAGTCACAGTTAGAAATACACGCCCCACCAGTGCCGGGTTGAAAGGGTTTGTACCCAATCCTCCGTAAATCATCTTGCCCAGGGCTATAGATATTACGGATCCGACCACAGCCATCCAAAGTGGTAGACCCGGCGGCAGGTTTAAAGCTAAAAGCATCCCCGTTACAATGGCGCTGCCATCCCATACGGTAACCGGTTTGCCACGCAGTTTCTGGAAGATAGCTTCGGTGAGTACCGCCGCCAGAGTAGTGGTTACCACAAGTATCAGTGCTCGATATCCGAAAAAGTAAACTCCCGCTATTGTCGGTAAAAGGAGAGCTCCGGCTACGCTGAACATTATCCTCTGTACGCTTTCCCCTGAGTGGATGTGCGGGGACGATGAGATTAAAAATCTATATTCTCCCATTGGAAAGACCTCCTGACTCGGTTTTTTGGCAAAATGCTACCTTAAAGTCTTGCAATAAAACTATATTAGTTCTTATTTCTTTTTAGAAGCCAATATACGGTTCTTGGCAAGCCTAATAAGTTGGGTGAGCGGAATATTAGCCGGACAAACGTAGGCACAGCAGCCGCATTCGATGCAATCCAGCGCGTGGTACCGCTCGGCTTCGTCCCACATACCTCTTTCGGCAAATTTTCCTAGGTAAGTAGGTAACAGACGAATGGGACATGCATCCACGCACCGTGCGCATCTTATGCACGGCATGGGTTCATTGGTTTTTACTTCAGATTTTTGAAGTACCAAAACTCCCGAAGTACCTTTCATTACCGGTACTTCTAGCTGAGCCTGGGAAATCCCCATCATCGGCCCGCCCATGATAACCTTCCCCGGTTCGCCGTTAAATCCACCGCACTGTTCTATGAGTTCCTCTACGGGAGTCCCTATTCTCACAAGCAGGTTTTTGGGTTCCTTGACACCGGCGCCGGTTACCGTGGTTATCCTCTCTATCAGCGGCATACCGGTCTTCAGCACGTTGGCGATGGCGGCACAGGTTCCCGCGTTGTCAACGATAACGTGCACGTCCATGGGGAGCCCTCCGGACGGCACCTCTCTCCCGGTTATAGCGTAGATGAGCTGCTTTTCACCACCCTGAGGGTACTTAGTAGCAAGTGGAACGACTTCTATGCCATTAAAGCCTTTAACTGCCTCTTTCATAGCTTCAATGGCATCCGGCTTGTTATCCTCAATGCCTATATAAGCTCTTTTTACTCCCGTTGCCTTCATTATTGCTCGAAGGCCTAGCACCACGTCATCGGGTCTTTCCACCATAAGCCGGTGGTCTGCAGTAAGGTAGGGTTCGCATTCTGCGCCATTTACAATAATCGTGTCAATTGTCTTACCGGGTGGTGGCGAAAGTTTTACCTGGGTTGGAAAACCGGCGCCGCCCATTCCAACAATCCCCGCATCTCGAATGAGATTTTTTATCTCATCGGGCGTCAATTCGTCAAGGGATTTAGGGGGCTTTACGCCTTCGTACACCTCATCCATACCATCGGACTCTATTACCACAGACATGACAGGTGCACCACTGGCATGGGGCCGTGGTTCGACCGCCACCACCTTCCCGGAGACGCTAGCGTGGATGGGGGCCGATACAAAGGCTTTGGCTTCGCCTATTTTCTGCCCCACTTTGACATAATCCCCCACTTTTACCACCGGTTCGCAGGGGGCACCCACATGCTGGCTCATCGGGATGATGACTTTTTGAGGCAATTTTGCTTTTTCTACTGGTTTGTGTTTTGTCAATTCTTTATTATACGGAGGATGAATGCCTCCACTAAAAGTTTTTAACATGCTTCACCTCTCCCTCCGGTATGAGAAAAACCTAATAATAATTCGACATTTTTTTTTAAAACCCTTTAAGCACAAAAAAATAATTTTCTACAAGTGCATAAAGTATATATTATACCGCTCATCAACATTATACATCAAAAGTACACTTTTTTCTACAATAATTTATATAATTGACACGTGTTGAGTTTATACTGATAATTTTTTATATTAAATCGATAGCAAATTTACCCAGAGCTCAACCCTTAGAAATGACAAAAATAGGCCCGGGGAAAATTCTCCCGGGCCTATTTCTTATTCAGCTTCGGGATACTTTGGTCGTGGAGTATAATGAGTGTGCAAAAGTTCATGAGATTTTTCGCTTAAAGGTTTACCTAAAAATTCTTTGTAAAGCTGCTGCACAGCCGGGTTTTCATGGGATTTCCTCAAGGGCATATTGCGGTCAACTTCGTAAATGGCCTCTCCGCGCACCTTACGGTAATCCAGCTCCCACCGTTCTTCGGCGCTTAGGATAGGCTGTCCGCCGCCACCCACGCAGCCGCCTGGACAACCCATTATCTCTATAAAGTGGTAGGTCGCTTCTTTATTTTTTACTCTGTCTAAAAGCTTCCTTGCATTCGCAAGTCCGTGTGCAACTGCTACATTGATCTTCATGCCGTTTATTTCAACCGTTGCTTCTTTTATGCCTTCGACGCCGCGGACATCAGTAAAATCTAAATTTTTAAGCTCTTGACCAGTCAATACTTCGTAGACAGTTCGCAAAGCTGCCTCCATAACGCCACCCGTTGCACCGAAAATAGCGCCAGCACCAGTCGAAATTCCTAACGGATCGTCGAATTCCTCATCGGGTAGGCTCGCCAGGTTTATTCCCGCTTCCTTCAACATCCTCGATATTTCCCGGGTAGTAAGCACTACATCCACATCCTGGTATCCGCTGGATCTCATTTCGGGCCGCTGGCATTCGAACTTCTTGGCGGTGCATGGCATGATTGATACTACAAAAATCTTTGAAGGATCTATTCCCATTTTTTGAGCGTAATAAGTTTTTGCAACAGCGCCAAACATCTGCTGCGGCGATTTGCATGTGGAAAGGTTCTCTAAAAATTCAGGATAGTAGTGTTCACAGAACTTTATCCAACCCGGGCTGCAGGAAGTAATTAGCGGAAGCTTTCCACCGTTCTGAAGCCTTTCTATGAACTCGTGCCCTTCCTCCATTATGGTAAGATCTGCTCCAAAATCGGTGTCGAATACTCTGTCAAACCCCAATCTCCTCAGGGCTGCTGGAATTTTTTTAGTTACGATAGCGCCTCTTTCCAACCCGAACTCTTCTCCAAGGGATACTCTGACTGCCGGCGCAATCTGGACGATTACGTGTTTTTCCGGGTCTTGCAGTGCTTGCCAAACTTTGTCCGTATCGTCCTTTTCCTTTAAGGCTCCCACCGGGCATGCCAAAATGCACTGTCCGCAGTTGACGCATGCCACTTCAGCCAAACTCATGTCATAGACCGGAGCTATCGTAGTCTCAAATCCCCGGTGGTTGGGCGAAATTACACCCACACCCTGTACATTGTGGCAGGTGCTCACGCAGCGGCGGCAAAGGATGCATTTTGAAGTATCCCTAACTATAGATGGTGAAAAATCATCGTATATAGCCTTGTGTTTTTCACCTGTAAAGCGGATCGACCTTATGCCCAGTTCCTCGGCTAACTTCTGAAGCTCGCAGTTGAGGTTTCTAACGCAGGTGGGGCATTCCATGTTATGATCGGATAGCAAAAGTTCTAGTGTTACTTTCCTTGCTTCCCTCACCGCCGGGGTATTGGTGAATACCTCCATTCCCTCCGATACTGGATAAACGCATGAAGCCTGAAGTGCTCTGGCACCCTTTACTTCTACCACACACATCCTGCACGCCCCGATTTCATTTATCCCCTTCAGAAAACAGAGGGTGGGAATCTTTTTACCTAGCTTGCGGGCGGCCTCAAGTATGGTGGTGCCTTTTGGGACCTGAACTTTTTCGCCGTCTATAGTCAAAGTAACCATTTCCATGTTTATCCTCCCCTTTTACCCCTTATTTCTTCACTATAGCACCAAACGGGCACCTTTCAAAACAGCTGTTGCACTTAAGGCATTTCTCCTTGTTGATAGCGTGCGGCTGTCTTCTTTCACCGGTAATCGCTGACACAGGGCATACCTTTACGCACAATCCGCAGCCCTTGCACTTATCCGCAATGATTTCGTAAGTTATCAATGCTTTGCACGCGCCTGCAGGGCATCTCTTTTCCTTGATATGAGCTTCGTATTCATCCCTGAAATAGCGGAGTGTGGAAAGTACCGGGTTCGGTGCAGTCTGCCCCAACCCACATAGAGCAGAAGCTTTTATACTTTTAGCTAAGGTTTCTAAAAGCTCGATGTCTCCCTCACGGCCTTCACCATTGGTTATCCTTTCTAGGATCTCCAGCATCCTCTTTGTACCTATCCGGCAGGGCGGACACTTTCCGCAGGACTCGTCTTGTGTGAAAGTGAGGAAGAACTTAGCTATATCGACCATACATGTATCTTCATCCATGACAATCATTCCGCCGGAACCCATCATTGAACCGGCCTGTGTCAACGTATCGAACTCTATAGGCATATCCAGCAGCGATGCGGGTATGCACCCACCAGAAGGTCCACCGGTTTGGACCGCTTTAAACTGCTTCCCGTTGGGAATGCCGCCGCCGATCTCGTATATTACTTCCCTTAGCGTGGTCCCCATAGGAATCTCCACAAGTCCAGTGTTGTTTATTTTACCTCCGATAGCAAACACTTTTGTACCTTTACTTCTTTCGGTTCCTATGCTAGCAAACCATTCGGCACCATTTAATATGATGGGCGGAATGTTGGCAAAGGTCTCCACATTGTTTATTAGAGTGGGCTTACCCCACAATCCCGCTACTGCCGGGAAAGGAGGCCTAGGCCTTGGTTCACCTCTTCGACCCTCGATCGATGCGAGCAAAGCCGTTTCCTCTCCACACACGAATGCACCTGACCCAAGGCGCAGGAAAATATCAAAATCAAAGCCAGTGCCGAGGATATTTTTACCAAGAAGACCTCTTTCCCTTGCTTGCTCTATAGCTATCTCTAATCTCTTTACCGCCAGTGGATATTCAGCTCTAACGTAAATATATCCTTCCTTCGCGCCAATTGCGTACCCGGCTATGGCCATTGCTTCCAGCACGGTATGAGGGTCACCTTCAAGAATGCTTCTGTCCATGAAAGCGCCGGGATCTCCTTCGTCACCGTTACATACCACATATTTTATGTCGCCGGGTGCATCTTTAGCAAACTGCCATTTTCTTCCTGTGGGGAAACCTCCGCCCCCACGACCCCTCAATCCAGATTTGGTTATCTCATCGATTACCTGCTGGGGAGTCATCTCAGTCAAAACTTTTGCCAGGGCCCGGTATCCGTCGTTTGCTATATATTCTTCTATTACTTCGGGATTAATAAGGCCGCAGTTTCTGAGGGCAATCCTTTTTTGCCTTTTATAGAAATTAATGTCCGTAAGAGCCCTCATCCTCTCTTCTGTAGTGCGTTCTTTGTATAGGAGCCTTTCTACAATCCGGCCCTTGACTAGGTGTTCTTCTACGATCTCCGGCACATCTTCTGCTTTAACCTTACAATAATAGGTACCCTCGGGGTAAATAATAATGTTTGGTCCTAGTTCGCAAAGACCGAGGCACCCGGTCAACAGGACTTTTACCTCTTTAGAAAGCCCTTGTTTTTCTATCTCCTTCTCAAAAGCTTCAAAAACCTGTTCGCTTCCGGAAGCCGTGCAGCCAGTCCCCCTGCATACAAGTATATGCGCCCTATAAAACTCCATATCCATCCCCCCGAATGAATGTTAAAATATTATACATTCGGTATTACCCATTCGTCGATCACCTGATTGTTCACTATGTGCCGCGCCACAATCTGCCTTGCCTTTTCCGGATTCACATTAACATAAGTTACTTTAGGCTGATTTGGCTTTATGACGTCTACTAAAGGTTCGAACCTGCACATGCCAATACAGCCGGTTTCGGTAACTATCACGTTGGTTAAATTTCTCTTTTTCAGCTCATCAAGGATTGCCATCAAGACCTGGCGGGCTCCCGCTGATATACCACAAGTCCCCATTCCGACCACAATTCGCGTTTTGTTTTCATTGTCTTTCCTTAGGTTTATTAATTCGCGCGCCTGGTCGCGAATTTTTTCAAGCTCTTCTACAGATTTTATGACTCCCATACCTTAAGCACCTCCGCTTATCTCCTTTAAGCCTTCCTTTATAAACTTAAGAATCCAATCTATAACCAGAGGGTCATTTATCGGCACTTCCTGAAGTTTTTTCTTGACTTCTTTCGTATTAAAGCAAAATTCCCTACTTTCCTTCACATGGCTGTATATAAAATCCACCTCAGGGTGAAGGGCAACCACGGCCGCCACCGTTTCAGCCATATCCCCTAAAGGCTGCAGGTCAATGTGACTTTTTACAAAGTGTGCCTTTACAGTAGTTCCCTGCCCAGGGTATGAATGTATGACAAGGTCTCCTCCAGTGCTTTTTGCGGCTTGTGCAAGAAGGGGAAGACCTAGGCCCACCCTTCTTTCTGTTCTGGTAGTAAAAAATGGGTCTAAGGCTTTTTTTACGGTTTCTTCATCCATTCCCTTGCCATTATCCTTGATTTCAATTGTCAAAAGATCCTCTGCAGAGTCTTCCACGATCCTAATTTCAACAACTGTGGCACCTGCCCTCAGGGAATTTTCCACAATGTCAAGAACATGCAAAGATAACTCCTTCATTACCCTCACTCATAATTTTTCAAGATCTCTGGCACCTTGTCCGGAGTCACCCTGCCGTAAACGTCGTCGTTGATAATTAACACGGGAGCAAGCCCACATGCGCCGACGCATCTGCACGCATCTAAGGAAAATTTAAGGTCATCGGTAGTATCTCCTACTTTTATCCCTAATTCTTGTTCCAGCCGTGCTAAAACCTTGTCAGCCCCTTTTACGTAACAGGCAGTACCTATGCAGCTCCTTATCTGATATTTCCCTTTGGGCTTCAGGTTGAAAAATGAGTAAAAGGTAACGGTGCTATATACTTCACTCAATGTAACATTCAATGCTTCGGCCACTCTTTTTTGCACTTCAATAGGGAGGTATCCTACAATGCTTTGGGCCTCCTGCAAAACCTGCAGCAGTACCCCTTTCTTTCCCTTATATTTTTCTAGCATTTCGTCTACTTTCTTAAGTTTTTCTTCTAATCCCGGATCTTTTTTTACCGCAAGTCCCATAACGGCCAACTCCTCCTGTGATTAATGTTATTGTTTATACCTTCCAATTGTCATTTATATATACCGTTATTCCCAGTTATTCCCTTAGTACAACCCCCCTTCCTCCTATGCCAATGAGGGCCTTTTTTATTTCTTCAAAAGTTGGTTCTTTTAAAAGGAAATAGGTCTTTTGAAAAACCATATCTTTCAGACAGTGTGCATCAGAAGAAAAGATTACTGGAAATCTATCAAATATAAAGGGGAATTTTCCCCTTGCTTCCTTTAAGGAAATGTTTTTAGAAAACTCAACAGCATCTACCCTCAGGTATTCAGGTATGAAACCTAATTGTCCCAGTATGCCGAAAGTATTTCTGTCTATATGAGCAGGTATGACAATCCCCCCGAGCTTATAGGCATTTTTTAATATCTCGTCCACCGACAGGTCAGTTGAGGCAATAAGTAGTCTCTCTTCTTCACCTTTAACGTTTCCTTGTGCATCTACAACATACTGATGGCCGAAGTATTGGGGATAGTTTTTCTTTTGCGGAAGATGACTATAAATGAAATCTTGAAACTCCAATGCCTCTTTCAACCTTTCAAATAAACATAGCACATGTACCTCTTCTTTGCTCTGAACCTCAATGCCTGGGAGTACCAAAATTTCATAGTTTCTAGATGCTTCAATCATTGCCTGGAGATTTTTAGCAGAATTGTGATCTGAAATACCTATAATTTTCGTTCCTAAGAGTTTTGCCATGTTAAGGATGTTCGGGGGTATCATTTCCGAGTCCGCACAAGGCGAAAGGCATGTATGAATGTGTAGGTCTGCGGCAAATTCTTTTAACATTTTTTATAGCTCCTTGAAAGCGTATTATACAGTATACCGCATATTTCATAAATAGGTTTCTCGGAAGAAAATATAGGCACATTTTCCTCTTCTGCTTTTTTTATGGTATCTTCATCTATCTCAACACCCTCAGCAACAATAATCCCCGCAAGCCCTAGGAGTGCTGCCACTGCTACTATGTTAGGATGACTTTGTATGGTAATCCATACCTGATTTTCTTCTGCATGCCCCATAACCCAGCTCAATAAGTCTGACGCATAACAGCCTGTAACCGGCCTATCTAGGTTCGTTCCTTTTGTCACAAGCTTTAGCGATAATTCCCTTTGAAGATCATCTAAAGTCAAGCTAATCACCCCCTCTTACCCCTCCATAGTAGGAGGCAGTTTTTGTGAAAGATCAAGTACTTCAGCCACTAGCTGCCGTACTTTTTCTCTTAGCTTAAATACGCAGTCTGTCTCATTAGCACGTCTCTGCACTATGTCCTCGGCTAATGCTCTACAATTGGGGGAGCCACAGCTGCCACAGTCTAATCCTGGAAGCTCCTTTAGTGTCTTTTCCAGCATCTCTAACTTTTTAATGGCTGTTGCCATGTCATCGTCGAGCTTCGACGGAGTAGGTTTTATTTCTTCCTCCAAAAAGTAATATCCCTTTTTAAAATCCTTTTCTATAGACGTCTCATGGACATTACTCTTAATCCCCAGCCTTTCCGCCAACTTTTTCAATCTGACACTCGCAATGAACCGGTTTTCCACCGTAAGCGCTCCACCTACACATCCACCCCTACACGCCTGAAGTTCCAAATAATCAATGTCGCAAAGCTTACCCAATTCGATCTCTTCAAGAACTTCTATGCAATCGTGTATCCCATCCACGGAAAGGCGATTGCCGGTACCAATCGCTGCATTTTCTCCGCCGGAATATCCCCACCCTATCCCTACACCGCAAGATTTTTTAAAAATCGAATTATAGTCTCCGCTTCCTATGTTTTTTATTACTTCTGCGTATGTCTTGCTCATGGAAAGAACTCCATCTACGTAGGACCTTGAAGTTCCTAGTGGTTGTTTCACAGAAGTAACTTTCGCAGGACAGGGACTAATAAAGAACGCCCCTATATCGTGGGATGTTATTCCATATACGCTCCTTATTATTTCCTTTGCTCTTTTAGCAGCTATTTCCACAGGCGCTTTTACCGGCACGATGTTTTTAATGAGCCCTGGAAACCTCACTTTTATTAGGCGCACTACAGCGGGACACGATGAGGAAATCAAAGGTCTTATATCGCGATTTCTCTTCAAATATTCTCTAATGGCGGCGGTAACCTCTTCCGCCGCCAAAGGAACTTCATAGACCTCGTCAAAACCCAAAGCTTTTAAAGCAGCGTTGACGACTTCCCTGGATGTCCCCTCTCTAAATTGAGCGTAAAAGCTCGGGGCAGGCAAAGCTACTGTAAACTTATACGATTTTAGTTTTTCAAGGCCATCGGTCACGGCGAATTTTGCTTGATTTGGGCATATTCTTATGCATTCGCCGCAATCGATACATTTTTCTTCCATGATAAAAGCCTTCCCGCCACGTACCCTTATGGCTTCCGTAGGACACCCTTTTATGCAGTTGGTACACCCTCTGCACTTTTTTATGTCGAGCGTAACCGAATGATAAAAACTCAAGGGGATTCACCAGCTTTCCAATAAAAAAAGCCTTCACTATAAATTGACTATCATTTTTACTTTCGTGCCTTTCCCAACAACAGAATTAATTTCAAACACGTCTGAAAATTTTTTCATATTTGGCAATCCCATACCAGCCCCAAACCCCAATTCCCGCACGCGTTCGGGAGCCGTTGAAAATCCCTCCTTCATTGCCAGTTCCACATCTTCTATGCCGGGGCCTTCATCTTCCGCTATGATTTCAATATATGAAGGGGTTATATTAAAAATCAGCTTTCCTTTATAGGCGTGAATTACTATATTCATCTCAGCCTCATAAGCAGCAATAGATGCTCTCCTCATAGAAGAAGGGTTAACACCCAATTGTTTTAAAACTTTCTTGGCTTGTTCTGTAGCCTTTCCGGCTCTGTCAAAGTCACCACCATACACATCGTAAACAAGGCGCATAGCGCCAGTTATCTGCTCTTCTCCGTTTCGCTTTTCGATTCTTTTTTTATCCCTTTCATTCCCTTTCAGCCCTGCTTCATAAAGGAGTCCGCAACTTTCATATAGGGGGTATTCAGTGCGAAGGAGTGGAAGGCCATTTTCCCTAGCCAGTTCTATTACATCCTGAGCTGGGAACTTACCTCTAACGAAAACTATCGCCGCAAATTCAGACATACTAGCAGTTTGTATTATCTGCCTGTGAGTAAGGCCAGTCAGCAAAACCGCGTTTTTCTTTGTATCGGCCAAAATATCGCTGATTAGGTCGGCTCCGCAAGCATTAGTTACATCAACCTCTAAATCTTTCTCTTCTCCAACCAACACCTCAGCTTGGAGAATTTCTTTTATCTTTTTAAGCTTCATCTAGTTTCACCCAGATGAAACGTCAAATACTCCAGCTGGGACGCCAAATCAACTCTCCTCAGTACCACACCTTCGGGAACTGAAACGTTTACCGGTGCAAAATTGATAATACCTCTTATGCCCGCTTCAACCATAATGTCAACTACTTCCTGAGCAGCAGAAGCCGGCACTGCTACTATCCCCAGTTTAATAGAGTATTCTTTTACTTTTTCCCTCAGTTCCTCCATCGGTCGTATCTCTATGTCGCCAATTTTCTTTCCTATTTTTTCAGGGTCTTCGTCGAAAATACAGACAATATCAAACCCTCTTTCTGCAAATCCTTTATACATAGAAAGCGCGGCTCCAAGGCGTCCCGCACCAACTATTACCACGGCCCACCGTCTGTCCAGGCCGAGTATCTTCATAATATAGTTATATAATTCTCTCGGATTATATCCAACACCTCTTGTGCCAAATTCTCCAAAATATGCCAGGTCTTTCCTGACCTGTGCAGGAGTGACACCCGTAGCTTTTGCTATTTGCTGGGATGAGACGGTTGTTATCCCTTTTTCGTCTGCTTCTTTCAAAAATCGCGAATAAGATGTAAGTCTTCCAATGGTGGCTTCAGGTATTTTAAATTTTTTGAACAAACTCAACCACTCCTCACCTTCATTCTAACATAATGCACAGATTTTTACAATAGAAAAGAGAAAAAAATCACATATTTGTTAATTTTTTAACAATGTTGTTTTCAATTCTTAAGTATGAATGAGTTATCGGTTATTTTGAAATTGTAATTAGCTACTCCTGAGGTCAAGTATACTTCCTTATTTGCAGTCACAAAAATCGCGTCTACCCCCGGCAAGCTTTCAATCAGTTCCATACCATCTTTTACGCCCAGCGAAAAAACAGTAGTAGAAAGAGCATCAGCGTCAATTGAACTGTCGCCAATTATCGTTACGCTCACAAGACCGTTTTCCACTGGATAACCTGTTTTAGTATCCAATATGTGGTGGTATCTTTTACCGTCCTCCTCAAAAAACCTTTCATATACCCCTGAAGTAACCAAGGTCTTGTCTCCCCAAACTTCCACAATTGCAAATATATCGCCCCTTATATTGAATGGGTCCTGTATACCGATCTTCCATGGCTCGCCGTTTGGCTTTTTACCGATAACGTAAACATTTCCTCCGAGATCGGCCACTGCGTTTTTTATCCCTCTTTCTTTTAATATCCGGACAACTTCGTCTGCCGCATATCCCTTGGCTATGCCTCCAAGGTCTATTGCCATCCCCGGCCTTTTCAACATTACGCTTTTTTCTTCTTCATTAAGCAAGACATCTTTATAGTTTATAAGCGACAATGCATTTTTTATTTCTTGTTCTTCGGGGACCCGTGCCCTATCAGTTCCTATGCCCCACAGATTTATCAAAGGACCTACGGTTATATCAAATTTTCCACGGGAAAGTTCGGAAAAGTAGAGCCCCCTCTTTATAACGTAGAAAGTATCAGGACTGACTTTTACAAATTGGCTCCCGGCCTCCTTATTTACCGCCGTCACTTCGCTGTCGTCCGCCCTAGCATTCATCTTTTTATCGATTTCAGCAATCCGTTCAAAGGCTACATCGATGGCTTCCGACGCTCCATTGCCATAAGCCGAAATCTTTATAAGGGTGTCCAATAGATAATTTGTTTTTACCACTGGCTTGTCCTCTTTACGGCTACAAGCTGTAAGAAGGATTATAACGGCAAAAATAAAAATTAAGATTTTTGGTTTGCCTCTCATTGCAAAGCGACGAACTTGCCGTCTCCACCTCCTTCCTAGTTATCCTACATAAATTATATCAATAAAATGTCATCCTTTGAATATTCATTTGCAAAACCCTTCTATTTTAGCAAAAGACTAAACATGGTTATCTTGTCTATCTTTATACCCATATCCTTTGCTTTCTTGATAAGCAGGTTGTAACGGACCTTAGCTGCCTCCAACCTCGCCAGTGCAGCATCTACTTCCTCTGGGTCGTTTCTCACCCACTGAAAGGCTTTTTCAGCAAACTGCATTTCCCGTCTTGCATCCTCAATTTCTTTTAGAAAAAGCCTCACACTTTCTGTGGGGCTGTTAAAATCTTTTTTCATCATAAAAAGCCCCCTTCCTACTAATTATTTATATTCACAGAAGGGGGCAAAATTTTAATCTAATTTAAATTTTTCAATAGGCTTCTTACCGTCCCCACCAGATACAAGGACCCTGCAAAAACTATGAGGTCATCGGCTCCTGCCATATTAAAAGCCGCATCGATAGCTTCTTCAATATTGTCGCTGCTAAAAATTTTCGGCATTTTCCGAAGCGACAGGCTTCTTATAGAGGCCTCCAGCGCGCTCGCCGAAAGCGCCCTTGGGCTGTCGGGCTTTGTTGCAACTACCGCCTCCGCTATTGGAACTATTTCTTCCAGCATGCTCACATAGTCTTTATCTTCCAGAATACCTATCACCAAAATTACCTTTTTACCCGGGAAATATTTTAAAATAGCGTCTTTCAATACTCTTATTCCAGAAGGGTTGTGGGCACCATCAATCAGCACATAAGGGTTAGTTTTTAATATTTCCAATCTGCCTGGCCAGCGGGCTCTCAAAAGGCCCATTCTCACGGCATCATGAGATAAGTTTATCCCGTAGCGTTCAAGAGCCTCTACCGCAACTACCGCTGTCGCCGCATTGTCTAGCTGATGGTCGCCCAGTAGCTTTATCTGTAATCTGTCATATTCGTTTTTCGATGTCTTAAGATCGAATATCTGACCTTCAACTCCCCAGTCTAAAAGACGGTACCTTGCTTCTTGCTCAACCTTAACCAGCGGAGAATTCAGCTTCCGACAGGTATCTTCTATAACCATCATGGCTTCCGGCATCTGTGGTGCAGTTACCGCGACGACTCCCTGCTTTATTATGCCGCATTTTTCTCCCGCTATTTCCCGCAAGGTATTCCCCAGATACTGCTGGTGGTCGTAGCTTATGGGAGTAATAACGCTGACCAGGGGTGTAATCACGTTGGTGGCATCGTACCTGCCGCCCATACCAACTTCCAACACCAGAAAATCTACATTCTGCTCTTGGAAGTACAAAAAACCTAGAGCAGTTACCACTTCGAATTCCGTAGGCACACCCCAGCCCCTGGCTTCCATTTCTTTTACTGCTTCCTTTATTTTTTCGGTGAGCCTTGCGACATCGTCGTCGGGGATATTACTGCCGTCCACTCTTATCCTCTCGTTGAATACCTCGAGGTACGGAGAAGTGTAAAGCCCCACCCGGTAGCCTGCAGTCCTCAAAATGGAGTCAATCATGGCGCAAGTGGAACCTTTGCCATTTGTCCCAGCCACGTGAATTATCTTTAGCCCTTCCTGGGGATTGCCCAAGAGTTCCAGCAATCTTATAATATTCTGAAGTCCCAACTTAATGCCAAACTTGCCAACCCCTTCGATAAACTCCAAAGCCTCACGGTAGCTCAGCATAGGAAAAGCTCCTTCCCCAATTTGCTTGCAGGATTAATTGTTTCCGGTCAGGACCCTCAATCTATTTTCCACTCGCTTCAGCATATCGATGTAATCCTTCTCTTTTTGTTTTTCTTTTTCCACTACCTCTTTTGGAGCTTTCGTAAGGAAATTGTGGTTGGAAAGCTTTTTCCTCACTGTGGTTATTTCTTTTTCTAAAGCCGCTTTTTCTTTTTGGAGCCTTGCGATTTCTGCTTCCAGATCCACAAGCCCTTCCATGGGGATGAAGATTTCCGCTCCCCTTATGACGCAGCTCATGGCTTTTCCGGGAGCCTGCTCTCCTTCAGGAATGAAATCAACTTCAGAAACTTTCGCCAATGTTTGGATAATGTCAAGGTTTTGTTTTAAAAGCTCAAGCGTATTTGCGTCTCCTGTTCTAACCACCGCTTTTGCTTTTTTGGATGGAGGCACATTCATCTCCGCCCTTATGTTTCTGATACCTCTTACCGCATCCATTAGGACCTGCATATTGACGGCATCATCAAACTGCCAATCGGACCTGTACTCCGGCCAGGATGACACCATTATGCTCTTGCCCTCATGGGGCAGGTGCTGCCATATCTCTTCGGTAATAAAGGGCATGAACGGATGCAGCAGTCTTAAAACCCTCTCCAGCACGGTATAAAGGACCCTCTGAGTGCTCTTTTTTGCAGTTTCGTCCTCGCCGTAAAGGTCTATTTTTGCCATCTCGATATACCAGTCGCAGAACTCGCTCCAGAAAAAGTCGTAGACCTGCTGAGATGCCATTCCAACTTCAAACTTTTCCAAGAACTCCGTAACTTCCCGCGTCACCTCATTCAGCCTTGATAAAATCCAGCGGTCCTTAAGCGATAATTTTTCCAGTTCGGGTTCTCCTGGCTCGAAGCCTTCCAGATTCATCATAACGAAACGGGAAGCATTCCATATTTTGTTGGCAAAATTGCGGCTGTGTTCTGCTTTCTCCCACGAAAATCTTATGTCGTTCCCCGGAGTGTTGCCGGTGATCAAAGCAAATCTGAGGGTGTCGGCGCCGTATTTTTCTATGACCTCCAGGGGATCTATGCCGTTGCCCAGAGATTTGCTCATCTTGCGGCCCTGGGCGTCCCTAATGAGACCAGTAATCGCCACGTATTTGAAGGGCTCCTTTTTCATGAACTCCATTGCCATGAATATCATGCGGGCCACCCAGAAGAATATTATGTCATAGGCCGTGACAAGTACTGTGGTCGGGTAAAAATACTTTAGATCATCCGTCTCATCGGGCCAACCTAGCGTTGAGAAGGGCCAGAGGGCCGAACTGAACCAGGTATCCAAAACATCAGGGTCCTGCTCCAAAGAGCTTCCTCCGCATTTTGAGCATTTTGCAGGGGTTTCTCGCGAAACTATGGTTTCTCCGCAATCCTTGCAGTACCACGCTGGAATCCTGTGGCCCCACCAGAGCTGCCTCGAGATGCACCAGTCGTGAATATTTTCCAGCCAGTTAATATAAATTTTTGCAAACCTTTCGGGAACGAACTGCACCCTGCCCTGCTTTACCACTTCAATGGCCGGCTCCGCGAGAGGCTTCATCCTGACAAACCACTGCTTAGAGACCATGGGTTCCACCACTGTGTTGCAACGGTAGCACTTACGCACGCTGTGGGTTAAGTCCTCGATCTTTACCATGTAACCCTTTTCTTCCAGTTCCCTAATCATGGCTTTCCGGCACTCGTACCTATCTAGCCCTTTAAACTTACCAGCGTTTTCGTTCATGCGCCCTTCTTCGTCCAGGACCTTTATCATCGGCAACCCGTGGCGCAGACCTATTTCAAAGTCGTTTGGGTCATGGGCTGGAGTTACCTTCAGCGCTCCCGTGCCGAATTCCATATCCACGTAATCGTCGGCGATGATCGGGATTTCCCTACCCACCAGTGGCAGAATCACGGTCTTGCCGATATACGCCCTGTACCTTTCATCCGCTGGGTTCACGGCAACGGCCGTATCGGCCATAATGGTCTCGGGGCGGGTGGTCGCTATGGTTACATATCCCGAACCGTCGCTAAATGGGTACTTTACGTAATAGAGCTTATCCTGTCTTTCCTCGTGTTCCACCTCTATATCGGACAAAGTGGTCTTGCAGGTGGGGCACCAGTTCACGATATAGTCGCCCCGGTATATCAATCCTTTTTCGTAAAGCGTTACGAATACTTCGCGAACGGCACGGCTGAGCCCCTCATCCAGGGTGAACCTGAAGCGGGACCAGTCACAGGACGCTCCCAGCTTTTTCAGCTGGTTTACTATGGTATTGCCGTACTTTTCCTTCCAAGCCCAAACCCTTTCCAGGAACTTTTCCCTGCCAAGGTCGTACTTGGACAGTCCTTCTTCGGCCAGCTGCTCCTTCACCTTGGCTTCGGTGGCAATCCCCGCATGATCGGTACCGGGAAGCCACAGAGTCGGATAGCCCTGCATTCTTTTAAATCTTATTAGGATGTCCTGAATTGTGTTGTTCAGGGCATGCCCGAGGTGAAGGTTTCCAGTTACATTGGGCGGAGGTATTACTATAGTAAAGGGCTCTTTCCCTCGTTCAATCTTGGCCCGGAAAAAGTCGTTTTCTTCCCAGAACTTATACCATTTTTCTTCTACATTCTTCGGATCGTAGACGGAAGGAATATCGGTAATATTCATACCCTAACCTCCTTTGCTAGATTTCATGTTCAAAAATTTAAGGCCTTTCGTCTTGATTTAAGGACGAAAGGCCCCTTTCGCGGTACCACCTTAATTCCCGGTTTTCAGCCGGGCTCTTGAAAATTTAACGGTAAAACCGGCTCCGGCTACTCTTTCGCCGAAGCAGCTCAGGGGCGACCTTCGAAAGCTGCCCTTAAGGAGGCTTTCAGCCGACGACCTCCCTCTCTTTATAAGGGCGGGCTTCCTACTCCTCCCCGTCAGCGCCTTTGCAATCTTAATTTTAATGTATATTTTACCTTCAGGTTATTGGTTTGTCAACTATTTCAGCTTTCCCTTTCCAAATTATTCATTATTCCTTCGACCGTATTAACCGCATCCTCTGCCAAATGCACAGCTTTAGTTGCTATTTTGCTTTTGTACACCTTCGCAGGAATGCTGTCCGGCAGTCCAATCGCTTGCACCATCAATTAAAGATGTCTGTATTGTCTATGTGCCTGTAAATGTATCGGCGTACGGACCATAAGCCATAACGGGAACGTCCGCACCGGTATGGGTGGTGGAAGTCCAGCAGAGCAGCGCCCGCTTGCTCATAATATCGGCGACAGCATTTACGTCCCTCGCTACTACCGCCCCATCGTGGATGTGGGCTGCATGGTCGATTCGGCCGCCCTAAAAATCTAACACGTTTAGAGAGAATATAAAGACCATTGTATAGATCAATAAAACCATGGAAATCTTAATCAGCTTTTTTAAAGAGTCTTTAATATTAACCGCCATTTCAATCCACCCGAAAAACCAACATTTTTAATTTTTTCGCCTTTAAAAGAACAATAACGGCAATCAGGCATAAGAAACTCAGCGACATTACGAGATATGTATAATATATTCCTAGTCTGTCCGTTAAGTATCCCAGCAGAGGGGCTGAAGCAGCGATAAAAAGGCCCATCAACAAATTGTGAAAAGAGAGTATGGTTGCACGTATTTCCGAAATAATGTGCTCATTCAAGCGTCTAAAGAGATAAGGTGAAGATATACCTCTAATTGCATGGAATGCTAAAAGCAAAGGCAATCCGAAATACAAAGATTTAATTTGACTCATCAATATTAGAAACAGGAATAATGATATGGATATATAAAACTGGGCATTCTTAAATAAATCGGTTATCTGCCTGCTTTTTCTGGAAAAGAACCCTGCAATCAAATTGAAGATACATACCAGCAATCCGAAGTATTGCGGCGGCACTTTATTGAAATATAAATATGTCTGTTCGATGCCCCTGGCTAGATATATAAAAGATAGAACCACACTAGAAAAGAGGAATAGGAATAATAAGTCGGTGTTTTTAAATATAAATTTTCCGCTCTCTTTGATAATTTGAGAATAGGACAATTTCCCTTCTGGCTTTTTCGTATCTATACTTATATTTGTCAGGCTAAGCGCCAACAATGATGCGAATATTAGGGATATAAGGGTGAGATAAAAAGGAAAATAGATGCTTTTAGTATATAAAAGACCTGCTGTCAGATAAAAAATCGCCGTAGAATAAAGAATCCAGGACCTTATGCTGCCGTCAATTTGTTGAAACTTATCTTTCATATTATTTTCATTTAAAAAGTCATACAAATAAGCATTATCCGCACCCGATATAAAAGTAGCTCCGATCGAAAATATCACTATCCCGGCAACAAAGAATAGATAATTTAGACCGATTATAAGAAATATGACTGCAATAGCTTGCAAAAATGCTCCAAAAAACAAACTGTATTTTCTGCCAAACTTATCCGCTACAGCGCCTCCCGGAATCTCGAAGAAAGTTATGGTTAGAGCTGAAAAGGTCTCCAACAACATTATTTGGGTAACGTTCAAACCACGTGCGAACAAATAAAGTGTAATAATAGCATCCATAAATAACGCCTTCGTAAAAACACTGTACATGGTGAATTTCATTATGTTTCTTTCAATCCCAATTTTTGATACCCCCTTTTTTATATGCCCCAAGGTTAAAAGCGAAAAGTTTATCAATCCACCCTTAAGACGAATGTATTGCCGGTTTCGAAGTACTTAAGGCCTCGCGAAAAGATGACGCAACCGATGACGTTCAGTAGTATACCGAACCCCAGACTCCCCAGTATCCATAAGTAAGCCCGGTTATAAATCACCTGCACGGGGACGTAAGAGATGAAACCCGCCGGAATTACTGTGAATATTATCCATTTGGCCGCTCCTTGGAATATCCAGTTCGGGTACGTGCTGAAGGTGATCAGGGCGTTGTATAATTCAGTACCGATACCGTCGGCGGACTTGAGGAAAAAGCCAAGTGAACCTAGGATGAGGAGAAAGCCGTGGATGATTGCAGCCGAGATGACCGACATCAGCAGGAATAATAAAATCGCCGGCAATTCAGGTTTCAGTATGATAAAGCTGATAAACCATATTGCGGCTTCCAGCAAATCTATAAGCTGCATTCTGGCGACCAGAAGGTGAAAGAGCGCATTTTTAGGTCTTACAAGGTAGTACTCCAGTTTCCCCTCATTGATAATTGCCGGAAGCTTATAGACATTGTAGAATACGCTGACCAACGCCAGAGCAACGTTCAGCACTGCCCAAATAGTGAATAAATGGACGAACTGCCATTCTGAAATATTGGGGAACCTCTTGAAAAATACCCACCAGAAGACCAGCCAGATGGCACTGTTTAAAAGGGAGCCAAAAAGGGCTATAAGGCTGCTGACTTTGTATTCCAGAAGCCCTTTCGCGTTAATGTATAAGTAGCCCAGGAACAGCCCCAAGTATTTACCCGCCGTTGACATCAAGACGCTTTACCCCCATTCGGTATACTGACATCCCGATAAGGAACAGTAAAACGCACAGAATAATCTGTTCCGCCATAAGGCTCAAAGCCTGATAAATGTCACAATTTACAAACAATTTGGCAGGGGCGTACACCATAAACCTGAAGGGAAGCCACTCTGACAGCTTTCTGAGAAAATGCGGAAAAAGGGTGATGGGTACTATCATTCCCCCAAGCAGCATCTGCAGCCTGGAATATACCAGGAAAAATGGCGATACGTCCTCCACCCAGAAAGCCAGGAAGCCGATGGTAATCATTCCAATAAGATCTGCCATCATCGCGAGGGCTACTGTTACCGTAAGAAAAGGTAGTATGGACAAGTCGGGAAAGTAAGGCCCTACCATAACGGTCATCACGGCGTAACCCACTATAAGGGTTGATATGAAGCGCACCATCCGCTCCCCGAAGCTTACGCTCAACTGAAATAATAGATAGTTATAAGGCCGGGCGAGGGTGTAGCTGACGGCTCCTGTTCTGATATCCTCTTCCACTTTTAGATGTACCCTGGGGCGCGAAATAACGATGGACTCGGTGAATACCAGGTACCAGAGCATTTTTCTGAGGTCAAATCCGGCGATAATTTCAGCACCGGCTCGGCTGTAGGTGACCGTCCATAAATTGACGAATACAAACAGGATGACCACCAGGAACCCGGACCTGAAGATCATCTCCGAAACATAAGCCAGATAATTCTTCGCACTCAAAGCGGCGGCAGCTACGTATTTATCCATCGATTTGAGCATTTCTCTCCGCCTCCCGCCCCGCATGATAACCCGAAAGGTAAATGTGCTGGATTATAGATTCTAAAGGAGGGTCCTGGATGGTTATGTCCCTTACAGCGTTTTGCGAAATTATCCGGCTTACCACTCCGTTTACATCGCATGTTTTTAAATTGACTTCTAATCTCACAATAGGTCCGTTTTGATGGATTACCCTAACGCCTGCGTCCAGGCTCAAACCCTCGGGTTTTTCCGCAAACTCAATTTCAACAATCTTGGAATGAAAAAAGTTCTTCCTCATTTCCCTGATGTTCGACTCCAGCACGATTCTGCCATCGTTTAGAACTATGACATCCTCGCATAAGCGCTCGATGTCGCCGGTGTCATGGGATGTTAGAATTATGGTCACTTTTTTTGCCTGTTTAGGTCTCTTAAAATATCTATCACCGCAGACCTTGCCACCACGTCCAGGCCGATAGTGGGTTCGTCCAAAAACAGTATCCTGGGATTATGTATGAGAGCTGCGGCGATTTCACAGCGCATGCGCTGTCCTAGAGAAAGCTTGCGCACCGGTTGGTATAGGAATGAGCTAAGATCGAATAAATCGACCAGCTCCTTCATTCGCTTTTTAAGCTCCACCCGGCCTATGTCGTATATCCTGCCGAGCAAATAAAAGGTATCTATGGGAGGCAGGTGGTACCACAATTGGGACCTCTGTCCGAAAACGGAGGAAATATGGTATGCCAATTTGCTTCGGTATTTAAAAGGGTCCATTCCCAGAACCCTTATACTGCCCTGCGTCGGGCTTAAGATTCCGCACAGCAGCTTTATCATTGTGGATTTGCCCGCTCCGTTGGGCCCAATAAGTGCCAGAGCCTTACCGGATTCCACTCTGAACGAGACGTCTTTTACCGCCTCTATCACCTGCCGCTCTCGACGCGTCCATCCCTTAATCTTCCATAGGGTATAGTGTTTTGAAACGCGTTTAACCTCGATACACAAAGGACCTCACCTATCCTTATGCGTAAACCCACATGGACAAAATATGGAAATTAACCGCCGTAAGATGAGATTTGACATTATTTTATCGCAGCGCAAGGTTTTGTCAATATTATCGGAACGAAAATATTATTTTTGAATGTTATTAAATTTATTCCTGTTGTGCTATCTGATCAAGTCCAATTTTTTTGTGTAAAAATCCCTCTGGCTAGAATCAGGTGTTTTTATCACCACCGATTGGCCTATTTTACCTCCTCCGGCCCTTTAGGTGTCAATGATACACTATCGCCGGGCTTTCCCGCCCTTGACAGCAGTGGCCTCAGACGGTGCGGATAGCTGATTCACGGTTAGACAATAGCAATATGGTCCAGGTTGTTGCAAAGCTCAGAAATTATAGATTTTGAAAACTCGCTACCTAAAGCTTACGTTCTACGGAGCCTGGGAACTCTCAATGTAATGGTGTCGACTCGGCTGACTAAATTTTTTTAAATAGTAGCCGTTGCGGTAGACTTTTAACCCATTGCTATCTAAACGTTGCATCTTGCTCATTTGCACACCGTAGTCCATTATTACACATCTATATTAACACTTGAACAATTATTCATATTTATATTGACATCATTAAATTTGCAGCATATAATAAAAATGTAATATATGAAGAGTTATTCAATTGTTTATATAATATACGAAAAGGGGTGAAAAAATGAAAGAAAGAGACGAATTGGATAGATGTGACTGCAACGTTATCCATGAGGATGTTGTAAATGCCGTAAGGGAAAAAATGCCGTCGGAAGAAAACCTTTACGACCTTGCAGAGCTTTTTAAGGTTTTTGGTGATACCACCAGGGTCAAGATACTTTGGGCTTTAGATGAAGCAGAAATGTGTGTTTGTGATTTAGCAGTCCTCCTGAATATGACTCAATCTGCAATATCCCATCAGTTACGGGTATTAAAGCAGGCAAGGCTGGTGAAATATAGAAAAGAGGGTAAAATTGTGTATTACTCGCTGGACGATGAACATATAAAGAACATATTCGACCAGGGGTTAATCCACATAAACGAAAAGCATTGGAAAAGAGGGGTATAAAATGAGTAAAGAGACAACAATGGAGCTAATCCTTGAAGGATTGGAATGTGCAAACTGTGCTATGAAAATTGAAGCGAAGGTGAATGAACTAAAGGGTGTGAAGCAAGCAAGCCTAAACTTTGCTACGAAAGTATTATCCGTTGAAGTGGATAATACAATTAACGCCAACGATATTTTTTCTTTGGTGAACAAAATAGTGAAAGATATTGAGCCAGACGTCATCGTTAAGGAAAAGAATATTACACGCTCAACCGAAAAAACGCTTATACTAATGGGGTTAGACTGTGTAAACTGTGCAGGAAAGATTGAAGCTGAAACGAGGAAAATTGCAGGGGTAAAGTCGGCAAGCCTGGATTTTATATCTAAAAAACTGCGATTGGAAGTCGAAAACAAGGATGAGTTAGACAGCATTATAAGCCAGATAAAAAGGCTTGTCAAAGAAATTGAGCCAGAGGTTGAGGTTGTAGACAGCGAGGAACAGGACGTAAAGTGTGCTTGTGAGGATGGTAGCAGTAATACAGCTTCAGACCTTGAAGCAAAAAACAGAAAGAAGGCCATACGATTGGGAATATCGAGCGCATTCTTTGCCGTCGCCCTTCTGTTTGAGTTTCCTTACTGGATAGAATTTTCGCTCTTTTTAATCAGCTATATCCTATCAGGTGGCGAAGTAGTGCTTAGAGCTGTTAAGAACATTACAAGAGGTCAGGTGTTCGACGAAAATTTCTTAATGACCATTGCTACGATAGGTGCATTTATCATTCAGGAATTCCCTGAAGGTATAGCCGTTATGCTGTTCTACCAGGTGGGTGAGTTCTTACAGAATATAGCTGTAAATCGTTCTAGAAAGTCTATTGTAGCGCTTTTGGATATTCGTCCCGATTTTGCTAACCTAAAGGTGGGGGACGAAATTAAGAAAGTATCGCCCAAAGATGTTAAAGTTGGCGATATTATCGTGGTTAAACCTGGTGAAAAAATACCTCTGGACGGTAAAATCATTGATGGAAAGTCAATGGTAGATACCTCAGCATTAACTGGCGAGTCTGTACCAAGAGAGGTCGAGGTCGGAAATGACGTTTTAGCTGGCTTTATCAATATAAACGGTCTTTTAACGATTGAAGTTTCCAAAGAGTTTGGTGAGTCTACCGTTTCCAAAATACTTGATTTGGTACAGAACGCAAGCAGCAGGAAAGCCCCGACCGAAAACTTCATTACTAAATTTGCAAGGCGTTATACTCCTGTTGTAACAATAGCAGCAGCACTTATCGCTATCGTCCCTCCTCTTACTGTACCAGGGGCTACCTTTACAGATTGGTTTTACAGGGCAATGGTATTTTTAGTAATCTCCTGCCCTTGTGCGTTGGTCGTTTCAATCCCGTTGGGCTTCTTTGGCGGTATTGGCGGAGCATCTAAAAACGGTGTACTTGTAAAGGGCAGTAATTATCTTGAAGCGTTAAATGATGTAGATACGGTTGTATTTGATAAAACTGGTACTTTGACCAAAGGTGTGTTTAAGGTAACACAGATAAGCCCGCAAGGCAATGTTTCAAAGGATGAACTATTGGAATACGCCGCTTTTGCCGAGAGCTATTCAAACCACCCAATCGCCCTTTCGATTTTGAAGGCTTATGGTAAGGAAGTGGATAAAAACGAGATTGAAAATTATGAGGAAATTTCAGGCCACGGAATAAAGGTAAAGATAAGAGGAAGGACAGTTCTTGCAGGAAATGCAAAACTTATGGAAAAGGAAAATATCGCCTATGTTAATACCGACGCTGTAGGAACAACCGTACACGTAGCGATAGACGGAGTATATGCTGGATTTATAGTAATTTCCGATGAAGTAAAAGAGGATTCTGCCAATGCCGTGAAAGGCTTAAAAAGTATCGGAGTAAGAAGGCTTGTCATGCTTACGGGTGACAGTAAAGCAGTAGCAGAAAAAATTGGCAAGCAGTTAGGGCTTGATGAAGTCCATGCCGAACTTCTCCCAGACCAAAAGGTCGAAAAGCTTGAAATGCTGGAAAAGCAAAAGTCGCCTAAAGGAAAGCTTGTATTCGTTGGGGATGGCATCAACGACGCCCCCGTGTTAGCCCGTGCGGATGTCGGCGTAGCAATGGGCGGTTTAGGCTCTGACGCAGCAATTGAAGCTGCCGACGTCGTACTAATGACCGACGAACCTTCAAAGCTTGTAACTGCTATAAAGATTGCCAAAAGGACACGCCGTATTGTATGGCAGAACATTATATTTTCATTGGGTGTAAAGATTATCGTACTGGCGTTAGGTGCTGGTGGTATCGCAACCATGTGGGAAGCGGTATTTGCCGATGTAGGCGTTGCACTTATTGCAATAGTCAATGCAATGCGTGTAATGAAAGTAGATAGAATTTGATATTATTTTTTGATTTTATCAAGCCCATATTTTTTTCGCAACATCTCCAGAGTCAGACTGCTGCATAGTTTTGGAATTCAAGCACTTTATAAACACCTTCCTCTTCCTTGGGCCATCGAATTCGCAGAAAAGCACGCCCTGCCAGGTGCCGAGAACTGGCCTTCCGTCTTCTATCGCTAAAACTACGGAGCTTCCCACGAGTGACGCCTTTATGTGAGCATTGGAGTTTCCTTCAATGTGCCTGTAATCACTCCTTTCCGGGATAAGCCCTTTCAAAGTGTTTATTATATCGGCTTCAGTGTAAAGTGTGTAAACACCCATGGGCTCCTGATAGGCCTGCCCCAAGGTTAAAAGCGAAACAGCCATATTAATCCGCCTTCAGAACGAATGTACTGCCGGTTTCGAAGTACTTAAGGCCCCGCGAAAAGACGACGCAACCGATGATGTTCAGGAGTATCCCGAATCCCAGGCCCCCCAGTATCCATAAGTAAGCCCGGTTATAAATCACCTGCACGGGGACGTAAGAGATGAAACCCGCCGGAATTACTGTGAATATTATCCATTTGGCCGCTCCTTGGAATATCCAGTTCGGGTACGTGCTGAAGGTGATCAGGGCGTTGTATAATTCAGTACCGATACCGTCGGCGGACTTGAGGAAAAAGCCAAGTGAACCTAGGATGAGGAGAAAGCCGTGGATGATTGCAGCCGAGATGACCGACATCAGCAGGAATAATAAAATCGCCGGCAATTCAGGTTTCAGTATGATAAAGCTGATAAACCATATTGCGGCTTCCAGCAAATCTATAAGCTGCATTCTGGCGACCAGAAGGTGAAAGAGCGCATTTTTAGGTCTTACAAGGTAGTACTCCAGTTTCCCCTCATTGATAATTGCCGGAAGCTTATAGACATTGTAGAATACGCTGACCAACGCCAGAGCAACGTTCAGCACTGCCCAAATAGTGAATAAATGGACGAACTGCCATTCTGAAATATTGGGGAACCTCTTGAAAAATACCCACCAGAAGACCAGCCAGATGGCACTGTTTAAAAGGGAGCCAAAAAGGGCTATAAGGCTGCTGACTTTGTATTCCAGAAGCCCTTTCGCGTTAATGTATAAGTAGCCCAGGAACAGCCCCAAGTATTTACCCGCCGTTGACATCAAGACGCTTTACCCCCATTCGGTATACTGACATCCCGATAAGGAACAGTAAAACGCACAGAATAATCTGTTCCGCCATAAGGCTCAAAGCCTGATAAATGTCACAATTTACAAACAATTTGGCAGGGGCGTACACCATAAACCTGAAGGGAAGCCACTCTGACAGCTTTCTGAGAAAATGCGGAAAAAGGGTGATGGGTACTATCATTCCCCCAAGCAGCATCTGCAGCCTGGAATATACCAGGAAAAATGGCGATACGTCCTCCACCCAGAAAGCCAGGAAGCCGATGGTAATCATTCCAATAAGATCTGCCATCATCGCGAGGGCTACTGTTACCGTAAGAAAAGGTAGTATGGACAAGTCGGGAAAGTAAGGCCCTACCATAACGGTCATCACGGCGTAACCCACTATAAGGGTTGATATGAAGCGCACCATCCGCTCCCCGAAGCTTACGCTCAACTGAAATAATAGATAGTTATAAGGCCGGGCGAGGGTGTAGCTGACGGCTCCTGTTCTGATATCCTCTTCCACTTTTAGATGTACCCTGGGGCGCGAAATAACGATGGACTCGGTGAATACCAGGTACCAGAGCATTTTTCTGAGGTCAAATCCGGCGATAATTTCAGCACCGGCTCGGCTGTAGGTGACCGTCCATAAATTGACGAATACAAACAGGATGACCACCAGGAACCCGGACCTGAAGATCATCTCCGAAACATAAGCCAGATAATTCTTCGCACTCAAAGCGGCGGCAGCTACGTATTTATCCATCGATTTGAGCATTTCTCTCCGCCTCCCGCCCCGCATGATAACCCGAAAGGTAAATGTGCTGGATTATAGATTCTAAAGGAGGGTCCTGGATGGTTATGTCCCTTACAGCGTTTTGCGAAATTATCCGGCTTACCACTCCGTTTACATCGCATGTTTTTAAATTGACTTCTAATCTCACAATAGGTCCGTTTTGATGGATTACCCTAACGCCTGCGTCCAGGCTCAAACCCTCGGGTTTTTCCGCAAACTCAATTTCAACAATCTTGGAATGAAAAAAGTTCTTCCTCATTTCCCTGATGTTCGACTCCAGCACGATTCTGCCATCGTTTAGAACTATGACATCCTCGCATAAGCGCTCGATGTCGCCGGTGTCATGGGATGTTAGAATTATGGTCACTTTTTTTGCCTGTTTAGGTCTCTTAAAATATCTATCACCGCAGACCTTGCCACCACGTCCAGGCCGATAGTGGGTTCGTCCAAAAACAGTATCCTGGGATTATGTATGAGAGCTGCGGCGATTTCACAGCGCATGCGCTGTCCTAGAGAAAGCTTGCGCACCGGTTGGTATAGGAATGAGCTAAGATCGAATAAATCGACCAGCTCCTTCATTCGCTTTTTAAGCTCCACCCGGCCTATGTCGTATATCCTGCCGAGCAAATAAAAGGTATCTATGGGAGGCAGGTGGTACCACAATTGGGACCTCTGTCCGAAAACGGAGGAAATATGGTATGCCAATTTGCTTCGGTATTTAAAAGGGTCCATTCCCAGAACCCTTATACTGCCCTGCGTCGGGCTTAAGATTCCGCACAGCAGCTTTATCATTGTGGATTTGCCCGCTCCGTTGGGCCCAATAAGTGCCAGAGCCTTACCGGATTCCACTCTGAACGAGACGTCTTTTACCGCCTCTATCACCTGCCGCTCTCGACGCGTCCATCCCTTAATCTTCCAGAGGGTATACTGTTTTGAAACGTGATTGACTTCTATACACAAGTATCCTCACCTATCCTTATGGTTAATGAATGTGGGAAGATTAAGTAAAATTACCAACCTGAAATGAAGGTTTACATTATTTTATCGTAAGGTAATTTTCTGTCAATATTAAATTTAATACCCACTTCCTACATGGAAAGCCAAAGGCAAAGGCAGGCTAAGATACAGCGGCTGAACTTTATTTCAAATTTTTTCTTAGGTAATGCATATTTTATCTCAGGAATTTTTGGCCATAAAAAGAAAGGAAGGTCATCAGCCGATGACCTTCCTTATATCAAGTAATTTTTTTAATTAGCCATCTCGGAGTCAATGATATCTATATAAGCTTCAGCTTCGGCTTTATTCCCAACCGAAAGCATAAGTTAAAATTATCCCTTTATTGAAGCTGCATTTTCAATTGACGAAAGAATCGAAAACAAAAAAGATTTTGGCTCTGGAGAACTTTTTATATTAAAGCTGCCGCTATCTTTTATATCGCTTATACTCTTAAATCCAAAAAAACATCGTGCCTAATCTTCCGTCAATAGCATGCCAAAGCATTACAGGAACAATACTCCTTGTCCTTAAATATAAATATCCTAATATAAGACCCGCAAGTCCATGAAACAGTGAGAAGCTACGAAACAATGCATATAAAATATTATTATTGTATGTTATTACCATTGAAGGAATGTGGGTTAGACTAAAAACAATTGCAGAAATTACGAGAGCATTCAATGAATTTTTTAAAACAGCTTCCAATCTCGAAAGCAAAAAACCTCTAAAGAATAATTCCTCGGGTAAGCCATTTATAAATGTTCCAAAAACATATTCAATCGTTCTATAAAGTAACAATTTGTAATCGAAAAATTTAAATACTCCAGCATAAATACCTAATGGAACACTCAATCCCAAAAGAGTAAATGTAAGCTTCAAGTTTACTACCCTAAAACCCATTTCTTTGAATTTGTATCCCATTAGCAAATAAATTAACAGGACCGGAACCGTAAGCAATATTGTGTGCATAACAGCAAGCGTGAATTTTGATACTATATAATTTAAACTAGAAACGGTGAAATAACTATTTAAAGATTTATAAAGAAACTTTGTTATATTTTTCGCAGCATAATCAAAAACATTTTTTCTATTAAGACGTGCTATGAAAAGTCAATAGACTAAAGCAAAAAGTTCTTGACAATCA
>JAKKUQ010000034.1 GCA_021890755.1 Thermosediminibacteraceae bacterium | reverse complement strand
TCTTTTTCACTTTAATAAAGTAGCGTGAACGAAACTGTGGCTCATCTACAAAAAAGTATCATTTAACCATTGACAATATTCTCGTTCAATGATACTATATTATAGAAATAAAAACCGAATAACACAGCCTTTAAACTGGTCCTGTGAGGCTAGTAAGGCGAAGGGTTAATGAAAAAGATAGGTAAAGCCTTTCTCCGCCTGACGGGGAAGGGCTTTTTTGATAATAAAAGCCCTCTGCTGTCTCACAGCAGAGGGTTAATTTTTGGAAGGAGGAATAGCATGAAAGAACTTACTGCAAGTCCAAGGGAACTTTCAGGTCCGATAAGGGAAGAAGACAGAATATCACTGCTGCAACTCCTTATTCTGGGGCTTCAGCATACTTTTACAATGTTCGGAGCTACGGTTCTGGTACCCCTGCTTACCGGGCTCGATGTGGGTGTAGCCCTATTTACAGCGGGATTGGGAACCCTCTTTTTTCACCTGGTTACTAAAATGAAGGTTCCAATTTTCCTGGGTTCATCGTTCGCCTTCATCGCACCTGTGGCACTGGTGGTAAAACAGTGGGGAGTGCCGGCGGCTCAGGGTGGTATTATTGTGGCAGGCTTGCTCTACGTGTTGATGGCGGTGCTGGTTTACTTCCTTGGCTTTGAATTCATGGAAAAACTCTTACCGCCGGTAGTGACTGGTCCAATAATAATGGTTATAGGCTTGAATCTTGCACCGGTGGCAATTCAGAGCGCTTCTAAAAACTGGGCTATAGCTTTGATCGTGCTGGGCACGGTAGCGGTGGTAAGCATTTACAGTAGAGGATTTTTCAGGCTGGTACCAGTTCTGGTTGGCCTAATTGCTGGATATGCTGCTTGTATGATTTTTGGAATAGTGGATTTAAAACCTGTTCAAGAGGCAACGTTCTTTGCCTTGCCTGCGTTCACCAAGCCGGTATTTAACCTTGCAGCAATAGGCCTTATAGCGCCAGTTGCGGTGGCGACTATGGTAGAACACGTAGGGGACGTGCTTGCAGTGGGAGCAACTGTAGAAAAGGACTTTGTAAAAGATCCGGGGCTACACAGAACACTTATAGGTGATGGCCTAGCTACGTCCTTGGCGGGGCTTTTTGGTGGACCCGCAAATACCACATACTCCGAGAACACCGGTGTTCTTGCACTCACCCGCGTCTGGAAGCCGGAAGTAATGAGGGTAGCGGCCGTTATGGCTATCATACTCTCACCTCTCCAGAAGCTCACAGCGCTCATAAGGACTGTGCCAGAGCCGGTCATAGGCGGCATCTCTATAATCCTGTTCGGAATGATCGCAAGTATTGGTATCAGGACAGTTGTGGAGAACAACGTAGATTTTAAAAAATCAAGAAACCTCATAATATCCAGCGTTATTTTAGTAGTAGGTATCGGCGGCGCCGTAGTGAACCTCTGGGGTGGCATTCAGCTGGGCGGTGTTGGCCTTGCAGCTGTGCTTGGGATGATTTTGAACCAGTTGCTGCCGAAAGAATAATGTTTGAAAGTTAAAGATGAAAATGGGGGGATTATACCCCCCTTTTTTATTTCCAATACATCTTAACTTTTTGTTATAATAAAACTAGTTAACATTTGGCAACCGGAGGTAGTCATGTCGCATCCTTCCATAAACGAAAGGGTAATGATGATAAAAAGCGACAGGGATGAGATAAGTCGTTTAATCGAGGAATACAAGCCTTTCATTGCCTCGGTAGTAGAAAAATATGTGGGACGCCGGGTTGAATACGGTGTAGATGATGAATTAAGTATAGCGATGATTGCCTTTAACGAAGCTATTCAGAAGTACGATATAGAAAAAGGCAACTTCCTTTCTTTCGCAAGAAACGTGATAAAAAATAGGCTTATCGACTACTACCGGCGGGAACGAAAAAATGTTGAAAATTTGGTTTATATCGGGCAAAACGAGGAAGGCCATGAAGAATGTGAACAGGAAATCGGCGTGGAAGAATCAATAAAAAAGCACATGGAAGAAGAAATAAGTGAATATAGAAGGTTGGAAATTCTGGAGATAAAGAAGGAACTTGCGAAATGGGGACTTGCCTTTTCGGATGTTGCAAAAAGTTCGCCTAAACAGGAAGGCACACGCCGGATTTATCTTCAGGTGATCGACTACATAATGTCCTCGCCGGAAATCTTAAATACCATAAAGCAAAAAAAGTATTTACCGGTAGAAAAAATTGAAAAAGGCACAAAAATATCCAGAAAAAAGATAGAACGCGGTCGAAATTATATAATAGCAGCGGTTATCATTCTATCAGGAGATTATAAGTACATAAAAGATTTCATTAAATGGAGGTAAAAATGTGAAGGCCGTTATTGTAGAAAAGGAACGAGACTATATTATAGTAGTCAGCGAGAGAGGCGATTTTAAGAAAATATACAATACCTACAAAGACAGGCAGATTGGCGATGAAATAGATATCCCCGAAGAAAATCCTTATTCAATTTTATTCAGAAGAATAGCTTCCTTAGCTGCAGTTTTTATATTAACAGTTGTCTTAGCTGGATACTGTGTTGCGTTTTTCAGCCCAGTGACCTATGTTACAATGGACGTGAATCCAAGTGTAGAAATCTCTCTTAACCGGTTCGACCGGGTGATCGAAGTCGAGGGTCTCAATGAAGACGGAGCACGCATTGTGGGAGACAAAGCTTATTTTAAATCCATGCCTGCTGAGGAGGTAGTCAGAATTTTACTTGAGCGGGCTCGAGAGCATAACTTAATCGGGCCGGATTCGGTAGTGGTATTTACCATATCTAACGTGCGTGACGAAAAAAAGCCCCAGCTCGAAAAAAAATTGGAAGAAACCGCAAAAAAGGAAATGGAGGAAACTGGTAACATTTCTATCCAGCAACAAGGGCAAGAAAACAAAAAAATTCTGGTTCAGCAGGCTTCCATAAAATTACACAATCAGGCAAAAAGCATGGGAATTTCACAGGGTAAGCTGCTGCTTTACGAAAAGCTAAAGAAAGAAGATCCTCGTGTAGACCTGGAGCGTATAAAGAAGATGCGTGTAAAAGATATATTGGAAGAACTAAAATCAAAAGCCGAAAAAAAAGAAAAGGAGAAAAGCAAAAAACGAGATGAAACGCCTGCAAAACCGGTAGAGGAAAAAGAAAAAGGCAAAAAGGCGGAAATAAAAAATATACCTGTGCGCGATAGACGGTTGAATGAAAAGAAAAATCCGGAAAAAAATTCCAATGAAAGAGAAAAGCCGAGAATAAAAGGCGAAAACAACAAGGATAAGAGTTTAAACAATAATAATTCGAAAAAATTTGCGGCCTTCAAGCGTTACTCATTCAAGAAATATCGTGATTTTATTCACAAACTAGATAAAATCAAGGGAATGCGAGAAATTAGACCCAAAAACCCAAAATATCCTGTTTGATTTCTGGTTGGCAATATTGTATAATTAGCACAAAGATTTTAACATATAATATATCAATTTTTTTTCAATTTTAGTATTATTTATTCAAGGGAACGAGTTTTAAAATTGCTTATAATTTATTGGTGGGAGGTGAATTGTGTTTGAAGGAAATACTGGACGATATAAGAGAGACTGAAAGCAGAGCCAAGCTGGTAGTGGAAGAGGCCGAACGGGAAGCCCGGTCGATAATAGCAGAAGCTAATCGTACTGCCGAGGAATTGATTTTAAAGGCTCGCCAAAAAGGTGAAGAAACTTTTAGGAGTATAATAGAGAGTGCAAAAAAGGCAGCAGAAGAACAAGTGCTCGTTTTAAGGGAACAGTATGAAGAAAAAATTAAAAAACTTAGGAAAATATCAAAAGAGCGTATTCCAAAGGCTGTAAACTTAATTGTGGAAAAGGTAGTGACTTTATATGGCAATAGTTAAAATGAAAAAAATGTATGTCTTTGGCTTGAAAAAAGATCGCGACCGTATCCTGGATACCCTGCAGAAACTGGGAGCAGCTGAGATCGCTGACCTTAAAGAGGAAGACATTGATGACGGGGAAGTAACTCGCGAACTATCAGAACTCGAATCGAAGCTCGGAAGGCTTAAAATGGCCATAGATTTTTTAAAGCCCTATGGCAAAGAGCAAAATCCCCTTGTTTATGGTAGACCAAAAATAAGTGTGAAAAGGTTGCAAGAACTTCTTAGCCGTGAGGACGAAATTTCTGAAGTAGTAAATATTATTTCCGGGTTTGATCAGAGGATATACAGGTTAAAGGCGGAAGAATCCAGGATAAAAAACCAAATAGAATTGCTAAAACCCTGGTTGCGCCTTGACATTCCCGTGGAAAACCTGGGTCGTGCCGGTAAAGTGGAATTGAGGGCTGTTGCCGTCCCGAAGAAAAATTATAAACCTCTTGTGGATAAATTGCAAGAAAAAGAGCTTCCCTTAGAGATAATTCCGATAGGTGAAAGCCAAGATGACAACCTCCTATTAGCGATCTATCATCATTCAGCGATATCAGACGTCCAGGAGCTGTTTAAAGAATTTTCGGTAACTACCGAAGAATTTTCCGGATTAAAGGGTACCCCGACACAAATTATTGCCCAGTTCCAGGAGAGGTTAGGGGCTATCGAAACTGAAAGGCAAAAAATACAGGTAGAAATTTCTAAACTTCGAGACCATCTCCTGGATCTCGAAGCCCTGTACGACTACTGGTTCCTGGAAAAACAGAAAAAAGAGAACCTGCTGAAAATGGCTGGTACTGAAAAAGTTTTCCTTATGAAGGCCTGGGTTCCTGAACCTTCTGTGGAGGCGGTAAAAGAGGCGGTTACCTCCGCTGCAGGCGCTTCGCACGTGGTTTTCGAAGAACCATCAGAAGAAGATGATATACCTGTGGTTCTGTCAAACCCCAGGATTGTGCAGCCCTTTGAGATAGTAACGGAGCTTTACAGCCTTCCTAACCCCAGGGAGATAGATCCAAATATATTCATGGCACCCTTTTTCTTCGTATTTTTCGGAATGATGGTTAGCGATGCGGCTTACGGACTGGTGCTGTCGCTGCTTTCAGGACTTGCACTGTGGAAGCTTAAAATCAAGGGAGCAGGCAGGAAACTGGTAGAGCTGTTGTTCCTTGGAGGAGTATCGACTTTCATATGGGGGATGATATTCGGCAGCTGGTTTGGCGATTTAATAAAAATAAAGCCTCTCTGGCTTAACCCCATGGATAATCCCATGGCGGTTCTGTATTTGAGTTTTGCCATGGGTCTTGTACAGATATACGTCGGGATAATTCTGAGCGCTTGTAAGAATATTAAAAGTGGAAACATAGCTGACGCTGTTATGGATCAAGTGCTGTGGCTTGTATTTCTGACGGGCCTTGTGATGATGATCTTTCCTGGCCTTGCCGGCGTAGCAAAATACGTGGCACTTTCTGGCGCTGTAGGTCTTGTGCTGACGCAGGGAAGGTCCCAGAAGAACATCGTAAAAAGGCTCATTTCCGGTGTTTTGAGCCTTTACAATGTGGCCGCTTATTTCAGCGATGTGCTATCTTATTCCAGATTGCTGGCACTAGGCCTTGCAACGGGCGTTATAGCCACGGTCATTAATACTATGGCGAGGCTTATCGGAGTAAATATATTAGGATATATTGTGATGACGATAGTGATGGTAGGCGGGCACTTCTTCAACATTGCAGTTAACGCCTTGGGCGCTTTTGTCCACGGTAGCCGCTTGCAGTATATCGAATTTTTCGGCAAGTTCTACGAGGGTGGGGGCAGACCCTTTGACCCCCTGCGGATGGAGACGAAGTATGTGGACCTAGAGGACGCGTAATGAATATAATTGAATGAATTTACTAATATCGTAGAAATATAATTTAATGAAATTAAATTATCAAAAATTTTGAAGGAGGAGTTTAAAATGGAAGTTACTCTTGGACAGGTTCTTGCACTGTTGGGAGCTGCCATGGCGGTTTTTCTGCCGGGAGTAGGTTCTGCTAAAGGTGTTGGTATGGTAGGCGAAGCTGCTGCTGGAGTAGTAGCAGAAGATCCAAATAAATTCAGCCAGACACTGATTCTCCAGGCATTACCCGGTACCCAGGGGATTTACGGCCTACTTACGGGTTTTGTGGTAATGCAAAAAATAGGACTACTGGGAGGAAACCTGTTACCCCTGACAACTTATGAGGGATTCCTGGTGTTCGCGGCATGCCTTCCAATTTCTGTAGTAGGTCTGCTTTCAGCTATCGCCCAGGCCAGAGCTGCGGCAGCCGGTGTGGGGATAGTGGCCAAGAAGCCCGAAGAAGTGGCTAAAGGTATAACCTATGCCGCTATGGTTGAAACCTATGCGGTTCTCTCGCTTCTCGCATCTATACTGATGCTTTTCGGTTTAAGGTTCTCTTAAGGAGTGCTTATAATGCAGGGGATTGAGAAGATAAAGGAAAGGATCATGGAGGAAGCCTCAGAGGAAAAAAACCGAATAATAGAAAGGGCAAAAAAGGAAGCCGCTGAAATTTTAGAGAAAGCTAAGAAAAAAGCTGCAGAATTGGAAGCAATAGCAGAAGAGCGAGCAAATAAAGCGGCAGCTGAAGAAAAGAGGAAAATCCTCTCTATGGCAGAGCTGGAAGAGAAGAAGCGCTATCTAGAAGCAAAACAGGCTCTGATAGAGGAGGCTTTTGCGGAGGCGGAAAATAAGCTCTGCAATTTGGATGCTCAAAACTACAAGGATCTTATTTACCGGATGATTTTGGCTGCTGCCGTAGACGGCAATGAGGAAATCATAATTTCTGAAGCTGACAAGGATAAGATAACACCGGAATTTCTTTCAATGGTTAATGAAGTTTTGAAAAAACAAGGGAAAGCGGGCAATATCCGCTTTTCCGAGGAAAAAAGGCCAATAAAAGGCGGATTTATATTGAAATCAGCCGCAGTGGAAATCAACTGTACCTTTGACTACCTGCTCAAAGCCCTGAGGGAAGAGCTGGAGACTGAAGTAGCCCGCATACTTTTCGAGGAGTGATGTCGATGCCGAAAGACGAAGAATTCCTATTCGCGTCTGGCAGGATAAAGGTCCTGGAGTCCAGGCTCTTGAGCAGGAACGTGATTGAGAGGATCCTGGAGGCAGAAGACCTGGATGCTGCCCTAAGGGTCCTTGGCGAGACCGATTACGCGACGGATTTTGAAGAACTGGAGAGCATATACGACTTCGAAAAAGCCCTGGAAAGAAGTATGAAAAGAACTCTGAGGATAATAAAAGAATCGGTAAAGGACCATAGAGTTGTAAGGTTTTTCACCTTAAAGTACGACTACCACAATCTGAAGGTGGTTTTAAAAAGCAGAATTCTAGGAATTGTTCCGGAGTACCTCTCTACCCTGGGCGAAGTACCCCTCGAGGAACTCGTAAAGCTCAGTAAGGGGGAGGGGGATGCTGGTGTCCCAGCGGCCATGAAGGCTGCTTTTAATGAGGCTGCAAGGTTATATGAAGAGACCCGTGATCCGCAGCAGGTAGACCTTATTTTGGATAGAGCTTTGTACGAAGAATTAAATAGGCTTGTTCGGGAGATCGGCCACGAGTTTTTGAAAGATTACCTTGCTGCCTTAATAGACCTTACCAATATTAAGACAGTAGTCAGGCTAAAGTACATGAAAGCCGACTTCAGAACGCTGGAAAAATCTCTGCTGCCGGGGGGAACCATTGATGCAGGATTTTTCGAGGATATATTCCAAGAACCGGTGCAGGCATTAATCGATGCTTTATCTTCCTCCAGATACTCCGAGGTTATCAAAGAGGGATTGGAGAATTGGGTTTCTACGGGCAGCCCCGCAGTATACGAAAAGTTAGCAGACGATTTTCTGCTGGGGATACTGAGGAAAGGACTTTATAAGCCCTTCGGGCTTGAACCCGTGGCAGGATATATAGGAGCCAAAGAGAATGAACTTAAGATCCTTCGAGTCTTGATGGTGGGGAAAATAAATGGCATTTCCGAAGATATGATAAGAGAAAGGTTGAGGGATGTGTATGTATAAAATTGGAGTGATCGCAGACCATGATACGGCCCTTTCGTTCAAATCAACAGGAATAGATACCTTCCCCGCCGTCAATGAGTCGGAAGCGGCCGAGAAGCTTTTAAAACTTGCAAGAGATAATTACGCTGTGATATTTATTACCGAACACTTGGCAGAAAAAATAAGGGACAAAATCGACCTTTTCAGGGATAAAATGTTACCCATCATTACCTTGATTCCCAGCAACCGGGGTACTCTGGGAATCGGTATAACTGACGTAAAAAAATCTGTAGAGAAAGCTATTGGAGTAGATATCATTTTTGAAAGAGAGGGAAGAGAATGAGCCAGGGGATAATAACAAAAGTTTCCGGTCCCCTCGTGGTGGCTACGGGTCTTCCTGAAGCCAAGATGTTCGACGTAGTAAAAGTAGGAACTCAAGGCCTCATAGGTGAGATTATAGAAATCCGCGGGGAGAAAGTTTCGATTCAGGTGTACGAAGAGACTTCGGGCCTTGGTCCAGGAGACCCGGTGGTATCGACCGGAGAGCCCCTTAGCGTCGAACTGGGACCGGGAATGCTGGAAGGTATTTTCGATGGAATCCAGAGACCTCTTGATGTTATAGAGAAAAAAGTTGGCAGCTTCATAACAAGAGGTATAGACGTGCCGGCATTGAACCGCGAGAAAAAGTGGGGATTTATGCCCAAAGTGAAGCCCGGGGACAGGGTTACCGGCGGTGATATCATCGGCACGGTTCAAGAAACTGTTATAGTTGAACACCGCATAATGGTACCTCCGGGAATATCGGGAGTGGTTGAAGACATCCGGGAAGGAGAATTTACAGTAACCGAACCGGTGGCCTGGATAAAGACCGATTCCGGGCAAATAGTGGAACTTACGATGATGCAAAAGTGGCCGGTGCGAAAAAGCAGGCCTTATAAAGAAAAACTGCCGCCGGAAATACCGATGGCTACAGGACAAAGGGTAATCGATACCCTTTTCCCGGTGACGAAAGGCGGGACCGCGTGTATACCAGGGCCCTTCGGAAGCGGGAAAACCGTGGTGCAGCACCAGCTGGCCAAGTGGGCCGATGCTGAGATAGTGGTATATATCGGATGCGGTGAGCGCGGCAACGAGATGACCGACGTGCTTTTGGAATTCCCGGAATTGAAGGACCCGAAAACTGGCGAACCACTCATGAAGCGCACGGTGCTGATTGCCAATACTTCCAACATGCCGGTAGCCGCCCGAGAGGCTTCGATATATACGGGCATTACCATAGCCGAGTACTTCAGGGACATGGGATACAGCGTGGCGCTGATGGCCGACTCTACCTCCCGGTGGGCTGAAGCCCTGCGCGAGATGTCCGGAAGGCTTGAAGAAATGCCGGGAGAAGAGGGTTACCCTGCTTACCTTTCAAGGAGACTTGCAGAATTTTACGAGAGAGCGGGAAGAGTGATTTGCCTTGGCAGTGACAACCGAGAGGGTGCTCTTACGGTAGTAGGCGCCGTGTCGCCACCGGGCGGGGATCTTTCGGAGCCAGTTACTCAGGCCACTCTTCGCGTGGTGAAGGTGTTTTGGGCGCTGGATGCACAGCTGGCCTATGCGCGCCACTTCCCTGCCATTAACTGGCTTACGAGCTATTCGCTGTACTCGGATGTGGTAGTGGATTACATGAGTAAAAATGTGGGCAGCGATTGGGGAGAATTGCGGACGGAAGCTATGAGGCTGCTGCAGGAAGAGGCCAACCTCCAGGAGATCGTAAGGTTAGTAGGCATCGACGCCCTTTCCACCAGTGACCGTTTAGTGCTAGAAGTGGCAAGATCCATTCGCGAAGATTTTCTGCACCAGAATGCTTTCCACGAAATTGATACCTACTCTTCGATGATGAAGCAATATAGGATGTTGAAGTTAATCATAATGTTCTACCATGAAGCACAAAAAGCTCTAGAAAAGGGAGCTTCTTTCTCGGAGATAGAAAAACACCCGGTGCGCGAGAGGATCGCCCGTGCCAAATATATCGAGGAATCGAATATGGCTCTTTTCGATGAGATAGAAAAAGAGATAAGGAAAGCCATGCAGGACCTCGCCGAAGGAGGTGCAGCTAATGCTTAGGGAGTATAAAACCGCAAGGGAAATCGTCGGACCTCTGATGTTGGTCGAAAACGTTGAAGGTGTAAAGTACAACGAGCTCGTGGAAATCGAGACGGGGTCCGGAGAAATCCGGCGGGGCCAGGTGCTGGAAGTTGACGGGGATAAAGCGCTGGTTCAGCTTTTTGAAGGTTCCACGGGACTTAATATTAACGACTGCAAGGTAAGGTTTGTCGGGAAAAGCATTGAACTTGGGGTTTCTCTCGATATGCTGGGCAGGGTTTTCGACGGTTTAGGACATCCGAGGGATAATGGCCCCATGATCATACCCGAAAAGCGGTTGGATATAAACGGCAGTCCCATTAACCCCGCAGCCCGCGACTATCCTTCTGAGTTTATCCAAACGGGAATTTCGGCCATCGACGGGCTTAACACCCTAGTTAGGGGACAGAAACTGCCGATTTTCTCGGGGTCAGGTCTTCCCCATGCCCAACTTGCGGCGCAGATAGCAAGACAAGCCAAGGTGCTCGGAACCGAGAGCAAGTTCGCAGTAGTTTTTGCTGCGATGGGCATAACCTTCGAGGAAGCCGATTACTTCATATCAGATTTCAGGCGCACCGGTGCTATTGACCGGACGGTGCTGTTCATAAATTTGGCAAATGACCCGGCTATTGAACGTATAGCCACGCCGCGTATGGCGTTGACGTGTGCGGAATTTTTGGCATACGAAAAAGACATGCACGTGCTTGTCATCCTCACGGATATGACCAACTACTGCGAGGCGCTGAGGGAAGTGTCTGCCGCCAGAAAAGAAGTGCCGGGGAGAAGAGGCTATCCGGGTTACCTTTATACCGACCTTGCCACGATATACGAAAGAGCTGGTCGTATAAGAGGAAAGAAGGGGTCCATTACCCAGATACCAATTTTAACCATGCCAGAAGATGACGTAACCCATCCCATACCTGACCTTACCGGGTACATTACCGAAGGCCAGATAATCTTGAGCCGGGAGCTCCACAGGAAAGGAATTTATCCTCCAATTGATGTACTTCCGTCGCTATCGAGACTTAAGGATAAAGGTATAGGTCGGGGGAAAACCCGGGAAGACCATGCAGACACCATGAACCAGCTGTTCGCATCGTACGCCCGCGGCAGGCAGGCGAAGGAACTCGCGGTAATTCTAGGTGAAGCTGCCCTTTCAGATACAGACAAGCTTTACGCAAAATTTGCTGACGAGTTTGAAAAAAGATATGTCGCCCAACGGGAAGATGAGGACAGGAGCATTGAGGAAACACTGACTATAGGATGGGAGCTTTTGACAATACTGCCGAGGGCTGAGCTCAAGAGGATAAGGGATGAGTACATCGAGAAGTACCTTCCGGAAAAAGGAGAAGAATAAAGATGGAAATAAGGGTAAATCCTAACCGGATGGAGCTTTCCAGGCTGAAAAGGAGACTTGTTACGGCAAAAAGAGGCCATAAGCTTTTGAAAGACAAACAGGATGAGCTTATAAAGAAATTCATGGACATGGTAAAGCAAAATAAAGCCCTGCGCGAAGAGGTTGAGCGCGAGCTAATTAGCGCCTTTAAAAGTTTTACTATGGCAAGAAGCCAGATGCCTGCAGGTGTGGTAGAAGAAAGCCTCATGATTCCCACTGCTAAAGTAACTATAAATATCAAAAAAAATAACATCATGAGTGTCAACGTGCCGCGAATAGAAATATCTATGGAAGAGGGGAAAAATTTGTACCCTTACGGTTTTGCAGATACTTCCGCGGAAATGGATTCTGCCATCCGGACATTATCGGCCATGCTGCCGAAACTTTTGAAACTGGCGGAATTTGAAAAGGCCTGCCAGCTCATGGCCGATGAAATAGAAAAAACAAGGCGCAGGGTAAACGCGCTGGAATACGTCCTGATACCTCAGCTAGAAAACGCAATAAAATACATTACCATGAAACTGGACGAAAACGAGCGATCTAGCCGTACAAGGCTTATGAAGATAAAGGAAATGGTAATGAAGGGATAGGAAACTAAAGGCAGGTTAGATGATCAAATTGGCCGTCTAACCTGCTTTTTTGCCTTTTCAGCAAGGTTAAGTTCGGAGCTTTTTTCTTAGATGGGTTTACTTCATGAAAATAAACTTTGGATAGGATGCTTGTTTTAAGCGACGGTCTATCAGGTAATAAAAGGAGGTGAAGGTTTTGGATAACTACCTGGAAATTATTAAAAAAGCCTGGAAAGATTTTGTTGAAAATGGAAATCTTAGTCCATTTATAAAGCCTATAATTGCGGAATCGTGGCAAAGGTGCAAAAAATATGGGGTAGACCCCATGGGAGGAGTCGGAAAAGTATTAAGCAAAGAATTATTAGAGCTCCGGATAAAGGAGAATGAAGAATTAATTTCTATAGCTCATCCCATTATGGAGAACATATATAGCTTAGTAGCTGGTTCAGGTTTCGTGATAATTCTTGTAGATAAGGATGGTTACCTGATAGATGTAATTGGAGACGAAGAAGTAATGGAAAAAGCAGTTGAACTAAACTTTGTAAAGGGTGCGCTGTGGACAGAAAAAGCAGTTGGAACAAATGCTATAGGGACCTCTTTATATATAGGTAAACCTGTGCAAGTAATAGGTGCAGAACATTACTGTATAACGCATCATTCGTGGACATGTTCTGCGGCACCCATTCATGATGAGGAGGGTAATATAATAGGATGTCTTGATATGTTCGGGAGTTGTCATAAAGCTCATTCTCACACGTTGGGTATAGTTCTAGCTGGTGCTTATTCCATAGAAAAACAATTAGCATTAATTAGATCGCATAAGCTCATAAATGCTACTTTTGACTCTATATCTGAAGGTATGATAATAACGGATGAAAATTTAAAGGTGAAAAAGGCAAACGATATGGCCGCAAATATTATAGGTCTAACATTAGAGGAAATCTTGAAAGTTGATATTAAAGATTTATTGCGGGATGTTAATCTAGTTAATACTGTTTTGAGAACACGGAAGCCTTATTATGACGTAGATTGCAATTTTTATGTCAAGGGGAAGAGAATAGCATGTAGCGTAAATGCGGTTCCGGTGATATCCAATAAAAAAACTATAGGAATAGTTATAACCTTTAGAGAAGCAAAGTATATTCACGATGTTGTCAGTAAAGTGGTGGGATATACCGCAACTTACAGGTTTGAAGATATAATAACAAAGAATGAAGAGATGAAGAGGATTATTGAATCAGCTAAGAGGGCGGCACTGAGTGATTGTAATATACTTATAGAAGGAGATAGCGGCACTGGAAAAGAGCTATTTGCCCAGGCCATTCATAATTACAGCAGACGCGCTCATGGGCCGTTTGTAGCGGTAAATTGTGCTTCACTTCCAAGAGAGCTGGTTGAAAGCGAACTTTTCGGTTATGAAAAGGGGGCTTTCACGGGTGCTTCGAAAGAAGGCCATCCGGGAAAATTTGAATTGGCCGATGGCGGCACTATATTTCTAGATGAGATTGGAGAGCTGCCTCTGGATCTGCAGTCTAAATTATTGAGAGTCCTTGATAATAAGAGGATTACTAGGATTGGAGGAAAGTATGAAAAAATACTAGATGTGAGGATAATAGCAGCTACTAACAGGAACCTTAGGGAAGAGGTGGAAAGAAAAAATTTTAGAGGCGATCTTTATTACAGGCTAAATGTTATAAATATAAAGCTACCACGTCTAGTAGACAGAAAAGAAGACATAGAATTACTAGCAAATTATTTTTTAGAGAGGCTAAATCGCAAAAATTTTGCTCAACGCAAACGTTTCAGCCCGAAGTATATAGAAAAGTTAATAAATTACGATTGGCCTGGAAATGTAAGAGAGCTTCAAAACGCTATAGAGAGGTCTTATTATTTGTGTGAAGGTGATGTCATTACAGAAGAATATTTACCGGATAATATACTTCACAATGTGAAAATAAGCAAGATAAATTTGGGTGCGATACTTCCTTTTGAGGCTTTGGAAAAGGAAAATGTAAAAAATGCCCTTTTACAATGCAAAGGTAACGTGGACAGAGCGGCTGAACTTCTTAATGTAAGTAGGGCAACAATATATCGAAAGATTAGAAAATATAAAATAGACTTGAAATCCATTAGAAACGAATCAAAATGAGATTTTGAAATAGTATGAAAATCTGTATTATCTCAACAATGAGAAATTACACTGTATCAGAACTGAGACACACGGTTTTTAAGCCTGCGGAAATGCAGGCTTTTTTGTTTGGCACAAAGTTTGCACATAAGAAAGATTGAATAAAAAATTAATTTTTGGAAATGCCTACTGACATCAAGACCGGGAGGTGGTTTTATAAAAAGATTCGTGATCGAATTTGGATATGGAGTTGACCTCCACGGACAAGATGTGAATAACGCAGCCAAAAAAGCTGTGAAAGATGCGATTTCTCACAGCTGTCTGTGCAGGCTTACTGAAATTTTAAACATTGAAAAGCTGGATGATGTGATTGTAGAAGTTACGGTGGCGGTATCAAGACCCGAGGAGATTGATGAAAACGCCATAAAAGAATTATTGCCGATAGGGAAAAAGTCTGTGAAAGCGGTAAAAGGTGGAATGAGGGTTTCGGGTCTAAATCTGGCTCAATTTGGAGACATAAATGACAGTATAGAAGTTGCCGTTGCCTGTGTAACGGTAGGTATAGAATGAGGGAGGAGGGCTATTTGTGGATTTAACAAGAGAACTGCTTCTTGATATGTACACCAAAATGAACAAGATCAGGAAGTTTGAGGAGAAGGTTGCGGAATTATTTGCCCAGGGGAAGATCCTCGGTTTCGTTCATTTGTACATAGGTGAGGAAGCTACAGCTGTAGGAGTTTGCGAAAATTTAACGGATAAAGACTATATAATCAGCACTCACAGAGGGCACGGGCACTTGATCGCCAAAGGTGGCGACCTCAAGTTTATGATGGCCGAGCTCTATGGTAAAGCAACGGGGTACTGTAAAGGCAAAGGAGGTTCCATGCATATTGCCGATGTCCAGAAAGGAATATTAGGAGCTAATGGCATAGTAGGTGGGGGCCTGCCCATAGCCATCGGTGCAGGACTGTCAGCAAAATTGAGGCGCACTGACCAGGTTACTGTGTGCTTCTTTGGCGATGGAGCTTCAAACCAGGGAACTTTTCATGAGGCCTTAAATATGGCTTCCATATGGAAATTGCCTGTTGTATTTGTGTGCGAGAATAACCTTTATGGAATATCCATGAGGCAGGACAGACACCAGGCAATAGCCGATATAGCGGACAGGGCAATAGCATATGGTTTCCCTGGTGTCACTGTAGATGGCAATGATGTGCTGGCCGTATATTAAGCAGCCCGGGAAGCTGTAAAAAGAGCAAGAGAGGGCGCTGGGCCGACGCTTATCGAGTGCAAGACTTACAGGTGGAGAGGTCACTTTGAAGGAGATCCGACGATATACAGGCCTAAGGAAGAGGTGGAAGAGTGGGTTGCAAGGGATCCTATACCCAGGCTGGCCCGATATATATTGGATAATAATATTGCCACAGATGAAGAATTAAAGGAAATTGAACGCAACATAATTAGAGAGCTGGAAGAAGCCGTGAGGTTTGCAGAAGAGAGTCCCTATCCAGAGGAGACCTCTGCTGTAGAAGATATCTATACAGACCTTGTGGAGGAAGGGAGAGTAAGATGAGACAATTAACGTATGCTGAAGCTATAAGAGAAGCTATAAGGAATGAGATGAGAAGGGACCCGCGGGTGTTTATATTGGGTGAAGATGTAGGGAAATTCGGCGGATGCTTCGGCGTTACCAAGGGTCTTATAGATGAGTTTGGAGAGGAATTGGTAAGGGATACTCCAATATCGGAGGCGGCTATAGTAGGTGCAGCAATAGGCGCTGCGGCAACGGGTATGAGACCGATCGCTGAGATAATGTTTATGGATTTTGTAACCGTTGCTATGGATCAACTTGTAAACCAGGCAGCGAAGATGAGATACATGTTCGGCGGTAAAATATCTTTACCAATGGTTGTAAGGCTTCCCGGAGGTGCTGGGGTGCAGGCGGCGGCTCAACATTCGCAGTGCCTAGAAGCCTGGCTAACCCATGTTCCTGGAATTAAAGTTGTATACCCCTCAACCCCAAAAGATGCTTTAGGTTTGCTCATTTCATCCATAAGAGATGATAATCCCGTTGCATTTATAGAGCATAAGCTCCTTTATAGTTTAAAGGGAGAGGTACCCGATGAGAATGAGCCGATTCCTCTGGGCCTCGCCGACGTAAAAAGGCCCGGCAGGGATGTAACTATAGTAGCCACCGGTTTAATGGTCCACAAGGCGTTAAATGCGGCAAAAGAGCTAGCTAAAGAGGGGATAGAAGCGGAAATCATTGATCCCCGGACGCTTTTCCCGTTAGACAAGGAGACTATCTTTAACTCTATAAAGAAGACCCATAAAGTAGTAATAGTTACAGAAGAAGTTAAGAGAGGTGGATGGGGAGGAGAACTGGCTGCTATAATTGCCGAAGAGATTTTTGATTATCTAGACGCTCAAATAGTGAGAATAGGATCGCTAAATGTACCAATGCCTTTCACCACTGTGCTTGAAAACTATGTAATACCCAATGAAATTGACATAATAAATGGGGTTAAGTCGATTTTATAGATTTAAAAAGGGGGGGTAACTTTAGTTACCCCCTCGCCTTGATGGAGGGCGACATGAGTAAAATCGGAATAATAGCGAATCCAGCCTCAGGTAAGGACATAAGAAGATTAGTAGCTCATGCTACGATAATAGACAATAATGAAAAGGTAAATATTGTAAAAAGAATAATTCTGGCATCTCAAGAACTAGGAGTTAACAAGATTTACATAATGGCTGATACATTTAACATCGGCCACAAGGCAATAGAAGACCTCGTTCATTTGAAACAATTGAAAGCCGAAGTTGAAATATTAGACATGACTTTAACGGCAAGTTTTAAGGATACTATGGTTGCCACCAGTATGTTGGAACAGAAAGGCGTCGGCTGTATAGTGTCTCTGGGCGGGGATGGAACCAACAGAGCAATAGCCAAGGTTATTAAAGATACACCGCTGCTTGCGATTTCCACCGGCACAAATAACGTATATCCATCAATGGTCGAAGGTACAGTGGCAGGCATAGCCGCGGCTGTTGTAGCTTCGGGTCTGTTCGACAAAGCTGCTACATGCAATAAAAATAAACGGTTAGAAGTATACAAAGGGAGGGAATTAATAGATATCGCTCTAATAGATGCTGTCGTTTCCAGAGAGAACTTTATCGGCGCAAAAGCTATATGGGAACCGGAAAGTATAACTGATATTTTTGTGACCAGAGCTCATCCGGCTTCAATAGGGTTTTCTTCAATAGTCGGCTACAAGGAGATAATTGATGACGGTGATGACGTTGGGGCTCACGTGCAATTGGGGGTAGGAAGTGAAACAATCCTGGCGCCTATAGCGTCGGGGGTTGTGAGAAAGATAAATATAAAAAAATTTAATCTGCTAAAGCTGGATGAAGATTATATTTACAATGCCGAGAATCGAGGTATTATAGCCCTTGATGGTGAAAGAGAAATACCCGTTAAGGCAGGTGACTGTATAATATTTAGGATTTCAAGGAACGGGCCTTATCAGGTAGATATCAGGAGGACGTTAGAAATAGCTAAAAAATCCAATTTTTTTAGAAAGGTGTGATGGTGTATATGGCAGTTTATATAGTAATGCCAAAACTTGGTCTGACGATGCAAGAAGGAACTTTAACCAAATGGTTGAAAAAAGTGGGAGATAAAGTAACAAAAGGGGAAGGAGTGGCTGAAGTTACCACCGAAAAGATCACCAATGTGGTTGAATCTCCTGCAGATGGAATTCTGGGGAAAATCTTGGTGAGTGAAGGTGATGTTGTACCTGTATCTACGCCGATCGGTATTATTTTGGCTGAAGGCGAAAAACTGCCGGTAGAAGATGCTACTGAAATTGATACAACAGGGACGACAAAGAGTCAGGAAAGGTTTGTAAAAGCTACGCCTTTGGCTAGAAAGATTGCGAAAGAGAATAATGTAGATCTCTCCCTAATTGCCGGCACTGGACCCGGTGGTAGAATTACTGAGAAAGACGTAAGGAAATATATAGAAAATAAAATAAATGTAAAGAAAGAGAGTCCTGCGGTCGTTGAGGAAGACACCGATTCTGTAAAAAGAATACCGATGGACAATATGAGAAGGGTCATCGCCGAGAGGATGAAAAATAGCTGGAACAACGCTCCTCATGTCACGGAGAATATTAAAGTTGATGTTACCGAACTTGTTAAGTTTAGAGAAGAGCTTAATAAGTTTGCTAATGAAAAATTTACTTATACCGACTTAATAGCTAAAGCATGTGTGCTTGCAATCAAAAGAAACCCTGTAATTAACTGGTCTATCGAAGGAGATTATATAATCCAGCACGAAATGATAAATCTCGGAATAGCTGTCGCTCTAGAAAATGGGTTAATAGTTCCTGTGATAAAGGATGCTGGGTCAAAATCCCTCACGGAGATCTCTAAGATGATAAAAGACCTGAGTAGCAGGGCTAGGGAAAATAGATTATCTCCTGAGGAAATAAAAGGTGGCACGTTTACCATAACGAATCTCGGTATGTACGGTATAGATAGCTTTACGCCTATTATAAATCCGCCGGAAAGCGCTATATTGGGAGTTAACAGGATATACAAAGAACCTGCAGTGGTGGGAGATAGTATCTGTATAAGACAAGTTATGATGCTGAGCCTGTCCTTCGACCACAGGCTTATTGATGGCGCAACAGCAGCTAAATTCCTGATGGACCTTAAGCGCATCCTGGAAAATCCTGTAGTTCTTGCTCTGTAGGGATTTGCACTGTGTGAGGTGAGGTGATAGAGCATGGAGTATAACGTCATAGTGATAGGAGGCGGACCCGGCGGCTATACGGCAGCTATTAGAGCCAGTGAGCTGGGAGCAAAGGTTGCCCTCGTAGAGGAAGATTCATTAGGGGGTACATGCCTGAATAAGGGCTGTATCCCCACTAAGGTGTATGCACACGCCGCATCGATAATAAATGAAATAAAAAATGCTGGGGAGTTCGGCATAGCAACCCAGTATTCACTTGAAGTGGATAAGCTGAGAGCGAAAAAGGAAAGAGTAGTAAAAAGGTTAGTTGACGGTGTTAGCTACCTCATGAAGGCGCACAACGTGGAGGTCATAAAGGGGAAAGCCAAATTCATCGATAGAAATACAATAGAGGTGGACAGGAAATACACGGCGGAGAAATTCATCATAGCTACAGGTTCTAAAGCGCTAGTTCCACCGCTGCCGGGAATAGACCTTCCCGAGGTTATGACTAGTGACAGAGCCCTCGAGCTAGAAAGGGTCCCAGGGAAAGTTGTTATAATAGGTGCGGGGATAATAGGGTTGGAGTTTGCAAATATATATAGCTCGTTAGGCAGCCAGGTCACTATAATAGAAATGCTGCCGGAACTGTTGCCGATGGTTGACAGAGATATAGCGGGCATATTTGAGAGCGCCCTTAAAAATAAGGGTATTGAGTTATATCTCAACAGCAGAGTTGAAAAAATAGAAAAAGGTCCAATAGTAATATTTTCGAAAGATGGTAATACCGAACGGCTGGAGTGCGATGCTGTACTAGTGGCGGTGGGAAGGGTACCAAACATAAATGGTGTTGAAGCGCTCAAACTAGAGATGAAAGGTAAAGGAATAAAAGTGGATGACTATATGAGAACAAATATTGATAACATATACGCCGTGGGAGATGTGACAGGAGGAATACAGCTTGCTCATGTAGCAGCTTACCAAGGTATAATTGCAGCCCATAATGCCGTTGGTGACAAAAAGAAGGCAGACCTAAATGTTGTGCCGAGTTGTGTATATACGGAGCCGGAGATTGCATGGGTAGGGCTGAATGAGACTCTTGCTAGGAAAAAATACGAGGACATTAAAGTAGGGACCTTTACCTATTCAGGTTTAGGAAGAGCACTAACTATGGGAGAAGATTATGGATTAATAAAGATAATAGCAGAAGCAAAATATAATCAGATAGTAGGTATGGAAATTATAGGCAGAGATGCTACAGAGATAATACATGAAGGCGTCCTTGCTATAAAAGAAGAGTTTACAGCAGAGGAAGTAGCAGAAACAATACATGCGCACCCGACCATATCTGAAGGCATAAAGGAAGCGTGTGAAGATATATTGGGATTGTCCATCA
>JAKKUQ010000033.1 GCA_021890755.1 Thermosediminibacteraceae bacterium | reverse complement strand
AATGTCTTTTTCACTTTAATAAAGTAGCGTGAACGAAACTGTGGCTCATCTACATTAATTATCCAAACGTCATCTTGTCAAATTTGAACATCGCTGGTATAATAAAAGCAAATGTGGCATTAAAAGGGTCCACGCGGAAACTAAATGCCACACCACCGGAAAAGCAGATGAAATTATGGTTAGTTCATAGTTTTTGAGCATGCTGAGTACAGAAAAAGAGGAAGGAGAAGAGATATAACGCAAACACTAATTTTATGGAGAAAAGGGGGTTATATTTGTGAAAATGAGTACTGTCACCAAAGGTTTTATCTTAGCACTAGTGTTAATGTCAATGTTATTACTTATCGGCTGCGGCGGAAGCACTGAAAGTAAGTGGCAAGACGGCACTTATACAGGTGAAGGAGAAGGCAATAATGGGCCGGTGAAGGTAAACGTGGTGATTAAATCAGGCAAAATAGACAAAGTGGAAGTTGTTGAACATAAGGAGACCCCAGGTATATGTGACGTTGCCCTAGAGCGGATTCCGAAAGCAATTATTGAAAAGCAAAGTGTGGAAGGCGTGGATACCGTAAGTGGAGCTACCCGCACCAGTAAGGCTATCATTGAGGCTGTAAAATCCGCTCTGGAGCAAGCAGCTAATGAATAGCTAGTTTGTTCAAAGGGAGTGTTCAAAGGCAATGAGACAGAGATATCGGGTTTTTGCGCTGGGACTGATTCTAGTGTTATTGTTAAGCATTGCAGGTTGCCAGTCGTCAACGCTACAACAAGAGAAACCGCAAAGCAAAGTGGAGGAAACAGACGTAGTAGTGATTGGTGCCGGCGGTGCTGGATTGGCGGCAGCAGTGTCAGCGGCTGAAAATGGGGCCAAAGTTATTGTGCTGGAGAAAATGCCAATGGTTGGAGGCAACACTATTCGTTCCGGCGGTGCCTACAATGCTGTTGACCCCGAACGGCAGAAAAAACAGGGTATCGAGGATTCTATAGAGAAGCATTTCCAGCAGACATTAGAAGGCGGCGACTATAAAGCCAAGCCAGAGTTGGTCAGGGTGTTGGTAGAAAACGCGCTGGATGGTCTTCATTGGTTGGAAAGCATGGGGATGAAGTTTAAAGATGAAGTGTACACGGTGTTAGGTGCACTCTGGCCTCGCAGTCATTCGCCAGCGGACAATGACGCAGGCTTCAGCTACATTGAGACTTTGCGGAAAGCAGCTGAAGAAAAAGGTGTTAAAATTCTTGTAGAGACAAAAGCGGAAGAGCTAATAATGGAAAATGGCCGAGTAGTAGGGGTCAAAGCTACAAATGCCGAGGGCGAAGAACTCATTTTTAAGGCGCGCAAGGGCGTAGTGTTGGCTACTGGTGGATTTGCAGCTAACGTAGAGATGAGAATGAAATACAATGAGAATCTAGGACCTGAGATTCCTACAACAAACCACCCCGGTGCCACTGGCGATGGTATCGTCATGGCAGAGAAAGTAGGAGCCAATTTAATTGGTATGGAGTACATACAGCTTCTACCTATGGGAGACCCTGAGGATGGAAGCTTGACTGGGTGGTTGGCTCCCGGTGTTGAGCAAATGATCTTCGTAAATAAAGAAGGAAAAAGGTTTGTAGCTGAGGATGCGCGACGCGATGTTATGACTAATGCGCTGTTTAAACAGCCGGACGCTTTAATGTACGTTATTTCAGATCACAAGTCGTTTCCGAAAGGAAAAACCAGCTTTAACGAAGATCCCAACGATTTGATAGCTAAAGGGAAAGTTATTAAGGCTGATACAATAGAGGAACTAGCTCGAAAAATTAATGTGCCGCCGGAGAATTTAAAGGCTACGGTAGAGAAATATAATAAGGCAGTAGAACAAAATAAAGACGAGGAATTTGGGAAAAAACTCCTTGGTTTCAAAATAGATACACCGCCGTTTTACGCTAGTGCACGAAAACCGACTGTCCACCATACCATGGGTGGAGTTGAAATCGACACTAAAGCGCGCGTGATAGGCAAAGATGGCAAGCCAATTCCCGGCCTGTATGCGGCGGGAGAAGTTACAGGCGGCATCCACGGTGCCAACCGTTTGGGCGGCAACGCTCTGGCTGATGTAATTGTATTTGGTCGCATCGCTGGTGAGAGTGCGGCGAAGGGTGAATAATTTATTTAGGCTTCCGGAAAACTCTATTCCGGAAGCCTTTTTTTGTACACATGTGTGGATAACTCTGTGAATATGTGTACATCTTTGTTTTGCAGTTGAGATAGGGCTTTGGTAGAATAAAGAGAGAATATTACGTCAGTTCGGCAAATATAATTTGTAGTATCAAAATATAACTGGACCGGGGTAGATGGATGTGAGAAAAAGGAAACTGCTATTAATTGTTACGTTGCTGGTGGTAGTTGTAGCTTTCAGCATTTACGTAATCTATCAAAAAGGTTCAATATCCGAAAAATATTACTATTCCCGAGCACTGCAGGTAAAGGAAAGCTGTCCACAATATGACATCCAGGTGGATTTTGACCCTGACCGGGAAATGATTAAAGCAAGGGAGACTATCATTTTTCAGAACAAGACTCCTTCTGAGCTTCGGGAAATATACTTTCACCTTTACCCCAACGCCTTTAAGTCTCTTGAAAGTGCTCCTTTTCCTGCGGAAGAATTAAAATACGCCTATCCGGAAGGTTTTTCGGAAGGGTACATAAATGTTACCAATGTTACTGCAAATGGCAGGAATTTGGAGTACCATGTGGAAGGCACCATTTTAAAAGTCATCATGCCGGAACCGCTAAAACCTGGGGAGAAAATCAAAATAGAAATGGATTTTCAAGAAAAAATCCCCTTTTCACTTGGGAGATTTGGCCACGGGAAAAACACTTACAATTTCGGCAACTGGTACCCCATCTTGTGCGTTTACGATGAGAACGGGTGGAATCTAGACCCATACTATTCTATAGGAGATCCTTTCTACAGCGAAACTGCCATATATAAAGTGAGCATAACAGCTCCAGACGGCTATACTATTGCTGCTACAGGTAAACTAGAGGAGAAAATTCTGGAAAAAGGCTGCACCAGGTGGGTATTCAGGGCAGAGCTGGTAAGGGACTTCGCATGGGTGGCAGGTTATGGGTTAAAGGTAATTTCTAGCAAAGTGGATGGTATAAAAGTTTCTGCCTACTATTTTGGAGATAAAGAAAGTGCGGCGAAAAAAGCACTGGAATTCGGTAAGCAGGCCATTCGGTTTTTTAACCGTTACTTTGGTCTTTATCCATATGAGGAATACTCTGTAGTTATGGCCGATTTTTACATAGGCGGCATGGAATATCCTAATTTGGTCTTGATCGACCATCACCTGCTGGATGATGAGATCCTCCTTGAATACGTTGTTGCGCACGAGACTGCCCATCAATGGTGGTACGGTTTGGTGGGCAATAACCAGATTAAGGAGCCCTGGCTCGACGAAGCAATAACGGAGTACTCTACAGTGCTGTATTTTGAGGGCGTATACGGCAAGGGTAAAGGAAACGAAATATATAAGGATTTTATCCTGTACCCCTACCGCTTTTTCGAAATGGGAAACAGTTCGGGGCCCATACTCAGGTCACTTTCTCAATTTGCGGGATGGGGCGAGTACGATGCTACTGTCTACAAAAAGGGAGCTATAATGTTAAAAGAACTGGAAGGCCGCGTAGGAAAGAGCAAGCTGCGTGAAGTTCTAAGGCATTATCTCAGGGAAAACGTTTTTGGTAACGCCACCACCGAGGATTTTGTTAATGCTGTAAATAGCGTAATGGGAACTGATTTTAAAGAAGTAATTTACGAAATGCTGAGAAAAGCTGGGAACCTTCAGGAAAGCAATGCAGCATGAATTTAAAGGAAAGCACAAGCCCTATACTCACGAGATTTGCTTCGGGACTGCCTGTCGCTGAGATAGCCTTTTTTCGGATGCTTTTAGGAAGTTTCTTTTTCTTAGTAGCAGCAAAAGTAAGCAAAATGATCTTTCCCTGGGCGGGAAGGAATTTGCTAGATTCCTGCTATATGGCCTTGTGCCCTTTTTTCATATTTTTTTTACATAGGGTCGGTGTTCTATACTACTGTCGATCATTCACTCAGTTTAGTGTATACGGCACCAATAATGATAATGGTGATGACGGCTGTTTTACTGAAAAAAATTCCAGGGTATAAGTATTTAGGCATAATTTTAGTTATTTTGGGAATTATTATCTTGATGATACTAGGGAATATAATGGCGCTTTTTTCAGCGCTGTGCTTTGCGGTACATTTTACTTAGACTTTGTTTCTATTGCTATGGGCTTTGCCCTCATTTATACTACCTTTATCTTGGACTAGCTGGATAATACTGTTACACTTGGGGATTACTGCCGACTACTCTCGGGCATACGCTTAGTAGAAAATACCAACAAAAATATTTGGACAAGTAGAAGGAAAAGGAAATTAAGCGTAGAATAAAAATAAAGTATTACAATTCTGTTACAACTAGTAGTTTTTTACATAAATATAAAACGTAATTGAAGAAAGGAGTGGAGGGATGTATTTACCGGACCTGAAAGGCCTGAGGGGCAAAAAGCCGCTGGCCGTTGCCGGTGCCCTGGCTGTAATAGTTTTGGTCATCCTTATAGCTGTACTAAATGCAAATAGAGTTTATGCGGTAAGCGTTAATGGTAAATTATTGGGAAATGTTAAAAGCAAAAAGGTAGTGGAAAATGCAAAGAAAAAGCTGCTTGAAAGGTATAGAGAAAAGCTTGGAGCCGAAATCCAGCTTGTCCAAAACATTGAAGTGAGTCGGGGAGAGCCGGCAAAGGATGGTGTACTGGACGAAGAAGAACTTCTAAAAAAGCTGGAAGAATCCTTGGACATTAAAGTCAAGGCCGTAGTTATAGAGATCAACGATAGCGAGGTGCTTGCAGTAAAAGACAAAAACACTGCAGAATCGGTCCTTCAGGCAGTAAAGGACCACTACATCAGCGGGGTGCCGGGAGAACTGGTCCGAGTAGAAGTCCCCGATCGTGTTAAGCTGGTCGAAAAGTTTATTGACATAAATGAGGTTCTTACACCTGATGAGGCTAAAAACTTTATTTTAAATGGAACGCTTGAAACTAAAACCCACACAGTCCGTGAAGGGGAGACCTTATGGGACATAGCCAAAGAGAACAAAATCCCCTTTACCAAACTGGTAGAAGCAAATCCCCAACTCAAAGCAGCTGATAAGCTTTCACCGGGCGATGTGATTTACCTGCAGGAAGTAAAGCCGTTACTCAACGTAACCGTTGTAAAAAGGGTAACGTATGAAAAATCGTTGCCTTATGAGACCAAAGTCATAAAGGACAGCTCTCTTTTGGAGGGGAAACGTGTAGTAAAGCAGACCGGTGAAAACGGTATAAAACAGGTTACAGCTGAAGTTGTCTATAAGAATGGCATCCGGGTAGAAGAAAAAACTTTAGGGGAAAAGGTAGTAAAAGAACCCGTTACACGAATAGTTGCCCAGGGAACCAAAACAGAAGTAACCTACCGCGGCAGCGGAAGATTTGCATGGCCCATAACAGGACGCATAACCTCGCGCTTTGGAAGCAGGGGAGGAGACTTCCATACAGGCATTGATATAGCCAACAGTCCTGGCATTCCGGTAAGAGCTGCAGGTTCAGGAGTCGTCACCTTTGCCGGATGGAACGGCGGATATGGGAAACTTGTCATAGTAAATCACGGAGGAGGATATGAAACCTATTACGCCCATTTGAATACAATAAAAGTATCGACCGGGGAAAAAGTGACAAAGGGAGAAATCCTAGGTACCGTAGGCACAACGGGAAGAACTACGGGTCCCCACCTGCATTTCGAGGTGAGGGTGAACGGAACACCCAAAAACCCGCTGCTGTATCTGGGAAATTAAGATAAAAAGGCTGCAAATTTGCAGCCTTTTTTATTTTCAGCAGGTCTTTGTGTGCCGCGAAAGGGTCATGACATTTTTCATTAAGAACAATGCGCAAGCTGCGAAAACACAACCAAGGAAGCCTCCGATGGCAAACGAGGCTCTCCCTCCCAAATTCGAAGAAATGTAACCGGTAAAAAGACTGCCTAAAGGAGTCATACCAGCGAAGACCAGGGCATAGACACTCATTACCCTTCCGCGAAGATGATCTGGCACGTTGAACTGGATGGTGCTATTAGCTGAGGCAGTAAAGGTAACCATCATCCCGCCAATAAAGACTAGGCAAAGCATTGCAGCCCAAGGTGATTGCAAGGTTGAAAGGATTATTTCGGCAGCCGAAAGGCAAAAAGCAGAAGCTATAAGGATAACAGGGGAAGGGCGGTGGATGGTTGCCGAAAGCAATAATGATCCCGCAAGGGCACCGACACCCAGCGATGACATCATTAGCCCGAATCCCTGCTCAGAAAGGGAAAAGACTTTTCGTGCAAGGACCGGCACAGTAACGTTGAAATTCAAAGTAAAGATGCTGACCAGAGCTACGAGACTTACGGTAATGCGCACTGTGGGTGTTTTTTTTATGTAATTCAGCCCCTCCTTTATTTTGTCGATAATCGGTTCGGCAGCATTTATGTGATTTTTGGATTTAGGTTCCACGCGAATTTTAAAAAGGCCGTTTAACACGGCTATGAAGCTCAGAGCGTTTAAAAAAAAGCAAACTGCAATGCCAAACTGCCCCATTATAAAACCTGCGACGGCAGGTCCCACCAGCCTTGCTGCGTTGAACACGGCAGAATTTAAAGTAATACCATTCATCAGGTGATCCTTGCCTACCAGGTCTACAACGAAAGATTGTCTTGCGGGCATGTCCAGTGAATTTATGAAGCCCAGGATAGTAGCCATTATTGCTATGTGCCAGTATCTCACTAAGCCTGTCGCGGTAAGGGTGGCTAGCATAAAGGCCATAACCATGAGGGACGTTTGAGTAAAAATAATGATTTTCTTTTTTTCAAATCTGTCGATAAAAACACCTGCAAAAAGCGAAAAAAGCAAAACGGGAGTAAACTGTAAGGCGTTGACAAGACCGAGTTTAAAGGAGGAATCGGTGATTTTTAAAACCAGCCAGGCCTGACCGATGTTTTGCATCCACGTGCCGACGAGAGAAATACACTGCCCGGTCCAAAAGAGGCGAAAATTTCTATGGGTCAATGCAGGAAAACGCGTAGCAATCAATGTTTTTATGCGTTCCATTTTTATTGCTCCCACGCTGGAATTTTTTATATATAATTAGTTTCTCTATTTTAAACAAAATTCCTCTTGCTTTAAAAACTTATAACCTCTTTGCAAGGTTCAGAAAAAAGGCTGCAAGGCCTGCCGCCACCAAAGGGCCTGTAGGAAGGCCTTTGAAAAAGGCAGTTCCCACTATGGACCCCATGAGGAGGCATATCATCGTGCTGGGGTTTTCTTTCAAAAGTTGTACTCCGTCCCGTGCCATCACCGCCGAAGCTATGCCAACCAGAAAAATTATAGCACCTTCCAAAGTGAAAATGTTCCTGTAAACGTCCTTCGTGTTGAATTCCCCGGTGCATAAAGGCAGGAGGACGCCAACGACGAGAAGAATGACTCCGAGGTCCAGGAGTGTATTCTGGGCAGATGCCGACTGGGGTAAAATCCCGAGAAACTTAAACAAAAGGAGCACTCCAGAAGAAACCAGGACCAGATGGTTTTTGCCAAGATAGCCCAACACCAGAATTAAAAATATAAGTGAAGAAGGCTTCAAGAAAGGCACCCCCCACCGGATTTTCAATAAAGTATATTTCCACTTGCGGTAATTAATTCACCAAACGGATAAGAGAAAAATATTATGAGTACAGATTTATTTTTGAGGGGGGTTAAGCTAGATGAGACGGGGAAAATTTACGGCTTTCTTTGTGCTGAGCTTAATGGCAATTTTGTCTTGCACTTTACTTCTTTCAGGCTGTGGTGTAACGGATAACCAAAGTGGTGCAAGTAAAGCATCCTCTCCATCTGGACAGGAAACGATACGAGTTGCAAAGCAGTTCGGCCTTGTATACGCTCCCCTTATGGTAGCCGAAAAAATGGACTTTTTCTCAAAGTATGGCCTAAAAGTTGAATGGGTAACCTTAGGTTCCGGTGGGGCTGTAAGGGAAGCCATGGCTTCCGGCAAGCTAGATGCAGCATTTATGGGAATACCTCCGTTTTTGATAGGGTGGGATAAGGGACTTAGGGCAAAAATAGCGGCAGGATATACCGTGAGCCCTACACAGCTTGTAACTTACGATCCAAATATTAAAAGCATAAAGGATTTTAAACCGGAACATAAAATAGCCCTCCCTTCTCCTGGAAGCCTTCAGCATATAATTCTCGCAATGGCACTGGAAAAAGAATTAGGCGACCCAAAGGCTCTTGACGATAATTTGGTGGCTTTGCCGCATCCTGACGGAATGCAAGCGATGCTGGCTAAAAAAGATGTGGTTGCCCATTTTACCACACCGCCTTACCTTTTCGAAGAGTTAAAGCAGCCGGGATATCACGTGGTGCTGGACGGTTTTGAGGCTTTCGGAGGCGAATTTAATTTTAATGTGCTGTTGGTAACAGAGGATTACCATGACAATCATCCTGCAGGATACGCAGCCTTCATCATGGGCTTAAACGAAGCTATGAACTGGGTGAACGAGCACAAGAGAGAGACCGCAAAGCTTTTGGCTCCGGAATTTAAAATACCGGAAGAAGAACTGTATCAACAGCTCACCAGCCAGGGCATAAACTTCACTACTGCACCCTATGGCCTTATGGGATTTGCAGAATTCATGCATAGGGTCGGATATATTTCCAAAGTGCCCCAAAGCATTTCGGATATAGCCTGGGAAAACGTGCTGGCTTTGGTGGGCAAAACCGAAGGGAACCCTTCCACGCTTGAAAAGATGCAGGGTATAAAATAGGAGGAGCAACGTCATGAAAAAGCTGGTGTCAAAGACAGCACTGATATTTTCACTGGCGGTATTGTGGGAAGCAGTGAGAGTTCTGGGGGGTTACTCGGAACTCCTTTTCCCAAGCCTTAGAAGCATCGTCCTTTCCCTTTGGGCAGAAAGAGCGCAACTTTTTGCAAACGCCCTCTTTTCCCTGAAGCTTATAGGCTTGGGCCTTTTTACAGCAGTGGTTTTGGCAATGATGCTGGCGCTTTTATGCATGAGCACAAAAATTTTTCCAGGAGTTATAACCGACATTATGGCGATAATGCATCCGCTTCCCGGAATAGCCATACTTCCCGTGGCCATCCTTTGGTTTGGAATAGGCATTGAATCCATTCTGTTCGTGATAATTTTTTCTGCGCTTTGGCCGCTTCTCAACCACTTTTATACAGGCTTTAGGTCTATACCGAAAAACCAACTGGAAGTAGGAAGGAACCTCGGACTTTCAGGTGTTAAACTTGCTCTATCCGTCATGCTGCCGGCGTCTTTTCCCCATATCTTAGGAGGGCTTCGAACCGGATGGGCTAGGGCCTGGCAGGCTTCTGTAGCGGCGGAATTGGTTTTTGGAGCCGCTGGCGGGCAAGGAGGGTTGGGATGGTACCTTTACAAAAAAAGGTTTTTGATGGAAACTCCGGGGGTTTTTGCAGGGATGCTCTTAATAATAGCTATAGGATTGGTGGTGGAATACCTTATCTTTACAACGTTGGAAAACCTGACCGTAAGAAAGTGGAAAGCAGTCATTGATTGAAAGGGGAGGGAATGATGAAACCGCTGATTAAAGTTAAAGCCCTCACCAGGATATACGATACTTCTCAAAATGTTATCGCCGGGATAAAAGATGTAAGCTTCGAGGTTAGGGAAGGAGAGCTCGTAGGTATTATCGGCCGATCTGGATGCGGTAAAACCACTCTGCTTAGGTGCATAGCAGGATTCGAGAAAAGTGATAGCGGGGAGATATTTTTAGATGGTAAAAGAGTCTCAGGCCCGGGGCCCGATAGGTTCATGGTATTCCAGGGCCTTGATCAGCTGTTCCCATGGCTTACAGTGAAGGGGAACCTTATCTTTGCCATGAAGACGGTAAATAAAGACATGACCCCGAAAGAGTTGCGGGAAAGGGCTGAGTACTTTCTTGAATTGGTAGGGCTTTCGGCTTGGGCTGATCGTTACCCTTACCAGCTATCGGGTGGGATGAAGCAGAGGGCTTTTCTCGCCAGGGCTCTTTCGGTTAGCCCCCGGGTGCTCCTTATGGATGAACCCTTTGGGAGCCTTGATGCTTTCGGCCGCAAGGCGATGCAGGACCTTCTGTTGAAACTATGGGAAAAGACAGGCATAACCATATTGTTTGTGACTCATGACATCGATGAATGCATAAAACTTTCCGACAAAATTCTGGTGTTCGCAAGAGGCACTTTGAAGTATTCCATTTACAATCCCCTGCCAAGACCGAGAATGGTTGAAGATGCAGCTTACAGGGAATTTTTAGCAAAGCTCAGCCGCATGGTGGAAGAAGAAAAGGATATAGCGGAAGGACCTGCGAGAGAACCCTCCATAAATTTAAAATGGGCTGATGTGATCCTGCAGTGAAATGTTATCATCGCATCGCGCGGGTAGGCGTATATTTAAAGTACCCGCGCGTTTTTTATTATATAATGAAAGAGAGGAAGGGTATATGGAAAAGCTGCTCCTTGGGATGGCATTGTTGAGGTTTATATCTGCTGCTATAGAATTTACGGCAGCAGTGATCTTTCTTAGGCTCAAAAGCCTGGAAGCTGCCCTCCAAATAAATGCTTTGCTTGGACTTGTCGGTCCTCTCGTATTTACTGCCGTAAGTCTCTTGGGCATTTTTGGAATATCGGGGAAAGTATCCACCGCCAAATTGCTCATAATATTCACCGGAGTTTTACTAGTGCTAATAGGAACTAGAGCCCGTTGATATTTTTTTGAAGGAAAACGCAGCCGGGCAGCGAATATAAAAAATAAGAAATATAAGGGGTGAGATTTGTGGGGAACAGGATATTGGTGGTGGATGACGAAAAACCCATTGTAGATATATTGAAGTATAACCTGACGAAAGAAGGATACGAAGTTCTTGCCGCTTACGATGGGGAAGAAGCTATCGAAGTTGCCTTTTCACAAAGGCCGGACCTCATACTCCTTGACGTAATGCTGCCCAAAAAAGATGGATTTGCGGTATGCAAAAAGCTCAGGGAAAAACTTATTTGCCCAATTATTATGCTGACGGCAAAGGGCGAGGAAGTGGACAAGGTACTGGGCCTTGAGCTCGGAGCTGATGATTACGTTACAAAACCTTTCGGCATGAGGGAGCTCATGGCCCGGATAAAGGCAAACTTGAGGAGAATCACGCTTTCAAATCCCCTGGAAGAACAAAAGTTAATAAAGATAAAAGATCTTGAAATAGACCTTTCAAGCTATCAAGTAAAGAAAAACGGTAACTTAGTGGAGCTAACCTTAAGAGAGTTTGAGCTTTTGAAATTCCTGGCTTCCCAACCGGGGCAGGTGTTTTCGAGGGAAAAACTCCTGGAAGAAGTCTGGGGATACGAATACTATGGCGACATCCGCACTGTAGATGTAACAATCAGGAGGCTCAGGGAAAAGATAGAAGATGACCCATCAAATCCATCATACATAAAAACGAAGCGAGGAGTAGGATATTATTTTACAAAAAATTAGGGTGATTTTAATTGTTTAAGAGCATTCAGGTCAAACTGGTTACGATATACATACTTCTTATTCTGCTTGCAATGGAAGTGGTTGGCTTTTACCTGATGCAATCTCTGGAAAAATACCACGAAGGAAAACTTACCGAAAACCTCATGATAAATGCCCAACTTATATCAGACTTTTTGCTGGTGAGGCACTTGACTTCGGAACGAAAACTTTTGCCAAGCGCCACCATCGAGGAGTACATAAAACAGGTCGCACCCACTATTAAATACATAGTTGTGATGGACGAAAAGGCAACGGTGATAACCTCAACTGACGAAACTAAGTTTCGGAAAGGTTCCAGAATTTTGACCCCCGAGGTGATGAAAGCTACTTTCGGGAAGCAGGCCGATGACATCCGGGAAGACCCGGAGACCAAAAAAAGTTACAAATACCTTGCCTATCCTATAAAATATAACGACACACTTGTGGGAATACTGTACCTCATTGCCTCTCTAGAAGATATATACGAAACGCTGAAAAATATAAGGATAATCCTTCTTACCGCAACGCTACTTGCGCTTTTAATTACCGGCTTTTTGGGTTATGCCCTGTCCAGGACTATTACAGGTCCCATTCAGGAGGTTACAAAAAGGGCTGCACTTCTCGCAAAAGGCGACTTTGACCAGAAAATAGAGGTCAAATCCAATGACGAAATAGGAAAGCTCACCGATATGTTCAATTTCCTCACCGGGCAACTGAAAGCAACCCTTGAGGAGATTTCTGAGGAAAAAGAAAAAATGGAAGCTATCCTCACCAACATGGCCGACGGCGTTATAGCATTAAACAGCGAGTGGAAAGTAATCCACATAAACCCTGCGGCACAGAACATGTTGCGCCTTGAAGGAGAGCAATTGGGGGAGAATTTTACTGAAAAATTAATGGAGATTTTTAAAATCCATCCCGAGGATTTTCCAAAGGCGGAACAGGCTCCCCAAGAAAAGCTAGGCAAGGTAAAGGATGTCACGCTTAAGGCAATAATTGCACCGCTTACTGCAGAAGGAAAGGTTACGGGTTACATTTTACTCCTGCAGGATATTACGAAACAGCAGCGGCTGGAAGAAATGAGAAAAGAATTTGTTGCAAATGTTTCCCACGAGCTAAGAACTCCCCTTACCACCATCAAAAGTTACGCAGAAACCCTGCTGGATGGAGCTATGGATGATCAATCGGTTGCCCGAGAGTTCATAAGGGTAATAAACGATGAAGCGGATAGAATGACCAGGCTCGTCAACGACCTTTTAGAGCTATCCCGCTTGGATAATAAGGAGGTTAAATGGAATAAGAGGCCTATTCGCATTGACTACCTGCTTCGTGAAGTCATATCCAAAATGATTGTAAATGCGAGAAAAAAGGGACTAAGAGTGGAATACGATGCGCATGGAGAAATCTTCCAAGTATTTGCCGACAGAGACAAGATGGAACAGGTGTTTCAAAATATACTCTCAAATGCGATAAAATATACACCTGAGGGAGGCAGCATTTTCGTAAAAGCTGAAAACAAGGAAAACTGGGTACAAATTTCGATCAAGGATACCGGCATTGGTATTCCCGAAGAAGACCTGCCGCGCATTTTCGAGCGTTTTTATCGAGTGGACAAGACAAGGAGTCGGGAGTTAGGTGGCACAGGCCTCGGCCTTTCTATAGCCAGAGAAATAGTACAAGCGCATGAGGGCGATATAAAAGTCCAAAGCAAGCAAGGACAGGGGACTGAAGTCATCATCAAACTTCCTGCCCTTGTGTAAATTAAACGTAATTTTAATGTAATACTACTGTAATATTTTTGGGCTAAATTGGTAGTAGGGGCAATTTATTTGCAAGAGGAGAAAGAATATGAAAAAACGAATCTGGATCACAGCGGTAACCTTATTTGTGTCTTTTCTATTTTGTTCAGTGGTTACTGCAAGTGAAACAATTATACTCAATCATCCTAAGGAAGAGCATATAACCACCCTGGACTATGCGATTGTGTCGGGAGAAACAATCGCTAACGCTTCGGTTGTGGTTCTCGCGAACGGAGAAAAGAAGGAATTTATTAAAGTAGGGCCATCGGGACTTTTTATAACGCGGGTGAGCCTCAAACCCGGCAAAAATGTGATAACCGTGAAGGTGGTTTTCCCGTCGGGAAAGACAGAAACCGTTTCCCGGAACGTATACCGGCTTGACGGTGAGATAAATTTGCGAAGCATAAGCTCCATAATCCAAGCTTTAAAACTACTCATTCTCCGATAAAGGCGGTGCTGCCGTGAATAACAGGGATCTCCTGCTGGGAGTGCTGCTTATAGTCGTAGTGAGCACCAGCCTTTTTCTTTCTCACATAGCCTGGTGGCGACTTTACGACAACATAGATGCTATTGAGGCCGAAACTACTGTTTTAAAGACTGTGGACCTTGCCAGTGTGATCGCACCCGGTCGAGCTGTGCTTCATTTTGGCCAGGATATCCATAGCGTTGTATATCCTTATTCCCCATTATATGGAAAGATATGGGAATTCGTAAAAAATATCCTTTCTGAGGGGGAGTTTACAGGAGTTAAGAACCCGATTAACCCCGAAAGTTTCCGGCAGAAAAAGGGGCTAGAGCTTTTTTTCTCCACACCTTTGCCTGTTGATTTTTTAACAAAAGTTTTTAATATGAGAGAAGGTCAGCAGGCCATTCCCCACGATCGCCTGGCAGGCTCCATAATAATAGTGGAGGATAATGGCCTTTCTGTGTTTTTAAAAGGAACTGGCAACGAATTTTACAGTCTCAAGAATAAAGAGGATAGTTCTGAACTCAGGCAGCTACTGGAACAGGTGGTTGCGGAAAACCCGCGCCTTTACACTTACCTTCCACCTGCCAAGATAAACGTTAGATTTGAAGAAGGTATTTACGTGCCAGTTTCAGATGATGAAAATGATCTTTTTATATTCACATTTAAACGCGAAAAAAAGCTAGGGCAAAGCGGTATTGCGAAATTCTTTCCCGATTTTTCAATAACCCGCAGAATTGAAGAAAAAGATGGGGCTGTAATTTACACCGATGGAAATCGCGGGCTTAGGATATATCCTGATGGTGCCCTGGAATACAGCAGGCCTGTTCCAAGTGACTCAAAATTAAAGCTCAGCTTTTACGAAGCATTAAGCCTTGCGGTCAATTTTATCAATACCCACGGTGGATGGCCTGGTGAAGCTTATCTTTCTAGCTACAAAACGTCTAAAGCTCAAGGGACTGTTTACACCTTTAATTTTGGTGTGCGAGTCAGAGGCCTACCATTATTAGGTCAGAATTATATTACCGTAACCGTAGAAGGTAACCAGGTATCAAGGTATTACCGAAAAATAGTAAGAGAGGACAGGATATTGGAAAAAATCCAGCCAATATCCCCCATACAGGCTTTGGATGCAGCTATAGCTACTGGAAATTTGAAAGAAGTAAAATCTCTGGATCTCGCTTATGTCATTTTTGAAAACACCCTTTCCCCGGTTTGGGCTGTAAAATCCACCGATGTGGGCGACATTAGCGCCCAGGGGACAATGGATTATAGCGCGGGGGCAAAGGTGTATTCGCAAAATCAGTATAAGGAGGTTTTTATAAACGCGAAAAACGGCGTGGTTATTAATTTACAATCCGGAGTTGGGTATTAGATGGATTGGAGAAAAGCTATAGGGATTCTCATTGTATCCTTCCTTGTGCTTAATATTCTGCTTGCGGTAAACTTATATATCGAAACATTGCCGCAAAAAGATTTCTCGTTGGAAGAAGGCCAGCAGCAAGAGATAAAAACTTTCCTGGAAAGCCGGGGAATAATTCTGGAAACCCAGATTCCACTCAGCGGAAGACCTGTTCCCTTTTTGGAAATAAGCTATCAGCCACAAGAGGCCGAAAAGATCCTGAAGCAGTTTTTTGGCGAAGAAAAGCCTAAGATTGAAGAAATTAGAAACGGAAAAAAATACCGGGTAGGAAAACGAGAGCTTATCATCATGGACAATGGAACTATCAATTTCACTGTCCGTGAAGATAAAGAAAGTTTAGCTAGCTTAGATGAACATAAAGCCCTTCAGGTGGCTGAAGAATTTATAAAAAACCACGTTGGTTTTCCTAAGGATGCCAGGCTAAATACTATTAAGTACGACTCAGAAAGCAAAGGGTATCTTGTAGAATATGTGAGGTATTACCAGGGTTTTTTCATAGCCAACAGCTTCATGGAGCTTTTGGTGACTCCTGACGGCGTGAGGAATTTTTACATGAGCTGGTTGAAGCCACTGAAGTTTAAAGGGAAGAAAAGAGAAGTAATACCGCCCATAGCGGCAATCTTGAGGGTGGAAGCCGAGAAAAATTCCGGTGAACAGGTGGTAATAAAAAAGGTTGAACAGGGATATTACTCCCAGTTTTACAATGCCGATCGGTGGCTTGCGGCGCCTGTCTGGAAAGTTGAATTGAAAAATGGCGAAGTTTATTATATAAACGCTTATACCGGAGAGTTGGAACAGTAGTGTTCCAAAAAAATACCGGTTACGAAAACCGGTATTTTTTATTAGTAAAATCTACAAAAAATGGTTGTATTGAAAAAATCCAGAAAGTATAATAATATAACAATTATGGAATTAAAAACCAACTAATACGTGTGCTGGTAATGTCGGATAACAGCGAAATATTTCCCGGGAAATAAAATTTTGTAGAAGCTCATGGAGGGGTCTTAGTGTTTTACCAGATTTACAAATCTGTTGCCGGAGAAATATCGGAGGAACGGTGTTTCGACATTTTGAACGGTATTATTCGCTTTCACCGGCTTCAGCTGAGCCCCGGTATAGAAGAAGCTGCCCGCTATTGCGCGGAAGTGTTGAAACAAAGGGGGCTCGACGGCAGGGTAAATCTTTACAGGCCCGACCCGAGTAAGGGATTTTTCGGTTATAGGCCCTCACCGGGATGGGAATGTCGCAGAGCTAAGCTTTGGGTGTGGGAAGAAGAAAAAAAGAGATATGTAAAACTTGCAGATTTTGAGGAAAATGCTTTTTCTGTGATTCAAAGGAGCTGTCCTACGCTACCGGATGGAATTGAAGCAAAACTGGTAGAAATTAAGGACCCAGAAAATGAAAAGAGCTTCGCGTCAAAAGATGTAAAAGGAAAGTTCGTGCTCGCGCGGGGTAATATGAGCATAATATCTTACTATGCGATAAAGTATGGTGCAATAGGGGTTATCACCGATGAGATTACAGAAAGCTGGCCAGTTAGAACCCGGTGGGATCTTCCTGATGCAAGACAGTATACTGCATTTCCATCATACGCATGCGGGAAATTGCTGGGATTCGTCTTGACGCCGAGGCAGGGGGAGGAGCTGAGGCGCTCTCTTGCCAGGGGAGAAGTAAGGTTAAAGGCTTTGGTGGATTCCAGTTTCTACGAACCCCAAGTCCCGGTGGTTTCGGCTTTAATTCCCGGCGAAACTCACGAAGAGATAATCATCATTGCTCATATTTGCCATCCCAAACCTTCTGCCAACGATAATGCTTCCGGTGCTGCAGCAGCTATTGAAGCAGTTTCAACTTTAAACGAACTGGTGAGGGAAGGATTGCTTGCGAGGCCAAGGCTGGGAATAAGGCTCTTGTTGGTGCCTGAAATGGGTGGTACTTTTGCGTATCTTTCCTCAGAGCCTGAAAAACCCAAGGCTTTGGCGGGTATAAACCTTGATATGGTGGGAGAAAATCAAGCAGTATGCGGCAGCACATTAAAAGTGGAATATCCGCCCTTGGCTGCCCGTTCTTTTGTAGGAACTCTTTTAAAAGAAATTATGTCTTACTGCGCAAAAGATGCCGGTATGACAGGGGAACAAAAAGGCTACTCCGTACTCAGATGGGGAGCATACCCGTATTCCGGAGGCAGCGACCATTACATCCTCTCCGATCCCGCTATAGGGATTCCCACTCCCATGATAAACCAGTGGCCGGACAAGTACTACCATACAGACCACGATACCCCGGATAAAGTGGACAAATCTATGCTAAAACGTGCCGCTGTTGTTGCTGCCACGTACGCCTATTTCCTTGCAACCATGGGAGAAGCCGAAGCCCTGTGGCTTGTTGATATCGCAGCGGGGGAGGCTCAAAAAGCTCTTACAGAGTATTCTCTTGAGATAATCCGTTCTGCCGCATGTGGTTCAGAATACGTCGAGGACATGAAGGCGGGACTGGAGTTTTTAACCGAAATTAAAAAAGGTGAGATTAGGTCTATAACCAACTTTGCGGATACACCAAAAGTAAGGAAGGCAGTTGGTGAAACGGACAAAGCCTTAGATGAAATTTTCAGGATATTAAGAAGCCAGATCGAAAAGCCGCAGGAAGTATATGGCAAAGTGAGTTTTGCAGATAATAAAAGAAAGGTATCGGAAGAATATAGGCAATGGGTGGAGGAAGCAAAGACATTGATACCCAGGAGAATTTATCCAGGGCCGGTAGAGCTAATTCAGTATGTCGACCAAATGGACAGCGAAACGGCGGAAAGCCTTTTTGAGCTACTTCGCCGGTTCGGGAGGTCCGGCGGTGAGTATCTCTTTTACTATGCCGATGGCAAATCTTCGCTTTATGAAATTTCCCGGAAGGTCCTCTGGGAGACCGGTAAGGACTACCTGGAATTTCTGTTGAAATACGCCAAGATTTCGGAAAAATTAAAACTCATTGAGCTCATGCCAAATATTTAGAAACAACGGGAGGCGTACCTATGAAGAGCAAAGTCTTTTTCGCTGACGCCAGGGTAAAGAGCTATGACTACAAGTACAGCTTTGTGGCAAAATTCGAACAAATATTACAAATGGTGGATTTCAGTTCCTTTATCAAAAAAGGAGATTACGTTGCGATAAAAACTCATTTTGGATCTCAGGGCGCCCACCGCATTGTAAGGCCTATTTTTTTAAGAAAAGTGGTGGAAAGGGTAAAAGAGGTCGGAGGGAACCCCTTCGTTACCGATACTGTAAGAATACCTGGTCTTGAGTACCTGGAAGTAGCTAATATGGAAGGCATCAACCACCTTTCGGTAGGGGCACCGGTGGTGCTGGCCGATGGAATTTTTGGGCGGGATCAGGTCAAGGTCAAAGCAGGTCCCATCCTCGGAGAAATAGGAGTCGCTTCGGCTATTTATTACGCCCCTGCCATGATCGTGGTATCCCACTGCAAGGGACATATCGGGTCAGGTTTTGGAGGAGCTATAAAGAATTTGGCGATGGGCTGCATAAGCTGCAAGGACCACCACGGTAAGGCCGAAAGGGGAAGAATACACTTTTACGAAGGCAAGCACCTAGAATGGATAGAAGCTAAATGCATTAGGTGCGGGCAGTGCGTGAATGTTTGCCCGCACAAGTCACTGCAGCTTATTGACGACAGCATCGTTATAGATAAAGCCATTTGCGCAAAGTGCGGCAGGTGCGCCAGAGTCTGTCCGGAAAAGGCGTTGGTGGTTCCCATCGATGAAGAGACTTTCCAAAGGGGCCTTGCTGAATCGGCTTATGCGGTGGTTTCCACTTTTGAAAAAGGCAGGATCCTTTACATAAACTTCATTACCGAAGTTCAGCCCGAGTGCGACTGCATGCCCATGGCGGACACTCCAATCGTACAGGACCAGGGCGTGCTGGTGTCCCACGATATTGTGGCGATAGATCAGGCGTCGCTGGACTTGATAAATAGTGCGGATCCCCTTCCGGGGTCGAAAGCGGCAGATAAAAACGTTAAAAAAGGCGACAATATATTGAAAGCGGTGACCGGAAAAGATGCTCAGCTTCACATTGATGCCGCATACGAGCTGGGTATGGGAAGCAAGGAGTACGAGCTTATAACGGTGACCGAAAAAGAGGTTCCGGAAGAAGAGAAAAAAGACTAGGATATTATAGCGGTTGGAATGCCCCGAACATCTCCGTCAAATCGGAGATGTTTTTTTGCGAAAATTTTTGTGGTATAGTGTTTTGTAGATTAAGATAAGGCTAAACTCCGGAAGAAAGGTAAGGGCCATGAACATTACAATAATAGCTGTAGGAAAAATTAAAGAAAGCTATTTAAGGGAAGGCATTAAGGAATATGAAAAGAGGCTAACACCTTACTGCACCCTGCGGATAATAGAAGTCAACGAAGAAAGGGCTCCGGATAATCCAGGGCCAGCGGAAAAGGAAAGGGTGCTGAAAAGAGAAGGGGAGCGAATTTTGGGCAAAATGCCCCGGCAAGGCTTTAAGATAGCCCTTTGCATCGAGGGAGAGAGATTTTCGTCAGAAGGAATGGCAGAAAAAATTAGAAAGCTTGCTCTTCGCGGTATTTCGGACATTACCTTCGTAATAGGGGGTTCTTTAGGCCTTTCCGAAGAGGTAAAGAAAGCTTGCGACATGAGGCTCTCCTTTTCCGATTTTACGCTGCCCCACCAGCTCATGCGCCTGGTACTCCTGGAGCAGATTTACCGCTGGTTCAAAATAATCCGGGGGGAAACCTACCACAAATGATACTTGGGATTTTTTCTTGTCCCACTTTTTTTAATTTAATAAATTGTAAGTTTTAAAGTATAATGGTTATGAAATGTAATTTTTTAGCTATGGAGGAAACTTTATGACAAAAAAGAAAGCATTTATTTTTGTGGGGATTTTCGTGCTTTTGGTTATTCTTGCAGCTATATTTAATGATTCATTAGCCAAAAAAGCCAATGAAACTCGAGGTTTAACCAACCTTGAACCCGTAAAAATTACAAAGGGAAAATTGAATATAATGGTAGACCCTCGCATATAATTGCTTGCATCGGTTCAGCTAAATTCGGGATATTTCCGTTTAACAAAACTGGATTTTAATTATAAAAGAAATATGGAAAAATATTTCAATAAATTCAAAAATCACGAGGCTGTCAGTATGTTTACCCAATTGACACGAAAAGGATTTACTTATCATGTACCCCCTACGCTTATGCTCCATCTTACGAATCCGCCGGAGCTCAAAAAGGTTATTCCTTACATGGATAGCATAAGATATAGGGGAGGAAATGACTATCAAAAGGACCTATTTGTTTCGAAACTCCAAAAATATGCGGTAGAGACCGATTTTCAAAAGTTTTATAATAATAACATGGGTTTTTATAATACATTGGTTAGGTTAATTGTAAAATTAAATGCGACAGTAAAAAAAGTTGAACCATAGCGTGAAAC
>JAKKUQ010000137.1 GCA_021890755.1 Thermosediminibacteraceae bacterium | reverse complement strand
AATATGAGTCGAGGAGTTTTGGTCATTTAAGTCCAAATAACCGGGGGCCAGTACACTAGACTACCTATGAGGAATTGAAACACATATCCAGAGCCTGGGCGCCGTTCACGTCTCTTGGGTCACTAGACTACCTATGAGGAATTGAAACTTCGACATAGCGTTTTATGGTTGCGCGGTCTTCATAGTCACTAGACTACCTATGAGGAATTGAAACTAATCATCCCGTGGTTGACATATGCGACGAACTAGCGGTCACTAGACTACCTATGAGGAATTGAAAAAAGACTTGCCTCAGTTCCGGTTCATCAAGCTGAGGGTATTTTGTCACTAGACTACCTATGAGGAATTGAAACCGGAAAGCATAAGGCAGTGGGAAGCTGAATTTGAAGAAGGTCACTAGACTACCTATGAGGAATTGAAACCTGGGACAAAATCTGTCCCACTAAGTGGGTCAAAAATGTCGTCACTAGACTACCTATGAGGAATTGAAACACCGCTTCCTCGGGTATTCCCAGTCCTAATCCTTCATTGTCACTAGACTACCTATGAGGAATTGAAACCCGAGTGGTTCGGTTCTGCCGAGACGTGACCAAGCGGATGTCACTAGACTACCTATGAGGAATTGAAACAGGCTGGCACCTCAATTTCATCCTCGTACTTGCCCCGTCACTAGACTACCTATGAGGAATTGAAACCACATGAACGGTTGGTAGATACCATCGAAGCGCTGAAAGTCACTAGACTACCTATGAGGAATTGAAACTATAGAATTGTGTGAAAATAGAGAAAAGAAAGAAAAAGTCACTAGACTACCTATGAGGAATTGAAACAATCTACCATCTGTCCCATTATCTCTACCATTTCCTGTCACTAGACTACCTATGAGGAATTGAAACTTGCCAGGCAGTCACCATGGCAGGATTGGCCACTGTGTCACTAGACTACCTATGAGGAATTGAAACCTGTTCAGTGTTGCCATTACTGCATGCTGAACATCATGTCACTAGACTACCTATGAGGAATTGAAACCCGGCAACCCATCCTACACCTTGATTGTGATTTCCGTCACTAGACTACCTATGAGGAATTGAAACTAATTTCTGCTGTAATTAAACCTTCAGCAGACATCTCGTCACTAGACTACCTATGAGGAATTGAAACCTAGCTGGTGAAGCCTTTAAAAACAACGATGAAATAATTGGTCACTAGACTACCTATGAGGAATTGAAACTTGTTTTTGTCTTTAACGTTTATGTCATCGCAAATGTCACTAGACTACCTATGAGGAATTGAAACATGTCATATTTACTTGAAGGTTTTCTTCGCTAAAAAGTCACTAGACTACCTATGAGGAATTGAAACAGATATTTTTTCTCGACAGGATCTTTCAAAATTTCTTCGTCACTAGACTACCTATGAGGAATTGAAACCCGGAGGAGACGACCCGGTTGTAACCGGTGAAGATTAGTCACTAGACTACCTATGAGGAATTGAAACATACAAGTGCAAAAAATCCGTGGG
>JAKKUQ010000032.1 GCA_021890755.1 Thermosediminibacteraceae bacterium | reverse complement strand
TTGAGTCGCACATTCCATCCTTCAAACCCGGAGATATTATTGAGATTGGAGAAATAGAATCAATGGATTTAATTTGATCTTGGATGTAAAAAATGCTAAAATTTAAGAGACAATAAAACTGCAGTCGATCTCCAGGTCAACTTCAAGTACTGGAGGTCGACTGCAAATAGAATCTCTCAAACCTTTATTCTTACTGCATTTTTTTCTTGGGTTTTAATCGAACCATAGTGGGATTGAAACTTTTGATGAGTTTGAAGAAATAATCGTTGTAGTAAGGTTTTAATCGAACCATAGTGGGATTGAAACGGCTGGTATGACTAAAGTGGATATACAGAGGATTCGCACCGTTTTAATCGAACCATAGTGGGATTGAAACTGTGATGATTTTTGAATTTGTTGCAATGAGGCTTGGTGTTTTAATCGAACCATAGTGGGATTGAAACGAACTTCAAGAATTGCGAAACACAATTAATGCACATGTTTTAATCGAACCATAGTGGGATTGAAACTGATACTTCAACTATAATTTTGAAGGCATATAAAATAGTTTTAATCGAACCATAGTGGGATTGAAACGGTATTCAGTGTCCTGACGGGTTTCCTTAAACTTTACGTTTTAATCGAACCATAGTGGGATTGAAACAGGGTTCACTCCCCTGGGGGTTAAGGCCGCCGAATCTGGTTTTAATCGAACCATAGTGGGATTGAAACGAACTTCTCAACAAGGTAGAGAAGTTTGGCCTCATCGGGTTTTAATCGAAACATAGTGGGATTGAAACTGTGATTTGCTTCTAGCATTATCTCTGAAAATATCTATATGAGTTTTAATAGAACCATAGTGGGATTGAAACGACCATTTGCTCCATCACCTGCATGCCAAGCGTTGCGGTTCTCCGTTTTAATCGAACCATATTGGGATTGAAACGTAGTTATGATACTTATGTGACGAGGGTCTTAATCCAGCGTTTTAATCGAACCATATTGGGATTGAAACTTGACTGTCTCGGTAATGGCCTCCAAGATAGGAAGTTCCACGTTTTAATCCAACCATAGTGTGATTGAAACAGGACTTTATTACAAAAGTCACTGTAGTTTCTGAAAATTTCAATCGAACCATAGGGGGAGATGCTTTTCTCCGAGGCTACTCTTGGATAGCGAATTAATGAGTAATTTATTTTAAAACGAATTGCTCATTGAAAAAAGCCGCCCAGGGGAAAGGGCGGCTCTGTGTGGGAAAGCACGGCTTTTTTTTATTTTCTCCCCTGGGGACAAATGGATTGAATCCGACGATACGCGCTATGGACAAAATTCGCAGCGTAAGGTTTTCGGAGGGGGCATGGGTGGCAATTAGTAAATACGTTCCGATTGGCCACTCTCCTTTTTCGAAAAAAATAATTTTTTATAGCAGTTGAAATAATTTTGATATATAATAATGATTGACAAGTTGTTTAAACGAATAATATAAATTGGGGGAAAATTATGACAAAACAGAGGATAATCCAGGAATATGTACCTGGTAAACAGATTACTTTAGCACATCTCATAGCAAGTCCAGATGCTTCGCTATATAGAAAATTAGGCTTAGATCCAAAGGGAGCATTAGGTATATTGACTATCACTCCAGGGGAAGGTGCTATAATAGCTGCAGATATAGCGATAAAATCCGCATCTGTAGAAATAGGATTTTTAGATAGATTCAGTGGTTCATTGGTTATAAATGGTGATGTGGCGGCTGTAGAATGCGCATTAAACGAAGTTATAAAGTTTTTATCGGAAATATTAGGATTTACCCCTGCTAAAATTACAAAAAGTTAAAAGTAGGTGGAATTGTAATGAATCAGAAGATGATAGAAGAATTGTGCAGGAAATATAGTGATTTGAGTCAGGAGGAGATAAAAATTATCCAAAGACTTTCGGAAGTAATTCAGATCGTAGCGGATTTGACTCAAGCCGATATATTCATAGATTGCATAACAAGAGATCCAGATGCGGCGATTGTGGTTGCAGAAGCAAAGCCAAGGACGGCAAAATCCTTATATCGTTTTTCTGTCGTTGGACAGCTAGCCTTAAGGCAAAACGAACCAGCTGTGATTAGAACCCTGCACACCGGTTTCCCGACCATAGGGATGAGAGGAATAAGTCAAGAAGGAGTGCCTATAAAACAGAGTGTCGTTCCCATAACTTCAAGAAGTGGACGCGCTATAGGCACGCTTATTATGGAACAGGATATAACTGAACAGGTATCTCAGGAGATGAGGGTAAAAGAGCTTATAGAAACGACGGAACATTTGTCGGAGACTCTCTTCAAATTAGCTTTTGCGGAAGGTAGAGTTTCGGATATCTTACCCGATGGACTTTTGATCATTGATAAGAATGGTAAAGTTACTTATTATAACAATGCTGCAAGAGAGCTGTTTTATAGAATAGGTTTCTTAGGAGAGGAATTAAGGGGTAAAAGAATTATTGACGTTATTTCTGAATTGGAAATAAGAGATGATTTTTTAGCAGAGCAGATGTATATGGAGTCTAAGATAAACGGTTTAAACATAGCAATTACTTCAGTACCTTTAAACAGTCCTGATGGCACATCAGGTGCGCTGATGTTTATAAGGGATATAACAGAAATAAGGGAAAAAGAGAAAGAATTAATGAGAAGGTCGGTAGTAATTAAGGAGATACATCATAGAATTAAAAACAATCTTCAAACGGTAGCTAGCTTATTGAGAATTCAGGCGAGGAGAATTAAATCGAGAAAAGCTAAAAAGGCTTTTAGCGATAGCATAAGCAGGATACTTAGCATCGCGGTGGTTCATGATATATTGTCAAAAGAAGAAATGGAGTACGTGGATATAGATAACATGATAAGGAAAATTGTAGAAATTGTTTCTTTAATGATAGATCCCCAAAAGAATATACAGATAAATATAGATTGCAGCCCAGTAAAGCTTCCCCCAAGAGAGGCGACATCCTTAGCTCTCATCATAAACGAATTGATACACAATGCTATCGAGCATGCTTTTGTGGGACGAAATGAGGGAGAAGTGTCTATAATTCTTAAGGAGTTTGAAGAAAGTAAAAGTATATGTTTGATAGTTAAAGACAACGGTGTGGGTTTAAAGAAGGACTTTTCGATTGAAAAGTCAAAAAATCTTGGATTGAATATTATAAAGACGCTGGTGGAAGAAGATCTTAAAGGTTACATAAATATCCATAATGACAATGGTGTGATTGTGGAGGTCCTGTTTCCCCTACGCCAATAAATAACGAAGTAGACCGGGGTTTATATAAGAGGGGTGTGTAAAGTGCGGGTTTTAATTGTCGATGATGAGCCTATTATAAGGATGGATGTAAGGGAGATTTTAGAAGAAAAAGGTTGTGTGGTAATCGGAGAGGCTGCTGATGGAAAAACGGCATTGAATCTGGCAAGGAGTTTAAAGCCGGATGTTGTATTAATGGATATAAAGATGCCTGGGGATATGGATGGCCTTCAGGCGGCTAAGTTAATAAATGATGAAGAGATTTGTCCAGTAGTATTGCTTACTGCTTACAGTGAATCTGAACTTGTTGAACAAGCTTCGTCAATGGGAAGCATTTTTGGGTATTTGGTGAAGCCGATTAAAGAAGAAGATATTATGCCAGCACTAAATATGGCTGTAGCGAAGTGGTCTTATTATAAGAAATTGAAAGAAGAAAATAATGAATTAAAGTCTAAGCTTGAGAGCAGAAAAATCATTGAGATCGCGAAGGGAATTATAATGGAAAAATATAATTTAAGTGAAAAAGAAGCCTACAAAAAAATGCAGAAATTAAGTATGAATATGAGAAAAAGTATGGTAGAGATAGCTAAAAACATAATAATTAGTAATAAATTCGAAGAAATTATGAAAATATGAGATATTTGGATATTGAAAAAATATGGACTTATATACTATAATAAAAACAAAAATGGAATAAAGGAAAGGGACAACGGTGTCCCTTTCGGGCAAAGTAGCCCCATCGAGCGCGGTTTTTAAACCGTGCGGATGGGGCTTTGTTTTTTTGGAGAAAGGAGCTCAAGTCGTGGCGAAAGTAGAGGAAATTTTGAGTATAGGAATAGATATTGGCACTTCTACGACTTCTTTAATCATCAGCAAGTTGAAAATAAAAAATATTGCAGGAAGCTTTAACGCGCCGAAGATAGAAATCATTGAAAAAAATATCCTGTACAGAAGTGATATTTATTTCACGCCACTGATCGATGAAAAGACCATCGATTTTATTGGTTTGAAAAACATCATCGAAAAAGAATACGAAAAAGCGCGCGTTAAACCGAGCGAAATAAAAACTGGGGCCGTTATCATTACCGGCGAAACGGCAAGAAAGGAAAACGCAGAGAATATATTAGATGCAATTTCAAAGATGGCGGGAGCCTTTGTGGTAGCTACTGCAGGGCCTAATTTGGAGGCTTATCTTGCCGGAGTGGGATCAGGAGCAGCGAAGTTATCTTCTGAAATGAAAAGTAATGTCTGCAATGTGGATATAGGAGGGGGTACCACTAATATTTCCGTATTTGGAGATGGAAAGCTTTTGAGCACTTTTTGTGCAAATATAGGCGGAAGATTGATTAAACTACTGACTAATTGTAAAGAGATAAGGTTGAAAAATGTTTCCCACTATGGGCGCATCGTTTTGGATGAAATGGGAGTTGTTGCCGGTGAAGGCGATAGGGTGAGCTTTGACATTTTGCAGGAATTTGCAAGGAGACTGGCAGAAGCCTTGTTGAGTATTCTGACTTTTAAGCCAAATCCTCTGGCGGAAAAACTTGCAATCGGAGTTTTGCCTAAGGAACCGATGAAAATTGATGTAGTAACTTTCTCCGGTGGAGTTGGAAGGTTGTTTTATGAAGATGAATATTCGCAGGACGTTTTATTGGCGACTAGATTTCAGGATGTAGGTCCTTTGCTGGCCTTAGAATTAAAAAAGGGTATTTCAAAACTTCCTTACAAGGTAGAGAAGCCTTTAGAAACGATTTACGCTACCGTAATAGGTGCGGGGGTGCATACTACCGAACTGAGCGGGTCTACTATCTATATATCTGATCCGAAAATCCTTCCTCTGAGGAATATCCCGGTATTTAGAGTTGACAATCCCTACGGCAGTAAAAATGAGATCATAGAAGAGATAAGACGTAAAATGGATACTTTCAAAAATGCGGAAGGACAGATTGTTCCCGCGCTATTGATACCGGACCTTAATAATGCAAAATTTGATAAAATTAAAAATTTAGCGGAATCAATATTTGCGGCGTATAGAATAGCGAACCAACGAGGGCCTTTAATTGTAATTTGTGAGAGCGATGTGGGAAAGGCCTTGGGAGGAGTGTTAAAAAACTTTTGCGGCAACCTGTACGAGGTAATTTCTATAGATGAGATTTCTGTAAAGGAGGGTGATTACATAGACATAGGAGAGCCACTTTATAACGGCAGTGTAGTTCCAGTGATTTTAAAGACGTTAGTATTTTCGCATTGAAAAATTGAAGGAGGGGAGAAGCTGTGATTCTTAAAGCAAAAGTGAGAGGGACTGTTTATAGCTTTAAGGATGTAAAAGAAGTTCTTGCCAAGGCAAATGAAGAAAAAGCAGGGGATATTTTGGCGGGTATAGCGGCAAGATCCGAAGAAGAAAGAATAGCGGCAAAGTATGTCCTGGCAAATTTGACCTTGGAGGATTTGAGAAATAACCCGGTGGTGCCCTATGAAGAGGATGAGGTCACTAGGGTGATCCAGGACCAGGTGAACGAACACGTTTACAGCAAGATAAAGAGTTGGACTGTAGGCCAGCTAAAAGAGTTTATACTAGACGACAAAACGACTTCCGACGATATAGATTGGGTGAGCCAGGGCTTAACCAGCGAAATGGTGGCTGCGGTGGCGAAAATAAGCTCGAATTTGGATTTGATATATGGTGCAGCAAAGATAAGGAGAGTGTCTCATTGCAACACTACACTAGGACTTCCCGGGACTCTTTCGGCGAGGTTACAGCCGAATCACCCCACAGACAATGTGGATGGAATAATGGCGGAAGTGATGGAGGGATTGAGTTTTGGAGTGGGAGATGCGGTTATAGGAATAAATCCTTGCATAGACGATGTGGATAACGTTAGCAGGTTGTTGTGGGCAGTTTATGAATTTATTGAAAAATGGAAGATCCCGGCACAACACAGCGTATTAGCACACGTGACGACGCAGATGAGATGTATACAGCAGGGAGCTCCAGTAGGTGTTGTTTTCCAGAGTATTGCAGGTAGTCAGAAAGGGAATGAAGCCTTTGGAATATCGGTAAGCATGCTCGATGAAGCTCATGAACTCATTAAAAAGCACAGCACCGGCCGAGGACCGAATTTGATGTACTTTGAAACAGGACAGGGTTCTGAGCTTTCAGCCGAAGCTCATCATGGCGCCGATCAGGTGACTATGGAAGCGAGATGCTACGGCCTTGCCAAACGGTACAAGCCGCTTTTGGTAAATACGGTAGTGGGATTCATCGGACCTGAGTACCTGTATGACAGTAAGCAGGTAATAAGAGCAGGGCTGGAAGATCACTTTATGGGGAAGCTTACTGGAATTCCCATGGGTTGTGATGTTTGCTACACCAACCATATGAAGGCAGATCAGAACGATATTGAGAACCTGGCGGTTTTGCTTACGACGGCTGGATGCAACTATTTCATCGGAGTTCCAATGGGAGATGACATAATGCTGAATTACCAGTGCACCAGCTACCACGATATTGTTGCTTTAAGGGAAACTTTGGGGTTGAGGCCCGCTCCGGAGTTCGAAAAGTGGCTGGAAGATATGGGCCTGATGAAAGACGGTAAGCTGACCTCAAAAGCGGGCGATCCCACCATATTCTTAAAGTAGAGGTGATAAAGATGCTGAGTGAAAAGGATATACAGGGAATAGTGGAAAGCGTTCTTAAGGAATTAAATCTGATGAGACAGGAAGGGAACAAAAAAGATAAGCCAGCTGTCGAAAAAAAGGAAGATGTATGTTCCACCTGTGAGGGCGAGTACCTGCCGGACCTTTGTGAAATAAAGTTGGAAGAATGGGCGCTTATACCTGAGCCGGTTGACAGAGAAGGGCTTATGAGAATTAAGAAAAATACGCCAGCGAGGATAGGCCTTTGGAGAGCTGGAGCAAGGTATAAGGTTGAGCCGTGGTTAAGGTTCAGGGCGGATCTTGCCGCGGCGAAAGATGCGGTTATGAAAGATGTGGATCCGGCATTCATTGAAGAGTTGGGACTGTTTACAGTTCAGACGGTAGTAAGAGATAAGGATGAATATTTAACAAGACCCGATCTGGGAAGAAAGCTTTCAGAAGAGGCGAAAGAGAAGATTTTGAAAGAGTGTCCCAAGTCACCGCAGGTTCAGTTGATAGTCGTGGATGGACTAAGTTCTACTGCCATTGAAGCTAATGCTAAAGACTTCATACCGTCGTTTTTGCAGGCTCTTAAAAACTATGGGCTGAGCATCGGAAAACCTTTCTTCATAAAGTACGGAAGAGTAGCGGTTATGGACGAAGTGGGAGAATTGTTGCAGCCTGAAGTCCTCGTAGAATTGATAGGAGAAAGGCCGGGCTTAGTCACTGCAAAGAGCATGAGCGCTTATATGTGTTACAAACCCAATAAGAAAACGATAGAATCTGATAGGATGTTGGTCTCTAATATCCATGATGGGGGATTGCCGCCGGTAGAAGCAGGTGCCCATGTGGCCAGCATTGTAAAGAAGATCTACGATGCAAAAGCTAGCGGTGTAAAATTAATGAATTTGTAAGGGAGGTAGTAAAATGTACGGATTTAAACCGATAAAAGCTCAGGTTTTGGCTGTAAAGTTGATTCCAAACGTTAACGATTACATGAAAAAAGAGCTGAATTTAAAACCGGAGCACAGAAGCATAGGTATGATCACCGTCAGCATCGATGATGTGGGCTATACAGCGGTGGATGAGGCGACAAAAAAAGCTGATGTCGAGGTAGTATATGCCAGGTCCTTCTACGCTGGTGCGGCCCACGCTTCGGGTCCGCTGTCGGGGGAATTCATAGGCATCTTAGCAGGGCCCAATCCAGCTGAGGTGAAGAGCGGATTAAATGCAGCTATTGACTGCATTGAAAATGATGCTTGTTTTTGGGCTGCCGATGAAGAAGGCCAGATAGCATTTTATGCCCAGTGCATATCGAGGACAGGTTCTTATCTGTCGAAAATAAACAATATTCCGGAAGGGGCACCACTTGCTTATTTAATAGCTCCGCCCATAGAAGCCATGTATGCCCTTGATGCGGCAATCAAAGCAGCAGAGGTTAAGTTGACTTCGTTCTTTGGGCCTCCTACGGAGACGAACTTTGCAGGAGGACATTTGACGGGCACGCAATCTGCTTGTAAAGCGGCCTGCGATGCGTTTGCCGCTGCTGTCATGGAGGTGGCTAAGTATCCTAAAAGATTTTAGGGGAGAAAATGATGGAAAGTAAGGCATTCGGATTTATTGAAACTTATGGATTGGTCGCGGCTATCGAGGCGACAGATGCGGCGCTGAAGGCTGCTAACGTAAAACTATATGCTTTTAGATATACTACCGGGGGTTTGGTCACAACGATAATAACCGGAGATGTAGGGGCGGTAAAAGCTGCCACCCAAGCCGGTTTTGCAGCGGCACAGCGTGTTGGCAAAGTAGTGAGCGTGAACGTAATACCGAGGATGGATGAGAATTCAGTGATAATTATAGACAGAAGGGTCAATGCAGGTTCGAAATATAGGGACATGGCTTTGCAAGATTTGCAGAAAGAAGAACAAGTTGAAAAAAGGATTCAGGAAGAATTTGATAAAGGGATGGAAGAAACAGATAGCTCAAAAACGGTGAACATAGAGAAAATAGATGAAAACTCGGATGAAATGGGTGGAAATGATACAAAAAAAGATGGGGAAAATGAAGAAAACATAAAAAGACAAGAGGAATTGATGAAAATAACTGCCAGGGTAAAAGAGCTGATCACAAAGGAACATTTAAGGAAGATGTTAGAGCAGACTGAGAGCATAGATAAAATAAGTGCGAAAAACTTGAAAAAGATTGCAAAGGAACTTTTAGGCAAAGAAATCCTCGGAGAAAAGATCGATTCCATGAGGAAAGCTGAAATATTAGACCTGTTGATAAAGCACTTCGGCGGGGAGGTGTAGAAAGGTGTTGAAGATCGACAGGGATTTGTTGGCAATACAAGAAGTTAGAAATTTGGTAGCAAAAGCAAAAGAAGCACAAAGGATTCTGGATACTTACCCGCAAGAGAAGATTGACGAAATAGTCAAAGCTATGGCCGAGGAAGCTGCAGAAGCTTCCGAATGGCTCGCACGAATAGCGGTTGAAGAAACCGATATCGGGGTATACGAAGATAAAGTAATCAAGAATTTATTCGCTGCAAAGAGGGTATATGAGACAATAAAGGATTTGAAAACTGTGGGATTCATCAGGAAGGATGAAATAAACAAAATTTACGAAATTGCAGAGCCTGTAGGTGTGATTGCGGCGCTGACGCCAACTACTAACCCCACTTCTACTGCTATATTTAAGTCGCTAATTTCCGTGAAGGCAAGAAATGCAATAGTTTTCAGCCCGCACCCCAGAGCAGCTGACTGCACTTGCCAGGCGGTTGAAATAATGCATAAAGCGGCGATAAGAGTAGGGGCGCCCGAAGGGATTTTAGGATGCATATCTACCCCTACCCTTGAAGCGACTCAAACACTGCTGAGGCATCCGGATGTGAATCTCGTACTGGCCACCGGTGGTTCTGAGATGGTTAAGGCGGCTTATAGTGCCGGCAAGCCAGCATACGGAGTCGGTCCTGGGAATGTGCCAGCATATATCGAAAGAAGTGCTAATGTAAGGGATGCAGTAAATGCTATAATCGCGAGTAAAACTTTTGATAACGGAACGATATGTGCTTCCGAGCAGGCGGTAATATGCGATAGGTGCATTGCACAGGAGGTAAAAAATAATTTTACGGAGCTCGGCGGAGTATTTTTAAATCCGGAAGAAATTTATAAGTTGGAAAAATATGCGTTTAGGCACGATGGGAGCTTAAATCCTGCCATAGTTGGAAAATCGGCGGTAGATATAGCCGAAAAAGCCGGCATAAAGGTTCCGAAGAGCGCGAGGGTCCTGCTGGCTCCCCTTTCTGGGGTTGGTAAGCAATATCCTCTGTCAAAAGAAAAGCTCAGTCCGATACTGGCTTATTACGAAGTTGAGGATTGGAAAGAAGCCTGCCAGCTTTGCATCGAGCTATTAAATCTTGGTGGGTTGGGACATACCATGTCCATCCATTCGAACGATGAAGAAATAATCAAGAAGTTCGCTTTGGAAAAGCCTGCATTCAGAATCCTGGTAAACCAGCCGTCTTCATTTGGCGCGATAGGAGCTACTACAGGGTTGGTTCCATCGCTAACATTAGGTTGCGGAACATGGGGAGGAAATGCTACTTCGGACAATATAGGGCCGATGCACTTGATGAATATAAAGAGGGTTGCCTACGGGGTGCAGACTGTGGACGAGTTGAAAGCTAGCCTTTTGGCGAAAGAAAATAAGCCAAAGGAGTGCAATGCGGCAGGTGTATCTAAAGGATTGAACGCCAGCATCATCGACAGTATAGTAGAAGAAGTGCTCAAAAGATTAAATTCATAAAAATAAGGAGGTTTTAAAAATGAACAGTGGTCAAATCGCTTTGGGTATGATAGAGACAAAAGGTCTAGTAGCGGCCATTGAAGCGGCGGATGCAATGGTAAAAGCCGCAAACGTGACTCTGATAGGAAAGGAAAAGGTTGGCGGCGGTTTGGTGACGGTTATGGTAAGAGGCGATGTAGGGGCGGTAAAAGCCGCGACTGATGCGGGAGCGGCAGCTGCCGCTAGAGTCGGAGAACTGATTTCGGTCCACGTAATTCCAAGGCCTCATCCGGAAGTGGAGTATATCCTGCCTAGTATAAAAAAAGAAGGTGACCACGATCCGACGAAATAAAAGGAATTAAGCTGGGGGTATAAAAGATGAAGGTACTTACAGAAAATGACATAAGAAATGAATTGAAAAAGATGGGCCCGGTGAACAAGTTTGTTGTTTCACCGGGAACCATCTTAACCCCAGCGGCCAGGAGTTATCTTAATGAAAATAAAATAGAAATAATTGTGGCTGATGATACCGATAAAAAAGAAAGTGCAAATGCAAAGGCAAAAGATGAAGTTGAGAGAAAAAAAGGAGCAGAAGATGGCGCTGGTGGTAATCTAGGGCGATATGAAGTTTTAGTTTCAAGTATAAAGACGAATGAGAAACCAGAAGCTTTTACGCATCTTCACGGCAATAAATTGGTTCCTAAAATTCACCCGCGGGTAAAGCTGAGGGGAAAGATAGATTCTCTGGAGGCATTTATCATAAGGGCGCAGGCGCTGGCAGAAAAAAATAAAGTTAAGAAGTTGGCAGAAGATTTGGAAGAGATTTTAAAAACAGTGCGACAGCTAATGAGGGCCGAAGTGCTTTCGGAGCCGGTGGGAGATTTAAATATTTTGGGGTTTAAGGAAGACGAGATAAGGAGAATTTCCCATAACCCTAAAGGTTCAATTGGTGTAGAGCATTTTATCCCCGATTACAAGATGGGAGAATTGATGGCAGAATTGAATCTAATTAGAACCCAGATAAGGGAAACTGAACTTGCTGCATGCGAGGCATTTTTCGATCCCAACGAGGGATTAATAAGGGAGGATATAATAAAGGCTTTAAATAGATTGAGCAGTGCGGTGTATATCATGATGTGCTGGTTGAAGGTGGGAAGATACAATAAATCGGAGGGATAAAATGGAGGAAATAGTAAGGAGAGTAGCTCAAGAGGTTTATTCGTATTTAAAAAGAGTGCCCGTTACTGTAACGGTATCGAACAGGCATATACATCTGAGCAAAAAAGATAGGGAAATATTGTTTGGGGATAAACCTTTAACAGTTAAAAAATACTTGGGGCAGCCGGGGCAATTTGCCGCGGAAGAAGTGGTAAAAATTATAGGGCCGAAAGGCCAATTCGATTGTGTGAGGGTTGTGGGGCCTGAAAGATCAAAGACGCAGGTGGAGCTTTCAATTGCGGACTGTTATCATTTGGGAATAGAACCTGTAGTCAGGGATTCCGGCAAGCACGAAGGAACTCCGGGCGTATTGGTGATCGGTCCTAAGGGTTTTGTAAAGTTAGAGGATGGAGTTATTGTTGCACAAAGGCACATCCACATGACACCTGCGGATGCTCAGAGGTACGGAGTAAAGGATATGCAGTTAGTTAGAATTAGATTCGATTCGGGGGTCAGGAGAGGTATTCTAGGCGATGTGCTAATTAGGGTACATGAACAGTTCGCGTTAGAATGCCATCTAGACATAGAGGAAGCTAACGCGCTAGGAATAAAGAACAATGATATCGTTTATATGGAATTAGGAGGAATCTGATTTGACGGTTTTTGGCAGTAATGTAAACAAAATAATTTTAGATGCGGAAAAATGCATAAAATCTCCCCGAAATTATGAAGGTGAGCTATACACGGGTGTTGATTTGGGAACGGCCTATGTCGTATTGATGGTGGTTGATTCGACAGGTCAACCCGTAGCGGGTTCTTACAGGTTTGCACAGGTAGTAAAGGATGGCGTTGTGGTTGATTTTACCGGTGCCATGCGCATAGTTAAGGAGTTAAAAGAGGAAATAGAAAAAAAGCTCAATGTGGTATTGATAAAGGGAGCAGCTGCTTTTCCTCCGGGTACGGGCAAGTCGGTTGAAAAATCCCATTTTTACGTTACAGAGGGTGCCGGGTTCGAAGTCATAAATATGGTCGATGAGCCTTCGGCGGCTAATTACGTCTTGAATATAATCGATGGTGCCATAGTTGATATAGGCGGGGGCACTACGGGAATAGCTGTACTGAAAGATGGAGAAGTTATCTACACGGCTGATGAACCGACAGGCGGAACGCATTTTTCTTTAGTAATAGCCGGAGCTAAGAAGATGAGCTTAGAGGAAGCTGAAGAATTTAAAAAGGATCCAGCAAATAAAAAGGAAGTGATTGCGCTTGTCAAGCCATGCATTCAGAAAGTTGCGGAGATAATTAAAAGGCACATAAGGGGATACAGAGTGGATGCGGTATATTTAGTAGGAGGCAGCAGCTGTTTGGAAGGCATAGAAGACATTATTTCCAGGGAAATAGATATTCCGGTATACAAACCGATAAACCCGTTTTATGTGACGCCGTTGGGGATTGCTTTAAGTTGCATAGGGGTGAAGTAACATGGAGATTTTGAAAGAAGAGGAACGGTATGTTGAAGAGCTGGTAAGGAGAATAGTTTCGGAGGTACTGAAAAAAGCAGGCTACAGCGCAAACTCAAAAGAAGAGGAATGCAAAGCGTCGGGTGAAGATAGATCGAAAAACATCCTCGTTGTTTTTACTGGTGGGACCGGTTCGCTGGATGCGGTGGCGGAAGAACTTCGTAAGCTGAGCAGTAAATACAAGCTCTATGCTGTTTTTTCCGAGGCTGCAAAAAAGGTGTTGCCGGAAGAAAAATTTAAAAAGATTGCACAGTTGGAAGAAGTTTGTTGCAATGGTTTGTATGAAGCTATTGATAGATCCAAGGTTGTTGTTCTGCCGACTTTGACTCAAAATACGGCAGCAAAAATTGCTTGTGGTATAAGGGATACAGTTGCTACGGAGGCGGTTGCCGTTGCCATAATGGCGGGGAAAAAAATTTTGGCTTGTGAAGATTCCATGCCTTTCACTGTAAAGTGTCAGGGGTATTTGAAAGTTATAGATGACATAGTCCGAAAGTTAAAGGAATTTGGGATAGTATTCTGTAATGCGCGAAAAATGTCGGAGGAAGTGGAAAGCTTGATTTATGGGGATGACGCGATGGATAAATCGCTAGGTAAAAAAGAGTATGAGGATGAAAATAAAGCGGCCGAAATTACAATAGAGTCAAAGTTGATTACGGTGGAGACTATTCAAAAGCTCTACAGCGAAGGTATAAAAAAAATCAATTTGCCGGCCAAATGCTTAATCACGCCTGCTGCTAGGGATATGATAAAAGATTATAAAATCACGTTAAATTGGATGGTGTAGAAAATGATTATAGCAAAGGTTATAGGGAATGTTTGGGCAACGAGAAAAGAAGAAACCATGAAGGGGCAAAAACTTTTGATATTAAAGCAGGTGGACGAAAATAGAAATCTGATAGGAAAGGCTTTCGTTGCTGTTGACAACATAGGAGCGGGAATGGGTGAATACGTCATTGTTACTACCGGTAGTTCTGCTAGGAAAGTTTCGGACGAATTTTTACCAATCGATGCAGCCGTTATAGGTATAGTTGATTCTATGGATATAATTTCCTAATACGTGGTTTGGAGATGATCCAGGTTGGAAATGGAAGTTACTAAGATCTTAAAGGAAAAAGGTGTAGTCGGGGCCGGGGGAGCGGGTTTCCCTACGTATGCAAAATTAAAGAGAGAAGGAATAATGCACTACATATTAAACGGCATAGAATGCGAACCGCTTTTATGGGTCACAAAAGAAATTTTAAAAAGATTTCCGGAAAAGGTTGCGGGGGGACTTGCAGCACTGAAAGATTATACAAATTCAAGAGAAGCATTCATCGGCGTTAAGAGCAAATACAAGCATCTTTTTAAAAACTTAGAAAAGTTTCTCCAATCCGAAAATCTTGACATCCGAATATTTTATTCCGGGGATTTCTACCCGGCGGGCGACGAGCAAATATTGGTTTATGAGATAACTGGTAAGGTTGTTCCTCCTGGCGGGATACCTTTAATGGTGGGCGCAGTGGTGAATAACGTAGAGACGGTTTACAACGTGTACAACGCACTTTTTGAAGAAAAACCGGTAACGGAAAAATTTATTACTGTTTCTGGAGATGTAGAAAAACCAGTTACGGTTAAGGTTCCGATTGGCATGAAAGTAAGCAGTATTTTGGAAAAGCTTGGAATCGAATATGAAGAAAAGGTAATCATAGATGGCGGACCAGCAATGGGAAAGATCATATCGAAAGATGATGTGATAACGAAGACAAGCGGGGGAATTTTGGTATTTGAAAAAAACCATCCGGTTGTAAGCAAAAAGATGATATCTATCGAGCAGATTTTGAGAAAGGCGAGGACCTGCTGCATCCAGTGCCGGTATTGTACTGATCAATGTCCAAGGTATCTTTTAGGACATGAATTAGAGCCTCACAAGATTATGATTTCTCTTGCCTTCAACTTTGAAGAAAGGTTTTTGAAAAGTGCGTTAATTTGTTCGGAGTGCGGAGTATGCGAATTGTATTCTTGTCCGCAGGGTTTGTCGCCCAGGAGAGTAAATCAGTACTTGAAAGCCGTTTTGGCTAAAAAAGGAGTGAAATACTCTGCGGAAAAAAGAGAATATTCTGCAAGACAAAGTAGGGATTTTAGAAAAATTCCAACTTCGAGGTTGTTGACACGGCTGAGGTTAGACAAATACGAGAAAAAGCCCGAATTCATAGATGAGAAATTGGAAACTGCTGAAGTAAAGATTTATACGAAGCAGCATATTGGTGCAAAAGCTATACCAGTTGTGCAGAGGGGAGACAAGGTGAACGAAGGAGATTTATTGGCAAAAGTTGACGATAACTTGTTGGGGGCAGATATCCACGCTAGTATTCCGGGCGTTGTAGCAGAAGTTACCGAAGATTTTGTAGTAATAAAAGGGGAGGAATAATTATGAACAAAGCGATAGGGATAGTAGAGTCAATAAGCATCGCCAGGGGGATCGAAGCAGCTGATGGAATGGTCAAGGTGGCTCCCGTTAAACTTTTTGTGGCAAGGACTATATGCCCCGGGAAGTTTCTAATATTAATTGGAGGTGATGTGGAAGCAGTAAACAGTTCTGTGGAGAGAGGGAAGGAGATTCTTGAAGAATTCATGGTAGATAAGGTCGTAATACCTAATGTGCACGAGAAGGTGCTTTTAGCCCTCGAGGCAACCACAGAAATAAAAGAACCTGGAAGGCAGTGGGCGCTTGGAGTTATAGAAACGTATAGCGTGACGGCTTGCATATATGCAGCGGATGCGGCGGTAAAGGCGGGAGGAGTGGATCTCATCGAGATTAGGCCGGCAGTAGGACTGGGCGGGAAATCCTTTGTGACAATGATTGGAGATGTAAGTGCTGTGGAGTCGGCTGTAAATGCAGGCAGGGATAATATTAGGGAAGAGGGAATGATTCTTAATTTTGCCGTAATACCATATATTTCCGAGGATGTACTGGAAAAATTGATTTAGGTTGATGGAGAGAAAGGTATTTTCCCGGAGGGGAGTGAATTTTTTGGGCGGGAGAAACATTCTGACGAGAAAGGATATTGAAAGGTGTTTTTACGAAAAAAGCAAGGTATTGTTTATTACCAAAGACACTATCATATTGCCCGGAGCGCAAGATTTAATAAAGAGCACTGATATAAAAATAGTCAGGGTCGACGATGACGGAGAAATGAAAGGATACTTAAAAGAATGCTTTGAGAAGAACGGGATAACGGATGAGGAAGTATGCAATAGAATTGTAGAAAAAATAAAGGAAAAGTTAACAGAGAAAAGGGGGGAAAAGCTTGCAATTAAAGACTAGACTGTTTGGGAAGTCGTATGTGTTTAAGAGTGTTAAGGAGGTCCTCGCAAAAGCAAGTGAGGAAAAGGCTGGAGACATATTAGCGGGTATTGCGGCGGAAAGCAATGAAGAACGGATTGCAGCAAAGAGGGTATTAAGCGAGCTGACTCTTGAAGATTTAAGGAAAAACCCCGTGATTCCGTATGAAGAGGATGGAGTAACCAGGGTAATAGATGACGGGATATGCGAAGGAGTATACAGGGAAATAAAAAACATGACGGTAATGGAGTTGAGGGAATACATATTGGACCATCATACAACGGGCGAGGATATAAAGAGAATTTCGCCGGGCCTTACGGCGGAAATGGCTGCAGCGGTGGCCAAGATTATGTCTAATATGGATCTTGTGTATGCGGCGAGTAAAATTAAAATCGCTACGACTGCACGCACCACTATTGGATTGCCCGGAACCCTTTCTTTTAGGATACAGCCCAATCATCCCAACGACAGCGTAGAGGGAATTTTGGCGTCCATTATGGAAGGGCTATCTTACGGTTCGGGAGATGCGATTATTGGAGTGAATCCGAATGAGGATAGCGTTGAGAATACGATAAGATTAATGAATGCAACGCACGAATTTATAGAAAAGTGGGGTATCCCTACTCAGAATTGCGTTTTGTCCCATATTACCACGCAGATGAAAGCACTAGAAGCGGGAGCAAAGGTAGATGTGTTCTTCCAGAGTGTGGCGGGAACGGAAAGCTGCAACAAGGAATTTGGCATATCAGCCAAACTTTTGGATGAAGCTTTTGAAATGATAAAAAAGAAAGGTTGTGCAGGTGGACCTAACCTGATGTACTTCGAAACGGGTCAGGGTTCTGAGTTGTCGCTTGGAGCACACCATGGAGTCGATATGCAGACATTAGAAGCGAGAACTTACGGTTTTGCGAGGAGATACAGGCCCTTCATGGTGAATAACGTATCTGGCTTTATCGGGCCGGAGACTCTTTATGATGGGAAACAGGTGATTAGAGCAAGTCTAGAGGACCATTTTATGGGGAAACTTTTGGGGCTTCCTATGGGTATGGCACCGTGTTATACAAATCATATGAAGGCGGATCAGAACGATCAGGAGAATGCCATAATGCTATTGGCATTAGCGGGTGCCAACTACTATATGGGAGTTCCAGGCAGCGATGACTGCATGCTGAGCTATCAGGATACTAGTTACCATGACGATGTTACGCTGAGGGAATTGCTGGGGTTGCGTCCGGCGCCGGAGTTTGAGAAGTGGCTGGAAGAGATGGGCATAATGAAGGATGGGAAGTTGGCCGATATAGCCGGTGATCCTTCAATATTCTTCAAAAGAGAACCATTAGGGAGGAGGTGAGATACAGATGAAATGTGATCCGACTTTGGTAGAGAGCATTGTCAACAAAGTTTTGCAGAAATTGAATGAAGAGGGTGTTGTTGTCAACAAAGAAAACAATAATGATGAGGAAATAAGAGAATTTTCAGATATAACGGAATACAGTTTATACGATAAAATTTTTATAAAAAATCCTTTGGACGAAGAGGCGCTAAAAACCCTAAAAAAATCGACACCTGCAAGGATATGTATAGGTCGGAGTGGGCCGAGGTATTTAACAATACCGTGGTTAAGGTTTAGAGCCGATCATGCAGCAGCTATGGATGCAGTTTTCAGCGAAGTGTCGGAGGAATTTTTAAATAAGTTAAATCTGTTTTCTGTAACTACGAAAGCTAAAAATAAGGATGAGTACCTTACTCGGCCTGACTTGGGGAGAGTTCTTTCGGAAGAAGCAAAGATGACTATAAAGAAAAATTGCCCTGAAAGTCCTAACGTGCAGGTGATTGTTGTAGATGGATTGAGCTCTAAAGCAATAGAAGAAAATGCGGAAGACTTTTTGGCATCCTTTATGGAAAGTATTAAGTCATACGGCCTTAGCTTAGGAAGACCGTTTTTCATAAGGTACGGCAGGGTTCCCGTGATGAACGACGTGGGAGAGGTTTTAAAACCCGATGTTGTGGTAGAACTAATAGGAGAAAGGCCTGGATTGGTTACGGCAAATAGCATGAGCGCGTATCTGTGCTGGAGACCCAGGAGTAATACCGTTGAATCGCAGAGAAATGTTGTTTCGAATATTCACAACAAAGGGCTTGATCCGGTTGAGGCGGGAGCTCATGTAGCGGGAATAGTCAAAAAGATATATGAACAGCAAAAAAGCGGTATAGACTTAATATTGTAAATTTTAATAAATGAAAAAAATTTGAAGGAGGATTTTTATGCCAGATCAAATTGCATTGGGAATGATAGAGACAAAGGGATTGGTGGGCGCCATTGAAGCTGCTGATGCTATGGTGAAGGCAGCAAACGTATATCTCATAGGAAAGGAACATGTAGGAGGGGGACTGGTCACGGTAATGGTAAGGGGCGATGTGGGAGCGGTAAAGGCCGCCACCGATGCTGGAGCCGCTGCTGCTCAAAGGGTAGGAGAGCTTATAGCGGTTCATGTCATTCCTAGACCTCATTCGGATGTGGAGTATATCCTGCCCAAGCTGGACAAAAAAGAATGAGTGATTTTGCAGTAGATATGTAAGAGAGGAGGCGAGCTTTTTGAGTATTAACCAGATTATCGTTAATATAATGGTTATTTTCATGGTAATAGGAGCTATTGATAGAATTTTGGGCAACAAATATGGTTTTGGAGAAAAATTTGAAGAAGGCTTTAATGCAATGGGTCCTCTCGCTTTAGCAATGGTTGGAGTTGTTTCCCTAGCTCCTGTACTTGCCAATTTATTGAAACCGGTAATAGTACCTATTTATTCCGCACTAGGAGCGGATCCGGCGATGTTTGCAACCACCCTTCTCGCATGCGATATGGGTGGTTATCCTCTAGCGATGGAACTCGCACAAACTAAGGAAGCCGGTCTTTTTGCCGGTATTATACTTGGTTCCATGATGGGACCCACTATCGTGTTTTCGATACCGGTAGCACTCGGAATTATAAAGAAAGAAGATCACAAGGCTCTTGCGACCGGAATATTGGCCGGTATGATTACGATACCGATAGGATGCTTTGTCGGGGGGCTCGTTGCTGGATTTCCATTGGGTATGATTTTGAGAAATTTAATCCCCATTATAATTGTATCGGTGCTAATTGCTTTAGGACTCTGGAAAATTCCTGAAAAAATGATTTCCGGTTTCAATATATTCGGAAAAGGCGTTGTAATAATGATAACCGTAGGCCTCGCAGCGATTATAGTAGAAACCCTTACGGGAATAGTTATAATACCCGGCATGGCGCCGATATGGGATGGTGTCCAGATTATAGGCGCCATAGCAATTATGTTAGCCGGTGCATTTCCGATGGTGCATTTCATAACAAAAATGTTTAATAAGCCGCTTATGTCGCTAGGAAAGATGTTGGGGATGAACGATGTAGCAGCTGCGGGTATGGTTGCCACTCTCGCCAACAATATACCCATGTTTCAAATCATGCAGGACATGGATTATAGAGGAAAGGTCTTGAATGTTGCCTTTGCGGTGAGCGCCGCATTTACCTTTGGCGATCATCTGGGGTTTACCGCAGGTGTGGCGAAAGAAATGATATTCCCGATGATAGTAGGAAAGTTGGTGGCAGGTGTTACGGCTATTATGGTTGCTAGCATGTTTGCCCCGCGGGATAAAGCTGTTTGTTAAGATTTCTTTATATCTACAAAAGACATAAAGCCTTTTTTGGGCTTTATGTCTTTTAGAATTTTATTATTATGTGCGAAATTAATGCGAGGATAATTGTAATTGGTCCTAGCGGGGCAGGAAAATCTACCTTTATAAATGCTATTCTTGGGGAATCTAATGAAGCAAGAAAGACGCAGGTGATCGAGTTTAAAGAAAATTATGTAGATATTCCGGGTGAATATATCGAGATTAGGAGATTTAACTATATAGTAATTAATATGGCCATTGAATCATCCCTGATTATAGTAATACAGGATGCTACATCTGATAGACCTTCATTGCCCGCAGGTTTTTGCGCAGTTTTTCAAAAACCGGTGATAGGAATTATAAATAAAATCGATTTAAAAGAAGCAAAAATAGACCGAGCTGAAAAGTTTTTAATCGAGGCTGGCGTGTTGAGGGAAAATATCTTTGCGGTATCTGCAAAAACCCGCGAGGGAATTGTTGAAGTTAAAAGAATGATTAAGAAGCTGTTATGTATACTTAAGGAAAGTCATTGAACTTTGTTTCAAGCTGAGCCCGGGTACTATCCCGGGCATATTTTTTGAGGTATATTTATGTAGTGAAGTTGTTTTGGGAGGGGAGAAAAATGCGAAAGAGGATGAGGGAATACGGAATTACCTTGGGCTTGCTTCCTCCCGGCCCTTTAAACGCTATTACCGATGTAAAAGGAGTAAAGGTGGGACATGTGACTTTAATTTACGGCGAAGGAAAGCTAATCCCGGGAAAGGGGCCTGTGAGGACCGGGGTAACTGCAATAGTGCCCCACAGCGGAAACATTTTTAAAGAAAAGCTGATCGCTTCTTGCTTTGTCGGCAATGGCTTCGGTAAATCGGTGGGATTGGTGCAGATAAAAGAACTGGGGACGCTGGAGACGCCCATTGTCCTTACAAATACATTATCCGTAGGGACCGTGGCCGATGCTCTGGTGGAATACATGCTTTCCTTTAACGATGATATC
>JAKKUQ010000087.1 GCA_021890755.1 Thermosediminibacteraceae bacterium | reverse complement strand
GGTGGGTCAATTTAAAACCGTTGAAAATGGGTCAATTTAAATCCGCTATTGACAATAGTTATAGCTCCTATGTCAAAGAGAGCATGGTGATTAGGACATAAAATAATGACATTCTCCGGGATGTCTGGTCCATTATGTGGGTGACCTAGAGGTTTAATGTGATGACCTTCTACTATTGGATCGCCAAATCCTCTATTTAAACGATTATGACAGACCTGACACGTATAACGATATAAAGCTTTAAGTTCTTGAATAACTTTGGTATCTCGAAGAATGCGATTCGTTACGAAAGCAGCTCTTCTAGGTTGGAGGGATTCTTGTGAAAGAATAATTTTTTTTGCCATTCTTGCTTCCGTTTCAGGAGGTTCAACTCTTCTTAACAAAAATCGATAATGAGCCGGAAGCCCCTGCAATGGTGAGTATTCCCAATCAATTACTTGCCACTTGCCTAGATATTCATATTGATTCTTTCCCCACTTTGCTATGACAGGAAATATTGCGCGGGTTTCTTTGGCCTTCTTCAAGGCTAAATTACCGGGTGAGTCGGGTTGGGGTTGTGTTAGACCTCCTTCACCTATGTAAATCATTAAATCCTCACTTAAAAGTTGGTCCGGATATTTTTGTTTTTTCTCTATGAAAGAAGCGCATATTGACAATATCTGTCCTTGTCTTTGGTGAATACCTTTCTGGTTAGGATGATAACGGCGCGCTTCTTGCCAAGTAAGCATATAATTCCCTCCTGTTTAGAAGGTTATTAAAATTATTACTATGATGTTAACTAAAATGATTCGATTTTTAACTTCATTTTCCTTTTTGATAAAATACGAAATATATCGCTCATGTAATTTGAGATGATCAAGTCCATTTTTTGTGTAAAATTCCCTCTGGCTAGAATAATTAAGCAATAAAAGTTAACTTATTGAAACCACCTTTTCCTTTACTTTTTTCTAGCTTTCTTTTTCCACTCAAAGTATTCGGCTATATCTAAGTATTTTTTTCCAGAAGCCCATTTTTCGTCCTGTTCCATAAGTAAATGCTCCAATTAAACGATTTTGGCATCCGGAGCCTCCAATATAACCCTAACCTTGGCATGTATTTCTTTTTGTAAGGCTTTCGTGGTTTTATCGAGAATGTTACGCATAAAATGGGTTTGGCAGCGCTGCCGGGTCGCACCCTGAAAATACTTATGAATAGCCCGTATAAGTCCGTTGTGATGGTCGGAAGCTACCAAATCTACACCGTGCAAGCCCCTTTGTTTAAGCCAAGAAAAGAATTCACGGAAGCTTTTTCTATTCACTGTCACCGACCATAAGGCCTAATACTTCCCAGTAGCCTTCTTCGTTTACACCAACGGCGATTAACAGTCCCCGCTGTCGAACCCGGCCATCTTCCCTAACTCTTATAATCATAGCATCTACTACAACGAAGTTGAATTTCTTTTCTCTAAGAGACCTGGAATTCCAGGCTGTAACAATAGGGTCAAGGTTTTTAGAAAGCTCGGAGATTGTAGATTTTGAAAACTTGGTACCGCAAATCTCGTAGGTTATTTCTTCAATTTTCCATGTAGATACGCCGTTAACCACCATTTCCATTAATGCCAGCAAAAGGGCCTGTTCACTTCTTTGGTAACGGCTAAAGAGCGCAGTAGTTAGCTTACCGTTGCGGAGTCTGGAAACTCTCAACGTAAGGGTGCCAACTCTGGTAACAAGATTTCTCTGGTAGTAACCGTTACGGTAATCTTTTCTCTCTTCGGTTCTTTCATAAGGTTCGGCTTTGATTTGTTCGGTAGCCTAGGCTTGCAGAATTTGGTTGAATATGGACTCAAAAGTTTGGCCATCCCCTCATCTTTAGCTCCCTTTAAAAGTAGGTGGTGCAAAATTTCTGAGTCAATGGTAATATTATATTGAGCCATTTCTCATCCCTCCAGTTAGATTTTTGTGTTGGCAATTTAATATCTAATCCAGAGGGATGGGGGTGGCTCAACACCTTTTTACACAATTATATGGTCTTAACTTTTGGGATGTCTGCTGATTAAAAGTTTGATATAATAAACTTATCATGAAAAAATGGTTTAATATTAATTGGAGGATGCAGAAATGATTAATCCACCAATTAATGATATTGATTTAAATTTCCATAATGAAACAAGTACTTATGCTACACATGCTATCCATGCTTTTGCCGCCAAGTTTCCTCCACAATTACCAAGAACTTTTATCGAAATGTTGACGAATCCTGGCGATGTTATTTTGGACCCTATGAACGGTTCTGGTACTACAACTCTTGAGGCTTATTTACTTAATAGATTTGGAATAGGTTGTGATATAGACCCTTTAGCGATAAAAATTGCTAAAGCGAAAGTTACACGTCTTAACATTGATGGATCAGAAATTGCTGAAGAAGTTTGTGAGTATGCTAAGAATCTTTTAATTAATGAACCTTTTTTATTAAGGGAAGCTTTGGAACAAAGATTTGATGAAAAAACAAAAGAGTTTATAAATTATTGGTTTCTTCCAGAAACTCAAATGGAATTAATGAGTTTAATGTTATCAATAGAGCGTTTTGAAAGAGATACGCCACTTCGAGAATTCTTGGAAGTGATTTTTTCAAGTATAATAGTTACGAAAAGTGGTGGAGTAACACGTGCAAGGGATCTTGCTCATTCGAGACCCCATCTTGACATAAATAAAGTTCCTCAGAATGCTATAGATATGTATCAAAAAAGACTCTTAAAGTTCGCTACTGTAGTGTCAGAATTGCCAGACCATGAACCTCGTCCTATAATTTTATCGTGTGATACTAAAAATTTAGAATTACCTTCTGATTCGGTAGATCTAGTTGTTACATCGCCACCTTACGCTAATGCTATTGATTATATGCGCGCTCATAAATTTTCACTAGTCTGGTTTGGAATACCAATAACCCAACTTTCTAATTTGCGTAAAATTTATATAGGAAGCGAATCTACTTCCAAATCTAATTTAGTTATTCTTCCTCCATTTACAGAAAGTATCCTAGAAAAACTCGGTAATATTGATTCCAGAAAAGAGGCTATTCTAAGAAAGTATTATTCGGAAATGAGAGAAGCAATTGCCGAGATGTTTAGAGTTTTAAAACCTGGACACTATGCAATTTTAGTTGTGGGTACATCAACAATGCGTGGAGTTGATGTAAAAACCCCTTATTGTCTGGCTGATATTGCTGAGAAAGATGTAGGTTTTCATGTCGTTGATATTAAATCAAGAGAGCTTGATAGAAATAGGAGAATGCTTCCTGTTCGAAATGGGGTTACGAATAATAAATCTGTGATTGAACAACGGATGCATACTGAAGAAGTAATAATATTAAGAAAACCAGCTTTAGAATATTGAAAAAAGGGATGGTAAAAAATGATCATTTTAGAGATTCAAAAGTTAAGAAGAGAATACATAGATAATATTTGCCAAAAAATCTTATCTATAAAAGGAGAAACAGTCAACATTGCGGATATAAGCAGCAAGGCAAGTAGTAAAATTGCAATAGAACTTGCTAAAAATATGGGTGGTGCTAAATGTAAAAATCCGCCTTCAGGCCAAGAAGCAGGGAAATTATTCGCAGAAATAACTAAAGAATTCTTGCAGAAATCATTTCGCATTTTAGAGCATCTTCGACCAGGAGATTGGAAATTTGAAGTAGAGAGGAATATTTCTGAATTTGAACAATATCGGCATCTTTTATTACTTGAAAAATTAGCTGAAAGAAATCGTGATTTAGCAATTAGCCTAGGGACAGATTATCTTGTTAAACCTGATATTGTTGTTTTTAGGTTTCCGCTCTCAGAAAAGCAAATAAATAATACAAATAAAGAAATAATGGATGAATCAGAAATACTGAAAAGTGTAGCAACATATACTCCTTTAAGGAAAATCAACCATGGGGATAATCCTGTGCCACTTCTTCACGCAAGTATATCCTGCAAATGGACTATGAGATCTGATAGATCACAAAACACAAGGACAGAAGCACTAAATTTAATGCGAAATAGAAAGGGAAGAACACCACATATAACTGCTGTAACAGCAGAACCATTACCTACTCGTATTGCATCTTTAGCTTTGGGTACAGGCGATCTTGATTGCGTTTATCATATGGCTTTATATGAATTAATTGAAGCAGTAAAAAGAGCAGAGAATGAAGATCAACTAGATATGCTCATGATGTTAATAGAAGGTCGACGTTTGCGAGATATAAGTGACTTACCTTTTGACTTAGCTATCTAAATAATAATAGTTATCTATATTCATGAAGGATTATCAGATTAGACCGGGTAACAAATACCCTTTCCGTAACATTTTCTGACCAAAATTAAATTTTGAGCAGAAAGTCAAGGAATAGGACATATATTCAAAGTATAAGTTATACAAGCACTCGTAATTTTTTGGTGCCCATTTGGTGCCCGAAAGTTTATTTTTTTGGAGTACACTATTGACAAGAACGGTTGTTTTTGATGCTGTAAACCTTGATTTTCCTAATATATACGGAATAGACTATATTAAAAAATATTATTGTCAGGCACTCGTAATGCGCAGGTCGTGGGTTCGAATCCCACCATCAGCTCCAGAGAACATAAGGCTTCCGGGATTTTCCCGGAAGCTTTTTTGGTTAGTTTCTGCTAGATTCCGACTAAAATAATAATCTGAACGCTGCCATCTGCATACCAGGCATAATGTATGAGTATTTACCACATTTGTTCTTACGTTGCTTTCACTTGTTTTCCGAACGGGGAGAGAGGATTTTTTATTTTTTTTTGAAGAAGTTAATATAGATTGTTTCTCGGGGTGTAACTATGTTTTATACATGGGAAAAATGCAAAGCTTTTGGTTTTTTTCCGGGATTTTAAAAGGATCTCGGAAAAGAAATTGAAGATAAGATACTTCCGAATTTTTAGGGTGA
>JAKKUQ010000031.1 GCA_021890755.1 Thermosediminibacteraceae bacterium | reverse complement strand
AATAAGGTGAAAGTAAAATTCGGTCCGGCCGGCCGAATAAGCATAAAAAAACTCCGCAGGGAAGCGGGTAAATAATATCAGGGAGGATGGTTATATGAGGATTAATCACAATATAAGTGCGTTAAATGCGTACAGACAGTTGACAATTAACAACACTTCTATGACAAAGTCTCTGGAGAAGTTATCTTCTGGATTAAGGATCAACCGTGCGGCTGATGATGCAGCAGGTCTTGCAATTTCCGAGAAAATGCGTGCACAAATTCGTGGTTTAAACCAGGCTGTACGGAATGCGCAGGATGGAATATCTCTTATTCAGACTGCTGAAGGTGGACTTAATGAAGTACACGCCATTCTACAGAGAATGCGTGAATTAGTTGTCCAGGCAGCTAATGGAACATATGATAGTACAAACGATTTAGCAGCAATACAAGACGAGATAAATGAACTAGTAAATGAAATTGACCACATAGCGCAATCAACAAACTTCAACGGTACAAACTTATTAAATGATGACGGCACTATTGGCACTATTACTTTGCAAATAGGGTATTCAGACCAGTCCTACGACCAGTTGGATATAGACTTATCTAAGATTAAATGCCACTCGTCTACATTAGGTGTTGATGGCCTCGATGTGGCTTCTGATGCGACCGGTGCTATTTCTGCCCTTGATAATGCAATTAATGTCGTTTCTACTGCCCGTGCATATTTAGGTGCAAATCAGAATCGCTTGGAACACACCATCAATAACCTTCAGACCACAGCAGAGAACATGACTGCTGCAGAATCTCGCATCCGCGACGTGGATATGGCGCAAGAAATGATGGAATTCACGAAACTCAACATCCTCCAACAGGCAGCAACAGCAATGCTTGCCCAGGCGAACATGACACCCCAGTCGGTATTAAAATTATTGGGTTAATAAAAATAATTTATATGGAAAGCCCCGGTTAACCGGGGCTTTAATATCTATTTGTATCATACGTTGTTACACGAAAATGTACGTAGTTTTTAATTGTACTAATTAAAGACATGGCTTTTATAACTGAAGAAAGCAAACTCAAATAGCTTAAAAAACGCTTTCTTGGGGGCTATGGAAATGACTAATTGCCAAAACAAATATGAGTTTTGCTTTCATTCCGTAGGTCACGGTCTTTTTTATACAGGAAAAGTTGATAAGCTCTGGTCATTTATGATTGTGATAGTAATTCGGTGAATAGGATTGAAATGAAAATACAAAATTTCTACGAACCCATTTAAAATCTAATAGTCTACTATTTCTTTTTTTGTCACATTTGACCCCTCTCTAGTCCAAATGAAGTAAAAAAACTTTGGAAATTTTTCCTGTATACTATTACTATGTCCGAAGATACCTTTAATTGTTTTCGCAAAAAGATAATAGAATTGTTGAAAGATGGGCAATTTTTTGAGGAGGACATATACGGCCGGAATATATTAAAATTCTAAGGGTTAAAACTAAATTTAAGAGATTGAAGGAAAGTTATTCTCAGTTAATTAATAGTGATAAAGAGCTAGTTTTTAAACCTATCCATACCGTGATCTACCACGGGAATGCCCACATGGAAATCGCCCAGTATCGCCATGGTCTGGGAAATGTTTAACCAACAGAAATTACATGATTTTTTACGCCTTTCATAAAAGCTACGCTGAGGCTGCTTACTATTTCGCAGTCTGTTCCTTGTCGGCAGCTTTTAAAATTCATCCGGCATTCTTCTCACACTTCCGCCTTCTTTGGCTACAGATAAAAAGTGGAACTTTGTTTGTGTTATTGGCTTCTTTTAAAGAATTAATGAGGTTAAGGCTTGTTCAGCGCTCTCAATATCGCTTTAATAAAATGAACCCTCTAACTTTGTCCTTGTCTACTTCAAGACCTACCATGACCTGCTGGCCGATTTTTTCCTCTATGCTTATTTTGGGCGATTTTTTCTTTAACAGGGTCTTTTTCTTCATTTTAAGAAGGCGTTGAGGGAAGCTTACTTTCTTCATTGCTTTTTTTTTCACGATAGAGCAGCTAGAAATTGAAATAGCTAGAATTAGAAACAGTAGAAAAAATTTTTTCATTATAGGAAGGAATCTCCCTTTGATAAGAATTATTGGGCGTTATATAGAATATATTGTGTCGTACTAATCCTTAATATTATGCGAAAGGTTTTGGTATTTGGCTCAGTGTTGTTACCTTTTAAAAGATGTGGTGCAAAATTTCGGAATCGATGGTATTATTATAATGAGAAAGCAGTTACCGAAAATGTATTAGAGATAAAACATTGACTTTTCTAGTATTACAAAGGTTTATGGAAGTAATAAAAGGGTTCATTTTCTAGATAAAAAGGAAGCAATCCGATTTAAAGCTAAAGGTGTAATATTTGTAACTTTAGTTGGTTTTCAGTGTGGCAGTAAATAAAATGGATGAAAAGAAACATTGGCTGCACCTTGATGGCCTCCAGGGGGCAGGTGAAAAAAATGAGTTTTACTGATTTAGATTTGAAAATGACATACAGGTCGTCAAATGATGATATAGTAAAGGATTTCATGATACCAGTTTTAAAGGAATCGGTGATCTATAAAAGGGCTGTAGGATTTTTTTCTTCATCTTCTTTGATTGAAGTCACAAAAGGGTTATGTGGACTAGTAAAAAATAATGGCAAAATTTACATCGTGGCTTCGCCTGTTCTTAGTGAAGAGGATATCAATGCAATAAAAAAAGGATATGAAAAAAGGTTGATTATAGAACAATGCTTGTTGAAGGCTTTAGAAGATCCTAAAGATTATTTTGAAGAAGAAAGGCTAAACTTACTTGCACACCTAATTGCTAAAGGTTTTCTGGATATAAAAATAGCTTTTCTCGAAGGCGAAAATGAAATTGGAGTATATCATGAAAAGATTGGACTTATGGTTGACAAAGAAGGGAATAAAATAGCATTTACAGGCTCGCTTAATGAAACAAGGACTGCTTTTTTAACTAATTTCGAGTCTATTGATGTTTTCATGTCTTGGATGGGCGAAGATTCGAAAAAGAGGGTAGAGGAAAAAGAGAGGAATTTTGATGATTTGTGGAACGATAGGACGTATAAAGTTAAGGTCATTGAATTTCCAAAAGTTGCCTATGACAAATTAAAAAAATACATGAAAAAGGATGTTGACCTTGAAATAGATAATAAACAATTTTTGGTTTATAATATAAAGAGTAAAGAAGAATTTTTTAGAAAACCTAAAGATGTATTTTTTAGAGAATATCAAGCTATTGCTATTGAAAATTGGCTTAAAAACGGTGGAAGAGGCATTTTTAATATGGCAACAGGCACTGGTAAAACCATTACAGCTCTAGGCGCCGCAAGTCAATTAGTAAAAAAGCTTGATAATAATATTGCGATAGTCATAGTGTGTCCTTATCAACATTTGGTGGAGCAATGGGCAGAAGAAGTGGAAAAATGGAATGTAACACCAATAGTAGGTTATTCCAGTTCTAGCGATAAAAATTGGTATAATAAGCTAAAATTTCGTATCGATGGGTATAACTTAGGCGTCGTAAAAAATCTTTGCTTTATTACAACTAATGCAACTTTTTCTCAAAAAAAGATCCAGGAACAACTAAGGAAAATAAAGAAAAATTCGCTTATAATTGTCGATGAAGTTCATCACATGGGAGCGCAAAATCTCTCCACAAAATTGTTGGACAATTTTGTTTATAGATTAGGGTTATCTGCTACATTAGAAAGGCATTTTGATCCCCAAGGTACAGAAAAAATATACGATTATTTTGGAGAGGAGTGCATTAATTATTCTATTGAACGTGCAATAGAAGAGAAAATGTTGACACCCTATTATTATTATCCTGTTGTAGGTTACCTTTCTTTTGACGAACTTATAGAATATAAAAGGCTGTCAAGACAATTATTGAAATATTTAGAAATAAAGAAGGATGGGAATAAAAAAATTGTGAAGTTCAGCGAAAAAGCTAAAAAAATTGCAATTGAAAGGTCAAAAATAATAGCTGGTGCTAGTTGCAAATTGGATTTATTGAGGGAATATATAAAACCATACAAAGACAAATCTCAGATTTTGGTTTATTGTGGAGCTTCAAAAGTTTTTTTAGAAGATACATATGATGATGATTTAACATCTTTTGGAATACGGCAAATAGATGTAGTTACCCAAATATTAGGAAATGAGCTTGGAATGAGGGTTTCGCAATATACTTCTAGAGAAACTATTCAAGAAAGAGAAATTATAAAAAGTGAATTTGAAAAAGGAGAAAATCTCCAAGCTATAGTAGCTATAAAATGTTTGGACGAAGGTCTAAATATACCTGCTATAAAAACAGCTTTTATTCTAGCAAGTACTACTAATCCTATGGAATACATACAAAGACGAGGCAGGATCTTGCGACTTTATAAAGGGAAGGAATATGCGGAAATTTATGATTTCGTAGTTTTACCGAGACCACTTGATGAAGTAAAAAACTTAGCTGAAGATGAAATCAAAGTTGATTTACCATTAATAAAAAAGGAAATTGCAAGAATAGAGGAATTTTGTAGGATAGCTATAAATTCTAGTGAGGGTTATGAGTTAATAAGAAAAATAAAAGAAGCATATGATTTATATGATGCTGGAGGTGTATTTACCGTTGACTACGAATTTTGATAGAAAAAAAATTGCGAATATGATTTTCAGAATTATTGGCTTAGAAAGAGAAAATATAAAAACAAAAAAATCCAGTAAAGTTGAAATGGCACAGAAGATAAAGAAAATTATCGAGGAGGAATTAATTAATGATTATCCGATGGATAAAGTTAAAAAACTTTAGGCAATTTAAGGGCGAACATATAATTGAATTTCCTTTTCAAGAAAACAAAAATGTAGTTGTAATATGTGGACTTAACACTGCGGGGAAAACCACGTTAGTACAAGCTTTTCTTTGGGTACTGTATGGTAAGGCAGATTTTAAAACGAAAGATTTGCTCTTGAATTTAGAAGTGGCGGATTCGATGATGCCTGGTCAACGTGAAGAAATGTCAGTCTCATTAGCATTAGTAGATAAAGGGATAGAATACACGATAACTAAAACACAGTATTATATTTGTAAATCAAATGGAAACATTGTTCCTGAAGATGCAATATCAACCCTTTATTATAAGGAACCGAATGGGAATATGAAACTTATATCTACAAAACAACATGTCATTGATGATTATATTAATAGGATATTACCAGAAGAACTTTCTAGATATTTCTTCTTTGACGGAGAGCGAATAGGTAACTTATCAAGAAAAGACAAGGCTGGGAGGCAAGAATTATCCTCAGCTGTTAAAAGTATTTTAGGACTAGCTGAATTCTCCAATGCGATAGAACATTTGTCTAACGGAAACAAGAGTGTTTTGGCTTTGTTTAGAAATAGTCTTGATACTGAAAGCCAAGATAGAGCAGAAGCAATAAAAAAAGAAATTGATGAATTAGAAATTGAAAAAGAAAATAAGCAAAAAATTAAAGCTGACATTGAAAAAGATATAAAAAAATATGAAGAAAAGATAAATGAAATTGAAGAAATTTTGAGGCAAAATGAAGATACAGCTAATTTGCAAAAACAAATAGATGAAAACAATAAAAAGATAAAAATCCTGGAAGATTATAAAGAAGAAAAGAAAAAGAGATTACGTGATAAAATTTCAGGAAGTGCATTTTTTTACTTTTGTAAACCTCTAATTGAAAAAATTGAAAAAAGCCTCAAAGAATTCAGTTCCTCAATTGATGTAGTGCCTAAAATTCAAGCAGATACTATTGACTATATTATAGAACGTGGAATTTGTATTTGTGGGAATAAAGTTGAACGTGGTAGTGAAACTTATAATAATTTGGTCGAGCTAAAAAAGTTTTTGCCTCCATACTATTTAGGAACAGCCATAAATGATTTTCTAAACGAAAGTAATTCTTATAAGAGTGAAGCTGAAGAATTTTTGCCTGAAATAAACAATATGTATGAGGATTATAGACGGATAGTCCAACAAATAAATGAATTATTAGATGAAAACGATATGATAGATAAAAAAATAGGTGAAAAAAAGAATATGGAAAGTTACAGAGACGCTAAAGAACTCTACTTAAAACAAAAACAAAAAAAAGAAAGGGAACTAATAGATATAGTAGCAAGATTACAAAATATAGATAAACAAATTAATGACAGAAATAGAGAATTAGAAAGATTAGCTGAGAAAAATGAAAAAAATAAGTTTATATTTCTTTGCATCGAGTACACGAAAAAAATCATAGAGGAATTGCAAGAACATTATAATCGAAAAGAAAAGGAAATAAGAGAAAAATTAAACGAAAAAGTAAATCAAATTTTTTCTCAGATGTATCACGGTGAAAAAAGAAACATCGTTATCGATGACGAGTATAATTATGAAATCATTACTGAAAGTGTGAGTAGCGAATTAAACGATAAAGCTGATGAATCTAGAGGTTTGGAGACAGTAGCAAGTTTTGCATTTATAGGCGGAATAATCGCATTAGCAAAGGAAAAGATAGCTTCAAAATCAGCAAATAAGATAGAGAATGAAGAAGAATTGGTGATAGAACTAGAATCAGAACCTTATCCTTTGGTTATGGATGCCCCTTTTTCTAACTTGGATGAGACACATGTTAGAAACGTTTCTAAGATTCTCCCTGAGATAGCAGAGCAGGTTATAATGTTTATCATGGCGAAAGATTGGAATTATGCTAAGGATGTTCTTTCAAATAAAGTTGCAGCTTTGTACGAACTCAAAAAAATTAGTGAAACCCACACGAAGATAGAGAAAGTTCTATATTAACAAAAGTTACAGGAGTGGGAAAGATGTTATTTTCAAGAGATTATTCTTTTAGAGGAAAACATGCTTTATATGTGGAAAAATTAAAAGAAAAGCTTTTTTCCCGTGACATAGATGTATACATAATTGCTCCTGTGTTAGGAGTTTATTATAAACGTACAGCTTCTGTTGACAACACTGATGATAAAACTGAAAAAATATTAACCGAACAGCTTGTGCGTGAGAGAAGAAAACTGGAATTTGCTTATAAGTTGGTACTTTTATGCGATGAAAAATATACAAAATATGAAAATCTTGAGGAAAGGATCAAAAGGGTATTTTCGAACAAAGAAGAAATCATAAAAGAAAATATGAAAATATTTAACGAATATGTACTAGGAGGAGTCGAGATTTTATACGAAAAAATTATCGAAGAAAATGAAGAAGATAGTATAGAAGGGTTTAAAAAGTTTGCAAACGACTTTATAGATGAAGCCAAGAAGAATCAGACTCTAGAAAAGGATTTACAAGAAATATTTGAGCATCTTGAGTCAGAAAATTATTCAAGCGATTAAAATGGTAATATTAATTTAGGCTTTCTCATCATCTCGATTTGGTTAACAATTTAATTTAAAAACAGAATGAGGTGAATGGATCAACCTTTTATAAAATCAATGAAAAGGAGTTTCGCATTTAAGTAACGAATTATATTAGAAAAGTTGTTTGGTAAATTTATCGAGTTGAGAAATATCGGTTGTAAGTTGTAAATAAATAATTATTTTTTTATTTTAATGAAACACAAATACAATATAAGATTTATCCGCTAGTAGACAAAGAAAATTTTTTTGAGGTAAACGATTGTCTAAAAACATATGTTAGTCTATTATCTAAGGAAGGTTTTATATGATAGAAAACGTGTGCCTAAAATGCGGAACAAAATATATAGATTCCTATATAAACGAATGTCTGCTTTGCAACGGGAGGACTAAGGTCTTTTCGAAACTGTACTATTGCAAAAACTGCCAAATCCCCCTCTATGAAGAAAAATGCGATTTGTGCGGCGAGGAAGGCACTTATCTTGCAACCGATGTGCGCCCTGTTTTTCCAGAAGAAAGGCGCCTTTTGGAAATCCTCTTGGGAAAGAGCATAAACGGAGCTTCGGTTTGGGCTGAAGCAAGAGGTAATGCCTATTTTATCGATGGGAAGGCGGTGCACATCAATAAGAGGAAATTATCGGTCCTTACCAAAGATGAATTAAAAAAAGTTGCCGGTGAGTTAAAGGTTTTAGATGAGAAATTGACATTGGATTTTGATGAAGAAATACAAAAGTTTATAAATGCCAATAAAAGGCATATCGATAAACTCGTCTTTGAGACGAAAGAATTCATAACTAAGATATCTTCTGGCTTCAGCTTGGACGAAATGTTCGTTTCCTTCAGCGGCGGCAAGGATTCCACAGTGGTCAGTGATTTGGTAACAAGAGCTTTAGGCAGTCCAAAAGTAATCCACATTTTTGGAGATACAACTTTAGAATTCCCTTTTACTCTAGATTATATAACCCGTTTTAGAAAGAAAAACCTTCGTACTCCGCTGATAGTAGCTAAAAATAGAGAGTCCAATTTTTTTGATCTGTGCGAGCTTTTGGGGCCTCCCAGCAGAGTCATGCGCTGGTGCTGTACTGTTTTCAAAACCGGCCCCATTAACAAAAAGATAGCCCAGCTTTTTAAAGGTAAAAAGAGGGTGCTCACTTTTTACGGTATCAGGAGAGGCGAAAGTGTAAATAGGAGCAAATACTCCGATGTGACGGTGAGCCCAAAAATCTTGAAACAGGTAGTGGTATCGCCTATATTCAACTGGACGGAATTTGATATATGGCTTTATATATTGGCGAACAGCATTGACTTTAACGAGGCCTACAGGTTGGGATATAATAGAGTTGGTTGCTGGTGCTGTCCGAACAACAGCGTATGGTCCCAATTTTTGACGCGCATATACATACCCGAGATGAATGAAAAGTGGGAGAAATTTTTGATTGATTTTGCAAGGAGAATAGGCAAGGAAGATGCAGAGGTCTACGTGCGGGAGGGGAAGTGGAAAGCAAGGCAGGGCGGAAGCGGCGTGGATTACAGCAGAAAATCTATCCTATACTTTAGACCGTGCAGCAATGACGAAAATACTTTGTACTATGACCTACAAAAGCCCATCTCAAAACAGCTTTACGAATTCTTCAAGCCTTTTGGCGAATTGAACTTTGAAATGGGACAAGAGCTTCTGGGGGAAGTGTTCGTGTTAAATGAAGACAAGAATGTTGTGATGAAACTGCAGGGGCTCGAAGGAGATACCCAGTTGAAAATAGTCCTCTACAACGCCAAAAATTCAAGACTTCTAAAGCAGAAAATAGAAGCACAGATCACCAAGTATCAAATGTGCATAGGCTGCTTAGCCTGCGAAGGGGTGTGCCCCTTCGGCGCTATAAAGGTTTCTTGCAGCGATTATAAAATTGATGAAGAAAAATGCACTCGGTGCGGCAAGTGCATAAGTTATTTCGACGGTGGGTGCTATATCAGGAAAGTTTTAACGATAAGGAGAGGAGACTAGCTGCGGTATGGGCACTTCATACAAGCTGAAAGGTCACGGGTCCTTTTACGTAAGGGAAGGATGGTTGAGAAAGGGATTAAAAAATATCAGGAAGTACGGAGGGAATTTATTTTCACGAAAGGATGCAGTTGAAATTTTAGGCGTCGGAGCTAATATGGTAGGCGCCATTAAATATTGGCTTTTAGCCACAGGTCTTGTGGAATACAGTAGTGACAAAAAAAGTCTTAAGATAACCCCTTTAGGTGAAATGATTGATAAATACGACCCCTACTTTGAAGACATTTTTACGTTATGGCTTATGCATTATAAAATTGCTACTAACAAGGAGTTTTGCACCAGCTGGTATTTGTTTTTTAACGAGGTGGATATAAAGTATTTTTCGAAGGCAGAACTATTGGAGGTTTTAAAAAGTAAATTTGAAGATATTTTCAGGCCTGAAAAATATTCGCTAAAATCGCTCGAAGACGATGGCGAATGTATAATTAAAATGTATCTCGACAAAGCAGTCGATGAAGTTTCACCAGAGGATAATCTAGTATCTCCTTTCAGCAGGTTGGGGTTGTTGAGGTTAAAGGATAAAAAAAGGGGCATTTACGAGCGGGTGGTTCCATCCTTTGATGCTATACATCCATTAATTTTGCTTTATGCGGTTTTAGACTTTTTCGGTAAGACCGTAATTAATATGAATGAAGAGATTTTGCACAATAGGGGAATAAGCAGGATTTTTAACCTGGATGGTTACGGAGTATACCGTTATATGGAAGTTTTGGAGAGAAAAAATTATGTAAATATAGTGCGGACGGCCCATCTGAATACATTGTATTTAAACATGAAGGACAAAAACCAAGTGCTGGAGGAATATTATAAAGATGAAGCGCAGGGATAGTATTGTGACGACCGATTATAAAGATTTAATAAAGGTAGAAGACCTATACCATTACTCGGTAAATATAAGGTACGATCTTGATAATAAAATGAAAATAAAGGCTTTTATCCCTACGCCTAGCAATGTAGAGATATTAAAGAAGTTATTGCTCAACGCTTTGAAAAGAGAAGATAAAAAGGCTAACGTATTGATAGGCCCGTACGGCAAGGGGAAATCTTACATATTCCTCGTTTTACTTTACATATTGTCGCCCCATAGAGATTCTTCTGTATTAAGCGAGCTTCAAGGGAAGATAAAAAGGATAGATTCGGAAGCGGCCGATTTAATAGATTTTGTGGTTTCGGAGGAAATTCGCTACCTTCCCGTTATCTTGAACTACAATTACAGGAATCCAGAGCAAGCATTTCTTGTTGCGTTAAAGGATGCGATGGAAAGGGAGAATCTAGAAAATTTAAAATTTCCTACTTCTTTCGAGTTGGCAATAGAAACTATAAAAAAGTGGAAAGGTGATTATCCGGAAGCTTATCGCAAATTTAAAAACTTGCTATCCGAAACTAACTTTGCCGTTGAGGACTTTATAAAAGAGTTAGAGAGCTTTAATTTTGAAGTCTATGATTATTTTACAAAGCTGTATTCGGATATAACGGCTGGAGCCCAATTTAATGTGCTATTGAACGACGATTTTATAAATACCTACAGGTCTTTTACGTATAAACTTCGCGAAGAAGGGATTTTTGACGGGATATACGTGGTGTTTGACGAGTTCAGCAAATTTATCGAAGAAGCGGTAAGAAGCGATATGGGGCCGCGGCTAAAAACAATCCAAGACATGGCCGAATTGGTTGAAAGGGACACGGAAAGGGCAATTCACTTTAGCTGCATAATGCATAAACCTTTTGACCACTACCTGAAGGAAGCTACATCGGTGCAGATTGACTTATTCAGGACCGTAGAAGGAAGATTTCAAGAAATTTATTTTATAAGTCCGGCAAAGGAAGAGTACGAAGTCGTAGGTCAAGTGATAAGGAAAGATGTGCCAAAGTTTGAGGTGCTTTGGGAAAATTGGGGTAAAGAAGTTACCGACCTTTATTTTAGGGTGAAGGATTTATTCAGGCACATTTATGATGAAGAAGGGCTAAAAAATCTAGCCAAAGAATGTTTTCCGCTTAATCCGGTGAGTTTATTTGTACTTCCGAGGCTCTGCGAACTAGTGGCCCAGAACGAAAGGACCCTTTTTACTTTTTTGACAAGCCGAGAAAGAGGCGGATTTCTACATTTTATAGAAAAAAGCCGGGGCTCAAACGAGGATTTGTTGCTCAACCTAGATGGACTTTTTGACTATTTCGAGATATCCTTCAGGAAAGAAATTTTTAATAAGAAGATAGTCGATATTTACAATAAAGCACGGAAAGCATTAGCGCTGGTAGAAGGCGAAAACGAAAAAAGGATAATAAAAGCCCTTGCTGTCATTTATATAGTTGATGAACTAGAAAGGTTAGAGCCGAAAGAAGAATTGCTTCTGTGCTCGCTAAATATGAGCAGGGAGACCTTTGAAAGGGCCCTTGGAACACTGTTAGAGAAGAAGGTTCTCATAAAGAGAAGGAGCACCCAATATATAGAGTTCTTCCTTTCCAGCAATGAGGATTTATACGAAAGAATTAACTTTTATAAATCGGCTAAGGTCAAAGACTTAAAATTAGGTGAAATTATCGAGAAAATCAAGGGCGGGGCTTATGTTTTTCCCAGGAAATATAACGACCAATATGAAATTACCAGGTATTTCTATAAAATTTTCCTGGAACCCCGTGAATTAGAGAGAATCGATTCATATCAGGACCTTTGGAGAAATAGATTCGCCGACGGATATATAGTCAATCTGCTGTGGCAAAACGATGATGAAGTTCAAAGGTCCGTAGAAAAGGTAAAGAAAATTAATGATGAAAGAATACTGCTTTGTGTCCCTAAAAATCCCTTTGACAAATTCGAGGAGATAAAGGAGTATACTGCCATACAATTATTGATAAATGAGGCAAGGGAAGGGAATAATACTGAACTTATCTATGATTTAGAGCTTTTGCTAGAAGATTTGGAAAACCTTATTTCAAATTACATTGATGAACTCTTTGAATACGAACAATGCTCTTTTTATAATCACAAAGGCGAGCTGTTGGAAATAGACGATGAAAGAAAGCTGAACAGTAAGATCAACGAAATATGCCTTGAAGTTTATGATTTAACTCCGATCGTGCTAAATGAAATGATAAATAAAAATAATCTTACGCCTCAGATGCAGAAAGCCTTGGCAAATGCGATAAAGTATTTGATCGAAGGGAAGATTGATGAAATAAAAGGTAACAAACCAGAAAAGACGATATTGAAAGTCGCTGTCATCAATAAGGGGCTGTTAACTGGAGGCTGTGAAGATGCTGGGCTTCGGAAGGTATTAGAAGAAATAGATGTTTTTTTGAACAAGGCTTCCAAAGAAAAGACTTCCTTTGGAGAGATATACTCGGTTCTCCAGGGCAAAAGATACGGCATGAGAAAGGGGATAATCCCCCTATACTTGGCTTACAGAATGAAAGATCTAATTGAAGATACGGTGTTTTATTTCGGCGATAAAGAAATAGATTTTGATGAACAGCTCTTTATCAAAATAAATGAAGAGCCGGACTCGTATTATGTATTTTGCGACAGCAAGTCGTTGGAAAAAAAGATGTATTTGAGGACTCTTAGCGACTTGTTTAAAGATTATATGAGGGATAGGGAGCAAAATATATACTTTAAAATTTACGATGCCATGAGGACCTGGTATATTTCGCTGCCTCCGTTTACGCAAAGAACAAATGCTATCCAAATAGCAGATGAAAAACTCGGGCAAAGGGCCGTAAGGGCTTTAAAAAGAGAAATAGCAAGTGCCGAACAAAATCCTTTCGAATTTATATCTAAAAAATTATTGACCATTCTAGGATGCGATACTTACTCGGAAGCGATATTGAAACTTGAAAAACTAAAAAGGGCCTTTGACCAACATCTTGAACTTGCGGTCAAAGAAGTGATAAAAGATATAAGAAATATATTGGGATTTGAACAGGATTTAAATATTCTAGCGGGATTAAAAAAATGGTATTTTTCACTGCCTAAAAAAGTAAAAGAAGTATTTCACGGAGAACCGGCAAATTCTTTTTTAAAGTATCTCGATGAAGTTAGCGAGAAGGAAGAAGTGAAAGTTGTTTCGGATTTATCTTTGATTTTACTGGGTATAGATATAACCCATTGGGATGATAATTCACATGGATTGTTTATTGAAAAGCTGAAAGAAGTGGTAAATAACCTGGTGGAGGACGAAAAAAGCGTAAATCCATCTGGTTTTTTCAAAATCTCCTTTAGCGAAAAAGAAAATGAAATAGGATATAAGGTATTGGAGAAAGTTCCCATTTCCGAAATGGGAAGGGTTTTAAAAAACGCTATAGAAGAACTGCTAATGGAGTTTGGCGCCGCTATAGATGAAAAAGAAAAACTTAATGTGCTGATAGACATAATAAAAGAACGACTAAATTAATGTTCGGAGGAATTAATGAAATGGAAGAATTGGTATATTTGGACAATGCCGCCACAACTTATCCTAAGCCAGCTATAGTTTATGAGAAGATGGACTACGTGAACAGGCATCTTTGCTTTAATGTAGGGAGGGGTTCTTACAAAGGCGCACGACAATCGGCTGACATAGTAGATGAGACGAGAAAATTGGTAGCAGAACTTGTGAAAAATGAAAAACCGCAATACGTAGTGTTTTCTCCATCAGCCACTATAGCGTTTAATATTATTGTAAACGGACTCGAATGGGATATTTATAAAAATGTATTTGTGTCTCCCTTTGAACATAATGCAGTATTAAGGCCTTTGCACAATATTGCCCAGAAAAATGGAGCGAGATTGTTCGAACTGCCCTTTGATAAAGAAAGCTTTGAATTTGATGCAGAAGCGGCGAAGCGCCTTTTTGAAGAGCATAAACCCGATTACGTCTTTATAACGCACGTTAGCAATGTTACGGGCTATATCCTGCCTGTAAAAGAAATCGCTGAACTTGCTCGAAAATACGGTGCGATTGTAATCTTAGATGTAGCCCAATCCTTAGGACTTGTAGAAGTGGATTTAATGAAATTAGGAGTCGATATAGCGGTTTTTGCAGGGCACAAAAATTTATACGGGCCGCTCGGAATCGGTGGCTTTGTGATAAACTCTCGTTCCAATGTAGATAAAGTATTAAAAGAGGCCATTTTTGGCGGAACCGGCAGCGATTCCTTGAATCTAGAAATGCCTGGGGACTTGCCAGGCAAGTTTGAAGCAGGAAGCCCTAATATTGTGGCCATAGCCGGACTAAATGCAGCATTGAAGTGGCTAAAAGGAAATATAGAGGAAATTCGCTCAAAGAAGAAAAAATTAACTTTAGAGTTGATAGATGGGTTAAAAAGTTTAGATGTTAAATTGTATCTTCCGGCGGATTTGGAAAGTCACATCGGGATTGTTTCCATAAATGTTGAAGGCTTTAGGCCGGAAGAAGTAAGTCTTGTTTTGGATAGGAGATTCAACATTGCAACTAGGGCGGGCTATCACTGCGCTGCCTTTGTTCATAGGTTTTTGGGTACTGTAGAATCTGGGGGAACTTTGAGAATAAGTGTAGGTTATTTTAACGAAAAAAGGGATATAGAATATTTTATTGAATCATTAAAGAGTATAGTTTATTAACGCATTGGCCTAAATGTAATTAGGCTTATTTTTTTTGCCCTGATACTGAAGGAAAAACCGAAAAAAAATAGAAATGCATAATAAAAGGGGGGAACATTTGTTGGGATAGAGGAGAGAATTTGCCAATTACTTCCATTATTGGATTACAACTATTATAAACTCATTTTAATAGTTACCCAAAATCCTTCCTCAACTAGTGAATTTTTGAAGAAGTTGGCCGAGGAAAAAAGTTTCCATTATGTAAATCTCAACCTTTCTTTATCGGAAAAGCTGATTCAAATTCCCTTTGAGCGAAGATGGCTTTATGTGAATGAAATGCTGGATGAAATATTGCGGAAGAACAAACACGAGGTTTTAGTTGTGGACAACACGGAAATTCTGTTCGAAAAGCATTTGAAATTGGACCCCGTCGGAACCTTAAAAAACATAAGCAGGTACAAAAAAATGATTGCTTCGGTAAGAGGGGTTTTACAGGATGATTGTTTGGTCTACGCAAGGCCCGGTGAAGAGGAATACAGAGCCTGGCGTATAAAAGAGCTGGAGTTTACCGTTTTAAATCACTAGGAGGGATAGCGTGAAGTATAAAGATATTATAAATTTTGAACCGCTAGAAGAGCTAATCCAGCTTACGGATGCCAATGAAAAGGACAAAGCTATCAATCTCATTAAGACCTACGTTATGTCGGATTCGATGGCCGAGATTTTGAATGAAGTGGTGATACCCCAGCTTCAGTTCGAAAGATTTTACGACAACAAAGGCATCTTTGTTGTAGGCAATTACGGTACCGGAAAATCGCATTTGATGTCGGTTATCTCTTCCATAGCGGAGCACGAAGATCTATTGGATTATGTAAAAAATGAAAGCTTCAAAGAACACGCAAAACAAATAGCCGGAAAGTTTGAAGTGCTCAGGATAGAACTGGGGGCCGTAACCACACCCCTCCGGGATATAATCTTAAAGAGGGAGATTGAAAAGGACCTTCAAAGAAGGGGTATAGATTTTACTTTCCCTGAAATCAACCAGGTAACGAATAACAAACAAGCCTTAATGGAAATGATGGGGAAATTTGAAGAAAAGTACCCCAACAAAGGATATTTGATTGTGATAGACGAGCTTTTAGACTTCCTAAAGGCTAAGAAAGAGCATGAATTAATCCTAGATCTTGGATTTTTAAGAGAACTTGGTGAAATATGTAAGAGCACCAGGATAAGGGTGATGGCGGGTATACAGGAATCCCTTTTTGACAGTCCCCGGTTCACCCATGTGAAAGACAAAATCTTTCAGATAAAAGATAGATTTGAAAACGTCGTTATAAAAAGAGAGGATATCGCCTACGTTGTGGCAAACCGGCTTTTGAAAAAGGACGAAAAGCAAAAGGCCTTGATAAGAAACCACCTTCAGAAGTTCACCCATCTTTACAAGAATATGATAAATAAATTGGAAGACTTTGTTGAACTTTATCCGATTCACCCAATGTACATAGAAGTTTTCCAGAACATTTATATAGCTGAACACAGGCAGATATTGAAGACTATAAGTTTGACTATGAAAAATATATTAAATGAAAATATTCCCGAAAACGATACAGGTATAATTTCCTATGATTCCTACTGGGATTATATAAAAGAAATGACGGCGGCAAAAACCGACCCGCAGATAAGGGAAGTAGTGGAAAAAAGCAGGACATTGGAAAATATAATCGAGTCGTCCTACACAAGGCCCCAGTACAAAAAATACGCGATAAAAATAATAAAAGCTTTGAGCGTCCACAGGCTGACCACTGGCGATATTTACCTTCCTGTGGGGATAACCCTGGAAAACATAAAGGACGACCTTTGCTTTAATATCCCCGAAGCTCCAGAAAACAGCGAAGAATTTTTATTAGGAATGATTTCCACTATAATAAGAGAAATTATAAAGACAGTGAGCGGCCAGTTCATCTCTCACAACCCCGAAAACGGCCAGTATTACCTTGACCTTAAAAAGGACATAGACTACCAGGCAAAAGTGGAAGAAAAAGCCGATGCTTTAGATGAAGACAGCTTAAACCCTTATTATTACGAAATAGTGCTCAGACTACTGGATTGGGATGAAGAATCGGCAGCTCCTTATGTTCCCGGGCATCAGATCTGGGAGTACCGTCTTTTGTGGAAGGAAAAGAATATAGAAAGATTGGGGTATCTCTTTTTCGGGAATCCAAATGAAAGGCCCACAGCCCATCCGCCGAGGGATTTTTACATATACTTTTCAAGGCTTTACGAACACGAAGAGTGGCAGGATGAAAAAAGGGAAGATGAAGTATTTTTCAAGTTCAACATAAAGGACGATGATTTTGTTAAGAATTTGAAGTTATACGCTGCAGCAAGCTTCCTTGCCAGTCATGGAAGCAATAGCGGTGCTGAGAAGAAAGTATATAGCGAAAAAGCAAAGGATTATGAAAGAAACTTGATGAAATACATAAAAGAGAACATTTTGGAGTGCTTTACCGTAACTTACAAAGGTGAATCCAAAACCATTTTTGAAGCGGTAAAGATTAAATCTATAGCGGAAAAGAGTTTTAAAGAAATAATAGATACCATCGCCTCAATGTATTTATCCCCTTATTTTAACAGGATTTACCCGGACTATCCAAAATTTAGCACCGTCGTAACCCTGGGTAAAAACGGGAATTTGGAAGAAATAACAAGGGCCGCGCTTAAATACATGGCCGACGACAGGAAAGAACTAGGTGCAAAGGTGCTAGATTCGCTGGGGCTGATAGACGGAAACAGGATAGACCCATATAATTCTACGTACGCTAAATACTATTTGGACCTTATTTCAAATTTGGGTCCGGGGATGGTAATCAATAAGAAGGACTTGTTTGAAAAGAACAAGAGTGAAGAAGAGCAAGACAAGAGGTTCAAGTGGGAGCCTCAATTTACCGTGATAACGTTGGCTTCGCTGGTATATAGCGGCGATATAATTTTCGTGGACAACACAGGTAAGGAATACGATTCTACGAAACTGAGGGAGCTTGCTTCGGCAAATATGTACAATCTATTGGAGTTCAAATACGTAAAAAGGCCGAAGGATATTCCGATTGACGAACTCGTAAAATTGTTCGATTATCTTGCGATTCCCGCGGGGCACGTAAAAAATCCTTCCGCGAGGGCGGAAGGCGTTTCTGCCATGATAAGCAAATTAGATGAGCTGATTAAGGATACTATTGGAGCTAAGGAATCCATTAATAAAGGCTTTATGATTTGGGGTATTACCTCCGAATTCATAGAAAAGAAAAAGGATAGCTTCCTGAATAAATTGACCGACTTTAAGGAATTTCTTGATGGGCTTAAAATCTACAACACACCTCAGAAATTGAAGTCCTTTAAATATACTGTGGAAGAGCTTGATAGAAACTTCAAACCTCTTGAAATACTTAACAAAATAAAACTGCTGAAGGAATTCAAAAACAAAATAGAATCGGAAGTGAATTACCTCCAGGCTGCGGAACATTCGCTGAACGATGGGGATTTTAAGAATGCGATAGAAAGCGTAAAGAAAAAAATCAAAAGTGCGATGGACGATGTGGACATAATAGATGATAATTACATCCGAGATGTGCTTTATGATTTGGAGCAAGCAAAAAAGATATATATGAAAAAGTACATGGAAGAGCATAAAAAGTACAGGCTGGATGTAAATGCCGAGCAGAAAAAAGAAAAGATTTTGCTCAGCGATGAATATGCCAACCTGGAAAAACTTTGCCAGATAAAAGATATATTTAATGTGAAGAAATTCGATGACATTAAAAACAAGCTCCAGAGCGCCAAGACGTGCTACGTTTTGACAGAAGAAAAGCTAAAAAGGAATCCCATCTGTGAATGCGGGTTTAGACCCAGCGAAAGTGATAAATTTTTGGTATACGGTCTTATGGATAAAATCGAAGACGAGGTAGCGAATACCTTAGAGGAATGGAAAAATCAGCTCATCAAGGCGCTTGATGACGCCATCGTATATGAGAATATCAAATACTTAAAGCCGGATGAGAAAAGAGAGATAGAAGAATTTTTGAGCAAAAAAGAGTTACCTTCAAAAATTTCCCCGGCTTTTGTAAACGCTGTAAACAGCTTGATGGAAGGCTTTGAGAAGGTTGAATTGAATTTTGATGCTATGAAGCATGTGATATCCAGCAAAGGGCCGATGACCGTTGATGAATTAAAGGCCGCCTTCGAAGAATATTTGAAGTCCTTGACAAAGGGCAAGGAAAAAGAAAAAGTAAGGATATTGATTAAATAAAAAATGGGGGCAGTAAAAAGATGGAGTTGACTAAGGAATTATTAGATTCTGTAAGGGATATAGAGGGGTTCCCTTTAGGCGACGACGAAGATATTAAGAAACTTTCCGACCCACCGCATTATACCGCATGTCCCAATCCATTCATTAAAGACTTTATCGAAAAATACGGCAAAAAGTACGACGAAGAAACCGACGACTACGAAGTGGAACCTTTTGCTGCCGATATAAGTGAGGGCAAAAATGACCCGATTTACAACGCCCATTCTTACCACACGAAAGTACCTCCAAAAGCCATAATGAGGTATATCCTGCACTATACGAAACCGGGGGATATTGTATTTGACGGATTTTGCGGCACGGGAATGACCGGAGTTGCGGCGGCCATGTGTGAAAACCCTGATCCGGGATTCAAATTCAAAGTCGAAATGGAATTTAAAAAGCAGGGCAGAAAGGTAGAATGGGGGGCAAGGAGGGCCATCTTAAACGACCTTTCCCCCGCCGCTACCTTTATTGCCTATAACTATAACACTCCGGTGGAGCCTGGTGTATTTGAGAAAGAGGCAAAGAGGATTTTAGAAGAAGTGGAGAAAGAATGCGGCTGGATGTATGAGACAATTCATGTGGACGAAAACGGAATGCCGGTTTTAGACGTTCAGGGTAATCCCATAAAAGGCAGGATAAATTACACCGTATGGTCTGACGTGTTTATATGTCCGAACTGCAGCAGGGAAATTGTCTTCTGGGACGCGGCAGTGGACAAAGAAGAAGGCAAGGTGCTGGAGGAATTCAAATGCCAGAGCTGTGGCGCTTTGGTTAAAAAAGCAAACCTAGAAAGGGCAAAAGTCACAGTATACGATAAGGCGTTAAAGGAATACATAACTCAGGCAAAACAGGTTCCCGTGTTGATTAACTACTCGGTAAACGGAAAAAGATACGAAAAAAAGCCCGATGAATTTGATTTGAGGCTAATAAGAAAGATAGAAGATGCAGATATCCCTTATTGGTATCCGACAGATAGATTACCTGATGGAATAAAAACAAAAGATCCTATGAGATTAGGTATAACTCATGTTCACCATTTTTATACCAAGAGGAATTTATGGGTTTTAAGCGCTTTGTATAATAAACTTGCCTTAAAAGGTAAATCATTGATTTTTTTATTTACAGCCACTTTAGTTAATTTAGGGAAAACAGCTCGGTTTAAATTTTATCGAAGTGGAAATGTTCCTTTACCAGGAACTTTATATATTTCTTCTTTACCTACAGAAACTAATGTATTCCATGCTTTTGAAGGAAAATTAGAGTTGGTAAAAAAGTGTTTTATGGGATTTCGACCAAATAATAATTCTGTTAGGCTCACTACCCAATCCACTATTGATCTAACCAATATTCCCTCAAATTCCATCGACTACATTTTTACCGATCCGCCCTTTGGCGACAATCTAATGTATTCCGAGCTTAATTTTATCTGGGAGGCATGGCTTAAGGTTTTTACCAACAATAAAACGGAAGCTATAATAAATAAAACTCAAAGAAAAGGACTTTACGAGTATCAGGAGCTCATGGAAAAATGTTTCAAAGAAATGTACAGGATTTTAAAGCCGGGCCGATGGATGACGGTGGAATTTCACAATTCAAAAAACGCCGTATGGAATGCCATTCAGGAGGCCATATTGAGGGCAGGCTTTGTGGTCGCCAATGTAAAAGTGCTAGATAAAAAGCAGGGTACCTTTAATCAAGTAACAACGACTTCTGCTGTAAAAAAGGACTTGATAATTTCGGCATATAAACCAAAAGAGAGCTTTGAAAAGAGATTTTCGCTGGAGGCAGGAACCGAAGACGGCGTTTGGGATTTTGTAAGGCAGCACCTGGAGATGCTTCCAGTTGTGGTCGTAAAGGATAGGAAAATTGAAATTGTTCCCGAAAGACAGAAATACCTTTTATATGATGCTATGATTGCCTTTCATATACAAAGAGGGCTCAGCATACCGATGGATGCTGCAGAATTTTACAGAGGATTAGAAGAAAGGTTTGTCGAAAGGGACGGCATGTATTTTCTTCCGGATCAGGTAGATAAATACGACGCAAAAAGAATGGAACTGGAATTGGAAGAAGAGCAGATTTCTTTGATAATAGACGAAAAAAGCGCGATTCAATGGCTCAGATTGGAACTCGAGAAAA
>JAKKUQ010000136.1 GCA_021890755.1 Thermosediminibacteraceae bacterium | reverse complement strand
CCTCATCCCATTGAGCGTCACAAGTATAGTCGCTCCCATATCGGCCATAATTGCGAGCCAGAGCGTCAACCACCCCGGAAATGTGGCAAGCACCGCCGCAATTTTAAGAAGCAACGACAAGGTTATATTCTGCCTTATAACCTTCATAGCAGCCCTGCTCAAGCGAACCGTAAAGGCAACTTTGGTCAGATCGTCGGTCATTAAAACTATGTCAGCCGTCTCAAGAGCAGTATCTGTTCCGGTTCGCCCCATCGCTATTCCCACTGTTGCTGCCGCCAATGCCGGAGCATCATTTATGCCATCTCCCACCATGGCTACCTTCCCGTATTTTTTTATCAAATCCTCGAGAGCCCTCACCTTGTCCTGCGGAAGCAGTTCGGCGAAAAATTCATCGACTCCTGCACGGTTGGCTATAGCTTCGGCTGTAGCTTTATTGTCGCCGGTGAGCATCACCGTCCGCTCGATGCCGGTATGTTTTAGTAAAGTTATAGCCTTTTTGCTCGATTCCCTTATCTCATCGGCAAGTGCAATAATTCCTATAATATCTTTTTCTGTGCCCACCAGTATGGCCGTCTTTCCTTCCCCTTGGAGGCGTTTTACGGTAGATGCTATTCCCTTCGTCTCTATACCCATTTGTTCAAACAATTTTATATTCCCTATAAGTACTGCTTCACTTTCCACTGTAGCCTTTACCCCTCGACCTGTTAAAGCTGTGAAATCCTCAGCCGGTATTATTTCTATACCCTGGTCTTTTGCAGCTCTAACTATAGCATTCGCAAGAGGATGCTCCGATAGATTTTCTACACTTGCAGCCTTGCGCAGAACTTCTCTTTCTGATTCAACACCCACCGGTATTACGTCAGTGACCACTGGCTCCCCTTTCGTAAGAGTGCCGGTCTTGTCAAAAGCTATAACCTTCAGCGCTCCTGCTTCTTCCAGGTAAATTCCACCTTTTATCAGTACCCCGTTCCTTGCCGCATTGCCTATTGCACTAACTATAGCGACAGGGGTTGAGACTACTAGAGCACACGGACAAGATACCACCAACAAAGCCAAGCCGCGGTAAATCCAGGACTGCCATTCATAGCCGAGGAAAAGCGGCGGCACTAGCGCTATGGCACCAGCGAGCCCAAGCACAATGGGAGTATATACAGCTGCAAATCGATCCACGAAGGCCTGAACTGGAGCCCGCTTTGTCTGGGCCTCCTCAACCAGGTGTATTATTTTCGCAAGAGTGGTATCCTGGACATGTTTCGTAACTTTAACTTCCATTGAACCCTGAATATTAAGCGTCCCCGCATATACCTCGTCTCCGGGCCCTTTATCCGCCGGTATGGATTCTCCTGTGATAGCTGCTTCGTTTATAGAAGACTCGCCCTTTATTATGATCCCATCCATAGCTATCTTCTCCCCGGGACGAATTACCATTATATCACCTATACTAACTTCATCCACAGGGACATCCACTTCGCCCCACGGCTTTTTTATTCTTGCTGTCCTAGGTGCTATGTCCATGAGCAATCGTATTGATCGTCTCGTTCTCTCCACTGTCCAC
>JAKKUQ010000135.1 GCA_021890755.1 Thermosediminibacteraceae bacterium | reverse complement strand
GATGACGAACTCGCCGCATTCAATACAGTAAAACAAATTTTAAGCAATCACAATATATGCAGCCAAATTTACTACGAGCTAAGTTCATCTCATTTATTAATAAATTATTCAATGTCATATCCAAGATGGTTTTTAAAAATCAAATTAAGTGGCAGGAAGAAGTACATAGCTACTTTATTAGAATTAAATCTAATTAAAAACATTATCGATGATGATTTTATTGTAGAAAACTGTCCACAAAGTATAAGCGGCCGCTCACGTGTTTTGATCAATTCTGTTGAGGATATTAAGAAATTAGATAAGCTAATTGTAGAGTGTTTCAAAAGTGTAGAAAAAGAATATCAGCAGTATCAAAAATATATCAATTCACCAAACGAAGTAAAAATTGGATTATTTCAATAAAAAAAGAAAGCATCAGCACGATAATATAAATTTATAAATGACAGCTACCACCTCGAATCGTTGCGTCAAATATAATATCGCCGGATACGCCGGTATTTGAATTAGCAGGACGTATTACTACTCTGGAGTTAGGTGCGATTGATGCAGCAGTAGGAAGATCTATTCTGGTAGCCCAGGTCTGCGGATCCTGAGGAGTCGGAAATAACTGATTGCCGAATCCCCCGATATCAGGAATTAAAATTTCACCCACATAGATATCAAAATTGCCAAATGCTGAAGGTTGAGGGAGGGTTGCTAAAAAGCTTACTGCTTGACCTCCTTGAGGAGCAAAATTAATAAAAGCTACCGCACCTGCTCCAAAGGGCAACCGAAATTGAGATATGGGCTTTAGAACAATACAACAGGGGTAGGGAATAAGACCCGGAACGCAAAGGACATCACCAGGGTTTATAATATTAGGATCTTTTATATGAGGGTTATTTACAGCAAGGGCCTCTAAGCGCGTTCTGAACATCTGAGCTATATTAAAAAAAGTATCACCGGGCTGAACGGTATATCGTCCTTGAAATCCTGGGGGACACGACCGAGGGACTCTACGGGGTTGCTGATCAGACATAAACAAACCCCCCATTCATTATTTAATCCGTTTGAATATATTTGCTATAATATAATATGTTGTAATAATAAAAACCGAAACCAAGGCAAAAACAAGTTAAACACTTAAGCCACATTTTTCTTGAAAAAAATCCCCTTCCACTTGTCTGAATGTGGAAGGGGATTTGCTTTAAAACTCGTTGATCAAAATTAAATATTAGCAAAAAAAATAAACGGTTTCCAATACTTCCTGGAAACCGTATATGTTCTGGTGCCGAAGGTGGGATTCGAACCCACACGGGCCTTTCGCCCACTACACCCTGAATGTAGCGCGTCTGCCAATTCCACCACTTCGGCATTAATTGCATTATTATATTACCATACTCTCTTGGATAATTCAAGAGCTTTTTGTTTTACGGCCAATTATCTTCCGCTTGCATGAACATTTTTGTCGTTACGTTCATATTATGCAGTAGAAAAACAAAACTGTAAAAAATCAAAGAGGGGGAGTATCAATAAGTTAAGTCTATATAATTGTGTAAAAAGGGATTGAGCCACCCCCATCCCTCTGGT
>JAKKUQ010000134.1 GCA_021890755.1 Thermosediminibacteraceae bacterium | reverse complement strand
GGAGTTTTTTTATGCTTATTCGGCCGGCCGGACCGAATTTTACTTTCACCTTATTTATCGAACGCCTTTTCCTCAGATTTAATCTGGAAACCACCTATTATTCACTGATTAAAATATATTTTCCGCGAAATGCTTTCTTTTTCTTTAGCTTTTATCTTATTTTGTTTGATTTGCTGAAAATCCATTATGTGATTATTTCCTCGAGCTCTATTTCCGGATAAATTTCCTTTATCGCTTTGTTTACTCCTTCCGCTTCATCTTTTCTCCCCATGGCCTTATATATTTTGTACATCAAGGCGTAACTTTCCACATCGGTTCTGTCCAAATTATACGCCCTTGCTGCGAAGGCAAAAGCTTCCTCGGCCATTTTTTGCTCTAAGGCCTTTTCTGCAAGACTATCTGTAAACATGAGGGTAATTGCAGTTTAGCTATGCCGCCTTTATATAAGCCGAAACCGCCAACTCTTCAAAACCTTTGTCTTCCATCATGCGGCCGTATCTCACGTAATCATCCCGGGTAAAAAGCCCCGAATAAAGCTTTAAAACTCCGTTGAACAAATCAAACTCCTGAATTTGTATAAGCTTTTCAAGAAGTTTAAAATAACTTTCCCTTACCTCGTCGTAACCTGCTTTCATCTCACCCATTATTGTGAGGAAAAGCTTTTTATCCGCTGAATCTTCTATCTCCCACAAAATCCTTTTTGCCGTTTCAAAATCTTCCAGTAGTATGTTGCACAGTACCCTGTGATAAACGGCCTCTTCTTTTACTTTTTCGTGCTCTCTGTCAAAAAATCCGATGGCTTTTTCAAAATCCTTTATACCCATGTAAGAAATGCCTTTTAAGGTACTGAGTCCCGCTATATCGATGCGGATTTTCTCAAGGTATCTTTTGCCACATCGAACCTGCCAATTTTCATGTAAAGGTTTGCCAAAGTCACAAAGTTGTAGGGATTTCTTTTGTCCACGTACTTGTCGAAAAATTCCTTTACGTTTTCCGGCTTTTCATTTTTGACGAATATATCGAAAAGCCTTATAATGACTTCTCTGTAACTTGGGTAGAGCCTCAATGCCTCCGCGTATTCCCTTACGGCATCGTGGAGTTTATTTAGCTTCTCATAGCAGTATCCTATCATGTACTTTGCCCTGTAACTTCCGGTTCCACCCATCGTGCCAAATGGACCTTTATACTCACCCATGGCAAGGCACTCTTTAAACACTTCAACGGCCTTTTTGTAGCGCTTCTGCTCTATGTAAAGCATCCCTTCTAAAAAGTTGAAATCCGGGATATCTTTGTAGTAAGCCTTAGCATCGTTTATAATTTTCAACGCAGTAGAGTAATCTTTAAGCGCCGTATACGTGCTTATTAAATACCTCAAAAGCCTAGGAGCCATAAGAGAGTTTATATTCATTCCCTTTGTTGCGATCAAAAGATGCTTCAGTGCCTTTTTGTATTCTCCAGCGTTGAAATATTCCACCGCCAAGTTTCCATGCTGGAATTTATCATTGGGATGCTCCAAAAGGTACTTAGATATCATGTTTATGTATCTTTCCGTCTTGTTCTTTTCGGCTCGTATTTCGC
>JAKKUQ010000005.1 GCA_021890755.1 Thermosediminibacteraceae bacterium | reverse complement strand
ATCAAGAAGCTATAAAAACTTCTTGATAATTTCTAAGACATATTATACGAGGAGGATTAATTTATGAACATACATATTAAGTTTTTTCTGGTCATCGTCCTCAGCGTGGTCATGCTTGTGACTCCCGGCAATGTCAGGGCTGACGATTGCTCGTTGGGAAGGATGGCTGACGGAGTGTATCCCCTAAGGGATGAGGACATTGTTATGGTTTCGGAGTACGTGAACATTAAAGTGAAGTCGGGCTATGCTGAGTGCGTATTCGAATTTAAAAACACCGGCAAAGCCCGGGAGGTTTTGATGGGGTTCCCGGCGGAAATGGAAGGTGACGAGGAAGAAGAAACAAGGCTAAAAGTCGAGGAATTTAAGGCTTTCCAAGACGGTGTGGAAATTCCTGTAAAGTTAGAAAAGGGTGTAGCTCCAGAAAATGAAAAAGCCCTGGGCCTGCCCGCCTATAAAAGCTGGTATACCTTCACTGTCAAATTTAAAGCGGGAGAAACGGTGAAAATAAAAAATACATACCGGTTTCATCCCACAGTTTTCTCCACCGGCGATGTGCAGATAGGATATATATTGAAGACCGGAGCTTTATGGAAAGGCCATATAGGTAAGGCCAGGGTGGTTTTCGACATGGAAGGCATCGAGCCGTATATGATAATAAGCATCTACCCTTCGACCCTTAGATTCGAAGGAGATAATCTGGTGTGGGAACAAAGCGATGTAGAACCCTTCTATGACCTTTATGTGGTCTACAATGAGTCGCTGGCCAATAAAAGTTTTCTTGAAAACCTGGACGAATCCGAAAGAAAGAAGCTTGAAGATAGGAAGGCTCTCTTCGATACGGTAAAGCAAAAAGCATCAGGGATGAAAAAAGAAGAATTGCTGGAACTTTACGAACAGGCGATAGCTTCAAAGGACCTGGTGCTGGCAAAGTATATTGCAAGCAGATTGCCTGCTGGCGCGATAAAGCAGCACCCTCCGGAAATTGAGGGTGTGGAACTGGAAAAAAGGCCCGAAGGCTATTCTGTTAATATTTTGGTTAGCGACCGGGATGGGGACCCGATATTGTGTCGGGTGAAAATAACTCGCAACGACGGCGGCAGGGAAGTGGTGGAATTCGAAGGACAGGATTACGCCTCGAATGTTTCCGGGGACTTTAAGAAACGATTTACCTTTGATGCAAAAAGACTGAAAAAGGGAGAAAAATATCATCTTTCCATTACAGCCGAGGACTCCATGGGAAATCGGGACTATAGGACCTTTGATATAGTTCCGGGCGGCGAACTTGTGGCTGCCTATCTTTCCGAAAATCCAGAGCCTCTCCCGACAAAATCCACTTCGGCGCTGGTTTTTTCTATAGCTGCTGCTGTTATCCTTACTGTATTGATTATGGGACGAACAAGAAAAATCGCAGGCTGATGTGTGGAAGCTCTAGCCCTGCTTTTTAGCCTAAAGCAGGGCTTTTTTTACGCCACTTGTGCGGTGGCACTGCAATTTTATCGAAAGCATTAAGACACCCATGAACATAATTTTGCAGTAGAGTAAAGTTACGTATTAAAATAAGAATGGGTGATGCCAAATGATAATATCGGCCAGCAGAAGGACCGACATTCCGGCCTTTTATTCAGATTGGTTTATGGACAAGATCAAAAAGGGCAAAGTTGTGGTTTATAACCCCTTTAACGGGTCAAAACGGGAAGTATCTCTAAAACCTGAAGACGTGGATGCTATAGTGCTCTGGAGCAAGAACTTCGGGCCCCTTATTCCGGTCCTTGATGAGCTAAAAGAAAAATACCGCCTTTATTTTTTATTTACCATCACGGGGCTTTTTGGCGTACTGGAAGACAACGTAATTTCTCCCGATGAAGCTGTCGAACAATTTATTGAAATTTCCCGCAAGTTTTCGCCGGGCCACATCCAGTGGAGGTTCGACCCTATAGTAATTACCAGCGTAACCGGCGAGGAGTTTTACCTTAAAAATTTCGAATACCTTGTGCGGAGACTCAAGGGCTATACCCGGCGCTGTTATATTAGTTTTGCCACCTTATACGGCAAAGTGAAAAGAAGTTTTGACCTCCTGGAGAGGGAAAAAGGTATTCGCCTTATACAGTGGGATGAAGATAAAAGGAGGGAATTTGCGAACCACCTTGGAAGCATCGCTCAAGATTACGGCATTACGGTATACAGCTGCTGCAGCGACTATCTTGTGGGTGAATACGTAAAGCGGGGAAGTTGCGTAGATGTAAATGCAATAAATGAAATTTATTCTTGTGATATAAATGTGCCTCCGAATCCCACAAGGCCAGGATGTGGTTGCTACAAGAGCGTGGATATAGGTGTTTATAACACATGTCCCCACGGCTGCCGCTACTGTTACGCAAATCACGATGTAAGGAAGGCAAAAGAAAATTACAGGGTCCACGACCCCTTTTCGGATTTTCTGCTGGGGTCAAAATAAATTTTGACAAGAACTTCTAAACTTGGTATGATTGATTCGTAAAAATGGCAGAAATAGTAAGAAAGGAGAAAAATTAATGGCAAAAGTTTTTGTGACCGGAGGAGCCGGGTACATTGGAAGCCATGTGGTAAAGCTCCTTGCAGAAAACGGTCATGAAGTCCTGGTCTACGACAACCTTTCTACCGGAAACCGGAAAGCCGTACTAGCGGGGAAGCTTGTGGAAGGCGACATCCTTGATTTTAAAACCTTGAAGGAGGCTATGGAAAACTTCAGGCCGGATGCTGTTATGCACTTTGCTGCCAAGATTGTAGTGCCGGAATCGGTGCAAAAGCCGCTTTTGTATTATGAAAACAACACCTGCGGCGCGCTGAACATACTGAAAGCTATGCGGCAGTGTGGCGTCAATAAATTCATTTTTTCTTCCACGGCAGCGGTTTACGGTGAGCCAGACAAAATGCCCATTACGGAGGATTTTCCTCTTTGCCCCGTAAACCCCTACGGCAGGAGCAAGGCTGCTGTAGAAACAATACTGAAAGACCTTAATGATGCGGAGGACTTCAGGTATGTATCGCTCCGTTACTTCAACGTAGCCGGTGCAGATCCAGAAGGAAAAATAGGAGAGATGAAACCCGACGCTACCCACCTTATAACTATGTGTGTCCGCACCGCCTGCGGAAAGAGGGAAAAGCTCTACATATACGGTACCGATTACCCCACCCGGGACGGCACCTGCATAAGAGATTATATCCACGTGATGGATCTTGCGGATGCCCATATCCTCGCCCTGGAGTACCTGCTTTCCGGTGGTAAAAGCGATATTTTTAACTGCGGCTACGGAAAGGGATATTCGGTGCGGGAGGTAGTGAACGAAGCAAAGAAGGTGACCGGTGTGGACTTCCCGGTGGAGTACGCGCCACGAAGGCCAGGAGACCCGCCGGAGCTTGTTGCCGATTCGCGAAAGATCAAGGAAAAGCTGGCATGGAAGCCCCGCTACGACGACCTGGGGTTTATAATAAAAACCGCATGGGAATGGGAGATAAAAAATATGTGAAAGCCGACATAAGAAAAAAATCATGAAAATTGTAGGTGGGATAGCATGAAACTTAATAGAGTCAACACAAACGTATACTATATCGATGGTGGTGTGAACTTAGGGCTCGTTGTAGGAGAAAACGGCGATGCGCTCCTTCTGGATGCCGGTATTGACGAAAGCGTGGCCCGGAAAGCAAGAAGGCTTATAGAAGAAAGCGGTTTTAGACTAAAGGGAATAATAATAACCCATGCACACGCAGACCACTGCGGGGGTGCACCTTATCTTGTAAAGGCAACGGGAGCTAAGGTTTTTTCCAGCGCTTTCGAAAAGACAGTCCTGGAATTTCCCATATGGGAGCCGCTTTACCTTTTTTCAGGAGCGTATCCGCCGGCGCCTTTGAGGAATAAGTTTCTCCTTGCACCGGGAGTTAAGGTAGATGGGGTTATGGAACCAGGGAAGGGGAGCATTGAAGGCATAGATGTGGAATTTTTGGATATTTCCGGGCATACTCTAGGACAGATAGGAATTGAAGTAGAAGGCGTGCTATTTTGCGCCGATTCGGTTATAGCTCAGGAATACATAAAAAAGCACGGCGTCCCGCTGCACGCACATATAAAAAAGGCATTGGATACTTTGAACTTTTTGGAAAAAAGATCCGCCGCACTTTTCATTCCCAGTCACGGAGTGCCCGTAGATGACATAAAGCCGGTGGTGGATGCTAACCGGCAAAGGATCATGGAAACACTTGAGTACGTCACTGATATTTTGAAAGAACCCCGCACGGCGGAGGAAATACTCCGTGGAGTTTGCGAAAGGTTCGGCATTGTCATGAGCAATATGACCCAGTACTACCTTATGAATCTCTCGGTTATGGCGTACATCGGATACCTGCTGGATGAGGGCGAGATAATGAATTTTTACGAAGCCGGCCGGCAGTTTTTCCGCGTCAAAATGTGAAAAATAAGACTATGAAGGCCAAGATACTTCGCTTTCTGATTTACGGTGTGACAGGCTGGATAATGGAGGTTGCTTTTACGGGAATTGGTTCCATCCTAAGGGGGGATCCTAAGCTAACGGGATGGACGTACCTCTGGATGTTTCCAATATACGGTTCAGCGGTTATGTTAGAACCCGTTCACGATATGATAAGGATGTGCCCACCTGGGTAAGGGGGATCTTCTGGGCCGGTGTCATAATTACTGTCGAGTATTTCAGCGGTCTTGCCATTAGAACGCTGGTGGGTGTGTGCCCCTGGGATTACGGGAAAAGCACTTTTGCCGTGGACGGGCTCATAAGGCTGGATTACGTGCCGTTTTGGTATGTAGTGGGCTTGTTATTTGAAAAACTGCATGACCTGCTGGATAGGCAAAAAATAGGATGAGGTGGTAAGTTTGTTTCTGATAAAGGAGTTCAAATTTGATGCGGCCCACAATTTGGCAAGTTATAAAGGCAAATGCGAGAGGCTACACGGCCATACTTACAGGCTGGTAGTGGTACTGCAGGGCGTGCCGGACCACGAAGGCATGATAATGGATTTTTTGGAGCTTAAAAAAATAGTAGAGGAAAAGGTGCTAAATCAGCTTGATCATTCTTACATTAACGATATTATCAAGCAGCCTTCCGCAGAAAACATAGCTCTCTGGGTATGGAAACAGCTTGAAGAAAGCGTAAAAAGAGAAAACTGCCACCTTTACGAGGTGCAGGTCTGGGAGACCGAAACGAGTGGGGTCGTTTACAGGGGGGAGGGGCTTTGAGGGACGTCCAGAGCGAAAGGGATGAAAGGAATGTTCCACTGAAAAAGGTCGGCGTAAAAAACATCGAGTGGCCCTTAAAAGTGCTGGATAAAACCAGGGGCTACCAGTATACTGTGGCAAAAATAAGCCTTTCCGTAGATTTAAAGCATGACGTTAGGGGCACCCACATGAGCAGGTTTGTGGAAGTTTTAAACAACCTCGAAATGCTAAATCCAAGCGCTCTTGAAGAAATTCTCACCAGCATTAAGGGAAAGCTACAGGCGGAAAGAAGTCACCTGGAGATGCGCTTTCCATACTTTTTGTGGAAAGTATCGCCGGTATCGGGACTTTCGTCTCCGCTTAAAATCGAGGCTGTTATAGAAGCTGAAAAAGGCGTGGAATCTACTATAATAATGGGGGTAAAGGTTCCGGTCCACACACTTTGTCCGTGTTCCAAGGAGATAAGCGAAAATGGTGCGCACAACCAGAGGGCGATGGTGGAAATTTACGTGAGGTCAAAAAAGATGATCTGGTTTGAATACCTTTCAGAAATAGCCGAAAGGAGCGCCAGCTGTCCCATATATACGCTCCTCAAACGCCCCGACGAAAAATTCGTGACTGAAATGGCTTACAAAAACGCAAAATTTGTGGAGGATGTGACAAGAGACGTGGCGCTGGAGCTGGAGAAAGACGACTCGATAGAATGGTACAAAGTACAAGTTACAAGCTTTGAAAGTATCCATAACCACGACGCCTTTGCGTGCGTGGAAAAAGGGTGGATGTAAAATGATTCTAGAACTTACTCCTTATTATTTAAGGTCGGAAATGGAAAGGGTGGGAGCTCATCCCGCATCCTTTGCCATTTTTGAGCGAAAATCTAGGATTATACCACTAAAAATTTTTGGTATTTTATCGCCCGGAGCTAACATCCTAAAGCAGGAAATGCTTTCCTTGGGTGGGGATGCGGTGGTTCATAAATATGCCGTAAATTGTAAGGTCGAAAGGTCCGATGTGATTCTTCTGGGGACTAAGAAGCATTATGAAGCCCTCGTCCAAAAACTGGAAAGCGCCAATTATTTCGGACTGCAGGAAGTAAGGGCAAAACTTAAGGATTACCTTAAAAGCAGAAAGCCGGAATATATCGAAAGTCCCTGGGGCAGAAAGATAACTTTCGAGAGGACTCGGCTAATGGGGATAATAAATGTCACTCCCGATTCTTTTTTTGCAGGTTCGAGAAAGCAGGACTTAAATCAGGTCCTTGAGACAGCTTCATATATGATAGAAAACGGAGCTGATATCATAGATATAGGTGGACTTTCCACCCGCCCGGGGTCGGAACCCGTGGACGAGGAAGAGGAACTGAGGAGGGTGGTCCCTGCCGTAAAGTTGTTGCGGGAAAACTTTCCTCAAATTCCCATATCGGTGGATACATACAGGGCGAGAGTGGCCGAGAAGGCCCTCGAGGCGGGAGCGGATATAGTCAACGATATCAGCGGGCTTCAATTTGATAAAGACCTTGTAAAAGTAGTGGCTGAGTCTAAAGCTCCTCTTGTGCTGATGCATATTAAAGGCACGCCAAGGGATATGCAGCAGAACCCCCATTACGACGACGTGATAAGGGAAATAGCCGAATACTTTGTAGAAAGGATGGAATTCGCCGCCTCTTCCGGTGTAGATCCTGCAAGGATAATCCTGGATCCGGGAATTGGCTTCGGGAAAAAGTACGAACACAACCTAGAAATATTAGGAAGGATTAAGGAGTTTCAAAGCCTGAACAAGCTTTTGCTGATAGGAGCATCGAGGAAGACTTTCATAGGAAAGGCGTTGGGCGATGTGCCTCCCGATGAAAGGCTTGAAGGTACTCTTGCGGTTACTGCCCTTTGCGTCCTGAAAGGGGTTGATATAGTAAGGGTGCACGATGTAAGGGAAAACAGACGGGTAATGGACCTCCTGGAGGCGGTAAAATGCCAAGAGCGTTCATAGCCCTGGGGAGCAACCTAGGGGACCGCGAAAAGAACATAAAAGAGGCAATGGAAAGGATAAAGAGGCGGGGCATAAAAATTCTTAAAGTGTCTTCCGTAATTGAAACGGAACCTTACGGGTATAAGGATCAGGACAAATTTTTGAACGCGGCCTGCCTGGTGGAAACGGAGCTTACTCCAAGGGAACTTTTAAAAACACTCCTTGAAATTGAAAGGGAAATGGGTAGAGAAAGGAAAGTTCGCTGGGGACCGCGCAACATAGACCTCGACCTTATATTTTACGAAGACATGGTGATCGAGGAAGATGGCCTTGTAGTGCCCCACCCCGACGCCCACAACAGGACCTTTGTGATGGGTCCCATCGCCGAGATAGACCCCGAGTTCCAGCATCCTGTGCTGAAAAAAACGGTAGGGGAGATTTATAGAAGGTTAGTAGAATAAACCTGTTTACAAAAGATTCCTGAACTGATATGATGGAATAAAGTATGAATATGGAAAGAAGTTGATTTTTGATGGGGCTTAAAGGGAAGAGGGGTCTTGCGGTTTTAGTGGCTTTGGTGGTGATTTTCGGCGCGATCTTTGGGACCGCGCTCGCATTTTACAGCGAGGGCTACCTTTCCGGCGTGGTAGATGACAGCAAAACCCCCGACAAAACCCAGGCCGGCGAAGTTTTAGGGGAATGGGAGGAATATTACGGCGGAGAGCTCAATACGCTGCTTGCCCAAAGATTTCTCGGTATAGAAAGTTCTTATTTCCGGGGGCTAAAAGAAAACAAAGTGGCCTACCTTACCTTTGATGACGGACCCAGCTCAAATACGCCTGAGATACTGGAGGTATTAGAAAGGTACGGGGTTAAGGCCACCTTTTTCGTAAATGGGTGGAATAAAAAGAATTATAAGGAAATGTACAGGATGATTTATGAAAAAGGGCACGTATTGGGCAACCACACTTACAGTCACCGTTACGATTTGATCTATTCTTCCGTGGAAAACTTCATGGCCGATCTTAAAAAGCAGGAGGAAATGATTTACGAAGCCACAGGAATAAGGCCCCGAATAATCCGCTTTCCCGGAGGCTCCGACAACCTGGTAAGCATAAGGTACGGCGGCGCGGATATTATGAAAAAAATTGCCGAGCGGCTGAAAAAGGAAGGGTACATCTATGTCGACTGGAACGCTTCCGCCGGCGATGCGTTGAAACCACCTCCTTCCAGGGAACAGATGATGGACTACGTCAGGCTCACGACGAAAGGGAAAAATCCGGTTGTGCTTTTAATGCACGATATGAATTCAAAAAGAGAAACGCTGGAAATTTTGCCCTGGATAATCGAGTACCTGAGAAATGAAGGTTATGAATTCGGTGTAATAGATGAAAATATTGAAAATATCGATAAGATAAACAGGGTCTAATAAAAAACAAAGTAGGATTTCCAAAATCAGAGTAAAGAATCTAATAGAATCTGTTTAAAGGAGGAAATGCAAATTGGCAGGTAGTATAATAATTACCGATACCTCATGCGACTTTCCGCAGGATATCGACATAAAAGGGCTGCCGGTTAAGGTGCTTTCTATGCCGGTGGCTTTAAAAGACGATCCGGAAAAAGACATCTCTCATCTTTCTGTTAAGGAATTTTACGACCTCATGCGCAGGGGCGAAATAATACCTATTACTTCACAGGTAACTGCGGCAAGGTATATGGAATGCTACAAAGAATGCCTGGAGCAGGATAAAACCCCCATAGTTATAGGACTTTCTTCCAAATTGTCAAAAAGCTATGAAGCTGCTCTGCTGGCAAAAAACAATATGCCGGATCCGGAAAAAATAAAAATCTTCGACTCAAAATGTGTAAGCCTTGGCCTGGGGATGGTGGTTCTGAAAGCTGCCCGCATGGCAGCAGAGGGACGCTCGCCGGAGGAGATCGTAAGTACAGTGGAACCTTACGCTCACCGTTTGGAACACGTTTTTACTGTGGATTCCCTTGAATACCTGAAAAGGGGAGGGCGACTTTCAGCAGCCCAAGCCTTCGTAGGTGGTTTGCTGAACATAAAGCCGATTTTACATATTGCGGATGGCGCCGTTGAGCCGCTGGAAAAGGTAAGGGGAAAGAAAAACGCCTTGAAACGGATGCTGGAAATAATGGAAGAAAGGGCGAAAGATATTCAAAATCAGGTGGTAGGCGTATGTCATGCCGACGACGAAGAGACGGCAATGGAGCTTGTAGATACCATAAAGAAAAAATTCAATCCCAAAGACGTGCTGGTCTCATGGATCGGCCCGGTCATTGGAGCTCATGCGGGGCCGGGAACCGTGGCGGTTTTTTTCGAAAGAGCGTAAAATAAAGCTGCCCTTTTTCAAGGGGCAGCAATTTTTTTTAATCTTCCAGAAGTCTCTTTTCTCCCTGAAGCTCCTTTATCCGGCTTATTTCCTGGGTCACCTCGAGAGTGCCCACGTATTTTCCTGCTTCGTCCCTTACAGCAAAGTAACGGATGTGGACAAGCTTGCCATTTAGGTTTATCCAGAATTCCTCAACATCCCTTTTGCCTTCTTTAAAGTTCTGGAGGATCTTTTCAACGATGTGATAGCTCGCAGGAGGGTGGCAGTTCTGCACCTTCCTGCCCAAAACTGTTTTGGGCCTTGTAAAGATCCTGTCTTTACCAGCGGAAAAATACCGCACGGTGTCGTCTTTGTCCACAAAGGTGATATCGACAGGAAGATGGTTGAAGATTAGCTCTATCTCTTTTGGTGTGAGCATGCCGGTGGAGAACTTTACAAAGCCTTTGGTGCTGCTGTCGGCAATAGCCTCGCTTAACATTTCCAGGTCCACCCGCTGGGGCTTCCATTCGCCTTCGGGCTCCACTAAGCAGTATCCTATCTCATCTTCGGATTTGTAAATTTGATACCACTCATCTTCGGTCAGTTTTTGCTTGGCGGTGGGAAAGAGTATTCTTTCCTCTTTAAAAATCATTTCCTTGATTTTATTTGTAAGTTCCGTCATTTTTTCCACCACGGTTTCTTTAGAACCTGGGGTGTAATTGTAGAGCATGTCCCTCACCCTTTTGAGGTCGCTTCTTATTTCATCGTCAACGCCCCACATCACCTTGGAAGGACCGTATATGCCGTACTTTTCAAGGTACGGGAAGAGAAGTTCTTCTTTTCTCTTATAGTGCTTTTCTACGTCAAAAAGCAGGTTTATCTTTTCTAAAAGTGCTTGAGCGACTTCCCTTTCCCTATCGGTTTGAGCACTTTTTAGATCTTTTAGGAGAGGGTTTATCTCTTTTTCTATCAGTTCTTCTATAGCCCGGTTTTCCCTGAAGAAAGTATTGAGCGGATGGCCTGGAGTGGCCTGGGGTTGGGGTTTTTGCTCTAAGGCTTCCTTAAATATGGCAGCGTGAACGTCGCAGAGCCTTTGGACCTCCTCTACGGGCATGCCTTCCTGTATAAGCGCTTGTTCCATGGCGGAGACCTCTTCGGCGGACACGTCTTTTATAATTTCTCTGAACCTTTGCTTTACCTCATCTACGCTTTTGCCCCTGTGCAGGTCCATTATCAATTCCTTTAAAGCCTTGATCCGGTACTCCCTATTATGAATAAGTTCTGACATGATTAGCACCTCCCAATTTAGATTAATTTAAGGCTGGAAAACTACTGCAAGAAACATCTTGAATCTTTCCACCGCATATAAAGCATGGGGGACTCCGGCGGGCATCACTATCATCTCGCCGGCTTTTAAGCGGAATTTTTCATCGCCAATAGTGATTTCAGCCTCGCCGTCTAGAATGTGGACCAGGGCATCGCCGGGAGAAGAATGGGCGCTGATTTCCTCGCCTTTGTCAAAGGCGAAAAGCGTGAGACTCAAATTTTTACCCTGAGCAAGGGTGCGGCTTTCCACCCTTCCTTCCCTGTATTCCACTAAATCAACTATATTGTGGACCTGAGAATGGGTTATGTTTTTTATGAATTTGCCGGTTTGTTCCATAAATAAACCTCCTCATAGACTAAGCTTCTTTTCTATATTTTATCGATTTGTGATAAAATATGTATGACATAAATCACATAACACCAATTTTTTACACTAAGGAGGATTTTCGAACGTGATACAGGATTTCAATGGGAAAAGACCCAATATCCATGAAAGCTGTTTTATTGCGCCCACCGCCGACATCATAGGTGATGTTACGGTAGGGGAGAATTCCAGCGTATGGCATCGAGCGGTTATAAGAGGAGATATAAATAGCATAAAGATAGGGACTAATACCAATATCCAGGACGGTACTGTAATCCACGTCACCGAAACGCACGCGGTAACGATCGGAAACAACGTAACTGTAGGGCACAACGCCATACTCCACGGCTGCACCGTAAAGGACGGCGCTCTCATCGGCATGGGTGCCATCGTGCTGGATGGCGCCGTTATAGGTGAGGGGGCACTGGTTGGTGCTGGTTCTATAGTGCCCGAGGGAAAGGAAATCCCTCCTTACAGCCTGGCCTTGGGGGTGCCAGCAAAAGTGGTGAGGGAGCTAACGGAAGAACAAATAGAAAAGATAAAAAAGAACGCCGAAGAGTACGTAAGGCTGGCGAAAGCATATATACATGAATAGCTTGTTTACGGGGGCTTTTGAAAAGCCCTCTTTTTTTGCTACTAAACTTCAGGTTAAAAGCTGAGGAGCATTATTAGGAGCATTATTCTTCAAACAAAAACCAAAAATTTTTGATATTGTCGAACAATTTTATCTCCGTTGTTGCAGGAATAAGCAAAAAGCATGACGAATAATTATATTACAGTAATGTCGAATAGGATCGGATAATACCGAAAGGTGGTCGCTGGTGGATATCAGGGATTTTCTTTTCGCTCCCTTAACCGGTTGCACGTATATGTTGGAAATAACAGCTAGGCAGCAAGGAGTTTTGGCTGGTACCGAAAGATTGTAAAAAGAAGCTCAGGAATTAGGGCTTAAACTCGAAGAGCTGTCTCCTGACGGCACAAAAATCGAGGAAGGTAAGTGTATATGCCGGGCTTGGGGTGATGCATGGCAGGTAGCTCGGGCTGAGGAACAGCTGTTGGGAGTTATTGGCAAGGCGTCAGGTGTAGCTACAGCGGCAGCCGAGATGGTGGATAAGGCTCGGGGCAGGATTCGTGTTGTCTGCGGTGCTTGGAAGAAAGTGCCTCCTGAGGTAAGGCAGGACTTACGCCAGGCTATAGCTGTTGGCGGTGCGGGAATCCGCATTGTGGATGAGCCCTTTGTCTATCTTGATAAGAATTATGTACGAATGTTCGGGGGTGTGGGCCCGGCGGTGCGTAGAGCCCGGAAACTTGAGGGGAGGGTAGTGGTAGTTCAACTGCGGGGCGAAGAGGCTCCTCTGACAGAAGAAGCCAAAGAAGCTGTCGCGGAAGGAGCAAATATACTGATGGTGGATACCGGTAAGCTACAGGATTTGGTGTTGGTAAACGAAGTAGCTTCGAAAGAAGGTTTTCGCGAAAAAATAAGACTCGCTTTCAGCGGTGGAGTAACAAGAGATGAACTGGACGAGATCATAGCTGCGGGTGCCGATATTGTGGATGTAGGACGGGCCATCATTGATGCACCTTTGCTGGACTTCACACTGGATGTTAAAAAATACAATCTAATTTGAGTATTGGAGTGAAAACGATGGAATGGGATTTGCTGGAGAAAACTACTTTTTGGGTTGAAGATATAGACCTTCTTGGAGCCGACCTCAAGGAGGTGGCTGCTGCAGCAGCACAGGCTTTGGGTCTTGATACTCATGAAGTCATGGTAGTGGACGTGCGGCAGGGGCTGGTAGCTTTTGATATCTTGCGTCGCCAGGTGCAGGCTGAATCAGTTGCTGGCAAGAAAGCGGAGATTTTAAAGCGGCTTCAGGAGGTGCCGGGTGTAATTATAGGGCCGAAAGCTGAAGTACACTCGGAAGGAGTATTAGGGCTGATTGCTCTAGAACCTGCTGAAGCCCAAAAGATTCTTGTTACTTCAGCACGAATGACATCTGAAATTACCCAAGCTGTAACGCGGAGAGCGCTGGTTTTTGCTTCGGGTAGCGAGGTGCTGGCAGGGAAAATTCGTGATACTAATTCCCCATATATAATTGAAGTTCTGACTAAGGCTGGTTTCAAAGCCGATTTTGGGGGAATTTTAGAAGACGATTTAGTAGCTGTGGTCAACCGGTTGGAAGGATCACTGGAGCGTGGGTATGGCCTCATAATTACAACAGGTGGTGTGGGAGCAGAAGACAAGGACTGCAACATAGAAGCGATCCTTCGCCTTGATCCTAAGGCGCACACACCCTGGATATTGAAATTTACCCCAGATTGTAACCGTCATCACAAAGAGGGTGTACGTATAGCCGTAGGCAGGGTGGGTGTGGCACGGTTAATAGCCTTGCCGGGACCTCATGAAGAGGTGAGGCTGGCGTGCCAGGCTTTGTTGGAGGGCCTGGTTCAGAGTTTAGATGATGCCAGTTTAGCCGAGAAAATTGCTGGAGTATTGCGTAAGCGCTGGCATGAGAGCATGGGAAAAGGAGGTAGTGAACACCATGGATTTCAAGGCTATAGCGGTTAGACTTTTAGAGGCAGAAGAGACACGCAAGCCAATTGAACCTCTAACCTCTACTTACCCTGGTTTGACCGTAGAGGATGCCTACCGTATCCAGCTTGCCGGAGTTGAAATGAAACTCAAACAGGGCAGGAGGATAATAGGGAAAAAGATTGGACTTACAAGTAAAGCCATGCAAAATCTTCTGGGAGTAAATGAACCGGATTACGGCCATCTGCTAGACAATATGCTGCTTCCGGAAGGTGAGCCTTGCAGGAGGGAAGACTTAATTTGGCCGCGCGTAGAGGGCGAGCTGGCCTTTATTCTAAAAGATACTTTAAAAGGCCCTGGGGTGACCATTGCCGATGTTTTAAGGGCCACCGAAGGCATAATGCCTGCGATAGAGATAGTGGATAGCCGTATCAAAGATTGGAAAATAAAACTTGCCGATACTATAGCTGACAATGCTTCCAGCGCCCGCTTTGTTCTAGGCAGCAGGATGGTACCTGTCAAAGACCTAGATTTGCGCCTTATAGGGATGGTGCTAGAAAAAAATGGTGAGGTCGTCAATACCGGCGCGGGAGCGGCTGTATGGGGACACCCAGCGGCAGCGGTCGCGTGGCTTGCCAACAAACTAGCTGCTTTTGACATCGCACTGGAGGCGGGCGAAATAATACTCTCTGGGGCTATAACCGCAGCGGTGGATGCGGCTGCAGGAGATGTGTTTACTGTGTCCTTCCACGGGCTGGGCACCCTTAATTTGCGCTTTGTTTAATCACATAAAGGGGGTTTGTATAATGGACAAAATCAAAGTGGCTGTAATAGGTCCGGGTAATATCGGTTCTGATTTGATGTACAAAATTCTACGCAGCAAGTACCTCCATATGGAAATGATGGTTGGAATTGTGGAGTCTGAGGGGATAAAGAGGGCTCGCTCGCTGGGAGTCCGCACTAGTATTGAAGGAATTAAGTCAGTACTTGAAGATGAAAGCATCAAAATAGTTTTTGATGCAACCGGAGCAAAACATCACCTGAAGCACGCTCCTTTGCTAAAAGAAGCCGGTAAAATAGCCATCGATCTTACGCCGGCTGCGGTGGGGCCCTATGTGGTACCCCCGGTTAATCTCAAAGATTTGCAAGAGGAACCTAACCTCAATATGGTAACCTGCGGCGGTCAGGCTACAGTGCCTATAGTTTACGCTATTAATCAGGTAGCTGGCGCACGCTATGCGGAAATAGTGGCGTGCATTGCCAGTAAAAGCGCCGGTCCAGGTACAAGGCAGAACATTGACGAATTTACCCAGACAACTGCTAAAGCTCTTTGCACCATCGGAGGTGCTAAAAAAGGTAAGGCAATCATTATTCTAAATCCAGCTGACCCACCTATAATTATGACAAACACTGTATACGTTGAAGTGGAAAACCCAGACGAAAAAACTATTCGGGAAGCTGTAGAAAGAATGGTCAAGGAAGTCCAAAGCTATGTACCAGGCTATCGGCTTAGAGTGCCGCCTATTTTAGAAGGTAATAAAGTAACTACGATTATAGAAGTAGAAGGAGCAGGAGATTTCCTCCCCAAATACGCTGGCAATCTGGATATTATTACGTCGGCAGCAGTGGCAGTTGCCGAGAAGCTGGCGGCTAGGATGCTGGGTAAGGAGGTGGTAGCATGAACAGCGGTAAATTCATACACATAGTGGATACCACACTCAGAGACGGGAGCCATGCTGTGTCACACCGGTTTACTCGGGAGCAAATAAAGGCTATTGCTGGTGGCTTGGATGCGGCGGGCGTTGAATATATCGAGGTTTCCCACGGAGATGGTTTAGGAGGATCTTCCTATAACTACGGTTGGGCTGCTTTGAGCGATGAAGAGATGCTAAGAGCGGCAGCTGAAGTAATTAAGAGGGCTAAACTGACTGTGCTGTTACTTCCAGGCATTGGTACCCAGGAAGACTTAAAAATGGCCATCGAATGCGGCGCAAAGGCAGTTAGAGTTGCCACCCATGTCACGGAAGCAGATATTGGTGAACAACACATTGGACTAGCTAAAAAAATGGGTCTTGAAGCTTTTGGCTTCCTAATGATGTCACATATGGTGTCCCCAGAGCAGGTGGTAGAGCAGGCCCTGCTTTTTGAAAGTTACGGAGCGGACTATATCTACATAGCCGATTCCGCCGGAGCTATGCTACCCGAAGATGTAAAAGCCAGAGTAGGTGCAGTGGTAGAGAAAGTAAGTGTTCCGGTCGGATTCCATGCACACAATAATTTAACCCTGGCGACAGCGAATTGTCTTGCTGCTTTAGAAGCTGGAGCTACATTTCTCGATGGAGCCTGCCGGGGTTTAGGTGCTGGTGCGGGGAATGCTCAGACAGAAGCTCTGATAGGTGTGCTGGATAAAGCGGGATACCAGACGAGTGTTGATTTTTACAAGATAATGGATGTGGCGGAGTCGGGTTTGACTACTTACGGTTACATTTTTCCACAAGAAAGCTTAGGCAGTAAGTTGGTGGAACGTATCAAAGCTTACGGATTCAATTCACCGCGCGTTGGTTTTGAAAGATATTTTGTAGATTATGCAGTGTATGACGCCTTGCGCAAAGCCTTTCCAGAGAGAAATTTCATTGGAGCAGCTGACCTTTTTTACCGCGTTCGGTCCATTAAAGAGCCGCAAGAAGTGGAACCTATGCGGCGGGCGGCAGCAGCTGTCTGCCGAGGAATGGAAGCAGCAATAAAATCAGTAAGACCAGGTATAACAGAGTTGGATATATTAGCTGAAGCCGAGTATCCTATGCTTAAGGCCGGTTCGGGTGGTTCTCCCTTCCGATCTCAAATAGTTTCAGGAAAGCGTACTCTTCTTACACATCCTTGTGCTACCAACAAAAAAATCCAACCTGGCGAAGTTGTGGTTATTCACCTTGGAGCGACTTATGAAGGTTACTGTGCTAAGATGTGCCGTACGGTAGCTGTTGGAGATATTCATCCAGGACAAGAGGAAGTCTATAACCTTTTACTGAAAGCCCAGGAGAAGGCTATTTCTGCTCTACGTCCTGGAGTGAGATCATGGGAAGTGGATGCCGCGGCCAGGGAGGTAATAAGAAATAAGGGACTGGAAAAATATTACCTTGACGTTGTAGGTTACGGAGTAGGCCTTAGACAATCGGAATTTTATCCGATTATAGGTAAAGGACGAATGGAGACTATAGAGGAAGGCATGGTAGTAGATCTATTATTACCTACCATCTACAGACCCGACATTGGTGGACCCAGGATAACGGATGTAATCTATGTTGGTAAAGATGGTAATGAAATTTTAACTGCTTATTCCAAAGAATTAGTTAAAGTAATGTAGACTTGTTGCATGGTTGACAATTGAAGGAGGGCCGTAAATATTGAAAAAGAATTCCCAGATAAAGTCGGTAGCTAAAGCGTTAAAAATAATTGATATCCTCGCGGAAGCAAAAGGAGAATTGAGTCTGGGAGAAATTGCCAATAAGCTGGGACTTGCCAAAAGTACTGTCCATGGATTACTTTCCACTTTACGAGATTTCGGTTACGTGGAACAGTCTAACTTTACCGGAAAATATAAACTGGGTTTACGTCTATTTGAATTGGGAAATATAGTAGCACATGGTTGGGATGTGCGAACTGTAGCAGCCCCTTATATTCAAAGGTTAGTAGATGAGCTAGGCGAGACCGTACACTTAGTTGTTTTAGATAAAGGAGAAGTGCTGTATATTGATAAGAGGGAGTGCCGTCACTCGTTGCGCATAGTTTCTCAGGTAGGCATGAGGTTACCGGCACACTGTACTGGTGTGGGTAAGGTACTTCTGGCCTCACTCTCGCCAGAGGAAGTAAGACGGATTGTCGCGACTAAAGGCTTGCCGCGCTTTACCAAGAATACCATTACTGATCTTGAAACTCTAGAAAAAGAACTGGCAAAAGTGCGTGCCCAAGGATATGCCATAGATAATGAAGAGATTATGGATAGTCTTCGCTGTGTGGCTGCTCCAATCCGTGACCATACCGGCAAAGTATGTGCTGCCATAAGTGTTTCAGGACCTGTTGCCAGACTCGAAGGGGAAAAGCTTACACTAGCTATAAAGCAGGTCACTCAGACAGCGGCAGAGATTTCTGCGGAATTAGGTTATCAGGCCAAAGCTCTTTCCAATCTTTGAGCATTGGAATCAAAACGCTCCTTGTAAAGTAGATGAGATCAATGGCCGGCTGTAAGCCGGTCTATTTTTTTATATTAAAAATTGTCTTAAAATAAAAATACTTGACGTACTGTAAAGAAAATTGATAAAATAAAAATGGTCAGATGTCAGACATCTACAACCAAAGGAGAGGGGAGGCTGAAAATAGAAATATAACGTATCTGGATTAAGTTGGCATTCAAAATTAGTAAAACCTTTAGGAGGGATTTTTTTATGAAAGCCCGCAAGATTCTGGCAGCAAGTTTGGTTTTGCTGCTGATCATGGCGATGCTGGCGGGGTGTTCCAATCAATCAAATCAGCCCCAGGAGCAGCAAAATCAAGGGGCGCAGGAGTCTCAGAGCGGTGAGAAGCTTAAGATTGGTCTTGTGTTCGATGTGGGAGGCCGTGGAGACCTTTCATTTAACGACAGCGCTTATGCGGGACTTGAAAGAGCTGCCAAAGACTTCGCCGATAAGATCGAAGTGGATTACAAGGAGCCTTCTGAAGGCGGCCAGGACAGAGAACAGCTTTTAAGGCTTCTTGCTGAAAATGGTTTTGACCTGATTTTCGGTGTAGGGTTCCTTTTCACGGAACACATCCAGAAAGTGGCTCAGGAGTTTCCCGATGTAAAATTCGCGCTAATCGACGGTGCCATAGACGGGCTTGACGAGAATTCCAACATTGCCTGCCTGCTCTTCAAAGAGCACGAAGGGTCTTTCCTCGTAGGGGCTGCTGCTGCCATGAAGTCCAAGACCGGGAAGATTGGATTCGTGGGGGGCATGAAAACACCCATCATCGAGAGGTTTGAAGTGGGTTACATGGCTGGCGCCAAATATATAGACCCCAAAATTACGGTTTATTCTGACTACATAGGTACAACCGGCGATGCTTTCAAAGACCCGGTAACGGGTAAGGAATTGGCGCTAAAGCAGTTTAAAGCAGGCGCCGATGTGGTCTACCACGCTTCCGGAGCTTCCGGAGTAGGAGTAATAGAAGCTGCGACGTTAGAAAAGAAATTTGCCATTGGTGTAGATTCTGACCAGTCTTTAACGGTAGATCCATCACAAAGGCCTTACATACTCACTAGTATGGTAAAGGCAGTAGATGTAGCCGTTTACGAAACCATTAAGTCCCTGGTGGAAGGCAACTTCAAAGGTGGATACAGGATATTCGGCCTTGCTGAAAACGGCGTAGGTTATGCGGTGAACGACTACAACAAAGACATGATATCGGATATACAGCCCAAGCTGGAAGAGCTCAAGCAGAAGATCATAAACGGCGAAATAAAGGTGCCGATGGACAAAAAGGAATACGAGGAATTTGAAAAGAGCCTTAATAAGTAAGAGCCCACGGGGGTGGCATTAGCCTTGTCACCCCCCTTTTTACAATCGCCGAATGGAGGTGCTGTATTTGGAGCGGGCTGTCGTTTTGAAGGGAATCACAAAGCGGTTCCCGGGAATTGTGGCCAACGACGGAATTGACCTTGAAGTAAAAAAGGGAGAAATCCACGCCATCGTTGGAGAAAACGGAGCAGGAAAGAGCACCCTTATGAAAATTCTAGCAGGAATTTACCAGCCCGATGAAGGCGAGATATACATTTTCGGGAAAAGAGAAAGAATAACTTCTCCCGGCAGGGCGATAGAGCTCAAAATAGGCATGGTGCATCAGCACTTCATGCTGGTTGACCGGTTTACGGTGCTGGAAAACATAATTCTGGGTGCCGAAAAAAGGGCCGGTATTACTATAGATGAAAAAAATAGCCGCAAGATGATCGAAGAACTGCTATCCCTTTACAATTTTTCCTTAGATCTTGATGCGCGGGTAGAAGAAATATCGGTGGGTCAGGCTCAGCGGGTAGAGATATTGAAAGTACTCTACCGTGGTGCAGATATCCTCGTGCTTGACGAGCCTACGGCGGTGCTTGCCCCTCAGGAAGTGAAGGAGCTTTTTGTAAACTTGAGGAGGCTAAAAGAAGAAGGCAAGACCATAATCTTCATCAGCCATAAGCTAGATGAAGTATTAGAAATTGCTGACCGAATAACCGTTTTAAGGCGCGGCCGGGTTGTTGGCACCGTAATGCCGTCAGAGGTTACAAAGGAAGAGCTCGCCAGGATGATGGTGGGAAAGCCCGTATTTATGAAACTGGAAAAAGCCTCGGTTCCTACCGGCGAGGTGCTCCTTTCAGTAAAGGATCTGGTGGTAAAGGAAAGCACTGGAAAGACTGTTGTAAACGGCGTTTCCTTTGAGATCCGTGGGGGTGAAATCTACGGCATTGCCGGAATCGAAGGAAATGGACAAAAGGAGCTGGCCGAAGCGATATTGGGCTTAAGGCAGATATCCAGCGGGCAGGTGACCATCTGCGGCAGGAATGCGGGTAACCTTTCCGTAAGGGAAATAAGAGACCTGGGCGTTGCTTTTATTCCTGAAGATAGGCACCGCCAGGGCCTCATACTTCCCATGAAAGTCTGGGAAAATATGGTGCTGGGGTTCCACAGGAAAAAGGAGTTTTTGAAAGGAAGGTCCTTGAATTTAAAGGCTATCCGTAAATTTGCGGAAAAGAAATCGGAGGAATTTTTGGTGATGTTAAGTTCCATAGAGCAGTCTATAGAAGGTTTATCCGGCGGCAATCAGCAGAAGGTCATTCTTGGTAGAGAACTTTCGCGAGAGCCAGAGGTCATAATAGCTTCCCAGCCCACGCGGGGACTGGACGTAGGGGCTGCAGAGTTCGTCCATAAAGAGCTTTTAAAGAAAAGGGAAGAAGGCAAAGCTATCCTCCTCATCTCAGCCGACTTGGAAGAGGTACTCTCTCTTTCCGACCGGGTGGGCGTGATATACAACGGGAGGATAACCGCCGAGTTTAAACCCGAAGAAGTTACCCTTGAAGACATCGGTGTCTACATGCTCGGGGGAGAGGTAAAGGCAGGTGAAGGGGCATGAAAAAGCGTTATTATATAGTTATGCTAAGGATTCTAGCACCGGTACTGGCTATTGTGCTTTCGGCCCTCATAAGCTCCGCTGTGATTCTTGCGATAGGAAAAAGTCCACTGCAGGTCTTTTATACAATCTTCAAGTTTAGCTTGAGCCGGTTGGATAGCATAGCCATCATTCTATACAACGCCACACCCCTTATCTTTTCTGGCCTTGCTGTTTCTATAGGATTCCGCATGGGGCTTTTTAACATAGGGGTGGAAGGGCAGTACCTCATAGGCGCCTTTTTTGCAGCGCTCGCTGGATTTGCAATAAAGGGGCTTCCCGTTTTTGTCCATCTTCCCCTCGTAATATTGTGCGGTGCCCTTGGCGGAATGTTATGGTCTTTTATACCTATATATCTAAAAGTGAAAAGGGGCGTTCATGAGGTAATAAGCACCATAATGCTGAACTACATATCCTATTCTCTCATCCATTACCTCATAGCCGATGTATTTTTGGACAGGTCGCAGAAGTTGGTAGAAGGCCTGGGCGGCATCCTCACAAGGACGCCGAAACTTCCGCCATCGGCGCTGATGCCGAAACTCCATGTATTTTTAGGGCTTTTTGGCATACAGCTTCCGAGGCACGTTTATCTTAACTGGTTCTTCCCCTTGGGGCTTTTGATGGCCTATTTGATATATTACCTTTTGATGCACACGCCTTTCGGTTTTGAAATAAGGTCTGTAGGTCAGAACCCGGAAGCGGCAAGGACGGCAGGGATAAAACCTGAGCGGGTATATATGGCAGGATTCTTGCTCAGCGGAGCTGTGGCAGGACTTGTGGGTCTTTCGGACCTTTTGAGTTATTTCGGATATATGGATCTTGATTTTCCCCGAAACTATGGATTTGACGGCATAGCAGTGGCCCTCATTGGCCAGAACAATCCTTTGGGCATTGTTCTTTCTGCGATACTTTTTGGTTTTCTAAAAAGAGGTGCTGAAGGTATCCAGACGCAGCTTAACGTGCCCATGGATACGATAGTTATCCTCCAGGCCGTAATGATAATGTCCATCGTGGTAATAACCAAAGTCATGAACGACTATATTAAGCGCCTGGAGAGAAAGGAGAGTGTCATATGTTCCTCGCAGAACTCCTCGCTTCCAGCTTGAGAATGGCCGTGCCCATCCTCCTTACAGCTCTCGGAGCTGTATTTACGGAGAGGGCAGGGGTAGTAAATATAGGCCTTGAAGGTATGATGATTGCAGGTTCCTTCATGGGAGCTCTAGGCTCCTACTATTACGGGCCTTATTTCGGCCTGTTGCTCGCTATGATAGCCGGCCTTTTTATGGCACTTATTCATGCGGTCAATACGGTAACTTTCAGGGTTGACCAGATAGTAAGCGGCGTTGCCATAAACATCCTGGCTTACGGGGGCTGCCGGTTTTTGAGCCTTGCAATATTTAAAATGGCCACCACCAGCCCGCGTGTATCGGGCCTTCCAAAAATTGATATCCCTGGACTAAATATTGGTTTTCTTAAACCTCTGGTATCCGGCGTTTCGCCGGTGATAATCCTGGCGCTGCTTCTGGTGCCTGTTTCCAGCTTCATAATAAACCGCACGGTCTTCGGCCTCCGGCTCAGGTCTGTCGGAGAAAATCCGCTGGCGGCTGATACGTTGGGCATAGATGTCTTTAAGATGAAATACGCAGGTGTACTTATTAGCGGTGCACTGGCAGGCCTTTCGGGGGCATATCTTGCCCTGGAACACACGGGAATGTACGTGGAAGGCATGACCCAGGGCAAGGGTTTCATTGCGCTGGCAGCGATGATATTCGGTAACTGGGAACCTGTGGGAGCGCTTTGGGCTTCGCTGCTTTTTGGTTTTTCCGAAGCGTTGAGTTTCAGGGTGGTCGAAGGTGGAGCCATACCCTACCAATTCATAAAGATGATACCTTACGTTCTGACGCTCGCGGTGCTGACAGGGGTAGTGAAAAAATCCACCGCTCCTGCTGCGGATGGAGTACCTTATGAAAGGGGGTTAAAATAGTATGAGGATCAATGTGATAAAACTCATGTCACCGCTTCACGGAGAAGAACGGGTTTTAAAGAGCATTGAGCCGACGATGGAATTCTTACAGAAAAACTACGAAGTGAAATTTGTAGAACCGGGAGAAGCGGAAGGTTTTACCCTGATCTGGGTTATGACCGGCGGGGTCGAAGGGAAGTTCAGGGAAATATACGAAAAGCTTGAAAAACCGGTAGTCTTATTGAGCGAGGGTATCAACAACTCCCTGGCTGCTTCCATGGAAATCCTGTCCTATGTAAAATCCCGCGGTGACAGCGGTTACCTGCTTTACGCAAGCTGCGAAGAAACGGCGAAAAAGATAAACGAACTTGCTCGCCTGGAAGAGGCAAGGATTAGAATAAAAAATGCCGCAATAGGCAGCATTGGAGGTCCCTCCGATTGGCTCATAGATAGTGCGGTAAACTTTAAAAAAGCCTCAAAAAGGTGGGGTACCCGTTTCATAGATATACCGATGGAGGAACTTTGCCGGTATATTGAAGATCAAGGAGAGGAAAAGTACGACGGTTACTTTGACGGCGCGGCGGTATTGGAGCCCACGCCGGACGATATCAAGGGTGCCCACAGGATTTATGTGGCGTTACGAAAGCTCGTATCAGAGCGGGGACTTGATGCCGTGACAGTAAAATGCTTCGACCTTTTGGGGAAGCTCAAAAATACCGGATGCACGGCCCTTGCTCGGTTAAACGATGAAGGGGTCGTGGCGGGCTGCGAAGGGGATCTGCCTGCTACCTTCACCATGTTTGCCGTCCGCGCCCTGACCGGTCAGAATTCCTTTATGGCAAACCCCTCCGCCGTCGACTTTTCGGAAAATACGGTGGTTTTCGCCCACTGCACCATACCCACCTGCATGGTGCGAAAATATAGGCTCAGGTCCCATTTCGAATCCGGCCTTGGGGTGGCCATTGCCGGAGAAGTACAGGAGGGGCCTGCTACGGTATTTAAGATCGGAGGCGAGGGTCTTGACCGGTTCCGCCTGTACAGAGGCACTCTGGTGAAGAATACGGAGAGCGAACAAAGGTGCAGGACTCAGATTGAAGTTCGGCTGGAAGTCCCCGTGAGAGAATTTCTCGAAAACCCTCTGGGCAATCACCAGGTGATAGTCAGTGGAGATTACAGCATGCTTTTTGATGCTTTTATGAAGTACATGAATCTTACTTAGGGGAGTTGCTTTATATGCTCAATCCCACGAGATACGAAATCGCCGTGCAGAAAATAAAGGATATGATCATGAAGGGAGAACTGAAGGAAGGCGAAAAACTCCCTTCTGAAATAGAATTTTCAAAAAAACTCGGTGTAAGCCGTGCTACACTCCGGGAAGCCTTTCGTATCCTAGAGGATGAGGGCTTGATAAAAAGGTACCACGGCGTCGGAACCTTCGTGTCGAAAATTCCGCTCATAAAAAGCGGGATGGAGGAACTTGCCAGCATAACCAAGCTCATAGAAAGGCAGGGTATGAAGCCCGGGACCAAAGACGTGGTGATAAAAAAGGTTCGGCCTACTGAGCGGGAAGCTTCAATGATGGGAATTTCTCAGGATGAAGAAATCTACAGGGTCGAAAGGGTCAGGACCGCCGACGGAATTCCAGTGCTGTTTTGCATCGACCGGATACCCGCACGGTTTGTGAAAAAGGAGTTCAAGCTGGAAAAAGAGTCGCTTTTTGACTACTTGCAGGAAGACCTGGGCATATACATCGCCTATGCCGTATCGGACATAGTCCCCGTCAGGGCGGAAATAGCAGGCGTATACAGGAAGTTAAACCTCAAGACGAAATCTGCAGTGGTACTTCTTCTGGAACAGCTCCACTACGACGAAAAGGATAACCCCATCTTTTATTCTTCCAATTTCTTCTCTCCCGAAAAGTTCAGATTCTACATAGTGCGGAAAAGAAAATAGGGGGTATCGTATGTTAGACGAAAAAAGGCTGGTGGAAAAGGCCATAAAGGCGATGGAAAACGCTTACGCTCCTTACTCTGGCTTCAGGGTAGGAGCGTGTGCTCTTGCTTCCGATGGCAGCGAATTTACCGGCTCTAACATAGAAAACGCATCTTACGGGCTTACCGTCTGCGCTGAAAGGGTGGCGCTCTTTAAGGCATATTCAGAGGGAAAAAGGAATATAGTTGCCTTGGCGGTGGCCGCAGGGGTGGATGAGCCGGTTTCGCCCTGCGGCGCCTGCCGGCAGGTGATCCTTGAGCTTGCGCCTGAAGCTATAGTACTTCTTTCCAACAGGGACGGTTCTAAGGTGATGCGCACAAGTCCAAAAGAACTTCTGCCGTATGGGTTTAAACTTTGATTTTTGAAAGGAGGGAAGCCTTTCATGTTTTTCGTCCCGGAGCTTATAGAAAAAAAGCGAAATGGAGGAAAACTTTCCAAAGATGAGATAAGGTACCTGGTGGAAGGGTATGTAAAGGGAGAAATTCCCGATTACCAGATGGCGGCCTTTCTAATGGCGGTATACTTCCGGGGCATGGACGAAGAGGAGACGGCAGAACTCACCCTTGCTATGGCCCGGTCCGGCGAAATGGTGGACCTTTCGGCTATCGAGGGTGTGAAGGTCGACAAGCACTCCAGCGGTGGGATAGCCGACACGACCACCCTGGTACTGCTTCCCCTTGCCGCTTCGGCGGGGGTAAAGGTAGCCAAATTGTCGGGCAGGGGCCTTGGCCATACCGGTGGCACCATAGACAAGCTGGAATCCATCCCCGGTTTTAATACCGAACTTTCCAAAGAAGAGTTTATTAGAATCGTAAACGAAATCGGTGCGGCCATCAGCGGGCAATCGAAAGACCTGGTGCCGGCTGACAAAAAGCTCTATGCCCTCCGGGATGTGACGGCCACGGTCGATTCCATCCCGCTTATCGCATCTTCCATCATGAGCAAGAAAATAGCGTGCGGTGCGGACAAAATAATCCTCGACGTGAAATTCGGAAACGGTGCCTTCATGAAAAAGTACGAGGACGCATTGGAACTTGCGAAGACCATGGTGAAGATTGGGGAATTGGCCGGAAAACCCACGGTGGCGTACGTGACAGATATGGACCAGCCCCTTGGGATGGCAATAGGAAATGCTCTGGAAATCATAGAAGCTGCGGAAGTCCTGAAAGGGCGGGGGCACGAAGACCTTTTGAACCTTTCGCTGGAATTCGGCGCGGAGATGATGAGGCTTTCCGGTATAGAAGAAGATAAGGCCAAAGCAAGGGAAAAACTTTTGGAAAACATAAAAAGCGGCAAAGCCTTGGAAAAGTTCAAAGAAATTATTAATAAACAAGGGGGTAACCCCGGCGTTTTGGAAGATTATTCTCTGCTGCCGCAGGCTAGATTCCGGTGTGAGGTTGAAGCACAGGAGGAAGGCTGGATCGAGAGCATTGACGCGTTGAAGCTTGGTCTTACAGCTATGAAACTTGGAGCAGGCCGCCAGAAAAAGGACGACAGGATAGACCATTCAGTGGGAATATGGCTCGGAGGCAAAATCGGAGACAGGGTGGAAAAAGGAAAACCGCTGGCTGTGATATACGCCAACGATGAAGAAAAACTTAAGTGGGCTTTAAAAGAAGTAAGGGAGGCTTTCCGGATTTCTCCGAATAAGGTGGAAAAGAGGAAGCTGATAAGGGCAAGGATTACTGCAGAAAATCTCGAAGAGTTTTAAAGGAGCGAGGTAGGGGAAGTATGATAAAAAGGGTAATACTTATTGTGCTAGACAGCGTCGGCGCCGGGGAGCTTCCCGACGCTGCTTTATATAGCGATGAAGGTAGCAACACCCTGGCAAACACGGCAAAGGCGGTCGGGGGGCTTAAGGTGCCGAATCTGCAAAAGCTTGGCCTCGGCAATATAATTGAAATCGAAGGCGTGGCTCCAATTCCAGAACCAGAAGCATCCTACGGAAAAGCCGCGGAAAAGTCCGCTGGGAAAGATACCACCACCGGCCACTGGGAGATTGCGGGGATCATATTAGAAAAGCCCTTCCCGGTATACCCCCAAGGTTTCCCTCCAGAGATAATAGAAGAATTCGAAAAGAGGATAGGAACAAAAACGCTGGGGAACCGGCCGGCTTCTGGAACTCAGATCATCAACGAACTCGGCGAGGAGCACATGAGAACCGGTTACCCCATCGTATATACTTCCGCCGATTCAGTTTTTCAGATAGCAGCCCACGAGGAGGTAATACCGCTCGAGCGGCTCTACGAGATATGTATGATTGCCCGGGAAATACTGCAGGGAGACCATGCGGTTTCGAGGGTCATTGCAAGGCCCTTCGTCGGCACTCCCGGAAAATTCGTCAGGACTTACAACCGGAAGGATTTTTCCCTGAAACCCCCGCAGGAGACTCTGCTGGACAAGGTGAAAAAGGCCGGCATGGATGTGTATGCCGTGGGTAAAATATGGGACATCTTTGCCGGTCAAGGGATAACTAGGGAATACCATACCGAAGGAAATATGGACGGAGTGGATAAGATCCTTCAAGCCATGCGCGAAATTGAGAGGGGACTCGTCATGGCTAACCTGGTGGATTACGATATGCTCTATGGCCATAGGAACGACCCGCAGGGGTATGCCAAAGCCCTGGAAGATTTTGACGGGCGGCTCCCGGAGATTTTTGCAGAGTTGAAAAGCGAAGATGTGCTCATCATAACGGCGGACCACGGCTGCGACCCCACCACTCCGAGCACCGATCATTCGAGGGAATACGTACCTGTTTTGGTCACAGGTAAAGCGATAAAAAAAGGAATAAATCTGGGCGTTCTTGACACGTTTTCGGACATAGGCCAGACGGTGGCGGACCTTTTAGGGTGTGAAAAGCTCCCAAATGGGAAGAGCTTTAAATACAAAATAATTGAGGAATCTAAGCTTTAAGTAAAGGTACCTTTCAGGGAGGTGTCGAACTTGAGTTATTACGAACTCAAAAAAGCTGTGGAATACCTAAAATCCCGAGGGGTACCGCAGCCGGAAATCGGAATAATCCTGGGTAGCGGCCTTGGGGATTTTGCCGACGGACTGGAGGAAAGATTTGCGATACCCTATGCCGAAATCCCTGGATTTCCGGTGTCCACGGTGAAAGGACACAAGGGGAATCTCGTCTTCGGTAGGGCAAGCGGAAGGCAAGTAGCAGTGATGCAGGGAAGGTTCCACCTTTACGAGGGGTATCCGATTGATAAGGTGGTTTTTGCTACGAGGGTCCTGGGACTTTTAGGCATAAAGGTGCTGATAGTGACCAATGCCGCGGGAGGGATTAACGAGGGCTTCCGCCCGGGAGACCTCATGGTAATAAAGGACCATATAAACCTGGCAGGGGAAAACCCGGCGGCGGGAGAAGAAATACCCGAACTGGGGCCCCGGTTCTTCGATATGACCTTTGCGTACGATGCGGAACTCAGGGATAAGGCAAAGATTATCTTCAAAGAAGCCGGACTGGAATACAAGGAGGGAGTGTACGCTTTCATGAAAGGCCCCTCCTACGAGACGCCGGCGGAAATAAGGATGCTGAGGGTATTAGGGGCCGATGCGGTGGGCATGTCCACGGTTCCGGAGGTAATTGCCGCCCGGCAGATGGGAATTAAGGTGCTCGGGATTTCCTGCATTACAAATATGGCCGCAGGAATTCTGGATAAACCCCTGTCCCACGCTGAGGTCCTTGAAGTATCCGAGAAAGTGAAAGAGAAATTCGTGAGGGTCCTCAAAGGGATTATCGGGATGATATAATTAACTCTCAACCGAACACCCCCTCCACGGAGCGGGGTGTTGCTAATTTTTAGAACACCATAAGCGGACGCATCGGATACAGCCTGGAATGCCGGGTGGAGGATACCGGTATTTACGGCAGGCTGGAGGTACCATAATAGGAGCAGATATAAATCTTAAGAAAGACAAAGAAGGCAGGGTGGAAGGCAGGATAGGCGGGGCAGTCTTCGGAAAAGACCTGAGGATGGAAGTCGGTGAGGACTACGACCAAGGCCGCTTGGGGCAAAATAACCGGCAGGTGCGGCGGGGTTTTTGAAGGCTTCGATATAAATCTCGATTTCGACGCTATTATTTTTACAAGGAAAACCATAAAAAAGGCGGTCCCGCCAGCAATTGATAACAATTATTAAACATAAGGGGATAACAGATGAAAATGTGGTTTTACAAAATAAAAAAAAGCAATTGGACCGAAAAGTAGGTTTCATAATATAGGTTTAATATGTTATAATAGAAAAAGCAGTAAAAAGATATGTTTAAGGAGGTTTTCATGCCGTTAAAGAGGGGTTTTCATGCCATTAAAGATAAAAAAGTATCTGTCGGCATTGTGCTCGTAATATTTGTAATATTTCAACTTAATCCTGCTAACTTTTCAGACTTTTACCTGGATGTTCATCCTCATAAATGCCTTTTCATTTTTTCCATTGGTTCCGCGTACACGGCCACTGCTTTTTATTTAGAAGATAACCGAATAGATTGTCCTTTAATTTCGGAGGAATTTTACAGCGGTTTTAAAGTTCAGATAGAGTCTGTCCTGAAAACCAACTCTTTTTTTACCAGAGCCCTTCCCGATTCACGTAAATACATCCTAAAAATAATTCCCCACTATTTTTACGGAAGCAAATACAAAGAAATAACCGCACAATTCTAATCAACAAACACTTCAAGCATAAGGGGGGGTCTATTTGAACATCAAAGAAATGGTAAAAGAAGTTTTTGGCGCAGTTGTACCGATTACAGTTTTGGTGACGATATTGCAGCTTACGGTAGCGAAACTTCCAACCGAGGTTTTTATAAATTTCATCGGCGGTGCCGTTTTGGTCATACTGGGGCTTATCCTTTTTTTGATCGGGGCAAAGGTGGGATTTTTACCCGTAGGAGAGATGATAGGTTCTTCGCTGGTAACGAAGGGTAAACTTTGGCTCATTTTGTTTTTCGGGTTTTTAATAGGTTTTGCGGTAACAGTTGCCGACCCAGATGTTCAGGTACTGGCAGCACAAGTAGATGCGGTCTCCGGCGGAGCCATAAATAAGTTCATCATCGTAACTGCTGTAGCTTTTGGAGTGGGTATTTTCGTCTCTTTAGCCTTGCTTCGAATATTTTTGAGAATCCCGATCAATTATTTGCTGGTTATTGGATACGCTTTAGTATTTTTGCTGGCGCTTTTTACTTCACCAGAATTTGTAGCCGTATCCTTCGATGCCGGAGGAGTAACCACCGGTCCCATGACGGTGCCGTTTATTATAGCCCTTGGGGTTGGGGTGGCTTCGGTCACCGGAAGAAAAACATCGGCCAGCGATAGCTTTGGATTAATAGCCTTGGCGTTAATAGGGCCGATTTTGGCAGTTTTGTTGTTGGGGGTGTTTTACAAATGATAAGCGCGCTGTTTGAAGGTTTTACCGCCGTCTTGAAGGATGTTGCCATCGCATTAGCCCCCCTAATTGTGCTTTTTATCTTTTTCCAAATTTTTATGTTAAAACTTCCGAAGCGTCAGGTAATTAAAATATTCAAAGGGATTATGCTTACCTTTGTGGGGATTGCTTTATTCCTGCAGGGAGTGCACATCGGTTTTCTGCCGATGGGCGAACAGATGGGCATGGTTTTGGGTTCTTTGGATTACAACTGGATTTTGATCCCCTTGGGTTTTTTAATGGGATTTGCAGTTATTATGGCAGAGCCTACGGTGCAGGTTCTTGCCATAGAAGTTGAAAAAGCTTCTAGCGGGCATATTAATAAGAAACTATTAATTTATACATTATGTATCGGTGTAGCATTTGCTGTCGCACTTTCGATGATCAGGGTTCTAACGGGAATATCCCTCTGGTATTTTATTGTCCCAGGGTATATAATAGCATTATTGATGACAAAGTATGTTTCTTCCGAGTTTGTAGCAATTGCCTTTGATGCAGGAGGCGCGGCAACGGGGCCGATGACGGTCACGTTTATATTAGCGATGACCGTTGGAGTGGCAAAGCAGCTTGAAGGCAGAAACCCTCTGATGGATGGGTTTGGTATGGTTTCCCTTGTAGCTTTAACACCGATACTTTCAATTCTTATCCTTGGGGTTTTGTACGGCAGGAAGGAGAAGATTGGTGATGAAAAGCGAATTGACGGTGGACGAGAGTTTTAAACTCATCGTAACAATTGTAAATAAGGGTAAAGCAAGTGAGGTGGTTGAAGCTAGCAAACGGGCTGGAGCTGAAGGTGGGACGATCATACTTGGAAGGGGGACGGCAAAAAAGTCTTTTCTTGATTTGCTCGGGATAAGTTTTGAACCGGAAAAGGAAATCATACTTACCCTTGTAAGAGAGGATAAGGTTAATGAGGTCCTGCAAACGATTTCAGATGAGGTAAAGCTGAATAAGCCCGGACACGGGATTGGCTTTGTTATAAATATCAAACAGCTCCTAGGGATTATTCATTTGCTGAAAATGCAGGAGGGAAATTAAATGGAGGATTGTAAAATCAAATTTGATCTAATTGTGACGATTGTAAATAAAGGCTTTGCGGAAGAAGTGGTTGAAGCCGCAAAAAAGGCCGGAGCAGAGGGCGGTACAATTATAGACGGGCGTGGAACGGGAATACATGAAAATGCAAAGCTATTCGGCATACCGATAGAGCCGGAAAAAGAAATAGTTTTAACCTTAATTGACAGGGCAAAAACGGAAAAGGTTTTAGAAGCCATTTCAAATGCTGCGGAGCTTGACAAACCTGGAAAGGGCATAGCATTTGTGCTGGAAGTCGAAAGAACAGTAGGAATATGCCATTTGATAAATAAAGGTTGAGGGGATAAATGATTTAAGATTAAGTATGGGAGCTTCTGTGTACTTTCTAGTATTGCCATTGAAGCTCCCATATATTTTTTTATGCATTTTTTTGAAGGTTGTCATGGAGCATTTTCCTTATGACTTCTTCTATGAAAATGAAGAATACAGTTCTTGTTTTTTCATGTGGTTTCAAATAATCCGGTTGTTTGTATTTGCATAGCCAGAAAAGCTGGTCACAGCAGGAAAGTAGAGAGTCGTTGTATTCTTCAGAAATTATGATCACCTTGCAGTTACACTCATTGCATTTTCTGTATATGTTTTCAAAGGATGCGAATCTACCTGTTGCGGTGAAAATGATCAGCAGGCTATTGCTGTCTATTAAATTTTCCAGGTAAACCTCATCGGGTGCGGCTATTACAAAACGATCCGTAACAAAGCGCAATTTATACTCGAAGTATTCAGCGCATAGAAAAGACGGCCCGTACCCGAATAGAATTATCTTGTTGTGTGAGTTTATGAGATCTATAACTTTGTCTACAATGGTTAAATCGAAGTCATCTATAAATTTTTTAATTCTTTCTAACTCGGTGGAAGATGTAGGAAGAGTTTCAGACAAATCTTTATTTTGTAGGAAGGCGATGTACTGCTTGTAACTTTTAAATCCGAGTTTTTTAACTAGCTTAGAGATTTTGGATATTGAACAACCGCATTTTTCTGCTGCTTCCATTATGGTAATGTTTTCTTTTTCTTTGGAATAAGAAAGCAACTTATTATGTATTTCCTTTTCAAGAGGAGTAAGCCTGTTAAAATCTATATTTATCATCGAACTTGACGCTCCTAATAAAATTGATTCTATTTATTTTTATATCACAACATAAAAGAGGGGTAAAGAGAGATGTATAGTCGTTTGAGGAAAATTTTCCTTTGAAGATTCCTATAGATAAAATTTCGATGAAAATTTTCCAAAAAACTATTGACTGAATGCTACCAACTGAATTATAATGAGTACTAATTCTATTAAGAAAGCCAATTTTCACAGTTTAGGGTATAAATGGAAATGTAAGAATAATATGGTAGGAAAATATATTAAAATAGTTAGAAAAATTAAAAATTTAATTTATTAAATTATTATCTTTTGTAAGGAGGCACTAATCGTGAAAAAAGAGGACATACTAAAAGATTTAAAAGAACTATTATCCGAAGACCAAATCAATGTGGATTACGAAGATCTGTATCAGGCCTCTGCAGACCGGTACAAGAAATACGCTAAGGCCAAACGGGCGCTTGATGTCCCGATGCCTGTTGCAATAGTGTATCCAAGGTCAGCCGAGGAAGTGGCCAAAGTTCTAAGGTACTGCAATGAAAAAGGGATAAATGTTATACCCAGAAGTGGCAACACAGCAACCGAAGGTGGGTTGGAAAACTGGAAGGAACTTACGATAGTTATTGATGCTAAATACCTTAATAAGATTATAAAAATTGATGAGTACAATATGCAGGCAACGGTACAGGCAGGAGTAGTTCTCCAGGATTTGGAGGACGAATTGAGAAAAAGGGGTTACACCACCGGACATTCACCTCAGTCAAAACCCATTGCCAAGTATGGCGGTCTGGTAGCCACAAGGAGCATCGGACAGTTTTCAACGCTTTACGGCGGGATAGAGGATATGGTGGTGGGGTTGGAATGCGTATTTCCTGATGGACATATAGCTAGGATCAAAAACGTCCCTAGAAGGGCGGCGGGTCCGGATATCAGGCACATCGTTATAGGTAATGAGGGAACGCTGTGTTATATTACAGAGGTTACTGTAAAAATATACAAGTATTTCCCAGAAAACAACAGGTTCTATGGATATCTAATAAAGGATATGGAGACGGGGATACGAATCTTGAGGGAGATCATCGTTAACGGCTATCGCCCCTCTGTAACACGTGTTTATTCTGAGGAGGATGCTGCACAACACTTTTCACATTTTCATAGGGGCAAATGCGTACTTATTCTTATGGCTGAGGGGGATAAGCCCATAGTTGAAGCTACATGCAAGGGCATAGAAGAGGCCGTTGAAAAGTACAAAGATGGAATAATAGAAAGGGTGGACGATAAGCTGATAGAAAATTGGTTTAACCATTTATGCTGGACACAGAAAGATATAGATGATGAAATACAGTGCATGATTGATAGTGATAGACACGCTGGGTTCACGACAGAGATTTCAGCTGACTGGGAAACACTTCCTAAGATTTATTATAACGTCATAGAGAGGATAAAAAAAGAATTTCCAAGGGCTAATGACTTGACCTTGCTGGGAGGACACGTGTCTCATTGCTATATTAATGGTGCAAATATATATTTCGTATATAATTACGACATAAACTGCGCGCCTGAAGATGAGTTAAGGGTTTACCATCATCCTATTCATAAAATCATTGTAGAAGAAACGTTAAAATTAGGCGGGTCCATGTGCCACCATCACGGTATAGGAAAGTATCGTACCGAATGGATTCGTGAGGAGCACGACTCGGCTTATTACATGCTTGAAAAATTAAAGAAAGCTTTTGATCCCAACGGCATTATGAACTATGGGGCAATTTATCCTCAGGAGGAGAGCATCAGAAAGTATATCTATCGATCATAGGTGTTAGCCTGCTGCAAACTTTCACAAGATTAGTGAAAGTTTGCAGCTTGGTTAATTTAAATTTAAGAAAGGAGAGAATTTATGAAAAATAGCAATTTTCAAAGGTATTTTCAGTTTTTATTGGTAGTTTTAGCAGCAGGTTCAATTTATCCGTTGCTCTATTTGCGGACAGCGTATCAGGAAACCATTTTAGAAGTATTTGGCCTTTCATTACCTCAATTAAACACTATTTTTACAGGACTTGGGTTTGCATATCTGGTAGGGTATCTGCCGAGTGGATTTCTAAGCGATAAATTCTCAGCTAAGTGGTTGCTTGTAATATCACTTTTGGGCGTTGGGGCAGGAGGATTATGGTTCGCCCAGATTCCCAGTTATCAAAGTGTAGTTATAATTTACATTCTTTGGGGTCTGTTTTCTGTGTTTACATTCTGGGGCTCTCATATGAAATTGGTCAAGCTCCTCGCTGAAGAAGGAGAAGAAGGGCGCTTTTTTGGAGTATTGGACGGTGGGCGCGGCCTAGTAGAAGCTGTGTTGGCGGCAATTGCTGTATTTATCTTTTCTCAAATAATGAAGACAGGCGATAAGAGAGCTGCTTTGATTGGTGTAATTTACATGTACACGATAACCCTGTTTGTAATCGGACTGCTGGTAGCAATTTTTGTTAAATCAGAAGTTAAAGGAAGCAGCAAAAATGAAAATAAGCGGCCCTTTAAGATGAGTGATGCGTTAGAAGTGCTGAGGAACAAAATGGTTTATCTGCATGGGGCTATAATATTTATGTGCTATGCTGTAACCTGGGCAGTGTATTATCTAGGAGGATTCCTTGAAACCAATATCGGCGTTGATCCCGTGACGGTAGGTACTGTAATGACTATAGTTCTCTGGATGAGGCCTGTTGGAGGTATGGCCGGTGGATTCCTGGCGGACACGTTCGGCAAACGGAATATCGTAAGGCTTGTCATACTGGGAGCTTCCGTCTGCCTTATATTAATATCAGTGCTTCCTTACACGTTCGCAAAGCCGGTATTCTATTTGCTGGTAGTATTTGCGGGATTATTCATATATGCAATCCGGGGAACTTACTGGTCACTCATTGCGGATAGCAAAGTGGATGACAGGATAGTGGGTGTTGCCATAGGTCTGATTTCTCAAATCGGTTATGTGCCTGATATAATATTACCTACTTTTAATAGTTTCTTATTTAAGATGTTTGGAGATAACGCAGGTTATAATGCCTATTTTATAGCAACAGCTTTGATAGGCGTTATAGGAATAATACTGGTTACGGTATTCGATAGGATTGTAAAGGCGGAAAACGCTTAACTGCCAGTTTATAGTATGCAATATACGTAGTGCACATCTTTCAATTGAGTAAAAAATACGGGTGGGTAAACATGCATATAGTTTGTTTGGTAAAATTCGTCCCAAATGTTGAGAATTTTGCGTACGATTATAAAACTAACACGCTCATAAGAGAAAATGTAAGATTAGTTATAAATCCTGATGATGCCTGTGCTGTGGCTGCGGCATTGAAGCTGAAGGAAAAAAATCCTCAAATTTCTATTGAAGTAGTAAGCATGGCGCCGTTAAATGTCATTCCCGCGATGGAAGACCTATTAAGAAGAAAAATAGATAAAGCTACCCTCATATCAGACAAACTGTATGCCGGCAGCGATACCTACGTAACCAGCATGATAATTGCAAGGTATCTTAAAAACACCAGGTTTGACTGCATCTTTTCGGGGACGCATTCAATAGATGGTGATACGGCGCATGTCCCGGCACAAATTGCAGAGATGCTCAATATAAGCCATATAAATCACATAGTTGATATAGATATGGATTTCTTTAACGAAAAAAGGGCTATCGTAGAGGTGGATTTTGAAAAAAAGACGTGCCAATTTGAGATTAAATTGCCGGCGATCTTGAGCTTTCAAAAGGTGAGCAAATATAAACTTCCTTATATAAAGTATGAGGACATGTATCTGAATATGAGGGATAAAATTGCGATAGCCACTAACGAAGATCTAGGATTCGATGAAAGTGAAGTTGGGCTTAAGGGTTCGCGAACGCAGGTTATAAGGACTGCTGTTAAGGAATTTGCAAAGAAAGAAAAGGTAATTGTCGGCACAGATGACGGTGGAATTGAAACGGTATATAGATACTTGAAGCTTAAGGGGTTCGTGTAATATGAATAAGGTATTGATCTACTTAGATGAGGAAGACTTTAAAGGTTCGCTTAGTTTGCTGGGAGTACCAGAAAAGATATATCGAGATGGCAGGTATGAAACGTACGGCTTATGTATAAATGGCGAATATGAAGAGGCCTATACGCGGTTTGATTATCTAATAAACGTAAGTGATTAGAGGATAAAGTATTATGACGTTTTGAACATCGTAAACATCATGGAAGAGTTGTACGGGATTTATGATTTCGATTGTATACTCATTCCAGCAACCCAGATGGGGAGGATAATTGCCCCGAGACTTTCTATGAGGCTAAAAGTAGGGCTGGTAGCTGACGTCGTAGATGTGGAGCTTAGGAATGGCCAAATAGAGATGATAAGGCCCGCTTTTAGCGGGAAGATTATGGCAACTATTGTGCTCAAAAATTCTAAACCAGTAATGATGAGCATAAGGCCGGGTGTGTTTGATTCTTCTTTTGAGGGACTAAAAGAAACAAAGGTTATAAATTACAAACCGGTCAATGTTCACCCCCCGAAAATTGAGCTGTTGGGGACTAAGCGAAAAGAGGATGTTGAGGATATAAGAGAGAGTGAAGTGCTAGTGTCTGGCGGCGGGGGAGTTGCTAAACATTTTAAAAAGCTGTACTTGCTGGCAGATTTATTGGGCGGCACTGTCTCTGCAAGCAGGAAAGTAGTCGATGAGGGGATAGCTCCTAGAAGTATTCAGGTTGGGCAGACCGGCAAAACAGTTAGCCCCAATTGTATATCGCCCTGGGGATACGCGGCGCACCACAACATATAGTAGGGCTAAAGAACGTAGAAAATATAATCTCTGTAAATATAGACGGGGAAGCTCCTATTTGTGAAATATCGGATATTGTGGTGCAAGGTGATGCAGCAGAATTTATTGACAAAATGGTTGAAAGGATCAGAAGGGAAAAGTAGGCTGAAAGCAAAGAGTGAATTACAAGTTGAATTAACATTGATTCAACTTGTAATAAAAAAAAGAACAAAAAGGGAGGTCACACTTATTAGAACATCACTGAATTCAGTATGGATTATTTTTACCTAAAAGGTAAGAATGCAATTGTAACAGGAGGGAATACGGGACTGGGCCAGGCTTTTTCTTTGGCACTAGCCAAAGCGGGAGCCAACATTTTCATACCCAGCATTATGCCGGATGACCCCGAATTTAACAAATTATTAGAAGCTGAAGGTGTAAAGGTTGCTTACATGGAAGCAGATCTTACAAAACCTGGAGTTCCTAAGCAGGTAGTAGAAAAATGTGTCGAAACTTTCGGGTCAGTGGATATTCTGGTCAACTGTGCGGGTATTTGCATTTGTAAGGACTTTTTAGAATTCGACAGGCCAGAATGGGATCCAATGATAGCTATAAACTTAACAGCAGCTTTTGAAATGAGCCATGAAGCGGCCAAATACATGATACCCCAAAGGAGCGGGAAAATAATAAATATATGTTCGCTTTTCTCTTACTTGGGAGGACAAATGTCGCCGGCTTATGCTGCTTCTAAACATGGCCTTGCAGGGTTGACGAAAGCTTTATGCGATGAGCTGGCACAATATAATATTCAAGTCAACGGAATAGCTCCCGGATATTTTAAAACAAAGGTTGCTGAATATTCCATGAAAAATCCGGAGAGGAATAAGTGGATTGTCGACCATACTCCTACAGGAAGATGGGGAGAAGTCATCGACCTTATGGGGGCTGTGGTATTTTTGGCCAGCAAGGCATCCGACTTTGTAAACGGACATATTCTTGTAGTTGACGGCGGATTTTTAACGAGATAAAGGCTTAGGCTGAGGCCCTTTTAAGGGCCTTAGCCCCCTATTTACCTATTTATTATTTATTATCATCTATTATCATCGGATTATTCGGAGGGGTAAAGATGAGCAGCAAATATATAATAGGGGTGGACCAGGGAACTCAAAGCACCAAAGTAGTGATTTTCAATGAAAAAGGAGAAGTGATTTGTAGCGTTGCGGAGCCGTTAAGGCCTGTAATATCAAGGCGGCCAGGTTATGTAGAACACCCGGATGATGACCTGTGGGAGAGCCTTAAAATAGCTTTGAGGAAATTGATGGAGAAATTTAGTGGAGATAAAAAAGATATCGTGGGCTTGGGACTTTGTTCAATAAGGTGCTGCAGAGTATTTATGAAATCCGATGGCAGTTTGGCCGCTCCTGTTATGAATTGGATGGATATACGTGCGTATCAAAAATATGAAGATTCTCCCGAGATAAGCTACACCTGTCCTCCCACCGGATATTTGACTTACCGATTGACCGGTGAGCTTAAGGATACTGCTGCAAATCAATTCCAATGGCAATTTCCGATTGATGTGGATACCTGGCAGTGGTCTAAAGATGAAGAATATTTCAATAGCTTCAATATCCCAAGGGAAAAACTTTTAGAATTAAAAATGCCAGGAGAGATACTGGTTATGTAACTGAAGAAGCGGCTAGGGAAACGGGTATTCCTGCGGGCATTCCGGTAGTGGCTACTGCCAACGATAAAGCGGTAGAAGCTCTGGGTGCGGGGCTTATAGACCCTGAGGTTGGCCTTGTCTCTTTGGGAACTTATATAGCTTCCATGGTATGTGGGAGCAAAAATGAGCCATCAGCGAAAAATTATTGGACAAACCTCTCGTGTATTCCCTACAGGTATCTCTATGAGAGCAACGGCATTCGAAGGGGAATGTGGTTGATTACTTGGTATAAGAATATCATTGGAGAGGAATATGCGGAAAAAGCTAGAAGAGAAGGTTATTCAGTGGAAGACTATTTAGCTAAAGAAGCAGCGACAGTCCCAGCAGGTTCGGATGAGCTTTTGACCATTCCAGACTGGCTGGCGCCTGCTACTCAGCTGTATAGGAAGGGGGTAATTATAGGGTTTGACGAAAGGCATACCAGGGGGCATATATACCGTTCGTTATTAGAGGGCATTGCAATGACGTTAAAGATTCACTACGATGCTATGATTGATGAACTTGGTATGAAACCTAAATATTTAATAATATCAGGCGGTGGATCCAACAGCGATTTGTTTATGCAAATTTTTGCGGATGTGTACGGTGTTGAAACTGTGAGGAATGTAGTAAATGGAGCGGCCTCCTTGGGTTCTGCTATCTGTGTGGCTGTTGCTACAGGTTTATACAGTGGATTTGAAGAGGCTGTAAGGAATATGGTAAGAATAAAAGATAAATTTACACCCAATGAGGAAAATAATAAAAAATATACGAGAATAATTGAGGGCGTTTATAGAGATTTGCCTGGTCTCGTGGAAGGGGCACTCAAGAGGATGTACGATGTGTTCAATTAAAGGTTTGCCCGGGTGTGCTATATGAGACCTTTGATTCTTGTTACCAATGATGATGGGATATTATCGCCGGGTTTGCTGGCAGCGGCTGAAGCGGTGTGCGAATTAGGTGATTTACTGATTGTTGCACCAAGATTTCAGCAATCCGGCATGGGTCGTTCGTATCCCAGGAATGCAGATACAGGGATTATAGAGAAATTTAAAGTAACAGTAAATGGGAAAGAAATTGATGCTTACGGAGTACATGGTTCACCTGCTCAAGCGGTAGCTCATGGAGTGTTGGAACTGGCGGATAGGAAAATTGACATGTGTGTGAGCGGGATTAATTATGGACAAAATTTAGGTTCTTCCATTACTTGTAGTGGTACAGTGGGAGCCGCCTTAGAGGCAAATAGTTATGGTATTTCCGCTATTGCTGTATCAAGAGAAGCAGATTTAAATATTCAGCACAGCAGCGATTATGTAGAAATTAACTGGGAAGTTGCTAAGAGAATAACTAGTGCGGTGGCTTATGAAGTTTTAAAAAATGGGCTGCCGGAAGGTATTAGCATATTGAATATCAACGTTCCAGAAAGAGCAACTTGCGATTCTGAAGTCAGAATTACTAAGTTAAGCAAAAGCAGTTTCTCCATTTTTTTAAAACCTCCAAGGCGCGATTTTAATAAAGGCTATATATTAAAATCTCAAATATATGTAGATGTAGAAAGCGAAGATAAAGATACGGACGTATATGCATTTTACGTTGATAAGGTAATTTCTATTACGCCTTTAAGCTGGGATTTGACTTCAAAAGTAGAGTGGAAATGTACAAAAAGGTTTAAAACAATATTTTCCCGTAATTGGGCAACGGGGGGACCGGATTATGAATAAAATTAGGCCTTTAGTGTTTTGGCCATCAATTATTTTGCTCATCGGTGCAGTTGTTTTAAATTTTGTAAATTTCGATGCATTCACTGCAGTAGTTACAGGTGCAAATAATTGGATAATACAGAACTTCGGATGGTTATTTAGCCTTACTGCGGTGGTAACTTTGGGCATATGTGTATGGATATGTTTTTCGCCCTTTGGAAATGTAAGGATTGGAGGGCATGATGCTAAACCTATAATGACTACTTATGAATGGTTTGTGATAGCTCTTTGCACTACTATAGCAGCAGGTATACTATTCTGGGCAGCAGCCGAACCAATATATCATATTACATCGCCTCCAGCTTCTTTAGGAATTGAACCTAACAGCCCTCAAGCTGCGTTGTTTGCCATGTCTACTATTTATTTGCATTGGACTATAGTACCTTATGCTCTGTATGCTTTACCGTCCTTAATGTTTGCTTTTGCGTTTTACAATATGCGGAAGCCTTTTAGTTTGAGTTCTATGTTGTACCCTTTGTTTGGAGAAAAAGTTCTAGGCAAATTCGGAGATGTAGTGGATGCGATATGCCTATATACTTTGGTGGCCGGTATGGCTGCATCTCTCGGAACAGGAGTTATGGCGATGGCTGGAGGGCTCGATTATGTTTTCGGCCTGGAGAGTAACAAGTTTATGTGGGCTGTTTTGATTATAGCGACAGTAGTGGCATTCGTAATATCGGCGTCAACGGGGGTAATGAAAGGAATAAGGTTCCTTTCAATAATAAACAGCCGAGCATATTACGTAATTATTTTATTTGTCCTTGTTTTTGGACCGACAGGGTATATTTTCGACTTAGGGACCGAAGCTCTGGGCGATTTTTTAACGCATTTTTTCCAGAGGAGTTTGTTTACCGGCGCTGCATCGGGCGATCAGTGGTCTAAATGGTGGACTCTCTTTTACTGGGCAAATTGGCTCGCATGGGCCCCTATTACTGCAATGTTCCTTGGAAGAATATCATATGGTCGCAAGATAAAAGAGTTTATACTGGTGAATTTGTTCATACCGGCTTTATTTTGCGGGTTGTGGATGACCATATTCTCGGGTACATCCATATACCTACAGATGAATGGATTTGGCTTGTCAGAAGTTCTTTCGCAAAAGGGCCCAGAAGGGATAATATATGCAATCTTTTCCGCTCTTCCCCTTTCACGTTTGATAATACCTTTTTATCTATTTATAGTATTTATATCTTATGTGACTGCAGCTGATTCAAATACTACTGCTATAGCCGCCATGAGCACTACGGGAATATCCCCGGAGAATCAAGAAGCCAGTATCCTGATGAAAGTGCTTTGGGAGTTATAATTGGTTCAATTGCATGGATTATGATCAGCTTTGCAGGGATTGACGGCATAAAAATGTTATCGAACCTTGGAGGTTTTCCCGCCCTTATTCTTGCAATAATGGTTGTAATTAGCGTCATCAAGGTAGCTTTAAATCCGGGGAAATACGATCTGTATGAGATAGATAACAATCTGATTTGTAAACGTGAAAGCTGAAAAATAAAACTATCCCCGTCTCTCAAGGCGGGGATTATTTTTTTACTAAAATACCCAACTCTAATAAAGCTGCTGGCTAGTTACGCAAAACCACCACTTTCATGATAAGGAGGAATATCTGCACTAGAAACGCAGGTTTTGCGCGGTTGAGAAGGGGCTCCGGCGCCACTGGATGAGGATAAACCTTTTTATTTCTTGCGGGACCTTCCCCATGGGCAGCGGGAGACGCATATACCGCACACCAAGCCAGGGCTAATGTGGCCGAATTTTTCCTTCATACAAGCAGTGCATGCCTTGTGATCGAAAAGCCTTGACCTTTCTATACCCGGGAACCAGTTTTCGCCTCTGATGGCACCACCAGGACAACTTTTTACGCACACCATGCAGCTGCCGCATCCGCTTTCTTCCACCGGAGTTCCTTCGGGTAGAGGCATATCGGTGAGGATTGTCGCAAGCCTCACTCTAGGCCCGAACTTTTTGGTAACGAGAAGGGCGCTCTTTCCTATCCATCCAAGGCCTGCTCTGGTGGCTGCCGTCTTATGCGGGAAAAATCCCAGCGATTCTTTATGGTCTATTATCTGTGATGCGGGGACCGCCAGGGCTTTATATCCCCAGCTCTGAATGAGCGATGAAGCGCGTAGTGTTATTTGGTCTAGCAATGTATTAACGGTCTGGTAATGGTGGTAATAAGTGGGAGTAGGACCTGAAGAGATATCATCGAGTATCTGATCTGAGAGGTGAAAAACCACACTGACGGCCCATTTTAAGTGTTTATGGCTTTCGGGTAAAAACTCTTCCACTTTAGAAAACCCTACGTCGGAAGCGCCCAATTCAAGGATTTTATTTTTTAGCTCTTCCCATTTTTCCATTTGAAGACCCCCTTCATTAGTAACTGTTTGATTAAATTATTTCATATTTTTAGTCAGTGGTCAAACTTTTGTCTTGTAAATAGAAGAAAAGGGCTTGGCATACGGTGCATACAAGAGGAATATTATTTAACTATAAACACATTCAAAAGGGGGGGCTATGTGTGAAAAGGCGGGTTTTAGCTGTTTTGCTCGTGCTTTCGATAGTGGCATCGGTACTTTCCGGTTGCTCACGCCAAACCGATCAGGCAAAGCTGCAGGATGGTAGTGGGGACAAAAAGGGAGGGGTATTGAACGATTACCTTGAAAGCGACCCCAATGGTTTTGACGTACAGGAAAGCACCCTGCTTGTGATGTACACCCTGGCAAGACAGCTATACAGCACCCTTTTAAGGTATAAGGGCAACACGCTGGAACTGGAGCCCGAACTCCTGGCAAAAATGCCAGAAATATCGCCCGACGGAAAGACCTATACCTTTGAACTGAAAAAGGGAATAAAGTTTCACGATGGTATCACTGAACTTGTGGCCGATGATGTGAAATTCACCATCGAGCGCATGCTGGACCCTAAAGGCAAAGGAATGAGCAAGTGGCTTTTCGAACCGATTCTTGGAGCCAAGGCTTTTATGGAAGGTAAGGCCTCGACTCTTGAAGGTTTCAAAAAGATAGACGATTACAGGTTCCAGATTATTCTAGAAAAACCATACGCTCCTTTCCTCCATAATCTAGCTGTGCCGGCAGCCTCGATATATTCGGAAAAATTGGTCAAAGCCGCAGGAGACAATTGGAGGCTGAACCCCATAGGGACGGGGCCCTTCAAACTAAAAAGTTATGTGCCCAACACTGAAATAGTGCTGGAGAAAAATCCCCATTATTTTGAACCGGGCCTGCCATACCTCGATGGCATACATTACAGGATAGTTCCTGATGCTACCACGGCTTTAATGGAATTCGAAAACGGAACGTTGGACGTGTGCCTCATCCCGGTTAATGAATATCAGAGAATAAAGGATTCGGGAAAATACGAGGTGTTGGAAGGCGTTGCCCTCAATACCTATTACTTCATAATGAACTTGAGCGACCCCATGTGGTCCGACGTGCGGCTCAGGAAGGCAGTAGCAATGGCCATAGATAAGGAAAAGCTGGTTGAGGCGCTTTACGGTCCGAGGGGGACTGTTGCGAAAAGTTTCGTGACGCCGGGGATTCCAGGCGCCTATGAAAGCGGAACGGGGCCTGCCTACGACTATAACCCCGAAGAGGCCAAAAGACTGGTAAAAGAACTGGGGAATGTCGGCAAGCTCCAGGCGTGGCAAAGGGGAGGCGAACGGCTGAGTGACGCCAACGTGGCAATACAAGCCATGTTAAAGGAAGTGGGCCTTGACCTTGAGATAAACATTGTGGAGAGTGCAGCCTTTAGCGAAGCCCGCAGCAAGGGAAAGATACCTGCGGCCTACGGCAACTGGTGGGCGGATATACCGGATCCTGATAACTACCTTTATACTTTCTTTGCTAGGACCAACCAGATGTCTTCGGGTTACAACAACGAAAAAGTGCAGGATATGCTGGAACAGGCAAGAAATGAGGTAGACTCCGAAAAGAGGAAAGAGCTTTACAGGAAGATAGAGGAGATCATCTTGCGGGAGGACGTGGCGGTAGTTCCCCTTTTCCACATCAAAAGTTTGCTGGCCACCCAGAAAAACGTAAAAGGGATTATTCTTCACCCGACCGGAATCAATATCTATACCTATGCCTATAAAGAGTGATGTCCTTCCCGATGGGAGAGGGTGGCAGGATTTTAGAAAAAGAAACGGGGAAAGATGCTCTCTTCGCATCTTTCCCCCTTTAAGGGGTGAAAACTTTGACGGGCTACATCCTGCGCAGGCTTATCTTTTCCGTTCCAGTGCTCTTCGGCGTATCTTTGATTACTTTCATATTGCTTAATGTGGTTCCCGGGGATCCGGTGGTGGAAATGATGGGAAAACACACGGATCCTGTGACGCTGGAGAAGGTAAGAGACCAGCTTGGACTTAACGACCCCCTTTACGTCCAGTTCGGAAGGTTTTTATGGAACGCTATAAGGGGCGACTTAGGGAAGTCCTTTAAGACTGGCCAGCCGGTAACAAAGATGATTATGGATACCTTTCCCACTACGGTGAAACTGGCGCTTTCCTCGGCCTTCGTTGCGGTGGTAACGGGCATTGCCGTGGGGATAATTTCTGCTGTAAAGCAATACTCCTTTTTCGACCACGCCTCGATGATATTGGCTCTTGCCGGCATCAGCGCTCCGATCTTCTGGGTGGCGGTGGTGGCACAGCTAGTCTTCGGACTTCATTTAAAGTGGCTCCCCATATCCGGCTATTCTTCCCCCAAGCACATGATCTTGCCGGCGGTAGTGCTGGGGGTAAGGTTTGCCGCATCGATTGCCCGCTATACCAGAAGCACTTTTTTAGACGTAATAAGACAGGACTATATAAAGACAGCTAGGGCCAAGGGACTCGCAGAACGGGCGGTCATCTTCGGTCATGCTCTGAAAAATGCCCTGATTCCAGTGGTTACTGTAATCGGAATGCAAATAAGCGGGCTTTTGACCGGTTCCCTGCTTACCGAAACCATTTTTGCAATCCCGGGTTTAGGCAGGCTTTCTATATGGGCCCTCTCCAACAGGGATTTTCCTCTGGTACAGGGGATCGTCCTTTTTACGGCGGTAGTCTTTGTGATTGGAAACCTTTTGGTAGACATATCTTATGCCTTTTTAGACCCTAGGGTAAGGCTGCAGTAGAGTAAGGGGGGAGATAAATGGCTGAAAACTTGCAGTTTGGAGGCACCTCTCTGTGGCAAGATGCGCTGCGCCGGCTTAAAAAAAATAAGCCTGCCATGGCAGGCCTCGTCGTGGTGATAATTTTGAGCCTTGTTGCCGTGATGGCCCCGCTGCTTTCTCCCGCCGACCCGTTAAAAACCGACCTTGCGAATAGATTAAAACCCCCCGGCTCTCCCTCGGCTATATGCAAAAACGGTGTGTATATTCTTGGGTCCGACGAATTCGGCAGGGACATACTTTCGAGGATCATTTACGGAGCTCAGATATCTTTGAGCGTTGGCATTATATCCCAGGTTATAGTCACCGTCATAGGAGTGACTATGGGCGCCCTCGCTGGTTACTACGGTGGGATGATAGATATGATCGTTATGCGCATCGCCGATATCCTCTTTGCCTTCCCCGATTTGCTGTTTTACATAGGAGTCATGTTCGCTCTAGGGCCTAGTATCTATAACATTTTTATAGCGCTGGCACTAATAGGCTGGGCGGGGGTGGCAAGGCTAGTCCGGAGCCAGGTGCTCTACCTTAGGGAAATGGAATACGTAGAAGCCGCTCGTGCCCTGGGTTTATCCGATGCCAGGATAATATTAAGGCACATCCTCCCCAATTGTATGGGGCCCATAATTGTATCCGTCACGATGGGGATTCCGGGTGCCATATTATCAGAGGCTACTTTATCCTTTCTTGGTCTTGGCGTCCAGCCTCCGCACCCGAGCTGGGGCAACATGATCTACGCTGCGAGGGCGTATATGCTGTCTTGCCCCTGGTATTCCGTGTGGCCCGGTATTGCCATAATGGTGACGGTATTCGCCTTTAACTTGCTGGGGGACGGCCTTCGCGATGCGCTGGACCCCAGGCTGAAACGTTAAAGGGCGGGTGGCCGTATGGAAAGAAAAATTGCTCTGGTTCTTATATTTGTGGCGGTAGCATGGATAATAGGGGGGTGCAGTTTTAAATTGAGCGGTAAAACGGTTTTGAGCGACGAACAGATCCTTCAAGAGATAGATAAAATTATGGCCGAATTCCAAAAGGAATTTAAAATCGACTCCAGGGAAAGGGTCTTTCAGGTTACGAAGACAATAACCGGCGGCAAGCTGGTGCTGGAGGGCAAGGTAAGTGACGGGCGAATCAAAGACGAACTGATAGCGAGGCTCTCCAAAATCAGGGGGGTGACCGTGGAAGATAAACTCCAGCTTTTGCCTTCGAAAGCCCTGGGTGAAAGGATTTACGGCGTGGTGAAAGTCCCGGTGCTGAATCTGGGCGTGGAGCCAGGGAAGGCGGAAGGGAAAAGTGTCGTAACCCAGGCTCGAATGGGCGATGTGGTTGAGCTTCTTGAGGAAAAGGACGGCTGGTACCTTGTCAGAATGGAAGACGGTTATCTGGGGTGGGCGAAAGGCCCGGGCCTTTGGGTCACAGATAAAATCTCCCTTTCGGGATATCTTTCAGGAAAATTTGCGCTGGTTACCGCTAAAAAAACAGTTCCTTTTTCGAAAGCCGGAGGCGAGAGAGTTTTTGAACAGGACCTGGTGCAGGGGTCCACACTACCCGTGATATCAGAGGGGACGGACTTCGTGCGGCTAATGCCGCCGGGTGGGGGCGAACTTTACGTAAGGGCTCAAGACGTGAAAGTATTTTCCTCCAGGGAAGAAATTTTTTCAGAGCAAAAAGGAGCGGATTTTGTAATTTCCGTTGCAAAACAGTATATAGGCCTTCCCTATCTTTGGGGCGGCACCACTTCTTATGGTTTTGACTGTTCGGGGTTTACGCAGTTTTGCTTTAAGATGGGCGGGTACTTTTTAAAAAGGGATGCCGACATGCAGTTTGAGCAGGGAAAACCAGTTCTAGATAGGAAAGACCTAAGGCCAGGGGACCTTGTGTTTTTTGAAACCTATAAGCCAGGGCCTTCGCATGTAGGCATTTACCTAGGTGATATGAAGTTCATCCACGCGGGCAATTCCGGTGTTACAATAAACAGCTTTGACCCCAAAGACCCCGAATATTCAAAGATCCTAGACAGCAAGTACCTGGGTGCACGAAGGGTAATCCCTTAACCGGGAGTGGGTTGTGTGGAAGGGAAAAAGCTACTTGAAGTTAGGGACCTGACGGTAAAGTTTTTTACCGATAGCGGAATCGTAACGGCGGTAGACCGGGTGTCCTTCGACATAGAAAAAATGGAGACCTTAGGTATGGTCGGAGAGTCTGGCTGCGGCAAATCGGTTACTGCCCTTAGCATAATACGCCTCCTTTCTTTCCCGCCCGCCAAGATCACATCTGGCAGAATACTTTTTGAAGGAGAGGATTTACTTACAAAATCCGAAGCCGAAATGAGAAAGATAAGGGGAAACCTAATTTCCATGGTGTTTCAGGAACCCATGACTTCGTTAAACCCGGTGTTGACAGTGGGCAGTCAGATTTCCGAGGCGATTATGCTCCACCAAAAAATGTCCAAAAAAGATGCCATGGAAAGGGCTGTAGAGATGCTGAAATTGGTTGGGATTCCCAATCCGGAAAAAAGGTATTACGAATATCCCCACCAGCTCTCGGGAGGCATGCGCCAGAGGGTGATGATAGCCATGGCCCTTTCGTGTAACCCCAAGCTTTTGATCGCCGATGAGCCCACTACGGCTCTGGATGTGACGATCCAGGCTCAGATAATCGATCTCATTGAAAGGTTGAAAGAAAAGGTGGGCATGAGCGTCCTTATGATAACCCACGACCTTGGTGTCATCGCGGAAATGGCAAGAAGGGTTGTGGTGATGTATGCGGGCCAGGTGGTGGAGGAATCACCCTGTGAGGACCTCTTTGAAAATCCCCTTCATCCTTACACTGCTGGACTTTTAAGATCCATACCAAGGCTTGAAGGAAAAAAAAGAAGGCTCCACGTGATAGAAGGCAGCGTGCCGAATCCATTGAAATTGCCGCCCGGCTGTCGCTTTCATCCTAGGTGCCCAAAAGCCCAAAAAATATGCCAGGAAAAGATGCCCGCCCTTTTGGAAGTGGGTGGCGGGCGAAAAGTGAGGTGCTTTTTGAGGGGGTCTTTCCCCGAGGAGGTGCCGGAATTGTGAAACAGCAGATAATTGAAGTGCAGGACCTGGTTAAATGGTACCCCATTAAGGCAGGAATATTCCAGAAAGTGGTGGGTTACGTTAAAGCCGTTGACGGCGTGAGTTTTTCAATAAACAAAGGGGAAACCCTGGGTCTTGTAGGGGAAAGCGGGTGCGGCAAGACAACCACCGCAAGGTGCATGCTGAGGCTTATAGAACCCACAAAAGGCCGTATCATTTTTAACGGCATAGATATTACGAAACTCGACCAGAAAAGAATGAGAAAACTACGGCCCAGGATGCAGGTGATCTTCCAGGACCCGTATAGTTCCCTTAACCCCAGGCTTACCGTTAAGGAAATAATAGGTGAGGCTCTGGCCTTTCACGGCATCGCAAGAGGAAAAAAACTGGAGGAAAGGGTAAAGCAGCAGCTGGAGATGGTGGGTCTTTCTCCCCACCACATGAAGCGGTTTCCCCACGAGTTTTCCGGAGGCCAGAGGCAGAGGATAGGCATAGCAAGGGCCCTTGCAACCAATCCGGACCTTATAGTGTGTGATGAGCCGGTCTCGGCCTTGGACGTCTCGATACAGAGCCAGATTCTAAATCTCCTCGAAGACCTGCAGGAACGCCTCGGGGTGTCCTACCTTTTTATAGCCCACGGGCTAAATGTGGTAAAACACATATCCCACAGGGTAGGAGTCATGTACCTCGGGAAAATAATAGAGATAGCGGAAAGCGAGGAGATTTACAAAAACCCCCTCCACCCCTATACGCAGGCACTGATTTCGGCAGTACCCTTGCCGGATCCGAAAGCCAAGAGGAGGAAAATACTGCTGGAAGGAGACGTACCAAGCCCCATTAATCCGCCGAAGGGGTGCCGGTTCTGGACTAGGTGCCGCCACGCAATGAATATATGCAGGCGGGAGGAACCGGAACTCATTGAGTGCGCTCCCGGCCATAAAGTGGCATGTCATCTTTACGGGCGATAAACGCACTCCCACACTGGATCTGAGGCTCACCGGATGTAAGCTTTTTTTATTATAAAAACTTCCTCAGAAGAACAATTCAACTATTAAAGCCTTTTTTTTAAACCGGAGGGTATACCATCATTAAGAAAAAGATAAACCGGGGATGATAACGTAGATAGTCCCCGGTTTCGATGATTAATACCGATATTTCAGGAAGTGCCTATTTAACAGCACGCCGGCGACAAACCCTCCGATGTGGGCCCACCAAGCTACACCTGAAACTACCGCACCACCGATGACGGAGTAGACCGTACCGGAATAAAGCTGGGTTAGGAACCACAGGAAGAGGTAGACCACGGCGGGTATCTGGATAAAAACTGGAACCAGGAAGAAGGTCGGCACCAAAGTTATTATCCTCGCTGTTGGGAATAACACGAAGTAGGCACCCATTACACCCGCTATAGCTCCGGAAGCACCAACTACCGGCACCCGCAAAAGGGGGTTAAAGATTAGGTGGGTGATGCCCGCGATAATTCCACACGCAAGGTAAAAAATTAGGAACTTTAAATGGCCCATCCTATCCTCCACGTTGTCCCCGAAAAGCCACAGAACCCACATATTGCTAATTAAGTGAACCATATTTCCATGGAGAAATATGCTCGTAATAAAAGGATAAAGGTCATCGAAAGAAAAGGGTGCGCCAGAGATAACCAGCTTTGTAATTTTTACCGGTATTAACCCGTATTTATATAGGATTTTTGCGTAAACTGCCGGGTGTGTCTCGGAGAAAAGAAAAAATATAAGAGAATTTATCATTATGAGCAGGACCGTAACAAGGGGCGGTCTCCTGCTCGGAATATTGTCCCTTACCGGAAACATCTTTACCCCTCCGCTTTTTTATTCTGCCTGCGCATTAATATTATATAAAGATTATATCACAGGTGGTATAAATTTTCGGAAAAGAGTTTCCCCAGGCATTTTTTCATAGCGTTTACCCCCCTGGAAGTATACTTTGCGTTCAAATAATGTATTGGTAACTTCTAACTGAAGCTAAGCATAAACTAGTATCATCCAAGGAAAGTTCACGGGGGGATAAACCGTGCATTCAAATATTGATTTTGTTCGTCAGTCGCTGAACGTACATCTCTTTTTTGCAAGGATCATGAAGGAACACTCTTTTTTTCTTGAAATAGGATTTATGCCTAAAGATACAAATTTCATAAAGCGAGCAGATGATTTCAGGAGGGCTTTTGACAGACTTTTAGGTGAAGTCATTTTTCTTTCTAATGGTGTAGTAAGCCCCGAAATACTTCAGTCAGGAGAAGTAGTAACGCCATATACTCTTAAGGCGGAAGAGGTCACTTCATTTTATACAGGGATCAAAATACCAACCGAATTAACGCGAGCGGAAGCCGAATTATCAGGTACAAATTATATAGTGAAAGATCCCAGCCTTGAACGAAAAGTGTTTATGCTTAATCAAAGGGCAATGGATTTAATCACAGGATTAATACAGTTTAAAACCATTATTTTATCAAATGTTTTATCCTGCAAAATGTTTACTGTCAACTATCCCCTGCTAATTGAACATATTAGGAGAGAAGCAGAACTTTATTTACGTATTATTAAGAAGATCCAGAGCAGAGAGAGTATAGATATTGAGAGGGAAGCCCTTGAACAAGAGGCTTTCTGGAACAGGATTATGGCTGAGCATGCAAAATTCATCCGCGGTTTGCTAGACCCAACAGAAAACGAGTTAATCAATACAGCGAATGATTTTGGAAACGAATTTGACCGTTTGACCAAAGAAGCGAAGGCTGCACTTGACATGACCGTATCTCCGAAGCAGGTCACGGATGATAGCCTCGAGGCGACAAAAAGAATCAGGGATTTCAAGGAACAGGGGACTCAGGGCTTGCTTGAATGCAAGATCAGGTCCATAATTATACCATTACTTGGTGACCACGTATTGCGTGAAGCAAATCACTATTTGCGACTTTTAAAAACGTATCAAAGGTACGTTTTTATCTAAACTATTTTAGTTTTCGTTTTGCGTTGCCCGGGAAATCCCTGCCTTTCACGTGTTAAAACTAAAAGCTCTACTTTAAAGGAAGAGGGCTTAATTTTTTAATACTCGGATTTATGTCAAACGGAATAAAGAGCGCAAAAAATGTGTATTGACAGGTTTTTTCTTTTAAAATAGAATTATTTTTAATATATCGTGATGAGCAGCGCCGTTCATCAATGTGGTTAATAAGATGATTTCGTTTTGGGGGGGAATGAAAAATGGACGGTTATAACGTGGCTGTGGTGGGAGCAACCGGGGCTGTCGGCCGCACGATGTTGAAAATTCTGGAAGAACGGAATTTTCCCGTTAAAAGGATCATACCTTTGGCTTCTTCACGGTCTAAAGGTCAAATATTGAAATTCATGGGGCAGGCCGTAAAGGTAGAGGAGGCAAAACCTTCGTCCTTTGAAGGTGTGGATATCGCGCTTTTTTCTGCGGGAAAGGACATAAGTTTGAATTTGGCCCCCGAAGCTGTAAAAAGGGGAGCGGTGGTGATAGACAACAGCAACGCTTTTAGGATGGACCCCGAAGTTCCGCTGGTAGTTCCTGAGGTTAATCCTCAAGATATTCAAAAACACAAGGGCATTATTGCAAATCCGAATTGCTCCACCATCCAGATGGTTATAGTTCTAAAGCCTATCCACGATAGAGCACGGGTAAAGCGGGTGGTCGTTTCCACATATCAGGCTGTTTCAGGAACCGGCCTTGAGGCAATTGAAGAGCTTAAACTTCAGTCAAAGCAGGTCCTTGAAGGACAAAATCCAAAACCCGAAGTTTACCCTCATAGAATAGCATTTAACCTTCTGCCGCACATAGATGTATTTGACGAGACAGGCTATTCTCTAGAAGAGTGGAAGATGATCAGGGAGACAAAGAAAATAATGGGGGATGAGAACATAGCGGTAACTGCCACCACGGTCAGGGTACCGGTTATAAACTGCCACTCGGAATCGGTAAATATAGAAACTTTCGAAAAAATCACTGCTGAACAAGCCCGCGAAATTCTTGCAAGCGCTCCAGGAATAGTGGTGATGGATGATCCGAAAAATAATGTGTATCCAATGCCGGCTTACCTTACGGGTAGAGACGAGGTGTTTGTGGGAAGAATACGGGAAGATTTTACCGTGCCCTGCGGCCTGAACCTTTGGATTGTGGCTGATAATTTGAGGAGAGGCGCAGCCTACAATGCAGTGAAAATAGCTGAGTACTTAGTGGAAAATAAGCTTATATGAGGTGGCTTGAAAATGAGAGTGGTAGTGCAGAAATTCGGGGGTACATCGGTCGCTAGTCCCGAGGCCAGGAAGATGGTGCTGAAGCATGTAATAAGAACGAAGGAAGAAGGGTACTTTCCGGTGGTGGTGGTTTCAGCTATAGGAAGAAAGGGGGATCCCTACGCCACCGATACGCTTATTTCTCTTCTGGATGAGGTAGAAGGAGAGGTACCTGCTCGGGAAAAGGACCTTATTATGTCCTGCGGCGAGATCATTTCTGCCGTTTTGATGGCTGCGCTGCTTAACGGAAAGGGGTACCGCGCTAAGGCTTTTACCGGTGGTCAAGCAGGAATAATAACCGATGACAACTTCGGAAATGCCATGATAAAAGAAGTGAAAATCGATTCTCTTTTAAATGCTATAAAGCAGGACTATATTCCCGTAATTGCCGGTTTTCAAGGAATGACCGAAGGCGGCGACATCACCACCCTCGGCAGGGGCGGCAGCGATACAACGGCAGTGGCATTAGGTGCAGCGCTTGGAGCCGAGTACGTAGATATCTTTACCGATGTGGAAGGGATTATGACAGCCGATCCCAGGATAGTAAAAAGGGCGCGCATCTTGGATACTGTCACATACAGAGAGGTAGCCGAAATGGCCTACAATGGGGCAAAGGTAATACACCCTCGCGCGGTAGAGATAGCCATGCAACGCAACATTCCTTTGAGGGTCAGATCCACGTTTTGCGATTCTCCGGGGACATTGATAACCTGCACGCCGGAATGGATTCCCGAAAGGCTCATCACAGGAATAACTCACATATCCAATATTGCTCAGGTTATAATTAAAGTAACACCTGGAGATAAAGATTCGGAGATAAAGGTGTTTAGGATACTTGCAGAGGCGGGTATAAGCATAGACCTGATAAACGTATTTCCTGAGTTAAAAATGTTTACTATCAGTGAGGAATTGGTAGAAAAGACAATAGAGGAACTAGAAAAGATCGGCATAACTCCTAAGGTAAGGCGGGGTCTTACCAAGGTTACGGTGGTAGGTGCCGGCATGCGGGGAGTACCCGGCGTGATGGCAAGGATTGTGGAGGCTTTAAGGAGGGAAAACATAGAAATCCTTCAGACTGCGGACTCTCATACGACTATCTCATGCCTGGTGCGGAGCGAAGATGCGGAAAGAGCCATGATTGTGCTTCATGAGGAGTTTGAATTATGATAAAATGGAATTGCCATATTTTCCAGCAGGAGGTCTGAAAAGGTGTACTGGGATTTACCCGGAAAGCAAAATACAGAAAGCACCCTTGCCGTTGTAAAAAAAGCTGTGAAAGAAAGAGGAATAAAACACGTGGTGGTGGCCTCCACCGAAGGATATACGGCTAAACTATTTTTTGAGGCAAATCTTGGGGTAAACCTGGTGGTCGTAACCCATGTTTGCGGATTTTCTGAGCCGGGGAAGATGGAATTTCCGGAGGATCTAAGGCGCAAGCTTTTAGATTCAGGAGTGAAAGTGCTTACCACAACCCACGTGCTGTCGGGTGCCGAGCGGGGGATAAGCAGAAGGTTCGGCGGGGTTTATCCGGTGGAAATAATCGCGAATACTTTGAGGATGTTCGGACAGGGGGTCAAAGTCTGCGTGGAAGTAGCCACCATGGCCCTCGATGCGGGAATGATACCTTACGGTGAGGATGTAATTGCTGTGGGAGGTACCGGCACCGGAGCGGATACCGCCATAATCCTCCGGCCATCCCACGCGGCCAGCATCTTTGATACCTGGATTTCCGAGATACTCTGTAAACCGGCAAAAAAGAAAAAAGACTAATAAAAAAGCCCCGTTCCCAATTTTGCTATGCACTTGGGAACGGGGCTTTTGCTACGCATTTACCTGCAATGTGACATCCCGCTTCAGCTCCCCTTCGGTGGCGGCTACAACTACCGAACCTGCAATGTCGCCGGTGACGTTGATGCAAGTCCTGGCCATGTCGAGAATCCGGTCTACTCCTCCTATAATAGCTATTCCTTCTAGCGGAAGCTCAACCGATTGCAATACCATGGTAAGCATTATGAGGCCCGCTCCCGGAACACCAGCGGTTCCAATGGAGGCCAAAGTAGCGGTAAGGACTATCACTATCTGTTCCGAGAGTGTAAGGTCAATGCCAAAGACCTGGGCGACGAACAGCGCGCAAACCCCCTGGTATAAGGCGGTACCGTCCATATTAATTGTGGCACCTAAGGGGAGCACGAAGCTGCTAATGGATTTAGGAACTCCCAGGTTTTTTTCAGTAGTCTCCATGGAGACCGGCAGGGTTGCTGAGCTGCTGCTGGTGGTAAAAGCCATTATCATCGCTGGTGCGGCGCCACGGAAGAATTTGATCGGACTCATTCTTGCAAATATCCAGACCAGAAAAGAATATACCAAAGCGGCGTGGAGCGCGCAGCCGAGGTAGACCGTTATTATTAACTTTAAAAGAGGAAGGAGCACCGAGGGGCCGTTAGCAGCTACTACAGGTACAATTAGAGCAAATACGCCAATGGGAGCATATTCCATAATTATCCCGACTATTTTGTAGCTGATTTCGGCAAGACTATCAAAAAAGTTTAATGCCGGCTTGCCCTTTTCGCCTACGAAAGTAATGCCTATGCCAAGGAAGATGGCGAACACAATAATTTGCAGCATATTGCCGTCAGCCATAGCTTTTACCGGGTTAGTCGGAACGATGCCCAGGAGGGTTTCAACAATGGATGGGGCTTTACTTACTTCCACTTTGGCATCATGCGGCAATGTAATACCAAAGCCAGGATCCAGGATATTACCTAAGATTAAGCCCAGAGTAATGGCGAAGGCCGTTGTCAAAAGATAGTAAACCAAGGTCTTAATGCCGATTCTTCCTAATTTACTTACGTCACCGGTGCTAGCTGCTCCTACGACCAGTGAAGAAAGCACCAACGGCACTATTATCATTTTGATTAAGTTGAGGAAAAGATCTCCGAAGGGTTTGATATAGGTTGAAGCAACCCCGGGGGTGGATGTGAAGAAGAGGCCTACGATAATACCTAGCATGAGACCGATTAAAATCCTGGTGGTAATGCTTAACCTTTTCATTTAATACCCTCCTTTACATTTTACTACTTTTTAAATAATTATATCATAACAAAAATATTGGAAAAAATCAAATAACATGGCTGCGATGGCTAGAGGATATACACTCAAATTAAAGATATCAACGATATCTTCTAAAAAGAAGGTCAGGGGGGAGTTTGACTATCACAGGCACTGCCCACCAGCGAGTCCAAAATCTCCTTATTTACCTGTCCTTCCACTCTAGCTCGGATTATGCCATCCTCCCCCACCACCAATGTAATGGGCACTCCTCTTATAAGGTAGGACCGGATCGTTTCGGAACTTTCGTCCATCAAAACCGGGAAGGTGTATCCCTTGTTTTTAATGTAAGTTTCGACTTTTACGGCGTTTCTGTCCAGGTTTACCATTAGGACCTCTACGCTATCCGGTTTTGAGCGGTAAAATTCTTCAAAATCGGGCATTTCGGCAAGACAATAAGAGCAGTTAAGTGACCAGAAGTTCAGCACCACCGTTTTCCCTCTAAAGTCCGAAAGGCGCACCCTTTTTCCCGATAAGTCTTTAAGTTCGAAGTCAGGGGCAGGATACCCTTCATAAGGTTTTGTTTCGGGTTTCGGGTTGGTATTTTCTACGAAGAAAAGCATTATTCCCATCAAAATGAGGATGACTCCTGCGGCTTTTTGAAAAAGAGGCAAAAAGCGGCGTACTACGGGCATTAACCCGGTAATTTTTTCCGCGGCTAGTGCCAGCAGGAAAAATGGCAGTGCATGGCCTGCGGAGAAGACGAGGAGCAGCATAGCACCGGTTTTAAAATCCTGGGTGCTGCCTGCCATGAGGAGGACCGAGGTCAGCACGGGCCCGAGGCAGGGGGTCCAGCCCAGGGAAAAGGAAGAGCCCATAATAAAGGCGGAAAGGGGAGTTATTTTCCGAATACGCGGATGCAGCCGCTTTTCTTTCATCAATAGAGGAATTTCAAAGCCTCCGGCAAGGAAAAGCCCGAAAAATATGACAAAAAAAGAAGCAATTTTTGAAAGAATAATGCGGTTTGCCAGGAGAAATTGGCCAAGTGCCGTTGCGGAAAGCCCGAGTAAAGTGAAAATCAGGGAAAAACCTAAAATAAAACCAATGCTGTTGGTGATTAGATTTTTTTTGTTCCTGCTGTGGATATCACCCCCTGCCAGGACGGAAAGGTAAAAAGGCAAAAGCGGCCATGTGCAGGGTGAAAAAAAAGAAAGGATGCCGGCGAGAAAAACAGTCCATGTCATTTATGGGCTCCTTTCTGAGCTCTTTCATATAAATTATAGCATTTAAAAGCGTTACATTCAAAGAAGTATTTTTACAATACTACTCTTGTAGGACCAAAATGGGACTTTTGTACCATTTTTGAAAAAAACCTTAAAAAGAAAAAAGCAAATTTCGAATACTATAATGAGACAATAAAAAAATCTTAAAAAGTGACAGGGAGGTTAATATTTTCTCAGATATAAAATCAATTTGTGCTCTTCAGTTGAAATTGAAGTAATTTTGAGGTCATAGGGTAGGGGCGGTGGAGTAAAGGAAAGGTCGAGGTCCTTCGTCAAATCGTTGATTACTTCTGGAGGCAGCGTCACGCCGTTAAACTCCAGTTTAATGGGTATAATTTTTATCCGGTTGTCATTTAAAAGTTCCGGCCGGCACGTTATCGAATACATGGTTTTGCCGTCTGGACCTTTTTCTGAGACGGTTATACCTTCCGGACTGAAAGTAAAGTAAACGTTTTTGAGCTTATCGTTACCGGAAAGGAGCTTTTCAGTGATGCTTTTATCTATAAATTCTGCTCTGGCCGTTAGGGTAAGATAGTTTACCTTGAGATTGTCAGGACTTATACTGCGCCACGGCAGTGAGGAAAGGTTCTTTAAAAGATAATCCAGGGACGGCAGGATTTCCTGCCAGTTTTTGCTGGTTTTTTCTAAAAATGATGTATCGCTAAGGATTTTTCTTGCGTTATTGAGTTCTTGCTCTTTTTCAGCTCGAGCTTCCTGAAGTTCTTCCAGGGTTTTCCTGGTTTGTTCCTGTAGGGCTTGGATCTCTTTTTGCTTTTCCATGATATAAGATTCCTCCTGTTTTTGCAAAAATAATAGATTTTTGGTTTCCGTAATTACACTATTATAGTATTCCAGGACGTATTTTATGTTGTCGAGCCGTCTGAAAAAATCCCCTATACTTTCAGCACCGACTAAAACGGCAAGGAAGGTTCCCATACCGTTTTTATAGCTGAAAACTATCCATCGAGCAAGTTTCTGTCTCCTTTCATTTAGCCTGTTACCTAAGAGGTTGAGTTCTGCTCGCTTTGCGTCAAGGGCTTTTTTCAGCTCACTTTCCTTTGCAGAAAGTTCGTTTAGCTTCAGAGTAATGGCATGGATTTTGGAATCTAACCTTAGAATCTCTTCGATGATCTGTTGTTCCCTTTCGTTATGGGAAAAAAGGGGCGGGGCAGATATTGCATATAGCTCATTAGAAATCATAAAGAAAAAGACTAAAAGAAGAATTGACAGATATTTCTTCATCATGCCGCTTCCAACCTTTTCAAAATAGTTTCCATATAAAAATATTCTTTTAAAGGGAAGATATTCCTTTCTTTGACATAAAAACCACCATTAATAATTTAATGAAAATCCCGGGTTTGTTATATATATAAATGGAAATGAAAAACTCGGTTAAATTTAAGGGGGTCTTGCTATGAATATCAATGAAATAAAGAAAAATGCCCGGGAAAAGATGAAGGGTTACTGCAGGGTGTGCAAAGTATGCGATGGGGTGGCCTGCGCTGGGGAAGTACCGGGTATGGGTGGTATAGGGACCGGCGCGTCCTTTAGGGCCAACCTGGAGGCTCTTGCGAAAGTGAAGCTCAATTTGAGAACGCTTCACAGCGCAAAGGACCCGGACATAAGCGTAGAGCTTTTCGGGAAAAAACTTTCGATGCCCATCTTGGCAGCGCCCATAACTGGGTCTCAATACAACATGGGGGGCGCGGTGCCCGAAGAAGAATTCATAAAGATGGTGATTTCTGGAAGCAAGGCTGCCGGCACCATAGGAATGTGTGGAGATGGTGGAAATCCGATCTTTTACGATTCAGGGCTTAAGGCCATCGAAGAAGAAAAGGGCCATGGAATAGCAATCATGAAACCAAGGGATAATGACGTGGTCCTGAAAATGGCCCAAAGGGCTAAAAGCGTAGGGGCTTTGGCCGTAGGCATGGACATAGATGGGGCGGGACTTGTTACCATGGCACTGATGGGACAGCCGGTCGGGCCAAAGACCCGCGAGGAGCTTGAGGAAATCATATCAAAGGTAGACATGCCTTTCATTCTGAAAGGGATAATGACAGTGGATGAGGCTGAGCTCGCCTATGAAGTGGGAGCCTCTGCTATTGTCGTTTCCAACCATGGAGGTAGAATACTGGACAGCACGCCGGGAGTGGCAGAAGTTTTGCCTGCCATCGCAAAAAGGTTAAAAGGCAGAATTACGATTTTAGCCGACGGAGGCGTAAGGTCCGGCGTGGATGTGCTGAAGTACCTGGCCCTGGGCGCCGACGCTGTGCTGGTAGGAAGGCCGGTGATAATCGGCGCTTACGGCGGAGGAATGGAAGGAGTAAAGCTGGTTTTGGAAACCATGGCAAAGGAACTCCACCAGGCAATGATATTAACAGGGTGCAGGGACATTTCTTCAATAGGTCCTCATGTCATTTATAATCCCTGATATGGAGGGATTTCATGCAAAAACTCAGCGGGATGATATCTGCCATAGAAGTGATCTTGAAACACGTGCACGAAGGTATCGTTATAGCAGACAGCGAAGGAAGGATCCTTTACGTCAACGATGCCAACCAGAGGATAACGGGGCTTGACAACAGCAAGATCCTGGGCCGGTATGTCAAGGATGTGGTACCGGAATCCTCCATACCGGAAGTGATTGAAAAGGGTAAGGAAAAGCTAGGGGTAAAAACCAGGGTCAACGATAAATTCGTAATATCGAACATAGCTCCCATATACGATGGCGGGAAAATAATCGGTGCCATCTCTGTCTTTCTCGATGTAACCGAAGTGGAAAACCTAAGTCTAAAGCTGAAAAGGGCGGAAGCTAGGATCAACGACCTTTCAAGGCAGCTTTCAACCTTTCTCGGAGACGGAGACCTTATAGTGGGCAGGAACCCGATCATGCAGAAAGCGGTAAGCCTTGCCCAAAAAGCCGCGACTGTTTCGTCAAATGTGCTGATCACGGGGGAAAGCGGAACCGGCAAGGAAGTTCTGGCAAGGTTCATCCATAATAGCGGACTGGGCAAGGACAGGCCATTTATTGCGGTAAATTGCGGGGCTATACCGGAGCCACTTCTGGAGAGTGAACTTTTTGGATATGAGCCGGGGGCCTTTACCGGTGCTGGCCCCCGGGGAAAACCGGGGCTTTTCGAGCAGGCAGACGGCGGGACGATATTTCTTGATGAAATTGGTGACATGCCCCTTTCCCTGCAGGTAAAGCTTTTGAGAGTCCTTCAGGATAAAGAAGTGAGAAGGCTTGGGGGCTCCCAGAAGATAAAGCTGGATGTCAGGGTAATTGCAGCAACCAATAAAGATCTTGAGGAAATGGTTAAAAACAAGAGCTTTAGAGAAGACCTTTATTACAGATTGAATGTAATTAGGATCTACCTGCCCCCTCTCCGGGAGAGGAAGGAGGATATCCCCGTTTTAGTAAAGCATTTGCTAGGGAAACTATCCCGGCGTATAGGCAAAAACTGCCCGGCAGTTACTCCCTCGGCAATGAAGCTGTTGATGAAGTATGATTACCCGGGAAATATCAGGGAGCTGGAAAATATCTTGGAAAAGAGCCTGGTGATGGACGAGGATGGCGTGATAGACCAAAATGACCTGCCGGACCTTGCTATGCCTTTAGAGAACCCCAGAATACTTCCGGAATTCGGAAATCGGTGGCCGACGTTAAGTGAAGTTGAAAAAAACCTTATAAGCCATGCTCTTTCCATATTTCCTAGCAAAGCCGAAGCCGCAAGAGCCTTGGGGATCTCAAGAGCCACTTTTTACAGGAAGTTGGAAATTTATGGTTTAAAGTGAGGCTGAGGTCGGAAAAATTAACCTGTATCATTATAGGACAAAAAGCGTGAGAGTACTTCGAGAAATTTCTCAAAATGAGAATATATTAGTAGAGTTGTACAACTTTGAAACATAATGAACCTTCTCCGTGAATCACAGCTCCTGATAGAATAAGCCTTTGAAATTATCGGCGTTTGGTACGGAATTTGCACCTTGAATCATGCTAGAAACCAAAATTAACGGGGGAGGTCTTTTTATGTTTGACGAGTTAACTAAAATGGCAGAGCCCTATCGTATAAAAATGGTGGAACCCCTGCGGGTTTTATCCAGGGAGGAAAGGATTGCGAAGATAAAGGAAGCGGGTTACAATCTTTTCCTCTTAAAGTCGGAAGACGTGTACATCGATCTTTTAACTGATAGCGGCACTTCGGCCATGAGCGATTACCAGTGGGCTGGAATGATGATGGGGGACGAAGCCTACGCGGGCAGCAGGAACTTCATTCACCTTTGCGAAGCAGTGAAAGACATTTTCGGCTACAACTACGTCGTTCCCACCCACCAGGGCAGGGGTGCCGAGAGGGTGCTGTTCCCGCTGCTCATAAAGAAAGGACAGTACGTTTTAGGCAATATGCACTTTGATACCACCAAGGCTCACATCGAGATGGCAGGCGGTATAGCTGTAGACATGGTGATTGAGGAAGCAAAAGATACGGAAAATTATCACCCCTTTAAGGGGAATATCGATGTGGAACGGATGGAGAAGTTCATCCGGGAAAAGGGCCCAGAAAATATTGCCTTTATTCTCGTTACCGTTACCTGCAACAGCGCCGGCGGCCAGCCAGTATCCATAGAGAACATCAAAGAGGTAAAGAGGGTTGCTGATAAATACGGCATAAAACTTTTCATCGATGCGGCTCGCTTTGCCGAGAACGCCTATTTTATAAAGCAGAGGGAAAAGGGATACGAAAATAAATCTATAAAAGAAATCGTAAGGGAAATGTTCTCCTACGCGGAAGGCTTCACCATGTCGGCTAAAAAGGACGCTCTGGTGAACATCGGAGGAATGATTGCACTAAAGGATGACGAGGACCTTTTCCGAAAAGTACAGACAATGGTGGTGCCCCTGGAAGGTTTCGTGACCTACGGCGGCCTTGCGGGCAGGGACATGGAGGCTATGGCGCGGGGGCTTGAAGAAGGAATAAATGAAGATTTCCTTTGCTGGCGGATCAACCAGGTGAAATACCTGGGCGATAAGTTAAGAGAAGCAGGAATACCCATTCAGTATCCCACGGGCGGTCATGCTGTATTCATCGACGGCAAGAAATTCCTGCCGCACGTGCCCCAGGAGCAGTTCCCATCTCAGGCCATTTGCGTTGAGCTCTATATAGAAGCGGGAATCAGGGCAGTTGAAGTGGGAGCTTTTCTGGCAGGCAGGGACCCGGTAACCAAAAAAGAAATACTACCTGACATGGATTTCGTAAGGCTAACAATACCAAGAAGAGTTTACACCAACAGCCACATGGATGTGGTGGCTGAGGCTGTAAAGAGAGTCTATGCCCGCAGGCACAGCATTAAGGGGCTCAGGTTCGTCTACGAACCACCAATTTTGAGACACTTTACCGCCAGGCTCGAACCTGTAGAGTAAAAAATTCTCCGGCATAAAAAATGAGGGACGGATCTCCCTTAAACATTGAACCTGAAGAGGATTACGTCTCCGTCCCTCACCACGTAATCTTTACCTTCCAGGCGGACCAGCCCTTTTTCTTTTGCGGCCTGCTGACTGCCGCAAGCCATCAGGTCTTCGTAAGAAATTACTTCCGCCCTTATGAATCCCCGTTCGAAGTCGCTGTGAATTTTTCCTGCGGCCTGTGGTGCTTTGGTACCTTCCCGAATGGTCCAGGCCCGTACCTCTTTTGGGCCGGCGGTGAAAAAGGTGATAAGGCCAAGCAGTCTATATCCCGCGCGGATGAGCCTGTTAAGACCTGGTTCGTCTAGGCCGTAATCCGAAAGAAGCTCGTTTCTTTCCTCGTCAGGTAGATCCGCAAGTTCAGCTTCAACTTTGGCGCAGATGGGAATAACATCGGAGCCTTCTTTTTTTGCGTACTCCCTCACAGCTTTTACCATTTCGTTTTCTGTACCAGCGATGAGGTCGTCTTCGGAGATATTTGCAACGTAAAGCACCGGTTTTGAGGTGAGAAGGCAAAGCTGCCTTACGATTTTCTCTTCTTCTTCGGTAAGATTTACCGCCCTTGCTGGCAAATTATTTTCCAGAGCCTCTTTCAATCGTTCAAGCAGCGAAAGCTCCTCTAGATACTGCTTTTCACCGGATTTAGCTTGCTTTGCAACTTTATCTATACGCCGCTCCAGAGTTTCCAGGTCGGCAAAAATGAGTTCAAGATTTATGGTTTCGATGTCTCTTATTGGGTCCACGCTGCCATCTACGTGGACTACGTTGGGGTCCTCGAAGCACCTGACCACATGGGCTATGGCATCTACCTCGCGGATGTGAGAAAGAAATTTATTCCCAAGGCCTTCACCGCGGCTTGCGCCCCTTACCAGGCCGGCTATATCCACAAACTTGATGGTAGCGGGGGTAACTTTCTGGGGGTTTTCGAGCCTTGCCAATCCCTCAAGCCTGCTGTCTGGCACGGCTACAACCCCTACGTTGGGCTCAATTGTACAGAAAGGATAATTGGCACATTCGGCTCCAGCTTTAGTGATTGCGTTAAAAAGGGTGCTTTTGCCCACGTTGGGCAGCCCTACTATACCTATCTCCATTTTTTGACTCCTTTCGAAGGTTTTGTCTCACTTTTTGTATTATACCAGCACATAAATGAACTGTAAACACAAAGGTCATTGAAGGATTTTTGGTCTCGGCATAGAAAATAGTATTGAAGCTACCTAATATGAACTAACGGAGGAAGAGCAAATGAAGTATAAGCTTGTAGTTTCGGATTTGGATGGAACGCTACTGGATGACCGAAAAAATGTATCTTTCGCTAACCTGGAAGCTATAAAAAAGCTGAGAGACTCTGGTATAATGTTCACCATCGCCACCGGCAGAGGTGAGAGGGCAGCAAGTGGTTTTTTAAAGCTCCTGGAAATCGACATACCGGCAATACTTTTCAACGGCGGTGAAATTTTTGACCCTTTTAGAGGACCGATTGACGTCAAGTACCTGGAAAAAGAGGTTTTACACCTGGTTTTAGACTGTTTCAAGGATAGTGAAATTGGAATAGTGACTTATTGGCACGATAAGATATTCATCTCCGACTTCAAACCTGCCCATGAAATTTATTTAGAAAGGGAGAAGGTAAAGTATGAAGTGGTGAAAAACCTGAAGGATATCGACGAAGTAAATAAGGTGCTTCTGGTCGGTGACGTAAGCTACTCCGTAAAGAAAATGATGGAACTTGAAGCGAAAACCGGCTTGAGCATAAATTACGTGAAATCGGAAAGATTCTATCTTGAAGTGCTGCCGGAAGGGGTATCGAAGGGGAGGGGGCTAGAGAGGCTGTGCAATATCCTGGGGATAGACCGGCAAAGCGTGGTGGCGATAGGCGACAACATGAACGACCTTTCCATGATTAAGTTCGCGGGACTCGGGGTTGCGGTAAGAAATGCAGAAGAAGAAGTTAAAAAAGCTGCCAGGTTGATAGTCCCAACAAATAACGAGGACGGAGTTGCTTATTTATTAGAAAAAATAGCAGATGGTGAGGTTGAATAAATTAAAGGAGGGGGGCATAGAATTGAGAATTTTTGGAAGAATAACGGCTGCTTTTTTAATATTGGCAATCGCTTTTTACTTTACAGGTTGCGGCAAGGTGGAGACGTCAAAACCGGAAGCTACAGAGCCCAGGGTTTTAAGACCTGAAGGCGTGGACATTGAATTTACAAAATCAGAGGCAGGAGTCGAAAGGGTTGCTGTTACCTTTGAAAACGGCCAGGTTGATTATTTTAAGGGAGACGAGCTTTTCTCACCCGATTTTAAATGGGCTGCTTTTTCGGGAACTGAAAATGGCTTTGGGCAAGGACTCTGGATATTTGCCGTTGACGGTTCCGATGCAAGGCTCGTTGAAAAAATCCAGGGCGAAGATTTTGAAAGCGGGGCTTTTAGACTTTGGCTTTTGGGCTGGGATAACGGTGGCAGCTTGATATATGCCGTTTCAGGCAAATTTAAGGAAGGAAAACACCAGGGTAAAGAAGGCCTTATTTTTAAAAAGTATAATCCAGAAAGCGAAGAAGCTAAGGAAATCGGCCGCCTGCCGTTAAAAGACGGCTATTGGAGCGGTATGATGTTTAACCGAGCTCATAATCTTGTTTTTGTGGATGTAATAAGTGAAATCTGGAAAGTTGATGTGGCCGAAGGTGTGGTATCTCCTCTTAAAGGAGGACTTCCTTCTTATGACGGGCTTTTTTATCCAAGACTTTCGCCTAGCGGAGAATATTTTGCCTACGAAAAATACGAGCCGGATGTTCCGGGGATTTACATATTGGATACGAAAAGCGGTGAAGAGAAGATACTCGCAAAAGGCGGGAAGGTTATACAATTTTTACCTCTATGGTCCCCCGATGGCCGCCACATAGCCTATTATTCGGCTGGAAAGGATAGCGAAGGGGGATATGACCTGATTCAAGGAGAAAATTACCCTTATCCACTGGGTGACTTTATTGAGGTAGTAAATGTAAAGACCGGCAGTAGTTTTAGAATAGAGATACCGGACAAAAAAGTTGGGTTCGCGAGCTGGAGTTACGACGGGACTAGTTTGCTTTTTTGTGCCATTTCTAAAGAAAAAGCAGAAGAAATAAAAGAAATAATTACGAACGACGCTCAGGAAATTAATAATATTTCATGGGATGGACTTTACATAGCTGAACTTGAGGGAAACATTAAGGAAGTGGCAAAGGGGATTAAAACTCCTGTGACGGCATATCTTTCCAAAGATAAAAGTGCTGTTTATTTTGCAGACAGTGATGCTTTATCAAGCGGAGACCTTTTGTACTTGCCCGTTGGGCGGGGAAAAGTGAAGCTCAATCCCGGTGAAGTGAAAAAGTGGATCGTAAATGACTATGGCATCGCCGAATACAAAGGTAATCCGGTGATTGCTGCTTACCTGCAGGATGGGACTTTCAGATTATTTATATTCGAAGATGAAAAAGCAAAGGACGTTTTTTCCGAAAGCGGAAGTTTATGGAGATATACCGTAGTGGGCGATTATCTGGTGCTTTCGTATACCACAAAGGAAAACCAAAAGGAAAGACTGGAGTTTATAAAGCTGAAGGATTAAAGCTGATAGTCGCTTTCCATTGCTTTTAACATGCTCACTTCCTCATCGGTCAGTTCCCGCCACTCGCCGGGGCTTAAGTTTTCATCCAATTTTAACGGTCCCATGGAAAGGCGCTTGAGGTAAATTACTTCTTTTCCCCGCGCCTTTACCATTCGTTTTATCTGGTGAAACTTGCCCTCATATACAGTCACAAGAGCTGAAGAAACCTCTCCGGAATTGAGTATTTCCAGCTTTGCGGGGAGAGCTCTGTAATCGCCCAAAAAAATACCCTGGCTGAAGGCTTTGACGTCTTCTTCTCCGAGGCAGCCCTTTACCTTTATATAATAAACTTTTTCCACTTTTTTTCTGGGTGAAAGCAGCCTGTGAGCGAGCTTTCCATCATCGGTGATGAGCAAAAGTCCTTCGGCGTCCTTGTCCAGCCTGCCAACGGGGAAAAGTTTTCTATGGGAGTATTCACCTTCCAGCAGGTCTATAACTGTTGTTTCGCGAGAATCGCGAGTTGCGGAGATAACTCCTTGAGGTTTATTCATCATGATGTATACGAATTCTTTAAAGAGCAGCGGTTCGCCGAAGACGCATATTAAATCGGCGGCAGGATCCACAAGTGTTCCGGCATCGGTCACAGTCCTGCCGTTTACCGTTACCTCTCCCTGCTTTATTATTTTTTTTACATCTTTACGGCTGCCGTAACCTGACATGCTCAGAACTTTATCAAGACGCTCTGTTCTTTTGGCCATTTTTGTAAACCTCGCATGTCCAATTTTGCATCGTAATATAATAATATCATTTCTTTGGGTAAAAGCAAAAACTTTTATCAAAAATGCTTTACAATTACCTCACAATTTGCATGTAAAATGAAAGATGAACGGACTTACTGAGAGGAGGTGTTTATATGGGCTGGTTCTGCCACGGATGGGGATTTGGAGGAATGAACGGAACGCTGATGTATTTATGGATGTTCATCTGGTTTTTTTTCTGGGCTACCGCAATTTTTCTGGCATACAGGCTTATTAAAGGGCTGATTCCCGTTACCAGTCCCGCCGTTAAGTGCGATTATCAAACACCGTTTGATATCCTGAAAAAACGGTATGCCGCAGGGGAAATATCCAGGGAAGATTTTGAAAAAATGAAAGAAGATCTCGAAAGAAGTTAAGCAAAAAAGCCCCAGATGTAAATGATACGTCCGGGGCTTTAAAATGTATTGGACATTTTAGCTACCTAGAATTATTATTACTATCGGCAGGAAGAATATAATCAGTAAAATCGGGAAAAACCACCACCACCAATTTTGGAGGCTGGTTACGTCGGCCATTGATATACCTCCTTTCACCGTTTTCTTATTATCATAATATGTTGCATTAATAAAGCGGGTGATAGTTGAAGACTACTTTATTAAAAGCTCCGGCAAAATACCGGAGCTTTCTCTAACGTTAAACTTTTTGGCTCAGCACAATGATGATTACTGGGAAGAAGAAGAATAATATGATCAATGGGATGAAAAACCACCACCAGCTGAAACCACAACCGGGCCTTGCGACGTCTGCCATTTTGTTACCTCCTTTTTATTTTTTTCTATGATATTCTATGTAAAGAAATTTTCTTATGTGATTAAAATCGTTGGTTTTTTTACTGCGATAAGTAAGATCTGTCCAAATTACAAGTATATTAACTCGCCCCTTGGTTATCATATATAAATGAGAAATTGTGTTTACAAGCAAGGGGTGATTTTATGGTGTCATTTAGGCATTTTTTGGCGGGTGTTGTCACGGCTGCTTTGGCTTATGTCCTAAGTCCTGAAATCAAAAAAAGAGTAAAGCCGATGATCGATAAAGGTGTTGAAAAAGGAAAGGAAACGATGGAGCAAATAGAGCATAAGATGAAAAAGTGCGTAATGGAAGAAGAATCGGAAGACCGGGAAAGTGTTGAGGAAGAACTGGAGAGGTTAAGGGAAGAGAGGAAAACGTATTTGGAAGAAATAAAGGAGCTGAAAAATCTAGTCAACAGGTTATTAAACGAAATATCCCAGCTTAAAGACAAAAATTAAACGGAGCCATCACGGCTCCTTATTTTTTCGGAGGATTTTCGGAAAAAATTTTTATTTTTTAGTGTAAAAGATAACTTTCGGGTCTTATTAAGGGAGAAGAGCAAATGAGCTTTATTTTTGACCCAAGATT
>JAKKUQ010000030.1 GCA_021890755.1 Thermosediminibacteraceae bacterium | reverse complement strand
CGCGAGGGTGGCAAGACTGTAGGGGCCGGAGTGGTGACCGAAATAATAGAATAGAGGAAAGAGGAAATATACAAGCCAAGGAGGGAGAAAAGTGGCCCGACAGAAGATCAGAATACGACTGAAGTCTTACGACAGCGGGATACTGGATAAGTCGGCTCAAAAGATTGTGGAGACGGCAAAGCGCACCGGGGCCAAAGTTTCAGGCCCCATTCCACTGCCTACTGAAAGGAGCCTCATAACCATATTGAGAGCCCCCCACAAGTATAAGGACTCCAGGGAACAGTTTGAGACCAGAACCCATAAGAGGCTCATAGATATCCATGATCCGACTCCCAAGACTGTCGATGCTCTTATGAGACTGGACTTACCTGCAGGAGTTGATATAGAAATCAAGCTTTAATGTTGCTTGAGGAGGTGGAAAAGGATGGCCAAAAAAGCGATTTTGGGTATAAAATTGGGAATGACGCAGGTTTTCAATGAAGCTGGAGAAGCCGTGCCAGTTACCGTTGTAGAAGCTGGCCCGTGTGTGGTTATCCAGAAAAAAACACCGGAGACCGACGGGTACAGTGCGCTAAAAGTGGGTTTTAAAGATGTCAAGGAAACAAAACTCACAAAACCTGTGCTGGGCCAGTTCAAGAAATATCAGTTAAAACCCAAAAAATACATCAGAGAGCTTAAGATAGACGATATAGACCAGTACAATGTGGGCGATGAAATAAAGGTAGATATTTTTAAGCCCGGAGAGAGGGTGGACGTTACCGGAATCTCCATCGGTAAGGGCTTCGCTGGTGGTGTAAAAAGGTGGAACTTCAACAGGGGACCAATGTCTCACGGTTCCATGTATCACAGAAGGCCCGGTTCCGGCGGTGCCACCGATCCCGAAAGGGTGTTTAAGGGTAAAAGGATGCCTGGTCACCTGGGACATGAAAGGGTGACGGTGCAGAACCTGGAGATAGTAAAAGTAGATCCTGAAAGGAATCTGCTCCTTATTAAAGGTTCCGTACCTGGCACGAAAAAGTCGTTGCTTTACATTAAGAGCACGGTTAAGAGCTAAATTTAAAGGAAAGGAGGAGCCCAATGCCTAAGGTAGCTTTGTATAACATGCAGGGCCAGCAAATCGGAGAAGTGGAACTTTCCGACAGCGTTTTCGGAGTAGAGGTAAAGCCCGAAGTTATGCATCAGGTAGTGGTAAACTATCTGGCCAATCAGAGAGTAGGCACAGCTTCCACCAAAACCCGGGGAGAAGTCAGGGGTGGAGGCCGCAAGCCCTGGAGGCAAAAGGGTACCGGTAGGGCAAGGCACGGCAGCATAAGGTCACCTCTTTGGAGAAAAGGCGGTATCGTGTTTGGTCCAAAGCCCCGTTCTTATAAATACAGCGTTCCCAAAAAATTAAGGAGGCTAGCGTTAAAATCGGCGCTAAGCGCAAAAGTTCGCGACAATGAGATTATAGTTGTAGATAGACTTACCATGGATGCCCCCAAAACCAAAGAAATGGTAAAAGTTCTTTCGAACCTCAATGCCAATACCAAATCTCTCATTGTTCTCGATGCTCCGGACACAAATGTGGTTAAATCTGCCCGCAACATACCAGGTGTGACTACCACTACCGCAAACACCCTCAACGTCTACGACGTTCTCAATCACGAAAAGCTCATAATGACCATGGATGCAGTAAAGCGGGTAGAGGAGGTGTACGCATGACCAAAGATCCGCATGATATAATAATTCGCCCGTGGATTACAGAAAAGTCCATGGCAATGAAAGAGCAGCGAAAATACGTCTTTGTAGTTCATCCAAAGGCAAACAAGACCGAAATCAAAAACGCAGTGGAAACTATTTTCGGGGTTAAAGTAGAGAAGGTAAATACCATGAATGTGAAGGGCAAGAGAAAGAGAGTTGGCCTACACGAAGGAAAGCGCCCCGACTGGAAAAAAGCTATCGTTACGCTGAAAAAGGACAGCAAACCGATAGAATTCTTCGAGAGCTTATAAAAAAAGAAGCAGCAAAAAAGCAAAGTAAGAAGAAGAGCAAACCGGAAGAAGGAGGGATAACAGGTGGGTGTAAAAAAGTTTAAACCCACATCGCCGGGCATCAGATTCATGACAGTCTCTACCTTTGAAGAGATAACGAAAAAAGAACCGGAAAAGTCGCTGGTAGAAATACTGAAGAAAAAAGCCGGCCGCAACATGCAGGGAAGAATTACCGCAAGACACCGGGGCGGCGGCCACAAGAGGAAGTACAGGATAATAGATTTCAAGCGCGATAAAGATGGAGTGCCCGCGAAAGTGGCAGCTATTGAATACGATCCGAACCGTTCCGCCAGGATTGCTCTTTTGCACTACATGGATGGAGAAAAGAGGTATATCCTGGCTCCAGTAGGCCTTAAAGTGGGCGATATCGTAGAGTCGGGCCCCAACGCTGATATTAAGCCGGGGAACGCATTGCCCCTTTCCCATATACCCGTAGGTACTATTGTTCACAACGTAGAACTATATCCGGGCAAGGGCGGGCAGATTGCAAGAGCAGCTGGTGCAGCAGCGCAGGTCATGGCTAAAGAAAACGGATTTGCAACACTGAGGTTGCCCTCCGGGGAGATGAGGATGGTTCCCGAAGAATGCAAGGCAACGGTGGGACAGGTAGGCAACCTAGAGCACGAGAACATTACTATCGGTAAAGCTGGCCGCTCGAGATGGCTTGGAAGAAGACCTCACGTGCGCGGTTCTGCTATGAACCCGGTGGACCATCCGCATGGCGGTGGTGAAGGTAAGGCCCCGATTGGGCGCAAGCACCCTGTTACACCGTGGGGCAAACCTACATTGGGATACAAAACTCGTAAGAAGAATAAGCCGTCGGATAAATACATTGTTAAGCGCCGCAAATAACCGGTGAAGGGAGGTAGAATAATGGGTCGCTCTTCAAAGAAAGGGCCATTTGTGGACCCAAAACTGCTGAAGAAGATAAGGGCGATGAACGAGAAAGGTGAAAAAAAGGTAATAAAAACCTGGTCAAGGGATTCGACGATAATACCTGAGATGGTTGGGCATACCATTGCGGTTCATGATGGGAGAAAGCACGTTCCCATATATATAACCGAAGACATGGTAGGTCACAAGTTAGGCGAGTTTGCTCCAACTAGGACTTTCAGAGGTCACGGAGAGCATACGGAAAAGTCGACTGCCTTGAAGTAAACACCGGGTAAAGGAGGTAAGTAAGTTGGAAGCCAGGGCACAGGCAAGATACGTCAGGATTGCTCCGAGGAAAGTCAGGATTGTTTTGGACCTCATAAGGGGCAAGAAAGTCGATGAGGCCCTTAATATCCTCCAATTTACACCTAAGAGGGCTTCAAAAATAGTAGAAAAGTTAATACGCTCTGCAGTGGCCAATGCGGAAAACAACCACAATATGAATCCCGATGCCCTATACGTGTATAGGTGCTACGCAGACCAAGGACCGACACTGAAGAGGTTCAGAGCAAGAGCCTTTGGCAGAGCGGCGATGATACGCAAGAGAACCAGCCACATCACGGTGGTATTAAGGGAAAAGGAGGGATAAAATTTGGGCCAAAAGGTACATCCACACGGATTAAGGCTCGGAATCATCAGAGATTGGGACTCCCGGTGGTACGCGGAAAAGAACTTCGCAGACCTGGTACTGGAAGATTATAATATACGCAAATATATTAAAAACAAGTTCTATACTTCGGGAATATCAAGGATCGAAATTGAAAGGGCGGCTAACCGTGTCAGGGTAACCATTCATACCGCAAAGCCCGGCATGGTTATAGGAAAAGGTGGCACAGGCGTCGAAGAGCTAAGAAATGAGCTAGAAGCTATGACCGGAAAGCAGATCTCTATAAACGTCGTGGAAGTAAAAAATCCCGACTTAGAGGCCCAGCTTGTGGCGGAAAACATTGCGGCTCAAATTGAGCGGCGCATTTCTTACCGCAGGGCCATGAAGCAGGCTATCGCGAGAGCCTTGAAAGCCGGCGCAAAGGGTATAAAGACGATGGTGAGCGGAAGGCTTGCCGGGGCTGAAATTGCGAGGACCGAATGGTACCGCGAAGGCACCATTCCACTCCAAAAACTTCGCGCGGATATAAGTTACGGATTTGCAGAAGCTCATACAACTTACGGACGCATAGGCGTAAAAGTGTGGATTTACAGGGGCGACGTGCTACCCACAAAGAAAGAGGAAAAGAAGGCGGAAGGAGGAGAGGCCAATGTTAATGCCGAAGCGGGTGAAGTATAGAAAGCAGCAGCGCGGTACTATCAGGGGCAGGGCTACCCGTGGAACTGAAGTGACTTACGGCGAATACGGGCTGCAGGCACTGGAGCCCGCATGGATTACCAGCAGCCAAATCGAAGCAGCAAGGGTTGCAATAACCAGGTTCATTAAAAGAGGGGGAAAGGTCTGGATAAAGATTTTTCCCGATAAGCCGGTAACCAAGAAACCCGCAGAAACCCGTATGGGTAGCGGCAAAGGTTCACCGGAGTACTGGGTAGCAGTGGTGAAACCGGGGCGGATACTTTTTGAGCTCGCAGGTGTGTCTGAAGAGATAGCCAGGGAAGCATTGACAATCGCCTCTCACAAGCTGCCTATAAAGACTAAAATTGTGAAACGCGAAGGGTTAGGCGGTGATTCGAATGAAGGCTAGAGAGATAAGAGAGCTTTCAGACCAGGAATTAATCCAGAAGTTGAAAGAATTGAAGAGCGAGCTTTTTAACCTTAGATTTCAGTCAGCTACAGGGCAGCTGGACAATCCCAAGAGAATCAGAGAGGTTAGAAAAACCATCGCCCGGATCAAAACCATATTGACCGAACGTGAACGTGCAAAAGCTTAGAAAAGTTTTTTTAGCCTGGAAGGAGGGATAAAATGGAGGAAAGGCCAAAAAGAAAGGTACGTACTGGTGTCGTGGTGAGCAACAAAATGGATAAGACTATCGTGGTAGCCGTTGAGACTCTGGTTCGCCATCCCCTTTACGGCAAGACCATAAAGCGAACAAAAAAATTTAAGGCCCACGATGAACACAACCAGTGCCAGATAGGAGATGTCGTAAAGATCATGGAGACAAGACCTCTAAGCAAAACAAAGCGCTGGAGACTGGTGGAAATAATAAAGCGAGCTGAGTAAACTTTTGACGAGGGGAGGGTTTGACGATGATTCAAGTTCAGACGCGGCTCAACGTGGCAGATAACACCGGAGCAAGACAGATAATGTGCATTAGAGTTTTGGGCGGGTCCAACAGAAAATTTGCAGGCATTGGCGATATTATAGTGGCATCGGTAAAAGATGCTGCTCCGGACGGCATAGTGAAAAAAGGCGACGTAGTCAAGGCCGTCATCGTCAGGACGAAAGCACCCACGAGGCGTCCAGATGGTTCTTATATAAGATTTGACGAAAATGCTGCGGTCATAATCAACGATGACCTAAACCCGAAAGGCACACGTATTTTCGGACCGGTTGCCCGAGAGCTCAGGGACAAAAACTTCATGAGGATAATATCGCTCGCACCGGAAGTCTTATAAGGAGGTGTAAACTTTGGCGAAGGTCCACGTAAAAAAGGGCGACACAGTAGTGGTGCTGTCAGGCAAGGACAAGGGCAAAAAGGGAAAGGTACTTAAAGTAATGCCTAAAAAAGGAATGGCCATCGTTGAAGGCGTGAACATAGCCACAAAACATCAAAGGCCTTCTCCAAAAGTCCCCCAAGGCGGAATAATACACAAAGAACTGCCGATTTACACGTCAAAGCTCATGATCGTGTGTAACAAGTGCGGGTCTCCTACGAGGATAGGCCATACCTTCCTGGCTGACGGCACGAAAGTCAGGACCTGCAAAAAATGCGGTGAGGTTATAGATAACAAGTAGCCTTGAAAGGAGGGAATCTAATGCCCAGGCTGAGGGAAAAGTACGAAAAAGAAGTAATTCCAGCGATGATGAAGAAATTTAACTACAAGAACGTCATGCAGGTGCCCAGGTTAGAAAAAGTAGTGCTGAACATGGGTATTAGCGATGCAAAAGAAAACCCAAAAGCCATTGAATCAGCAACCAGGGATTTAGCGATGATAACCGGCCAAAAACCAGTGGTGACGAAGGCAAAAAAATCCATAGCATCATTTAAGATAAGAAAGGGCATGGCTATAGGAGCGAAGGTAACTCTGCGAGGCAACAGGATGTACGAATTCCTGGATAAATTGTTCAATATTGCACTACCCAGGGTTAGGGACTTTAAGGGTCTTTCTCCCAATTCCTTTGATGGTCGTGGAAATTACACCCTGGGAATAAGAGAACAGCTGATTTTCCCTGAGATAGATTACGACAAGATTGATAAAATACGCGGAATGGATATTACGATAGTGACGACGGCAAAAACCGACGAAGAGGCACGCGAGCTATTAAAAGGCCTTGGAATGCCATTTGCACAGTAGAAAGGAGGGGAAAAGGTGGCAAAGAAGTCCCTTATAGCAAAACAAAAAAAGCCCCAGAAGTATTCTACTAGGTACTACAACCGCTGCAGAATATGCGGCAGGCCGAGAGCATATCTTCGGAAATTCGGTGTATGCAGGCTTTGCTTTAGGGTTTTGGCCCATCGTGGGGAAATCCCTGGCGTGAGAAAGGCAAGCTGGTAAAAGTGTTGAAAGGAGGTTTCGAAAAATGGCTGTTACCGATCCCATCGCAGATATGCTGACACGTATAAGAAACGCAAATAATGCAGGGCACCCGACGGTAGAAGTCCCTTGCTCAAAAATAAAGAAAGCAATAGCCGAGACCCTTAAAAATGAGGGGTTCATCCAGGACTACGAAGTCATCGAGGACGGCAAGCAGGGTATTATAAAGATTTATTTAAAATACGGTCCAAATAAAGAGAGGGTAATTACCGGTATTAAGAGAATTTCCAAACCAGGCCTTAGGATTTACGTGAAAAAAGACCAAATTCCCAAGGTGCTGGGAGGATTGGGTATAGCAATCCTTTCTACCTCTAAAGGGATTATGACCGATAAGCAGGCGCGAAAAGAAGGAGTAGGCGGAGAAGTAATCTGCTACGTATGGTAAGAACTTGATAAGGAGGTGCCTGGCAAATGTCGCGAATAGGAAAAAAGCCCATCGAGATCCCCAAAGGCGTAGAAGTTAAAATTGAAGGCAACGTCGTTACCGTAAAAGGGCCAAAGGGTTCCATTACAAAAGAGTTTCACAAAGACATGCAAATTTTGCAGGAAGACGGAAAAATCATCGTAAAACGTCCTTCAGACGATAAAGAGCACAAAGCTTTACATGGGCTCACAAGAAGCCTTTTGGCCAACATGGTAAATGGTGTTATTAATGGTTATGAAAAGAGCCTGGTGCTGGAAGGCGTGGGATACAGGGCCAGTAAACAGGGCAATAAGCTGGTGCTTACCGTAGGCTTTTCCCACCCTGTAGAAATAGAAGCACCAAAGGGTATTGAATTTGAAGTGCCTGCCCAGAACAAAATCATCGTAAGAGGAATAGACAAAGAGCTGGTGGGCATTACGGCAGCAAGGATAAGAAGCGTAAAAGAACCAGAGCCCTACAAAGGTAAAGGTATAAGGTACGAAAATGAAGTCGTACGTCGCAAGGTAGGAAAAGCGGGAGGCAAATAACGGTAGGTTAAGGAGGGGTGAATATGATTAAAAAGGAGTCCAGAAATGAAGCCCGCAAAAGACGTCATAAGAGAATTCGCAAAAAAGTCTTTGGAACCGCCGAAAGACCCAGATTAAACGTCTTCCGCAGCCTGAAGCATATTTACGCGCAGATAATAAATGATGAAGAGGGAAGGACGCTTGTGGCAGCCTCTACTCTGGACCCGGCTATAAGAGATAGCGTGAAGGGGTGCAATGTAGAGGCAGCTGAAAAGGTCGGAGAGCTAATAGCCAAAAGAGCCCTGGAAAAAGGTATCACGAAAGTAGCTTTTGACAGGGGCGGGTATCTATATCACGGGCGAGTTAAAGCCCTGGCGGAAGCGGCAAGACGTGCGGGCCTTGAATTCTAAAAAAAGGAGGTAAGCGGATGCAGAGGGAAAGGGATATGGAACACGAATTTTCAGAAAAAGTCGTTTCCATCAACCGGGTATCTAAAGTTACCAAGGGCGGTAAGAATTTTAGATTTTCGGTCCTGGTGGTTGTGGGCAATAAAAATGGTAAAGTTGGAGCCGGAACCGGTAAAGCTCAGGAAATCCCCGACGCCATTAGAAAAGCCATAGAGGATGCCAAGAAAAATCTAATTGATGTACCGGTAATAAATGGCACCATACCACATGAAGTAATAGGTGAGTCGGGCGCAGGAAAAGTTCTGGTAAAACCGGCGGTTGAAGGTACTGGTATTATTGCCGGTGGCCCGGTTAGAGCAGTACTGGAACTTGCAGGGCTTAGAAATGTGGTTAGCAAATCGCTGGGTTCGAACAATGCTAAAAACATGGTAGATGCCACTATAAATGCTTTAAAGCAGCTGAAGAGAGCTGAAGAAGTGGCAAAATTGAGAGGAAAGACGGTCCAGGAACTGCTGGGATAATGACTCAACTAGAAGAGGGGGTGTAATAATGAGACTTCACGACCTTAGGCCTGCAGAAGGCTCTAGAAAAAAACCAAAAAGAGTTGGTCGAGGCATAGGTTCTGGTCACGGCAAAACCTCCACCCGCGGCCACAAAGGCCAAAATTCAAGAAGCGGGGGTGGAGTAAGGCCCGGATTTGAAGGCGGACAGATGCCTCTCGTACGCCGGATACCAAAAAGGGGCTTTACAAATAAGTTCAAGAAAGAGTACGCAATAGTGAACGTGAAGGCCTTGAATGTATTTGAAGAAAATACAAGGGTTACTCCGGAGCTTCTCAAGGAAAAGGGTCTCATAAAGCAGATTAAAGATGGAGTAAAGATTCTCGGAGACGGCGAGCTCAAAGTCAAGCTGGAGGTCGTAGCACACGCTTTCTCCAATTCGGCTAAAGAGAAGATCGAGGCTGCCGGCGGGAAAGTTGAGGTGATATAATGCTAGAAGCCCTCAAAAATGCCTGGAAAATCCCGGATTTAAGAAGGAGAATACAATTCACCCTTTTGATGCTTGTGGTTTTTCGGATAGGGGCTTTTGTGCCGGTACCGGGTATGGATCCCAAAGTAGTAAGTGAGCTTATCGAAAGAGGAGCGCTTCTTGGGTTCTTTGACATAATTGCGGGAGGCGCTTTCAAAAATTTTTCAGTTTTCGCGATGAGTATAACGCCGTATATCAACGCCTCTATCATAGTCCAGCTGCTTACTATAGTTATCCCCAAATGGGAAGAGCTGGCTAAAGAGGGTGTGGAGGGCCGGAAAACTCTCGCTCGTTACACCCGGTACGGCACAGTAATCCTGGGCCTCATTCAGGCAACGGGACTTGCCATAGGCTTCAGGAGCGCTCTTGCGTTTCCGGGATTTTTCGGCAGCCTCCTGGTTGTAATGAGCCTTACAGCCGGCACGGCATTCTTGATGTGGGTCGGTGAGCAGATTACCGACAAGGGAATCGGCAACGGAATTTCCCTTTTGATCTTTGCGGGCATTGTATCCAGGTTTCCAAGCGGTATTATCCAGATTTACGATTACGTCAGGGTAGGTACTACTAACGTCCTGATGGTGCTCCTGTTTGCAGTATTTGCCCTCGCTGTAGTAGTAGGGGTTATAGCTGTTCAGCAGGCTGAACGCAGGGTTCCTGTGCATTACGCGAGGCGAGTAGTGGGCAGGAGAGTGTATGGTGGTCAGACCACCCACATACCTATGAAATTGAACGCCGCAGGCGTTATACCAGTGATTTTCGCGATGTCTATACTGCTTTTCCCGAGCACTGTTGCTGGATTTTTCCCCAACAGTAAGATAGCACTAAGCATTGCCAATTTCTTAAAACCCGGTAGGTGGGTTTATGCTAGTCTCTACTCGTTACTGATAATCTTCTTTACCTATTTTTACACCGCGGTAACTTTTAATCCCGTGGATATTGCGGAAAATATTAAGAAATACGGGGGCTTTATTCCGGGAATAAGGCCAGGAAGACCCACAGCGGAATACCTCAACAGGATAATGACCAGAATAACTCTCGTAGGAGCCATTTTCCTTGCAGCTATAGCAGTTTTGCCATATTTTATCACAGGTGTTACCAGCCTGAATGTCTACTTCGGAGGCACGGCGCTTTTGATAGTCATAGGCGTTGCACTGGAAACTATGAAGCTAATAGAAGCTCAAATGCTAATGAGGCATTATCAGGGATTCCTGAAGTAGGAGTGAATAAAAATGCGCATCGTGCTTATGGGGCCTCCTGGGGCAGGAAAGGGAACCCAGGCAAAGAAGCTCGCGGAGTTTTTTGGCGTTCCTCAAATTGCCACCGGTGACATTTTGAGGGCTGCTGTACAGGAAGGGACGCCTTTGGGGAAAAAGGCAAAGGAATATATGGATAAGGGGCTTTTGGTGCCCGATGATGTTATGACGGGGATAGTAAAAGAGCGCCTGCAGGAAAAAAACACTGAAAATGGATTCATTCTTGATGGCTTCCCCAGAACGATTCCTCAGGCTGAAAGCCTTGAAAAAATTCTTGAAGAAATGGGAGTAAAACTGGATGCGGTAGTTAACATTGTAGTTCCCCGTCAAGAGCTCATAGAAAGGTTCGCGGGCCGACGGGTGTGCGAAGTGTGCGGCTCAACATACCACATAAAGTACAATCCTCCGCAAAAAGAAGGCATTTGCGACAAATGCGGCGGGAAGCTGATAACAAGGGCCGATGACGATGTTAGGACTGTTGAAAAAAGGATTGATGTTTACGAGCGCGAAACAAAGCCTCTAGTAGACTACTATCAGCGTAAAAATATGCTAGTAAACATAGATGGCAACAGGCCTATTGAGACAGTATTTGAAGACATAAAAAGCCGCTTAAGAGGAGAAGGCTGATGGTAATCCTTAAATCTAGGCGTGAAATAGAAATAATGAGAAAGGCGGGCAAAGTAGTAGCTCTGGTGTTGGAAGAGTTAAAAAAGCATATAAAGCCCGGCGTCACTACCGGCGAGCTTGACAGGATTGCAGAAGAGATAATATTAAAAAACGGTGCGCTTCCTGCTTTCAAGGGTTATAGAGGTTATCCGGCCACTATATGTACTTCAGTCAATGAAGAGGTAGTACATGGAATTCCTGGTTTGAGAATCCTGCAGGATGGTGATATTATTAGTGTAGATGTGGGAGCAATAGTGGAAGGCTACTTTTCGGACGCAGCGAGAACCTACCCTGTGGGAAGCATCTCTGAAAAAGCAAAGGAACTTATTGAAGTGACCGAAAAAAGCTTTTTCGAAGGACTGGCCTTTGCAAGGGTAGGATACAGACTCTCGGATATTTCCCATGCCATCCAGACCTATGTGGAAAGCCGGAATTATTCGGTGGTACGTGAATTGGGAGGCCATGGAATAGGTCGGCAGATGCATGAAGACCCCCATGTGCCCAATTACGGGCCGCCCAATAAAGGTCCAAGGTTGAGACCAGGCATGACGCTGGCAATAGAGCCCATGGTAAACGCCGGGGGATTTGAGGTATACACCCTGGAAGATAACTGGACTGTTGTTACCAAAGATGGGAGCCTTTCTGCTCACTACGAAAATACCATCGCTATCACCGATGGTGATCCGGAAATACTGACGATTCTTTAGGCGGGTGTTGGTATGAAAGAGGTAGAACTAGGCCAGGTAGTCATGTCGTGTGCTGGGCGCGACAAGGGGAGATTCATGCTGGTAGTTGGGATTATAGATTCCCAGTACGTTTATATAGCTGATGGAAAGCTCAGGAAGATAGAAAAACCCAAAAAGAAAAAACTAAAACACCTCAAAGTTTTAAATAAGAAAGCTGATTTTATCTACGAAAAGCTCATGAACGGCCGCAAAGTGTACAACGAAGAGATAAGAAGAGCCCTCGAGGAATTAGTTGAAAAACCCGATGATAACAGGTCTTAAAGGAGGGATGAGGGCCTTTATGTCCAAAGAAGATGTAATAGAAGTAGAAGGAACAGTGGTAGAGCCTCTTCCTAACGGAATGTTTCGAGTGGAACTGAAGAATGGTCACAAAGTTTTAGCTCACGTGTCCGGCAAAATCAGGATGAACTACATCAGGATATTACCGGGTGATAAAGTTACGGTAGAACTTTCTCCCTACGATCTTACTCGAGGTAGAATCATATACCGCTACAAATAAGAAAAGGGGGAATAACCTTGAAGGTTCGGCCTTCTGTCAAGAAAATATGTGAAAAATGTAAGATAATAAAGCGCAAGGGTAGGATAATGGTAATTTGCGAAAATCCAAAGCATAAGCAAAGACAAGGTTAAAGGAGGAGTGAGTGGATGGCTAGAATTGCGGGTGTGGACCTGCCTAAGGACAAAAGGGTAGAAATTGCCCTGACATACATTTACGGTATTGGCAGGAGCCTTTCCAATAAGATTCTGAAGGAAGCTGGTGTTAATCCCGATACGCGGGTGAAAGACCTGACCGAAAAAGAGATTTCTAACCTAAGGGATATTATAGAGAAAAACTACAAGGTCGAGGGAGATTTGCGTCGGGAAGTGGCTATGAATATTAAAAGGTTAATAGAAATCGGATGCTATAGAGGAATACGCCATCGCAAGGGCTTACCCGTGCGCGGGCAGAGAACCCGTACTAACGCCAGGACCAGAAAAGGTCCGAGGAAGACTGTAGGAGTAAGGCGCAGTAAATAATTTTCGGAGGTGAGGCAATGTGGCTATGACATCCAAAAAGCGCAAGGAAAAAAGGCGTGTAGAAAAGGGAAAAGCTCATATTCACTCTACGTTTAACAATACTATAGTCACCATAACCGACGAAGCCGGAAACCCAATTACATGGGCCAGCGCAGGAACTGTAGGTTTCAAAGGGTCTAGAAAAGGTACACCGTTTGCCGCCCAGATGGCTGCGGAGTCAGCTGCGAAAAAAGCTATGGAATACGGCCTCAAGACCGTAGAGGTCCTTGTAAAAGGTCCAGGTCCTGGCCGCGAAGCGGCTATTCGCTCGCTCCAAGCAGCAGGGCTGGAGATAAGTGTAATAAAGGACGTCACACCTATCCCCCACAACGGGTGCAGGCCGCCGAAACGCCGGCGCGTATAAAGATGTAAAAAACAGGAGGTGGAAATTTAAATGGCAAGATATACAGGTCCTGTATGCCGCTTGTGCCGCCGTGAGGGCATTAAACTGTATCTGAAAGGAGAAAGGTGCTATACTCCCAAGTGCGCCATTGACCGGAGAGGATACGCCCCTGGTCAACACGGACAAATGAAGAGAAAGCTTTCTGAATACGGGCTGCAGCTCAGGGAAAAGCAAAAAGCCAAGAGAATTTACGGTGTGCTGGAAAGACAGTTTAAGATATACTTTGAAGAAGCTGTAAGGAGAAAAGGTGTCACTGGAGAAAACCTGCTACGCCTTTTGGAGTGCCGATTGGACAACGTGGTATACCGCTTGGGATTTGCAAAATCTCGCGCACAAGCCCGACAGATCGTAAGGCACGGGCACATTGAAGTCAACGGCAGAAAAGTTAACATCCCGTCCTATCAGGTAAAGCCGGGAGATGTAATCGCTGTTAGGGAAAAGAGCAGGTCTTTGGAATTATTCAAAGAGATGGCTGAAGCAGGCAAGGGAAGAATGGTACCAGAATGGCTTTCGGTAAATTACGATACTCTTACGGGAGAAGTGATGAGGTTACCCAATCGCGAAGATATCGACGTGCCCATACAGGAGCACCTCATAGTCGAGCTCTACTCCAAGTAATGTGCCCTCATTCCAATTTTTCACGAGGAGGGTAATATTATTGATGAACGAAATTGAAAAGCCAAGGATTGAGCTGGTGGAATTAAGTGAGGACAATAAGTATGGTAAGATCGTGATCGAACCTTTGGAAAGAGGGTACGGAACCACTCTTGGCAATTCTCTAAGGAGGGTACTCCTGTCCTCGCTACCGGGGGCGGCGGTAACTTCTGTAAAAATAGAAGGTGTACAGCACGAATTTTCCACTCTCCCCGGAGTACTTGAAGATACGGTAGAGATAATAATGAATATAAAAGGACTTGCCATAAAAATGCACAGCGATGAGCCAAAGATCCTCAGGATTGAAGCGCAAGGGGAAGGAGAGGTCAAGGCAAAAGACATCATCTGCGATGCGGATGTAGAAATAGTTAACGGGGACCACCATATAGCTACTCTGGAAAAAGAAGGAAGACTCTTTGCAGAGCTCACTTTGGAAAAAGGCAAGGGCTATGTCCCAGCAGAAAAAAACAAGAAACCCGGACAGCCGATTGGAGTAATACCCGTGGATTCCATTTTTACTCCGGTCATCAAAGCCAATTACACTGTAGAACACACTAGGGTGGGGCAGGTAACCGATTACGATAAGCTCACCCTGGAAGTATGGACTAACGGCACCATAAAACCCGATGAAGCTGTAAGTGAAGCAGCCAAAATACTTGTAGATTACTTTAGCCTGTTTACCACCCTCAATGCAGAGGTCAGAAAAGCGGAGCCTCCGGTAGAAAAAGAGAAGGACGAGAAGGATAAGATTCTGGAAATGCCCATAGAGGAATTGGACCTTTCCGTAAGGTCATACAATTGTCTGAAACGAGCCGGAATTAACACGATAGGCGAGCTGGTCCAAAAGACTCCCGAAGAGATCATGAAAGTAAGAAATCTAGGTAAAAAGTCTCTGGAAGAAATTGAGGAGAAATTGGCGGCGTTTGGCTTATCGTTCAAAAAATCCGAAGAAGCTTAAAAGGGGGTTGAGAAAATGAGGAAATTGGGTAGAGACAGCGCCCACAGGAAGATGATGCTCCGGAACATGGTAACCTCACTCTTTAAACACGGCAGAATAATAACTACCGAGGCCCGTGCCAAGGAAGTCCGCCGCCTTGCTGAAAAAATGATAACCTTTGCAAAGAGGAACGATTTGGCAGCACGGCGCATGGTGCTTGCTGAAGTGCTTGACGAAACCACCGTGAAAAACCTTTTTGAAAAAATTGCCCCCAAATACAATGATAGAAACGGCGGCTATACACGAATAGTAAAGATTGGTCCCAGGCGCGGAGACTCATCGCCAATGGTGGTTCTGGAACTCCTATAACCCCCATCTCCCCATGAAAAGGGGGCGATATGATGGCCGCCGAAATTGTGGCGGAAGGTGTCTGCTATCAGTACCCCCAGGCCGCTGACATGGCTCTTAAAGATATAAACTTAAGAATACGAAAGGGAGAATTTGTAGCAATTATAGGCCCCAATGGGTCAGGTAAATCCACGCTGGCGAAACTTTTTAACGGCCTTTTCGTGCCGACAAAAGGGAAAGTCACTGTAGACGGCCTGGATACCCGGGACCGCAATAATATATGGAAAATTCGCCAGAAGGCTGGCATGGTGTTCCAGAATCCTGACAATCAGATAGTTGCGACGATGGTAGAAGAGGATGTAGCCTTCGGCCCCGAAAACTTGGGTGTGCCTCCAGAAGAAATAAGGAAAAGAGTATACGAAGCATTGGAAATAGTTGAGCTGACGGAATTCGCCCAAAAACCTCCCCATCTTTTGTCCGGGGGGCAAAAACAGAGAGTAGCGATAGCAGGTGTAATTGCCATGAGACCCGATTACATCATTCTGGATGAGCCCACAGCCATGCTGGACCCCGTAGGCCGGAAGGAAGTTATAAATACCGTAAAGCGCCTGAATAAAGAAGAAGGCAAGACCATCGTGCTCATCACGCATTTCATGGAAGAAGCGGTGCAGGCCGATAGGGTCATCGTAATGGACAAAGGGCGAGTGGTTATGATGGGCACCCCAAGGGAGATTTTTTCTCAGGTGGAAGAGTTAAAGGCGATCGGCCTCGACGTTCCACAGGTTACCGAACTAGCCCATAGGCTAAGAAGATGGGGGCTGAAGGTAAGGGGCGATATACTCACGATTGACGAGATGGTGGAATGCTTATGCCCATTATTGTAAAAAACCTTACCCATATATACATGCCCGGTACCCCTTTTGAATCGGTTGCTCTCCAGGATGTGAATTGGACTGTAGAAGATGGGGAATTTTGGGGGCTCATCGGACACACCGGTTCGGGAAAATCGACACTGATTCAGCATCTGAACGGACTTCTGAAGCCAACTTCGGGGGAAGTTATAATTGACGGTGTAAACATAAACGAGCGGGGAGTAAACCTAAAGGAAATCAGGCAGAAGGTGGGCCTTGTTTTTCAATTTCCGGAGCATCAGCTTTTTGAAGAAACGGTAGAAAAAGATGTGGCTTTTGGGCCGAGGAATATGGACCTACCGGAAGAAGAAGTAAACCGCAGGGTTAAGGAAGCCCTGGAACTGGTGGGGTTGAACTATAACGAAATAAAGGATCGTTCCCCTTTTGAACTCAGCGGCGGACAAATGCGGAGGGTTGCCATCGCCGGGGTTCTGGCGATGAAACCCAAGGTGTTAATATTGGATGAACCTACGGTGGGCCTTGATCCGAAAGGCCGGGACGAAATACTGCGCGAAATAGTTAAGCTAAGGGAAGAGCAGAACATAACTGTTATACTCGTCTCTCACAGCATGGAGGATATAGCAAAGCTTGTGGATAAGATTGCGGTAATGCACAAGGGGCGGATTGTAGATAGCGGCACACCAAAGGAAATTTTCAAGAATTACCAGGGTCTTATCTCAATAGGTCTCGATATCCCCCAGATTACCCACCTGATGCTGAGGTTAAAACAAAAAGGAAAGGATGTTGCCACCGACGTGCTGAGCGTTGATGAAGCGGAGGCAGAAATATTAAAGGTGGTGAGGGGGAAGGGCCGTGCGTGAAATAACCATTGGACAGTATATACCGGGAAATTCGGCAATACACCGGCTGGATCCCAGGACAAAAATCCTGATAACTTTTGCGTTCATGATTTTGCTTTTCGTGATTGACGATTTCACGGGTTATGTTTTCCCTGTAGCTTTTATAATAGCTGCTTCGATCCTTTCGGGGATTTCTGTAAGATATATGGTCCGGGGACTGCGTCCGCTCCTCGTCATTATACTGCTCACGTTTATTCTTAACCTTTTTCTGATAAAGGGCAGAGTAATTTACGAAATAGGTCCATTAAGCATAACTTATGAAGGACTTTACCAGGGCACTTTCATGGTGCTAAGGCTCGTGCTGCTGATAGTCGGTACATCGCTATTAACTTTAACCACATCGCCTATCACCCTTACAGATGGGATAGAAAGCCTATTAAAGCCCTTTAGTAAAATCGGTGTACCGGCCCACGAACTTGCCATGATGATGACCATAGCGCTCAGGTTTATACCCACTTTAATGGAAGAGACCGATAAGATAATGAAAGCCCAGATGGCAAGGGGAGCCGATTTTTCGAGCGGTAACATCATCAAAAGAGCCAAAAGCGTAGTTCCAATTCTTGTTCCTCTTTTTATTAGCGCATTTAGAAGAGCGGACGAACTTGCGATGGCCATGGAATCCCGGTGTTACCGCGGCGGAGAGAACCGAACTCGAATGAAGAAACTGCAGATGACATGGGAGGATTTAGCGGCATTTATCGCAACAGGTGTTCTTGCGGCTGGTTGCCTTGCAAGCCGGTTTTTGTGGTAGGTGAAAATTTTGAATGTGAAAATCTTGTTGGAATATGATGGAACAAATTATAGCGGCTGGCAAAGGCAAAAAAATGCTATAGCAATTCAAGAAGTGGTTGAAAAAGCGATATTTAAAGTTACTGGAGAAAAAGTGAACGTGATAGGAGCCGGGAGGACCGATGCTGGGGTTCACGCCCGGGGTCAGGTGGCAAATTTTTTCACAAATTGCCGCATACCGGTAGCAAGGCTGCCCTATGCGATCAACAGTCATTTGCCAGAAGACATTGTGGTAAAAGGCGCAGAAGTAGTCCCCGACGATTTTCACGCCCGCTACAGTGCCAAGGCAAAGGTCTACACTTACAGCATATACAATGCGCCTTTTCCGTCTCCGCTCCTTAGGAGGTACAGCTATTTTTTTCCGAAGCCGCTTAATATAGAAGCTATGGAAAGGGCTGCGAAAGCATTCATAGGAGTACACGACTTTGCAGCTTTTAGAGCATCTGGAAGCTCAGTAAAATCGTCGGTTCGGAATATAAAGAGGCTTGAGGTAAAAAAGCAAGGTGATCTTGTTATCATTGAAGTAGAAGCGGATGGATTTTTATACAATATGGTAAGAATTATAGCGGGAACGCTGCTGGAAGTTGGTGCAGGGAAGAGGGATCCAGAAGAAATACCATCGGTTATCCGTTCGAGGGACCGGGAAAGAGCAGGGGTGACGCTTCCAGCTCACGGACTTTGTCTGGAAAAAGTGATATATTGAACTGCTTGACACCTACAGAGCGTTATAATAAAATAACTTTGTGGTTTTGAGGAGGGATAGCATGAGCACGTTCATGGCTAAAAAAGGGGAAATAAAGCGGGAATGGTACATCATAGACGCTACAGATAAGCCGTTAGGCAGGCTTGCGGCACAGGTGGCCAAAATCTTGAAAGGTAAACATAAGCCAATTTACACGCCCCATGTGGATACGGGCGATCATGTTATAATAGTTAACGCTGAAAAAGTCGTACTTACTGGCAAAAAGCTGGACAAAAAGATTTATTACCGCCATTCCCTTTACCCGGGCGGTTTGAAGGCAGAAACATACCGCCACTTCTTGCAGAGAGCACCCGAGAAAGCTATTTATAAAGCAGTGTGGGGTATGCTTCCCCACAATAGACTAGGCCGTAAAATGATTAAAAAGCTGAGGATTTACAGGGGTCCGGAACATCCCCATCAAGCTCAGCAGCCCAAGGAATTACCGTACGAGGGATAAGGAAGGAGGTTGAGCATGAAAGAGGCTATTTTGACCACCGGGAGAAGAAAAACTTCCGTTGCCAAGGTGTGGCTGACACCCGGCTCAGGGAAGATTGTGGTAAATAAAAGAGCTTTTGAGGATTATTTTCCACTTGAGACCTTGAGACATGAGGTATTAAAGCCGCTGGTTGTAACCAACACCGTGGGCAAGTTTGACATAATAGTGAGCGTGAAAGGCGGGGGAATATCGGGCCAGGCCGGAGCCATAAGACACGGCATAGCAAGAGCTCTGGTCCAGGTAGACGAGGCTTATAAACCCGTGCTCAGAAAAGAAGGGTTGCTTACCCGCGATCCGCGTATGGTAGAAAGAAAAAAATACGGCCTCAAAAAGGCTCGCCGCGCACCGCAATTTTCCAAGAGGTAAAGAAGGACGTAGTCCTTCTTTTTTTATTTGATAGCAGAATAATTTTGACAGAAATGATTTGCTACATGGTATTGACAGAAAGGGAAAAGGTATATAAAATTATAATTGAAAAATAAATATATAAATCTTGTGTGTAAAATGGCGTTCCTCGATAGCTCAGCGGTAGAGCATCCGGCTGTTAACCGGAGGGTCGTAGGTTCGAATCCTACTCGAGGAGCCATTTTTTTTTGAAAAGGAAAAGTGATGAAATATTTAAAAGATATATGAAAACTATAATAGCTATTGCTGATCGGAAGGTTTTCCCGATTTGTTGATGAAAGCTGGACAAAAATTTTTGAAAAATGTAGTATAGAAGTAGACCGAATTACGAAGGAGGGATAATTTATGTACGATCTTGCCATAATCGGAGCGGGTCCCGCCGGACTTTCTGCGGCAGTATATGGAGCAAGGGCCAGACTTTCTACCGTAATCATCGAGAAAATGTATCCTGGCGGGCAGGCTGCAATTACCGACATTATCGAAAACTATCCAGGGTTTCCCGAGGGCATCGGCGGAGCGGAACTAACTGAAGCCATGAAAAAACAAGCAGAAAGATTTGGAGCTCAGTTTCTCAACGGAGATGTGGAAAAGATAGAAAAACAAGACAATAAATTTGTAATTCAACTAAAACACGAGACTTTAGAGGCTAAAGCGGTTATCCTCGCCATGGGTGCCGAAGCAAGGAAGCTAGGGGTAAAAGGCGAGAAGGAATTCATCGGCAGGGGAGTTTCCTACTGTGCCACCTGCGACGGAGCTTTCTATACCGACAGGCCAGTTATGGTGGTGGGTGGCGGTGATACCGCCATTGGAGAGGCCATTTACCTTACACACTTTGCTAGCAGCGTTACTGTGGTGCACCGCAGGAACGAGCTACGTGCCACCAAGATACTCCAGGAAAGGGCTTTTAAAAACGAGAAGATTAAGTTTATATGGGACTCTGTTGTGGAAGAAATAAAAGGTGGCGACGCGGTGGAGGAAGTAGTTGTCAGAAACGTGAAAACCGGGGAGAAATCTTCAGTTCCCGTAGACGGCGTATTCGTTGCTATCGGATGGGACCCCAACACTGCTATAGTAAAAGACCTGGTCCAGCTGAACGAAAGGGGTTACATAATAACCGATGAAAACATGGCAACCAACGTGCCGGGCCTTTTCGCCGCAGGAGATATAAGAGAAAAATCCCTGCGCCAGGTTGTGACAGCCGTCGCCGATGGAGCCATTGCGGCGGTTTCGGCCGAAAAGTACCTAGAAGAGAACCAGTTGAGATAAATGGTTCTAAAACAGGGACTTCGCAGTTAATGCGAAGCCCCTGTTTTTTATTGTACTTCACCCTTTTTAATCTCTGGTATTGAATTTGTAGTTTTTTACCGGGTTTCGGCTGTAGCAGTTTATAGACTATATTGCCGGCATTGAGGTGGGAAGCCTGGCTTTATTTGCTTAATAGCGGCAGCATTTAGCTTGCAAACACCTTAAAAATGACACGCAAAACGTTCGATTTAAGGAAAGCCATTAAACGAAGTACATGAAGATTTTAGTGTAGTGAAATAACGGGTTGACTACTGTGTTAGCCGTTTTTATGTATGAACAAAATTATAAAAATATTGTAAATATATCCCTAATCGGGTAAAATGTTCATAAGATATGAATTTGTAGGAAAATTGTAGGGAGGTATAGTAATTGCGTTTTTCCGAGAGATTAGGTTTTAAACCTGTTCGTACACTTCTTCAAATAGATTCTATGGACGATGCTTTAAGAGCGCTAAAACAGGCGTTTGAAAAGCTATACGGATATTCAAGCGATGCTGACGGAATTAGGCACGCTTTAATGGGTGATTCAAACGTTGATTTTGAAGAAGCAAAATACATGCTCGTTACGTGCTGCGCCTTTGTAAACTATTTAGCGGAAAAGGCTATAAAAGCAGGTATTGATTTACAATAAAGCGCCAAATCGGCAATCCCGAGACTTGGAAGTCTCATATGAAGATGCTAAAAATATATTAATGCCGGAGGTAAAACATGAAAAGGTTTGTTTTGGTGGCAATGCTTTTTTCTTTCTGCATTTTGTTACTTGGCGGTTGTAGAGCCCCTGCTGCAAACCAAGCTGCAAATGTCGGAGAAGAAATAAAAAAGCTCGAAAATAAGATTTTAGAGTTGGAAGAAGAGCTGCATTCGAAGGAACTAGATATTAAATACCTCAAAGAAGAGAGAGATTATTACAGAAAATTTATCGATTCTGTACTGGAAAAAATGACTGAAGCTGAGTTAAGAGAGATCGTAAAAAAAGAATGGTGGTATACTTTATCAATAAGATACAGTGAAGAGGATAAAAACTATGTTAGCATCAATTTTCCCGAAAATGGCAGGGTAGTGTTAGATAAATCAAATTTTGAGGTGGTATTGAGCGAGCATAATGCTCCGTTTCCAATAGTAGATGATGCTATTAAATATAAAAAAATATATGATCAAGTTCGGCTGAGAAATAAAACTGATCATATAAAGATAATGAACTACGATAATTATGAAATAGCTGCAGGTTC
>JAKKUQ010000086.1 GCA_021890755.1 Thermosediminibacteraceae bacterium | reverse complement strand
CTTTGAATGACCCTTAATTACATTATTAAAGCTAATTATATTGTACAAGGAGGGGAGATTATGTCCAAGCTTTTTTCCAAAATAAAAATAAAAGACATGGAAGTGAGAAACAGGATAGTCATGCCGCCGATGTGCATGTACAGCTCCGATGATACAGGGTATCCTAATTCCTGGCATTTGATTCACTATGCTACCAGAGCCATCGGCGGGGTGGGGCTTATCATCCTTGAGGCCACGGCCGTTGAAAGAAGGGGAAGGATATCCGCAAGGGATCTCGGTATATGGGACGACTCGCATATAGAAGGGCTAGCAAAGATTGCAGCCGAAGTTAAAAAATACGGCGCAAAAATAGGCATACAGCTTGCCCATGCCGGAAGAAAGTGCGGCGCGCCGGGAGAAGACCTTATCGCCCCGAGCCCCATAGCCTTCGACGAAACCTACGGCGTGCCCCGGGAGATGACCAAAGAGGATATAAAAGAGGTGGTAAGCGCATTCAAAGCTGCAGCTTATAGAGCGTACAGGGCCGGATTCGATATCATAGAGATTCACGGCGCCCACGGCTATCTAATAAGTGAATTTCTATCCCCTCTCACCAACAGGCGGACCGACGAATACGGAGGTAGCGTTGAAAACAGGGCAAGATTTTTAAAAGAAGTTGTAAGGGCGGTAAGGGAAGTATGGCCTGAAAAAAAGCCTCTAATGGTCAGGGTTTCCGCCGAAGACTATGCGGAGGGCGGCAATCACGATATAGATTTGGCGGAAATAATAAATCTGGTAAAAGGCGAAGGGGTGGATATAATCGATGTAAGCTCCGGCGCTGTGGTCCCGGCAACGATTAACGCCTACCCCGGATACCAGGTAAGGTTTGCGGAAACCATCAAAAAAATGACGGGACTTCCAGTAATAGCTGGCGGGCTCATTACAGCGCCCGAAATGGCAGAAGAAATCCTGCAAAACGAGAGGGCCGATATGGTATACTTGGGAAGAGAACTTCTCAGAAACCCCTACTGGCCTTTAAGCGCAGCAAAACAACTCGGCGACGATATTAAGTGGCCTGAGCAGTATGAAAGGAGTAAAAAATGATTCCACGAAAAAAGATATTAAGATACCAAAAGGATGACCAGGCTTTGAAAGCCCTTTCGAAAGCCGACGAAAAAATGGCCTATCTTATACAGCTCATAGGCGATTATTCGCTGGAGCTGGAAGAGGATTATTTTCAGTCGCTGGTCCAGTCCATAGTAGGGCAGCAGCTTTCCATGGAGGCAGCAGAAACCATTTGGAAGAGGCTGCAGGACCTATGCAAAGAGGTAACGCCCGAAAAAATTCTGAGTTTAAGCGAGGAAGAGCTCAGGAGTGCCGGATTGTCGAAGAAAAAAATAGAATATATAAAGGACCTTTCGGAAAAGGTTTTATCCGGCGTCCTGGACCTTGATAAAATCGATTCCATGACCGATGAAGAGGTGATTGAGGCCCTCCTTCAGGTAAAGGGAATCGGACGTTGGACCGCCGAAATGTTCCTGATATTTTCCCTAGGAAGGCCCGATGTCTTTTCCGTAGAGGATCTGGGGCTTCAGAGGGCAATAAAATGGCTTTATGGGCTTTCCGACTGGCCCGACAAAAAATTTCTCATCGAATGCAGCAAGCGTTGGAAGCCTCACAGGACGGCAGCGTCGCTGTACCTCTGGGAGGCAAAAAACAGGGGGCTTGTGGACGAAAAAGAAGGAGCAGGAGAATAAGTTTGGTGGATTTATTTGGACGAGCTTGTATTAATATGCCTTTCCGATGTAAAATATATAAAAATATTCACGATAGGATGGGGAAGTAAAGATGAGCGGTAGAAAAAGAATTTTCAGCGGTGCTCAACCTTCGGGCTACGTAACTTTGGGAAATTATCTTGGAGCCATAAGAAACTGGGTAGAACTCCAGGATGAATACGACTGTATATATTGCATTGTAGACCTTCACGCGCTTACAGTAAGGCAGGACCCGAATGTATTCAGGGAAAGGTGCTATTCCTTTTTAGCCCAGTACCTGGCTTGCGGGTTGGACCCGGAAAAGAACGTGATATATTTTCAGTCTCATGTAAGCGCTCATGCAGAGCTTGCATGGATTTTGAACTGCTACACTTATATCGGTGAACTAAGCAGGATGACCCAGTTTAAGGAAAAGGCGAGGAAACACAAAGAAAACATAAACGCCGGACTTTTTACCTATCCGGTCCTTATGGCCGCAGACATACTGCTTTTTAAGACGGATTTGGTACCGGTGGGAGATGATCAAAAACAGCATATCGAACTTACCCGTGATATTGCCATTAGGTTTAACAACCTGTACGGCGAAGTTTTTAAAGTACCAGAGGCGTATATTCCAAAAGTAGGGGCTCGGATAATGAGCCTCCAAGATCCGACCAAAAAGATGTCAAAGAGCGATGAAAACGAAAATAGCTACATTTTAGTGCTAGATCCGCCAGATGCGATAATGAAAAAATTTAAAAAAGCAGTCACCGACTCGGAAACCGAGGTAAGATACGATGTGGAAAGAAAACCCGGCATTAGTAATCTTATGAACATTTACTCTGCCATGACGGGGAGGTCTTTTGAAGAAATCGAAAGGGAATTTGAGGGAAAGGGTTACGGAGCTTTTAAAAAGGCAGTAGCAGAAGTGGTGATCGAAGGCTTAAGACCTATACGGGAAAGATATGAAGAGCTTATAGCCGATAAGGGCTACCTGGAAAGCGTAATAAGAAGCGGCGCATTAAGGGCTGAAGAGGAAGCCCGTAAGACCTTAAAAGAAGTTTACGAAAAAATAGGGCTGGTTCCCAGACCTTATTGAATTGTCTTAGCGAATGGTGTAATATCATAAGTGAAGACTTACTCCTCCTGACGTGTGGGGGAAGTCCTGAGCGAAGGGGGGAATTTCTGTGAAATATGACACCAAATTTTTAACCAGGACCGCTCTGTTACTTGCGGTAACCCTTATGGTGCAGTACCTTAAAATGCCACAGCTCATAACCGGCTCGCTGGTGAACGCCATGCTGCTGATCGCAGCTGGTGCCGTTGGCGTTTTTTCGGGTATAACCATCGGACTTTTAACTCCCTTTATCGCACTTTTGGTGGGCATACTGAAATTTCCGCCCATGGTTCCCTTCATAATGGCAGGTAACGCTCTATACGTCTTACTTTATTCTTTACAAAAAAATCCCATCATAGGGGTAGTGCTTGCGGCTGTGGCAAAATACGCGTGGCTTTCGATTTCAGTTTTGTACATCCTCAAGTGGTTCGGCATTCAGCCACCTCCGCCAATCGTGCAGGCATTTACGCTTCCACAGCTTTTCACAGCCCTGCTTGGCGGAGCCATCGGCGTTGCGGTAATCTTTTTGCTCCAGCGTAGCTTTGTCAAAGAAAAAGAGGTGTAAATTAATAAGAGCCCGCAAGGGCTCTTTTTGTGTACAAAATTCGGGATAGGCTTTGGGAGGAGGTGGTAATATTTTGAGAAAGTGTATTTTAATATTTTTGTTTATTGTCATTGCTGTTTCGCTACCCCTAACGTTTAAGCATTATAGGGAGCAAAACTCTTTAACACTGCAGCAAAAACTTGAGGACTTCAACTATACGTTCGATATTCTGGAGCAAAATTATCCTTATTTCTGGGTAATTCAAAGAAAATTCGGAATCGATTACCTCGGCAGAAGAGAGGAGTTTGAAAAAAGAATCCTCTTGACAAAAAACGATGCTGAATTTTATGAGGAACTATCAAGAATGATTCGGTTGCTCCAGAACCCCCACACTTTTTTAATTTCGCCGGAAGCGTATGATTTTATGAAAGAGTATTATTCAAATTTAAAGGGCATCGGTAGCGGATTGTGGAAACAAATAACTAAAGATGAAAAGATCAGCGAAAGCTACAGGGAGTGGAAAAAGAAGCTAAATAACCGGAGCCATATACTCCCCTTTGTTTTTAAATATGTCGAGGGTAAATATGTAAAGGTTGATGGCGCATCATCGGATTACATCCCTCAGGTGCCGGATGGATCTTACCTTACGAAAATAGAGTCCGTTGATGTGGATGAATATGTAAAATCTTTAGCCGAGGTAAGCTGGCTGGAGTATGACGAACGCCGCCGTAAAATCAGATTAAAAGATCCCGTTTTTCCTGCACTTTATAAAAAAGAATACATTCTTGAATTTGTTACACCCGAGGGCAATCCCCTTGAGGTTAAAGTAAAACCCGTTGCCGTGGATCCCGGTAAACTCCTTAGGCCGTCCTCCGTCCGGATGTTTGAAACTTCCATTCTGAAAGAAGGTACCGTTGCTTACATAAAATTCAACTCCTTCAACACAACTGACCCTGAAGCGGATAGGGATGAGATTCTCAAATTCTTTCAAAGTATAAGGGATTATCCCTTTCTCATTATTGATGTGCGGGGAAATACAGGGGGCAATTCGGATTACTGGAAGTATAATATTATACCGCCTTTAACCGATAGATACCTTTCTGCCACGTTCTATAAGGTGTTTCGCGGAGGCGAGTATATGAGGAAATTTTTATCCGGCCTGCCGGGGCTGAAAAACATCTCGGAATTGCCGGAAAACCTTGTTCTTCCCCCTGAAATCAGCCGGCATTTTACGTATTTTATTGAACTTGGTTGTCATATTTCCGAGGTAGATTCGATCGGGTTTAAAGGAGAAATTTATATCCTTGTTGACGAAGAAGTTTTTTCCACTGCGGAAACCTTTGTGGCCTTTGCAAAAGCGACGAAATGGGCGACAATAGTAGGAACAAGAACGGGCGGTGACGGCATGGGCTCTGAGAAACCTGCGATCATACTGCCGAACAGCCGCCTCGTCATAATGTTTCAAAACGGTATGGCCCTAAATCCCGACGGAAGTGCAAACGCTGAATTCGGCACCGAGCCGGATATCTTTGCGGAGTTAACTTATGAGGATTATTTAAAATATCTCAAGTGGCAAAAAACCAACCCGGAATCAAAAGGCGTAGTTAACCCTTATGATACCGTGATAAATAAGGTTTTGGAGATTATAAACCAAAAATTAGCCGGATAATATA
>JAKKUQ010000133.1 GCA_021890755.1 Thermosediminibacteraceae bacterium | reverse complement strand
GCGATGTTTTAGTCCTGGGCGACCAGGTACGCCGCCCTGTAAACTTTTGAAAAATACATGCGGTAGAGAGTCTCGAAAAGGTCAAGATCTTCCATTATTAAAATACCGCCTTTATTAAAAACTTTAATCATATCTATTATAAAAAATTTTAAAATTAAGGGAACTTTTTCGTAACATAAAACGACTATATTATAGAGGCTAATCTTTAAAATTTTCCATGATGTTCAATATGATGCATATTAGAGATATAAAACCGTATCTTGAGATGACTAGAGATAGAATCAAAATAAGTTATGCATGCGCAGAAAAACTTAATGGCAAAATGAAAGGATTTTGTGATTTTAAAGGAATGGATGAGATTTATAAGGGACAAAGCTCACAAAAAATATTATGAAGGGGGATTTTATGAAAAAAATAATATTTTTATTGCTTATTCTAGCCTTAACGTTAGCCTTAATAAGTTGTAACAACAGTAATCAAGCTAAAAATGCGCCGCCTTTGGCTGTTCGGGGAGTCATTACAAAATTGGACAATAATGGAGAAAATGTAGTTATAACGGTTGAATCGAAAAGAGATGAGGATACAGCATACGATAAAGCCAGGGTGACAATAGAGAAAAACACTAAAATTTATGAAAAAGATAAGGAAATTACAGCTTCGGATTTAAGGGAGTATATGTTTGTGGAAGTTTACTATGATGGGGTAGTTGCTGAATCCTATCCAGTACAGATGGGTGCGGATAAAATTGTAGTGGTAGCAAGACCTGCAATTATAGGTATTATTACAGATATAGGTGAAGAAAACGGTAAAACAACAATTATGGTAGAAGGAGAAAAGATTGAAGGGACAATTAGTGACAAAGCGAAAATTACATTAGATGAAAAGACAGAAATTTATCAAAGCAGAGAATTGGAAGAGTGGAAGGAACTTTCTTCGAAAGATTTGACACTATACACGCCTGTAGTGGTTTATTTTGACGGAGTATACAACACATCCTATCCTGTTCAAATGGGTGCAGATATGATTGTTGTGTTACCAATTAAATACGGGAACTAAGATTTGATTTTTTTAAACCCGCCCAAGCTCTTGCAGATATTTTAACTGATGACTGAAAACGGGGTCGGGTACGTTGTTGACTCAATAGCTAATTGAAATTTCACTGAAGAGGATGATAAATATGAGAAAATTCCTGATTTATCTCCTGACTATTTGTTTAATGCTTACGGGATGCGGTGCGGAGGAAAATGAAAACGTAAAAGTTGCAAGAGAATATCTGAAAAGCATGGGATTTAGAATCGTTTCTTACGAAGGAACTGCCGAAGAGTACGTGCTGACGAAAGAAAAATTGACCCGATTGCCATATATGCAGTACTGGGGTTTGCAAAGGGAAGACCCCGGAAAGTATATAGGTAAAACCATTACAGTTGAAAAGTTTATAGTAAGAAACCATCCGTTGGATAACTGGGATTCTGGCAGCAAAATTGACCTTAAAATCTAAAGGGAGGACTATAGTGTGGGTATTCTTGGCGGATAATCGAGTTGTTGGGGGAATTTCATATCCTGTGGTTGACAAGATGTTATTAGGTAGTGTTTGG
>JAKKUQ010000029.1 GCA_021890755.1 Thermosediminibacteraceae bacterium | reverse complement strand
CTTATTTTTTTTATAAAATCATTTAGCAAGAAGGATTTTTAAGTTTTATGTCGAATTTATTAGCTAAGACTACTCATCAATGATGAGGGGTAGATATGAGGGATCCATATAAAAACGGTATGTTTGGGACTACTAATCCTTATTTCAAAAAAAAACCACTTAAAGGCAATTTAGTAGTTGTTTTAGACGGTAAATTCGAAGAAAGGGGTTTAAAGCTAATCGTCCAGCCGTCTAGATGTCTAAAGATAGGGGAGGTGCATGAACTAATAGTTACAGATGAAGCAAAAGGACCGGGAGATGTGGTAAACAGAATCGCCTATGTGGGTTTTTTTACGGTAAAAGAAAGTGCAGTCGTAGTTGCTGGTGATGAAGTTAAAATTGGAGGCAAGGTGATAGGAACGATAGCAGGTTATGATGAAACGCATATGCCTAACCATTATAACATTGTGGTAAAAGCCCCTTCATTAGTGACAGGGAAAGAAATGGGGCTTGAACTTGATTCTGAAATTACTATAGGCGAAGAGAAAGAGAAAAGGTAAGGTTATCTACATTGAGAAATGGGAATTTTAAAATAAATTAGGAGGGGAATAGCATGCCAAAATTTAAAAAGAAATTTGAAATGTACAAACATCTCCAGGCTAACATATCAAACATTTATCAAGAAGCTAGGAAAGCGGCTGATGAAATAGGTATACCTCCGGAAATTAGAGGAAAATTCGGCCTTACAGGAGCAATATCTGGATGTCCTTCACCTCTGACTAAAAAAGTAAGAGAAGCTATAGAAAAAGGAAGCTGCGAAGTCATACCTCTTGCCAAATTGGTGGATGAAATAAGGGGTATCGTAAAAGATGTTTATGGTGACGAATACGATGCGGCTCCCATTAATACCTGTGAGGCTGGACTTTGGGTAACTTTCGATGTGCTATTTACTCCGCCTATGCAAGGTAGGGGAGACAATTATCTTAGCCGGTACATTATCCCCTATGAAAAGCATCTACACCATCACGGAGGTTATGGAAGACCTTACCCACCACGATTTAAAGATATTTTATCTGACCGAGGGTGTACCGCTGGAGAACTTGGATTTTACGGGAAAAGGCTTAACAACTTAAGCACCCATATTGTGCCATTAGTGGGCGCAGATTATTCGGTTCATGGGATCAAATACTTTCCTGCGATACTGCTGACCAAAGTTGATCCTGAGGCTTCGGCGAAGAAGATTCGCGAAGCTGCTGAAAGAGATGCATCAATGTTGGCAGGTATAACTTCACTGGCCTATGATACGCCGGGTTATGGTTACGGTATTAAGGATGCTGATGGCACGCCGGTGCTCCAAAAAAGATTGGCGGAAATAGCTCATGAATTTGACGTGCCATATGTTTTAGATAACGCTTGGGGAGTTCCTTTTATAGGTCATGACATAAGAAAGAGCGGAGCAGATGTTATTATCTACAGTATGGATAAAGCTAGCGAGTCTACGACAGCTGGTCTAATAATAGGAAAAGAAGAATACATGGTCCACATAAGAAGGGCATTAGGCTACCACGGAGATAGATACGGTACAACAGCATCTTACGGTAAAGCGGCTTATGTCACCAACGATCCAGGAAAGGAAGCTCTGTTAGGTGTCATAGCGGCCTTAAAAGAACTCAAAGAAAATCCTCAAGAATTGACAAAACCAGTGGACGATCTTTATGATATAGTAAAAGAAGAATTTGAAAATATACACCCGAAGATAAAGAAGGGCTTGATAATCAGCAAGTCTTACAACAGCAGGGCTGTAGAAATAAATTACGAAAATACCTGGAACGGCGAAGAATTAGGGTTGCCAATATTTACGATTGAAGACATGTATGCAGGCACAAATCTTTTCCAGAGCGGAATAGCACAAATGGGAGTCATTCCCACGGTAGCCTACGATGCCAATATTATGATTTCGCCAGGGCTTGGAACTACGGATGAAAACGGGCAAATTATAAAAGACCGCGCGAGATTAGCAGTAAGGGCTCTCGTCAAGCTAATGGAAATTGTGGCTAAATATAGCGGCTATCTTGATTAAAAGAAATAATTTTTAGGGGGTCTTAAAATGCCTAGGGTTGTAGTAATAGGTGGTGGCTGGTCGGGTTGCGCTGCAGCTCTAGCTGCTCGGAAAGCCGGGGCGGAAGTGATATTGCTGGAAAGGACAGATATGTTACTGGGGACCGGTTTGGTAGGAGGGATCATGCGCAACAACGGTCGGTTTACGGCCACTGAAGAAATGATTGCAATGGGAGCAGGGGAATTATTTAGTGTTACAGATAAGGTGGCAAGGCATAAAAATGTGGAATTCCCCGGTCATAAGCACGCCACTCTTTATGATGTGGCAAAGGTCGAACCTGCAGTGAAAAAAGTTCTTTTGGAAGCTGGTATCCAGGTTCGCACAAGAAGTCGTGTCACTGATATTGAAATGCAAGGGAATAAGATAACGGCCGTTATAACTGATAACAATGAGGTGTTCCATGGAGATGTATTCGTAGAATGTACCGGTACAGCAGGACCCCAGAACAATTGTACCAAATATGGTAATGGCTGCGCTATGTGTATTCTAAGGTGCCCAAGCTATGGTGGCCGTGTAAGTATTGCTGCAAAAGCTGGGGTAAAAGAAATGATGGCGAAAAAAGCTGATGGCACTTATGGGGCCATGAGTGGCTCGTGTAAATTGAACAAAGATTCACTGTCACAGGAGATAGTAGACCAGCTTAATGCTACCGGTGTAGCGGTTATCCCCGTACCACCTGAGGTAAGAGAAGATGAGAATGTATTAACAAAAAAAGCTTGTCAGCAATATGCTTTAAAAGAATTTATAGAGAACGTAGTGTTATTGGATACAGGACATGCGAAACTAATGGCGCCATATTTTCCGCTAGACCAGTTGAGAAGAATTCCAGGGTTTGAGAATGCACGTTTTGAGGATCCATATGCAGGAAATTTAGGCAATTCAATAAGATATATGGCTATTTCACCGAGAGATAACTATCTCAAAGTTCAAGGAGTTGAAAACCTATTTTGTGGAGGGGAAAAGGCAGGTCCCTTGGTAGGACATACAGAAGCCATATGTACAGGAACCTTAGCAGGAGCAAATGCAGTAAGATATGCTGCAGGACTGAGCTTGGTACAAATTCCAACTGAATTGGCTGTGGGAGACGCAATTGCATATGTAAATGAGCAGATGAAGACAGAAGAAGGAATTTCCAAGAAATATACCTTTTCCGGATCAGTCTATTTTGAAAGGATGAAACAGTTAGGATTATATACTACTGATGTAGAAGAGATAAAAGAACGGGTTCGCAAAGCCGGCATGTTGGATTTCTTTAATCAAAAAGTAATATAAAAAGTTAGACAAAAAGGGGCAGCAAAGCCCCTTTTTGTCCAAAAAAATTATTTTTTTTGAGTAAGAGTTATTGTATAATTAGAAATATGAAAATATTTATTTTCTTAGGAGGATAGGATGCTCTCAAATAAAAAGAATTTGTTATATGAAATCCTCAAAACGATAGCAAATTCGTCGGTTCCTGTAGGATCAGGCTACATCAGGGAAACTCTAAAGCTGCAGGGGCATGATATCAGCGAGGCTACCGCTGGAAGAATTTTAAGAGAAATGGACGCCGAAGGTTATACAGAAAAAGTTGGTTTCAAAGGGAGGGTATTGACGCCCTATGGTGTTGAAAAATTAAGAGAATTAGAACAGGAACATAAGATTAACCATTATGGAAACGAACTGATAAATGTCATAAAAGTTACAGGTCGAAAGGATTTAATCGATATATTAATTGCAAGAAAAGTAATAGAAGGCCAATTAGCGAGGCTTGCTGCTAAATATATAACACAAAAAGAGATCAAAGAATTGGAAGAAGTACTAGAAAGTCAAAGAAATCATGTGGAGAATGGACTTTCTATAGCCGACGATGATGTAAAATTCCATAAATTGATTGCTCAAGCGGCAAGAAACAGAGTGCTGGATGCAGCTTTGGATCTCATAAGGCAGCATGGTCAGCTGTCGCCAGTTTTAGAGTATATAAGGAAAAAAGTACAGAGCAAAGTGCTATTAGATCACGAAAAAATTTTCGAGGCCATTGTTACTAGAGATCCGGAAGCGGCAGAACACGCCATGGTAAACCATATAGAAAATTTAATTTCTGATGTGGAAAAATATTGGAATATGGTTTATAAAAGCGAGAGTAAAAGTGTTTAATATATTATTTTTTAACCAAAACCACTCATCAATGATGAGGGAGGAATTTTATTATGTCAAAGGCCTTAGAGAAGGTGATGGATGCTGTAGATATAGAAACTTTTTTAATTTGCGATAATGAAGAAGAAGGGAAAAAGATTTCCCTCCAAATGATGAAAGAACTCGGATTCAAAGATGCGAGCATAGTATTCATACAGCATTCTGGTCCAGGAGCAAGAGTCAGGGTACGAGGGTATGTTTATAAACCAGGAGATCGCTACAATTGGCTCTTTGAAAAAAACAATTAATAAGGAGGGTGAAACTGATGGGTTTTCAAAAGAAAAAAGTGCTACTTGCACCGCTAGATCCGGTTCACGATATCGGCCTAAAGATGATAAAAAGAGGGCTTGATCAGGCTGGACACGAAACAATACTGCTCCCTCCTGACTATTCTCCAGAAGAAATAATTAAGGCTGCGATGGACCATAATGTTGACGTCATATTGATTAGCAGGACACTGGGCTACAGGGTAGCGGAAATCTTGGGAAGTTTTATAGACCTTGCAGAAGCATCGGGGTTAAGAGAAAAAGTAAAAATAGGTATCGGAGGAATGGCGATTAGACCGGAGCTTGCCGCTGAGTTAGGATTTGATGCTGGATTCGGGCCGGGAACTACCGTTGAAGAAGCTGTAGCTTTTGTCGAGGGGAGAGAGTATGTAAAGGAAAGCAAAGGAAAAAACAAGATAAAAAAGGATATGACAGAAAAATACGATTATACTTTTAAGAATAAGACAATAGAAAAGCTGCTAAGCACAATTGCAGATGGAATAATTGAATATGTGAAAGATAAAACAACTCCAGGCATTGAAAGAGCTAAAATAAGAGAAAAAATGTTGGAAATCAACGATGAAGCTGAATTGTTACAGCTCAAAAAGGAATATGCTAACTTGTGCGATGATATTGTAAAAGCATATTACACAAAAGGAACATTGAAGGAGAAAACGAGACAGCTGAGCAGAGAAGAATTAGAAGCTTTAACGACCTATCTGGAAAGGTTAAAAAATAAAATGAACCCTGAGTATTTACAGTATACCGAGACAAATCCTATCGTTTTTATTCAATACGGAACCGGCTGCCCATTTATGGACATAGCACATATCAAAACCTGTGAAGCATGGGGTGCTGACGGAGTTGTACATTTTGATCCATCTTGGGGAGCTAGAACCGAGGGCTTTTATGAAGGTTACATTACCCATGAAGAAGACGGGTCAATCATAACTTATGAAAACCTCAAGATTATAAAAGAGGCTTTAATGCCTTCATCTTTGTGGCAGGTCCGAGCGCACAGAGGCCTCAATACTCCGGAAACGGTTCTTCTTGCTGGGAAGGTTGGAGCAGATCTGACTAAGATAAATATAGCTTACGGGTCACTAGGCGGAGGCACTGATCCCGAAAGGCTTACTGTAGATGCAGTGGCTGCTATTAAATATGCTGCCAGATTCGGCATGCCCTTTGATGTCGTTACAAACGAAGAATTATGTGGAGTACCTGCCTATAAAGCCTTTGCAGGTATGTTAATTGTGACAATGCTGGGACTTAAGCTGGGTGCAAGGCCCATTCTCCAGCCGCTTTTCTGTTATTCACCTGAGGTAATGATAGGCGGCCAAATGAGCGACAACTATGTTGATTTCAATGCAGCTAAGGTAATGGCTTTGAGGAGTATATTAAATGCACCAATCTGGTGTGGTGCACCAATTGGATTTTTAACCCAGACTGAAGATAGAGTTCAGTCTTCCTTAAGTACTGCCCTTCACGCGTCTTTAGCTTCGTCACTGGGTGTTGATGGAATTTCTATCGCATCTGCTGATGAGGCTTATTCGGGTGGACCCATATCAGCAGCTGCAAGAATTGATACTCTTAGAGCAACTCAAGCGGCTTTTAGATTTTTTGGACACACCCAAATAGTTCCAACCAAGAATTCGGAAGTTTGGGCTTCGCAGATTGTGGAAGGAATAGAAAAGACTTTAGAAGCAGTAGTAAAAAACGGTAATTTTGTGGATGCCCTTTACAAGGGATTGCTGGGAAGCCGTGAAGAAGGAGCTTATCCTGGAAGAGCGGGTAGGGGAACGGTTAAAGCTTATACCTTTTGGGGGTAATTAGTGTGCGAATAATAGGCGTCGCAGGTACTGCAAAAAATACCGGCAAAACTACCACGATATCTGCGCTGCTTATGGGTTTATCGCGAACGCCTAGTATTGTTGTAGGTTTGACAAGTATAGGATATGACGGAGAAGAGATAGACAATATTACAGGACTTTTGAAGCCCCGGCTTTTTTTGAAAAAGGGAAATGTGGTGGCGACAGCAGCCTCTTGCTTAAGAGTTGGTAATGCGGAACTTGAAATTCTCGAGCAAACTAATATTATGACCCCTTTGGGAAGAATTTCAATTGCAAAAGTTAAGCGGGACGGCTTGGTGGTAGTTGCGGGTCCAAATAAAAGTCAAGATCTAAAAATAGTAATTGAAATAATGATTGAAAAAGCAGGATGCGACATTGTTCTAGTTGATGGAGCTTTGAACAGAATAGTGCCGATGACTGTAACGGAAGGCTTAATACTTGCAACTGGAGCTGCAAGAAATCCTAACGTAATTGAACTGGCTGAAGAAACAAGGCTCATATGCAGCATCTTGGACAGACCGGAGGTTGGAGAAAGATATAAAAAGATTGTAAAGGATTTGGAATTAAAAACGATTGCGGTAATCAATAATGACAACACAGTAAAAGTAATACGCTATCCTGCTTTGATTCACGATGATATAGCTGAAGTTTTAAATGAACATATAACTGACAAAGCCTGTGGGATATATATACCTGCGGCTGTTTCCCAACCGGTATTAAATAAGCTGGTAGAAATTTTGGATAACCGCCTACAGGGCTTTACAATAATTTTGAGCGATCCTATAAAGCTTTTGATAAGTGGTCAACCATCAAAAATTATGGATATGATAAAGAAAATAGAATCTTTAAAGGGTCGAATTGAGGTATTAAAAAAAGTGCCAGTGTTAGCGGTGACCATCAATCCGTTTTATCCATGTTATAGTTTTGAAAAAGGACTTTACGAACCTGCTTACGTCGATGAGAAATTTTTGAAGGAAGAAATGAAGAAAGCGATATCACTGCCAGTGTTTGATGTAATAAAGGATGGTTCAGAGTCGTTGATAAAAATATTGGGATTTTAAAAGGCCGAATTCACTAAAATTCGGCCCTTTTTTTTTTCACTTGCGGGTTTCAAAATTCATATTTTAATTTTAAAGGTTTACTTTTAAAGGGGGGGTTTTTGTGTCTATTAGTTATCAATGCATAGATGCGCTGTCACCTTATTGCCCCTGTTATCTTGCGGAAAACCAAAGCTGCATTATCTGTTCTATATTACGAGGTAAAGATACGTGCGATTGTATCTGGCAGGGCTCTTGCATATACCAGGAATATATATGGAACGGTAAAAGGAAAAAAGAGCCCCGCAAAGTGATAGAAGCCAAAATAAAAGAGAAAAAGAAGGTTACAAAAAATCTTCTTGTATATAAAGTTTCCCTTTCTTTGCCCCTTTCAAGCATTGATTATAGTCAGCCTGGAACATATGTGTTCTTAAGGTCTGCAAATAGTCAGTACTACTTTGAGGTTCCGTTATGCGTAATGGATGTAGATGAAGATGAAAATACTTTAACCTTTGCTGTGCAGATAATAGGTCCGAAGACGAAAAATTTGGCTCAAGAAGATAATACATTACTCCTAAGAGGACCTTATTACAACGGTATTTTCGGGTTAAAGCATATAAAATCTACTAAAAACAAAAAGTGCTTACTGATAGGTGGGGGGATAGGGCAGGCATCCCTAGTGTTGGTTGCCAAGGCGCTTCATCGAGGAGGAAATGATATAACGGCTTTACTGGATCCGGGAGCGATAAATTACAACCTCGCCATGGATTACCTGAATTCTTTGAATGCGGAAGTGCGTATTTTTAATCGGTATGATTCGCTTTTTGAAAGTTTGTTGCAGCAAGTAATCGAAGATAAAGGTATAGAAATGGTTTACAGTGGGGGTTCAGATTTGCAGCATAACCTGGTCAAATCTGCTGTAATGAGGAGCAGGCGAAAAATAGCACTTTCTTTTTCAAATAACGCTAAGTTATGTTGTGGAGAGGGAATTTGTGGCAGCTGTGAGGTTTCGATCGGGGTCGAAAAATTTAAACTGTGTAAGATCCAAACAGAATATCAAATGTTAGGGAGGTAGGTTTGGTATGCCTAAGGTAGTAGTAATAGGTGGGGGATGGGCCGGTTGTGGAGCTGCTCTTGCTGCCAAAAAGGCAGGAGCTGAAGTGCTGATACTTGAGAAAACTGATATGCTTTTGGGCTGCGGACTAGTAGGAGGAATAATGAGGAATAATGGCAGGTTTACAGCGGCCGAGGAAGCGATTGCGCTAGGAGCGGGCGAACTATTCGAGATAGCGGATGCAACCGCAAGGCACCGCAACGTTAATTTTCCCGGCCATTTTCATGCGACTCTTTACGATGTAACAAGAATCGAACCTCGGGTGAGAAATTTTTTGCTGAAACTAGGAATAGAAATACGTTTTCAATCTAGAGCTGTAGATGTTAAAATGAAGGGGAAACGCATTACGAGTGTTGTTTTAGCCGATGGTGAGGAAATTGAGGGCGATGTCTTTGTGGAAACTACAGGCTCCTCAGGGCCGATAGGTAACTGCATTAAATATGGTAATGGATGCTGCATGTGTGTGCAAAGATGTCCTGCTTTTGGTCCTAGAGTTAGCATTAGCAAAAAAGCGGGCGTGGAAGACCTGGTCGCGAAGAGAACACCCGAACTTTATGGAGCTATGAGTGGCTCGTGTAAATTGAACAAAGATTCGCTTGGAGACGATTTAAGAAGGGAACTTGATGAAAAAGGAGTAGTTGTTGTAGAGTTGCCTGAAGAATACATTCGTAAAGAAAAACTCTCAATGAAAGTTTGTCAGCAATACGCCTTGGAAGAGTACGCAAAGAGCATTGTATTATTAGATACAGGCCATGCAAAGCTCATGACACCATTTTTCAGTTTGGATGAATTAAGAAAGATAAGAGGTTTTGAAAGCGCACGTTTCGAGGATCCCTATGCAGGTAGCAAAGGCAATTCGATAAGATATATGTCGATGGCTCCCCGGGACGATTTTATGAAGGTTGAGGGTGTAGAAAACTTATTTTGTGCAGGCGAGAAATCAGGTCCTATTGTAGGCCATACAGAAGCCATATGCACTGGAATCCTCGCGGGGCATAATGCTGTTAGAAAAGCATTAAATATGAAACTTTTGAAACTACCAAGAGAGTTAGCTATTGGAGATATGATAGCGTTCGTCAACGAGGAGCTAAAAAAGCCCGACGGCCTTTATAAACGCTATACTTTTGCAGGTGCCCTGTATTTTGATCGAATGAAAAAACTTGGACTTTACCTTACAGAAAGAGAGGCAATTAGAGAGAAGGTCAAGCAACTGAAGCTTTCTGGTATTTTCAACGAAAATCTAGTTATGAATGAAGGAAAATGATGAAAAGGCGTATAATAATAAATACTAATATACCTTAGAAAAGGGTGTTGTTAATTGGAGCTGAGGTTGCAAAAGTTTCTCGCTATGGCAGGTATAGCCTCCAGACGAGCCAGTGAGAAGTTAATACTGGAAGGTCGGGTTCAAGTTAATGGTAAAACCGTGAGAGAGCTTGGAGTTAAGGTCAATCCCGATGTGGATGAAGTCAGGGTAGATGGGGAAATTTGTCGTTTAAAAAAGAAACCCATCTATATACTTTTAAATAAGCCAAAGGGGGTCCTCACAACTGTCAAAGACCCGTTTGGTAGACCTACAATAATGGACCTTTTGAAAGGGGTAAAAGATAGGGTATTTCCTGTAGGACGCTTGGATAAGGATACAGAAGGGCTGCTTATAATAACCAACGACGGTGAACTGTCATATAAGCTTACGCATCCAAAATACGAGATAGAAAAAACTTATATAGCCAAAGTTCTAGGTGTTCCAGATGAAAGAGATATTAAGAAGCTAAAGCATGGAATAGTCTTAGACGATGGCAAAACTGCCCCCGCGAGGGTGCGTGTTTTGAAAAAAGGGGCAAACTTTGCGGTACTGGAAATTATTATCCATGAAGGCCGAAAAAGGCAAGTGCGCCGCATGTGTGAAGCTATCGGCCATCCTGTTTTATCACTAAGGCGGACGCGTATAGGAAGACTCACCCTCCGGGGGTTACCCCCCGGATGTTGGCGATACATGACAGAAGACGAGATAAGATACCTCAAAAACCTGTAGAGGAGGGTTTATTTTTTGATAATATTTAGGAAGGCAAGACCAGGGGAACTTAAAGTTATAAAAAGCATACTAGAGGAAGTAAAATTGATGACTGAAGGTATTGAACAACATCTTGATAATTTCATGGTGGCTGAAGAAAGAGGTACTATCCTTGCAACAGGGGGGCTAGAAATTTACGACGATGTGGCCATACTCAGATCTGTGGCTGTGCTTCCGGAATTTCGACATCAAAGAATTGGAGATGGACTTGTCAGAGCTTTAATAAATTACGCCGAACGGAGAGGTATAAAAAATATATTTCTATTTACCAAGGATGCTGTGCCCTTTTTTGAAAAAATCGGTTTTCAAGTGGTTGATTTAAAAGAATTGGATGAAAAATGTACAAGTTCTTTACAGGTAAATACGTGTTCAAGATCAGCAATTTTGATGAAATTAAATGTAAAGGATTTTTTCCATAACATAAAATGCAGAAAGTGAGGCTTTGTATTTGAATGTTTCCCTTTAATTTGGTATAATTTTTCCGATATAAAAGTAATCACAGAAAAAAAAGGAGTGAAATGATTTGGAACTGTGGTTTTCAGAATATCAGTCTAAAAATATAAAAATGAGTTATAAGATAAAGGAGGTACTTCATACAGAAAAAACCAAATATCAGAACCTCGCAGTTTTGGAAAGCGAAGAGTGCGGCAGAATGCTCATACTGGATGATGTTGTTCAACTAACGATGAAGGACGAGTTCATCTATCATGAAATGATTGCCCATGTCCCCCTTGTTACCCATGGTAGTCCTGAAAGGGTTTTGGTTATCGGTGGCGGAGACGGGGGAACCCTAAGAGAAATTCTGAAACATCCAGTAAAAGAAGCCCATCTGGTAGAAATAGATGAAAAAGTTATCGAGGCCTCAAAGAAATTTTTACCCGATCTTAGTGTGGCTTTTAGCGATCCGAGGGCAAAGATTTTCTGCGAGGATGGCATAGCTTATATAAAAAGATTTAAAAACTATTATGATGTAATAATTGTCGATTCAACAGATCCAGTAGGTCCTGCTGTCGGGCTGTTCAGGAAGGAATTCTATAATGATATTTTTGAAGCCTTAACTGAAAAGGGCATTTTCGTAGCCCAGACCGAATCTCCTTTCTATTATGCAGATTTGTTAAAGGAAGTTTATAGTTCTATTGCGGATATTTTCCCATATGCAGCTGTTTATACAGCTGTAGTTCCGACATATCCTGGTGCCCTATGGACTTTCACAATGGGTTCTAAACAAATTGACCCCCATAATGTAGAAGTTCCGAATATCTGCAACTTTGAGGCTAAATATTATACGCCGTCCATTCACAAATCGTGCTTTAGCATACCTGCATTTGTAAAAGATATTATTTCTAAATAGAAGAGGGGAACGTATGTTGCAAGGGTTCGACAAATTAATCGATCAAGGTAAATTCATTCAATCAAAGGCAAATTACTATGAAAGTAAAGCTGTTTTAGTTGGAGTGCCCATGGATTTTACTGTGAGCTTCAGACCGGGAACGCGCATGGCACCGAGAAAAATAAGAGAGGCCTCATACGGATTAGAGGAGTTTAGTCCATATTGTAATGATTCTCTTGCAGATAAAAGCTATTACGACGCGGGGGATCTGGATATACCTTTTGGTAATGTAAAAAAAAGCCTGGAAATTATAGAGCAGGCTGCTTCGGTTATCCTAAAAGATGGGAAAATACCTGTTTTCATCGGTGGAGAGCACCTAATTACATATCCAATAGTGAGACAAGTGGCCCAAAAGTATCCTGAACTCAAGGTTTTACATTTTGATGCTCATGCAGATTTGAGAGATACCTTTTTTGGTGAAAAACTATCGCACGCAACAGTAATGCGAAGGGTATGTGAATGCATCAGGGAAAAACACTTATTTCAGTTCGGTATAAGATCCGGCGTAAAAGAAGAGTTTGACTTTGCTGACCAATATACTTATATGAATTTAATTGATGTTAAGGAACCCTTCTTGGATAGCTTGAAAGAATTAAGGGGATATCCAATTTATATAACAATGGATATCGATGTAGTAGATCCGGCTTTTGCACCGGGAACAGGAACCCCTGAGCCTGGGGGTTGTAGCTCGAGAGAAATATTGGAAGTCATTTCATATTTCCGAGAACTTAACATAGTAGGTTTCGATCTGGTAGAGGTGTCGCCGATAAACGATTTGTCAGAGAGAACTTCCTTACTTGCTGCAAAAATCATAAGAGAAGTGTTACTTACAATTTGTTAAAGCCAGGTGAAAGTATTATGCCTGGACTGGAAGTAAAAAATTTAACTTATAGTTACAAGAAAAGAAAAATCCTTGAAGATATCTGTTTGGAAATAAATTCGGGGGAATTTGTTGGCATACTGGGACCCAATGGTTCGGGCAAGACTACGCTGCTCAATAATATCAACCGGTGGTTGATACCGCAAAAAGGGAGCGTTTTAATTGATGGCAAAAGGATCCAGAGTATGTCGACAAAAACTTTAGCAAAATATGTAGCTACAGTTCCGCAAGAAACATCGCTGGACCTTGGTTTCACAGTAGAAGAAATTGTGATGATGGGAAGGAATCCATATTTGAGGAATTTTGAACGGGAAAAGCCTGAAGACAAGGCTATCGTAGAAGAATGCATGAAGGCAGTAGGTGTATGGAATTTAAAGGATAGGTATATAAATGAATTGAGCGGGGGAGAAAAACAGCGGGTTTTAATAGCCCGCGCTCTCGCTCAACAGCCGAAAGTACTAGTATTGGACGAACCCATATCGCACCTCGATATTAATTTTAAATGGGAAATTCTTGAGCTGTTAAAAAATCTCTGCAAAACCCTGAAAATAATCGTGATAGCCGTCCTTCACGATATAAATTTGGCCTCCATATTCTGCGATAAGTTACTTCTTTTGAAAAATGGAAAAATTTTTAAAGCCGGTATACCTCAAGAAGTTATTACCGAACAAAATCTCTTTGAAGTTTTTAATGTTCGCCTAAAAATTACCGTAGATTCTGATGGCCGTCCAATGATAACTTTTCCTCAGCCAGTACAAAATTTTCAGAAGCCTAGGGAGTTTGAAAGCGTTCACGTAATTTGCGGAGGTGGAGCCGGAGAGAAAATACTGCATTACCTAAAAGCAAGGGGTTACAAAGTATCAGCCGGGGTTTTAAATATTGGCGATACTGACTGGAAAACAGCAAAAGATCTTGGGGTTGATGTGGTTGAAGATCCTCCCTTCTCACCTATTTCAGAAGAAAAGGCTAAAGAAAATAGAGCCTACATAGACAAGGCAGAAGTTGTTATTCTCTGCAACATACCTTTTGGCAACGGAAATTTAAGGAATTTACTAACATTAAAAGATGCGGTTTTTGAAAGCAAAAAAAGAGCATTTGTTTTAAACGAGACCCCGATAGAACAGAGAGATTATACTAATGGACTTGCCGCAAAAATCTATTGCCAAATTTTAAATAAATCTGTCGCATTTAATTCTTTTGAGGAACTAATAGACTTTTTTTAAAAATATGGAGGGCCTATAATGGTTAAAGTTAAATTAGGAGACGAAATAGTCCAAAGTAAAATAAAATTTAGAGTCAGAATGGATTTCAAAGGTGAATATAAACCAGGAAAATTTTTATTTGGTGGAAAACCAATTGAACAAGTTGCTCAGAATGTGAGGGAAGAACAGATAGCACTATTACGGAATATACCAATACAGGGCATTACATTAGAGGAATGCGATACCTCTCCAGAACCCTACGTGATTTACGATGAAGCTTTGGGCGAAAAGGTGGCTTATGCCCCGGCTTTTCTTACCGTTAACGCCGATTCTATAGAAGATGCGATAAGGTTTGTTATGCGTGAGGAATTTAGGAAAATAGAAGTACTAGAACCAACACAAATGATAATAACGAATAAAGATTTAGAGAAAATACTTTTTAAAATGGGCGAAGAACTTAGATCTCAGCTTTTACTGTTCGCAAGAAAGCTTAAAAAATGACGGAGATGAGCATAAAATCATGGCCAACAAAGTTGCGATAGTAGGCGGAGGAGCTGCTGGTCTTATGGCTGCTTATCACGCAGCTATAAACGGTGCTGAAGTGACATTGTTTGAGCGTAATAACAATTTAGGCAGAAAGATTCTCATTTCTGGCAAAGGTCGCTGTAACCTGACGAACATAAAGGATTTGCATGAGTTTATCCAAAATATACCAGGAAATGGCAAGTTCTTATATAGTGCTTTATCAAGATTTTCTAACAAGGATCTGATTGCTTTTTTTAATAAACTGGGTGTTAAGACAAAAGTTGAAAGAGGCGGAAGAGTTTTCCCTGAATCAGACAGAGCACAAGATGTGGTACGCGCTCTAGAAAATGCGTTGCTTAAAGCCGGTGTTAAAATAAGATACGGAGTGAGAGTAAGAGAAATAATTGCAGAAGCTGGAGCTGTGAAGGGCCTAATTTTTTACGATTCTGATGAGTTTTTCCCCTGTGAGAGGGTTGTCGTAGCAACAGGAGGCATGTCTTACCCTTCAACCGGTTCAACTGGGGATGGCTATAGTATTGCAAGAAAACTCGGGCATACTATAGTAGAACCTCGCCCTTCTTTAGTTCCCCTTATAACGAAAGAGGAGTGGGTAAAAGACCTTCAAGGGTTAACACTTAAAAATGTAGAAGTTACTGCATACTGCCAGGGGAAAAAATTAGATTCAAATTTTGGTGAGATGCTTTTCACTCATTACGGCGTCTCTGGACCAATAATTCTTACCATAAGCCGAAGTGTAGTTGAACATATTGGAAAAGGGGTTATATTGTCAATCAATTTAAAACCTGCGCTCGACAGAGAGAAATTAAAGGAGCGCTTAAAGAGAGATTTTGAGAAATACTCTAGAAAGCATATTAAAAATGCTTTGGACGATCTTTTGCCAAAAAGGTTAATACCGATTTTTATAAATCTTTGTGGACTCGATCCAGAAAAACCGGTAAACCAATTGACCAGAGAAGAAAGAAATGAAATTATACAAAAACTTACAGATTTAAGAGTTACTATTATTGGTTGCATGGAAGACGAAGCTATTGTGACTCGGGGAGGTATTTGTGTAAAAGAAATAGACGCTCGTACCATGGAGTCGAAGATAATAAAGGGACTATATTTTGCTGGGGAAGTCATTGACGTAGACGGTCTTACCGGGGGTTACAATTTGCAAGCTGCTTTTTCTACTGGATATCTAGCAGGTATAAGTGCGGCTTTAAGTTAAAGGGGATGAGTTTGCTTGAGTGTTTATAGTATAGCTATTGATGGACCGGCAGGTGCGGGAAAGAGCACTGTGGCCAAAGTAATAGCAAAAAGGTTGAATCTTACATACGTAGATACAGGCGCTATGTACAGGGCTATTACGTTAAAAGCACTTGAAAAAGGTAGTTTAAAAAAAGAAGAGGTAATAAAAATCGCTGAAGAAAGCATCATAGAAATAAAAGAAGGTCGTGTTTATCTTGATGGAAGGGATGTCACTGAAGAGATAAGAAAACCTTCCATTGATGAAAAAGTATCGCTTATTGCTAGTATACCGCAGGTTAGAAACAGATTAGTAGAAATACAGAGAAAAATGGCTGAGAATTATGGTGTTGTCATGGACGGGAGAGATATAGGAACCACGGTGCTACCGAATGCAAAATATAAATTCTTTTTAACTGCCGATTTAAAAGTAAGAGCAAAGCGACGATACGAAGAATTGGTGAATAAAGGAATAAAGACAGATTTAAAAAAGGTAGAGGAAGAATTGACCAAAAGGGATAAACAGGACATGGAAAGAGAACATTCTCCCCTTAAGGTGGCTGAAGATGCAGTGATAATAGATACTTCTGATAAAACTCCGGAAGAGGTTGTAGAGGAAATTCTGAGTTATATAAAAAGAAGGGAGAAAAATGTTTTATAACCTAGCGAAGATTATCTGTTCGCTTTTAATAAAAATACTCTTCAAGATTCATGTGGAGGGGTTAGAAAATTTTCCTGATAAAGGAGCGGTAATAGTCTATTCAAATCACAAAAGCTGGTGGGATCCAATTATCGTAGGTTGCGTTTTAAAAAGGCCGATTTTTTTTATGGCGAAGATTGAACTATTTAAAATTCCCGTATTAAGTTTTATCCTGAAAAAATTAAATGCTTTTCCAGTGAACCGGGGTGCACCCGATAGAAAGGCGATAAAGCGGGCTATAGAGGTTCTCAACGCTAAAAAGGTTCTGGGTATATTTCCAGAAGGCACACGAAGCAGGGATGGAAGTTTAAAGGAACCCGAACCTGGCATTGCTTTACTCGCATCAAAGATCAAGGATGTGGTGTTAGTCCCTGTAGCCATAAAAGGAGAATATAGGTTATTAAGCCCCATCATAGTCAGGATAGGCAAACCCTTCCAGCTTACTTTTGATGAAAATGAAAAGTTAAATTCAAAGGAATTAGCAAAGATAAGTAAGGTTATTTTTGAAGAAGTGTCAAAACTGCTCGGATGAGTAAGAATAAGAATAAGCAGGAATTAGTGGATTTATATAGAATTCTAAGAAGGCAAAAAATAAGTAGGAAGTGAGTTGCTGTGCAAATCATAGTGGCTGAACATGCGGGCTTTTGCTTTGGCGTGAAAAACGCCATCAAATTGCTAGAGGAGTTAACAAAAAAAGGAGAAAAAACTTATACCTTAGGACCAATTGTACACAACAGGCAGGTAGTGGAAAAATTCGAAAAGCAGGGAGTTAAAGCCGTGGACGTTGGAGACATAGACGATGGAAATTTGGTGATTCGCACTCATGGGGTTCCGCCTGATGTTATAGAACAGGCCAGACTTAAGGGATTAAACGTGATTGATGCTACCTGTCCTTTTGTCAAAAGAGTCCAAAAACTGGCTAAAGAACTGTCAGATAAGGGCCTTTTTGTAGTTATCATCGGCGACCCCAACCACCCGGAAGTGAAAGGTATAAAAGGCTGGTGTGGGGAAGAATCGGCAGTTATCGAAACTGAAGAAGACGCGAGGGCATTTTTTACTGATAAAAAAATCGGAGTTGTGGTCCAGACAACTCAAACGGAAGAAAATGTAAAAAGGATAATGGAAATTTTGAACCAAAAATTGAATGTGGCGTTTTTTTATAACACCAGGTGCAATGCTACTCAACAAAGGCAAGAGGCGGCTAAAAAAGTTGCAAAATTGGTTGATGTAATGTTGGTGGTGGGGGGGAAGAATAGTTCCAACACAAAAAAATTGGTACAGGTTTGCCAGAGTGTGGGCACAAAGGTATATCATATAGAAACTGCAGAAGAAATAAAAAAGGAATGGTTTTCCAAAGCAGAAAAAGTTGGCATAACTGCGGGTGCTTCCACACCTGATTGGATAATAAAGGAGGTTATTGCCAAAATGGAAGAAATATCCAAAGAGATGAAAAATAACCAAAACAAAGCTTCAGAATTTGCCGAAGGGCAAATTGTCGAAGGAATTGTAGAAAAGGTGACCGATAATGAGGTCCTAGTAAATGTAAGTTATAAGTCAGATGGCATAATACCCCTGAGGGAGCTATCGAATCTTCCTTTTTCATCACCATCAGAAGTTGTGAAAAAAGGTGATAGGATTAAAGTAATGATTTTAAAACTAGAAGATAAAGATGGTAACCTAATCCTATCCAAAAAGAGAGCAGATATGGTAGAGAGCTGGAAATTTCTACAAGAGGCTTATGAAAAAAATCTTACCGTAAAGGGAAGAGTAATAGAAAGCATAAAGGGAGGTTTACTTGTTAACGTTGAGGGATTAAGGGGCTTCATTCCCGCGTCTCATGCAGATCTTAAATACATAGAAGACTTATCAACCTTTGTAGGTAAAGATTTAAACTTGAAGATTATAGAATTGGACAAGGATAGGAAAAGAGTGGTACTTTCGCATAAATTGTTCCTACAAGAAGAAAAGGAAAAGATGAAGGAAAAAATCTGGGAGAAAGTTAAAGAAGGGCAGATTATTCGGGGTGTAGTCAAAAAGTTAACCGATTTTGGAGCTTTTGTGGACGTCGGCGGCTTTGATGGATTAATTCACATCTCGGATATGTCATGGCAGAGGATAAATCATCCTTCGGAAATTTTGAGCGAAAATCAGGAAGTAAGGGTTAAAGTACTAAAAGTGGACAAAGAACGGGGTCGTATTTCGCTAGGATTGAAGCAATTGAGTCCCGACCCATGGGAGAATGTAGAGCAAAAATATAATGTTGGTCAGATTGTAGAGGGTAGGGTAGTAAAGCTCACAAATTTTGGCGCATTTGTAGAACTAGAACCGGGAGTCGAAGGGCTTGTGCACGTATCGCAAATTTCCAAGGGGCGCATAAAAAATCCTAGAGATGTATTGAAAGAGGGCGAAATAGTAAAGGCAAAAATCCTCGACATAAAATCCGAAGAAAAAAAGATTAGTCTCAGTATAAAACAGGCACTTGAAGAAGAAAAATTGCAAAAAGAAGATTCGAAGAAAGAAGAGAAAGTTTTCGAGCGAAAGGAAGAGTTTAAAGTTACTATTGGTGATGTAGTAGGCGATATTTTAAAAAAGCAATTACAGCAATAAGAGCTAAAAAAGTTCCTTGTGAGGGAGGGAATTCATCCCTTATTAGGGGGATGTTTATGGCAAATAGTTCGAAAAGAAAAAAAGAGCACATAAGGTATAGCTTAATGTTAGAAAAAAAATTAAAAAGAAACGTTTTTTCTGATATAACGCTGCTTCATAATTGCCTGTCAGAGGTAAATCTGGATGAGATAGATATTTCAACTCAGCTTAAAAGTCTTAAACTTGATAAACCAATAATTATAAACGCCATAACGGGCGGTTTTTCTTTTGCCCGAACTATAAACCGAGAATTAGCAAAAGTTGCCCGGGAACTTAGCCTTGCTATGGCCGTAGGATCTCAGCGGATTGCTCTAAAAGATAAATCGGCTCAGGAAAGTTTTAAAGTGGTGAGGGAGGAGAACCCGGAGGGTTTAATTTTTGCGAATATAGGAGCTGATGCTTCGCTTGAAGAAGTCTTGCAAGTGATAGAGATGATAGATGCTGATGCTGTGCAAATTCATTTGAATACACCGCAGGAAATAGTAATGGCCGAAGGTAGGAAGAATTTTGCAGGAACTATAGAGAATATAAGACGAATAGTCTCGGGTGTGAAGGTCCCCGTTATTGTAAAAGAAGTGGGATTTGGCATGGCGAAAGAAGAAGCAAGGATTTTAGCCGATTGCGGCGTGGAAATAGTTGACGTGGGAGGAGCAGGCGGAACCGATTTCATAGCTATTGAAAATCTGAGAAATAGAAAAAACGCGGTAACTAATCTAGAGGGCTGGGGCATTCCTACCCCTATTAGCCTTATTGAGGTAATCAGCGAAGTAGGCGATAGCGTAGACATAATTGCATCCGGTGGACTAAAAACAGGACTTGATGTGGCAAAATCGTTGGCCTTAGGAGCTAAAGCTGCAGGGTTGGCTGGTTCCGTGCTTTATAAATTAATAAAAGGCGGTCCCGCAGCCTTAAGGAAATATCTCATACAGGTGGAAAGAGAACTTAGATATTCGATGGCTATGGTTGGCGCGAAGAATTTATCTGAGTTAAGAAAAAGACCACTAATAATTCAAGGAAGAACGTATAATTGGATAAAATTCAGAGGTATAAAGATAAAATCTCGCTGAAATGACGAACTAAAGGAATTTTTCAAGGATTTTTGTTAAATCTATTGACATTCTCCAATAATCTGTTACAATTTAATTTGATTGATTAAATTTAGGGTGAAGGGGGCTGTGATAGTGAAATGAAAGCTCTGGGCCGTCACATCTTAGCAGAAATTTATGATTGCGATGCAAATGTATTAAACGACAGAGATTTAATCGAAGAAATAATGGTAAAAGCTGCACTAGAAGCCGGAGCAGAGGTCAGAGAGGTTGCTTTCCATAAGTTCAGTCCGCAGGGTGTAAGCGGTGTAGTCGTGATTTCAGAATCCCATCTAACCGTTCATACATGGCCGGAATTGGGATATGCCGCAGTAGACGTTTTTACGTGCGGAGAAAAGGTTAATCCTTGGGATGCATGCAATTACATTGCGGAAAGATTCAAAGCAAAACATATGACTGCCTCCGAAGTTAAAAGGGGTGTGTTTGAAAAGCCCGTGAAGGTGGTTAACTTTTAAATTTTAACAAATGGGGAAGGGGATAGGTTGATTATTGGAAAACCCTTTGAATACGGTTTTCTGTAACGGAAAAAATGCGTGGACGAAAGGTCGCGCATTTTTTCCGTTTTTGTATAAAAATTTTTATTTCGGGTTATACTTCTTGATGAAGACCTCCTTTACATTTAGCCCCCCATGATACACGATTGTATTCGTGTATCATGGATTTTTTTGTTTTTGGGGGTTAATGTGGTATTGTGGTATAATATACAAAAGACTCTCCACAAACAGGAGGTGTGCTGTTGGAAGGGTACCAGGAATTTATAACAAATATTAAAAAATTAACGGGGATAGACCTATCCTCATACAAAGAAAAGCAGATGAAAAGACGGATATATTCTCTTATGAGAAGAAATAACTTGACTGATCTCATGAGTTATTTTAGGCTGTTAAAGCAAAGTGAAAAACACCTTAGAGAATTTTTGAATTACATAACTATAAATGTGTCGGAATTTTTTCGTAACCCAGCTCAATGGCAAGTATTGGAAAGGGAGATTTTGCCATTCCTTATAGCAAAGGGCAAAATCCTCAGAGTATGGAGTTCAGCGTGTGCTTCTGGTGAAGAAGCCTACTCACTGGCTTTGATATTTGAAAAAATTAATTACAACAAAGTGGAAATTCTAGCTACTGATATAGACAGTGAGGCACTGGAAGCAGCTAGATTAGGCATATATTCAGAAAAAAGTGTAGAGAATGTACCTGAAGATCTCAAAAGAAAATATTTTACGGTAAAAGAGGGAAAATACGCGATAAAAGAAGAAATAAAAAAGAAAGTAAAATTTAAAAATCTCAACTTGCTGGAAGATGAATTCCCTAAAAACTGCGATCTTATTTTGTGCAGAAACGTAATGATTTATTTTACAGAAGAGGCTAAGGATAAACTATATAGAAAATTTCATAATTCTCTTTCTGATGACGGTGTGTTTTTTGTAGGCAATACGGAGCAGATTCTAACGCCTCAAAAATACGGCTTTATGAGTATGAAAAGTTTTTTTTATAAAAAGTTAAAGTGAATGCAGAGGATAAAAAATTCAAGACGTTGTGCCTAATAGAATCTAGCTCACTGGCAAAAGGAGAAAAATCGTAAGAAAAAGCAGTAGATATTACAAAGAGGGAGAAGCAAAAATCCCCCGATGGATTCGGGGGATAAATTAATCTTTTATAGCTTCCACAAATCCTGTAACTTCGTGGTCATGCCCTTCATTAAAGCTCGTTCTAAAAGAAAAATAATGAGTATGATATCCATTTGGCAAAGGTATTGATATACCTGTATTAGCTTTAAAAAAGTGAAAATGACCTTCATTAAAAGTTGTCATTCCGCATATTTCGTGATAATGTTGATGAGAATAATGCGCCTTTG
>JAKKUQ010000085.1 GCA_021890755.1 Thermosediminibacteraceae bacterium | reverse complement strand
AGATACTATCCCGCAATATAAAATTATCGATAATACAATAGAGAAAATTATATAATTTACTTTTACTCCGAAAGCTTCCGTAAGCCAGTTGTATATTTTCTTCGGTATAATGAACTTCGGCTGAATATTCACCTCTATAAATTCTATTATTTTATCATTTACTTTATCGCGCATATGCTCAATCAGACCTTTTAGTTATTTTCTTTTTTCAATTTCTTATTAAAAGCAGAATGCATCATACCCAGTATAATTCCCAAACTTGCTGTATATACCCAGGCGAATCCTTCTTTGGTAAGAGGCAAATAATAGATAACTTCATATATTTTATTAACGTTTAGTTTTGCTGCCGATAAGCCATCAACAACACTTATAAGCAGCGTAAAAATGGTTGCGTATGCATAACAGAGATTATTTTTAATAAACGAATCAAAGGCGTTCATCAGGATTAAAACTATAACTACCGGATACACCGATACCAGAATTGGGACCGAGAATTTAATAATGTTTTCTACTCCAAAAGCACCAATGAAAGCACTAAAGAGGGATATAATTACTACCATGGTCTTATAGCTAATCCTATTTTTTGTCAAGCGGCTGAAATATTCGGCCGCAGTTGCCGTCAAACCCACCGATGTGGTCAAGCATGCAAGAGATACTGCAAGTCCAAGAGCGATTTTGCCGAAATTCCCGAATTCCTTTTCGACTATGGAAATTAATAACTCCGTCTTTCCTATTTCTCCTTCATAGAGGGTCGAAGCAGTAGCCCCGAGATACATAAGACCGCCGTATACGAAAAGTAACCCGAGTGCAGCTATTAATCCGGAAATAATTGTTAATTTAATCTTGTCCTTAGCTTCATTATATCCTCTTTCTTTTATTGCATTTATTATGATTCCCGCAAAAATAGTAGAAGCAAGTGCATCCATTGTTTGATAGCCTTCTAAAAAGGATTTACCAAAAGGATTCGGTATTTTAGAAGCAGTAAATCCACCTATCGGATCTATTATTCCTTTGATTATGATTATCGCAAGCATTATAAGTAAAGTTGGGGTTAATATTTTACCTACGTTGTCTATTACCTTAGATTCGTTAATAGTAAAATATATATTTATTGCAAAAAAGATTAGACATGCTAGTAATATGTTGAAATTTGGCATAATCGGCGCTATACCCATTTCATATGTAGTTGCTCCCGTCCTCGGTATTGCAAGAAGAGGCCCGATGCATAATACAATAACAAAGTTTAATACATTTGCGAAAGTTTTGCCTGCTTTGCCGGCAAAATTATCGAAACTTCCTTCATTTTGAGCCATAGCAATAATTCCTAAAAGTGGAAGACCAATGCCGGTAAGCATAAATCCAAGCAATCCCAAAAACCATTTGCCGCCTAATTCAAAGCCTATGTACGGCGGAAAGATTAAATTACCCGCTCCGAAAAACATAGCAAAGAGAGCAAAACCGATTACAACTACGTCGTTGAGTTTTTTGTTCATCGAATGATACCTCCTCTAAAGTAAAAAATTTTAGCATAAAAAGTTATTTTTTTATCAATTTTTTCTATCAATAATATTATAGCATAGTTTATATTGTTCGGACAGGTTAATAAAGCTGCATTACTGCTTGGAAAAATATATAAAAAAAGGGCCGTCATTTTTTCACCGAAACGGCCCCTTTAAGTATTTCTGTCGGATGAGTCCGGATAGGGTTCTATATGGATAAGGATGTGGTGGGCGCCTTTAAACTTGCGGCGCAATTCTTCTTCTATAAAATGATGGAGCCTGTGGGATTCCTCCACAGTCATCGATGGGTTCACCAATATGTGAAGGTCAACGGAAAAGTCGTCTTCAGGCCCGCGAGTTCTCACTCCATGACATCCTTTTACTCCTTTTATGCCTTTGATAAATGTTTCTATTTCTTCCGGGTCTATTACAGCTCCGTCACAAAGCACCTTGCTGGTTTGCTTTATTATTTCAATCCCGGTCTTTAATATCAGCAATGCTATTATTAAGGAGGTTAGGGGGTCTGCCAGCGGGTATCCCATTTTAACTGCCATTAAGCCTGCGATGACCGAAAGGGAAACGTATAAGTCGCTTTTAGTATGAGCGGCATCAGTAAGCAAGATCTGGCTGTGAAGCCTTCTGCCTTCTCTGGTTTCGAAAAAGATTACCGCTAAGTTGACAGCCATCGTGATGAGCATAACAAAAAGGCTGAAGGTGTTTACCTCGGGAATCTGAGGGTGCAAGAACCTTTCGAAAGCACTTTTTATTATGTTAAAGCTCACGATGAACAGCATCAAAGCGAGTCCCGTAGCAGTAAAGGATTCGAACTTTCTATGACCATAGGGGTGTGTGACATCGGCAGGTTTTGCGGCAATGGCTGCGCCGATCAAACCGATCACGTTGCTGCTGGCATCAGAAAGGGAGTGAAAACCGTCAGCGACCATGCTGGAAGATGATATAAAGTAGCCTGTCATGATTTTCATGACGGAGACCAAAAGATTGAGGATGAGCACACCCCACAAAACTTTATTGATTTTTTTATAGTTTGCCGTTATGTCATTCATCGTTTTTCCCCCGGGAAAATTTAGGTAGAAGCTTTCACATTATTGTGAGAAATTATAACACAAGGGGTACGGAGGGTCAATATAAAAAATTTTGTCGTGGACTGACGTCAAATGGTGGAAAAATGGAAGCATTAAAACCTGTGACCTTATAGCATATTATATTTACAGTTGGGAATATTGGTTCCTGTATAGGTCTCGATAAATTATAGAAAAATTCTTGACAGCAGTGAACCGCTGCATTATAATATCAAAAGTATAACGGGGGGTTCCGTTGAATTGCAGCGAGAGCAGGAGATTTAAAAAAGGAAAATAAAAATTGACGCTAGTGACATAAATTAATAATAATATTATTATTATTTTCAGAAGGGGAGAAAGGACATGTCAAAAAAAGAAGTAGTGCTTACTCAAGAAGGACTGAAAAAATTGGAGGAGGAACTGGAGTATTTAAAGTCTGTAAAGAGAAAAGAAGTGGCTGATCGAATAAAACAGGCTATTGCCTTTGGCGATCTCAGCGAAAATTCCGAGTATGATGACGCCAAGAATGAGCAGGCCTTCATTGAAGGTAAGATTGCTATGCTAGAAGAAAAGCTGAGAAACGCCAAAGTGATTGATGATGCCGATATATCTACCGAGGTAGTTACCCTCGGATCCAAGGTCCTTATAAGGGACTTGGATACCGATGAAGTTTTTGAATATACCATTGTGAGCTCGGCTGAAGCCAATCCTATCGAGTTTAAAATATCAAATGAGTCGCCCGTCGGTAAAGCCCTTATGGGGGCAAAGAAAGGAGATGTCATAGATATATCTGTCCCGGCTGGGCAGGTGAGGTACAAAATAGAAGAGATTAAAAAGTAACTAAAACTGGAGGGTGAATAAATGGGCAATTTGGAGTTTGAAGCCAACGACATAATCAAAGCAAGAATAAAAAAAATGGAAGAGCTCCGCGAGATGGGAGTAAACCCCTACGGCCAGAAATACCTTCGGACTCATAACTGTCTTGAGATTAAGGAGAATTTCGATAAGCTGGAAGGAGCAGAGACTTCCATTGCCGGCCGGATAATGGCAATTCGCGGCCACGGAAAAGCGGCCTTTTTTGACATACAGGACGAAAAAGGCCGCCTCCAAATTTATATAAAGAAGGATCATGTTGGGGATGAAAATTACGAAATTTTTAAGAAACTGGACATCGGGGATATTGTAGGCGTAGAGGGAAAGATATTCAAAACCCAAAAGGGAGAAATATCGGTAATGGCCGATAAAATCACGCTGCTTGCCAAATCCCTAAGGCCTTTGCCGGAAAAGTGGCACGGCTTGAAAGATGTAGACACCAGATACCGCCAGCGCTACCTGGACCTAATCGTGAACCCCGATGTGAGGAGGACTTTCGTTCTCAGGAGCAAAATAATTAAGGCTATTAGGGATTATTTGGACAGCCGCGGATTTATGGAAGTAGAAACGCCGGTACTTACGCCTCTTGCCGGTGGTGCGGCCGCAAGACCTTTTATCACCCACCACAATGCATTGGACATGGACCTATATTTGCGTATAGCCACCGAACTTTACTTGAAAAGGCTGATCGTGGGTGGCTTTGAAAAGGTTTACGAGATAGGCAAGGACTTCAGAAACGAAGGTATATCTATAAAGCACAATCCTGAGTTCACGATGATAGAGCTTTATCAGGCCTATGCCGATTACCACGACATGATGGACCTCACTGAGGATTTGATTTCCCATGTAGCAAAAGAGGTCTTGGGCACTACCAAGATAATGTACCAAGGGGAGCAAATAGACCTTACCCCACCTTGGCAGAGGATGACCATGAAAGAAGCCGTAAAAAAATACGCCGGAGTGGATTTTAACGAAATAAAGACCGACGAAGAAGCAAGGGAAGTTGCAAGAAAACTTGGGGTAGAGATAGGAGAGAATGATACAAAAGGTAAAGTGTTAAATGCCATATTCGAAGAAAAGGTAGAGGAACATCTGGTACAGCCTACCTTCATAATGGACTATCCTATTGAGATATCACCTCTTGCCAAACGAAAAGAGGACGATCCCGACTTTACTTACAGGTTCGAACTTTTTATAACATGCAGGGAAATAGCAAACGCTTTCTCGGAGCTAAACGACCCCATTGACCAGCGAGAAAGATTCCTACAGCAACTAAAAGAGAGGGAAGCCGGGGACGAAGAAGCTCATGTTTTCGATGAGGACTTTATAACTGCTCTTGAATACGGCATGCCTCCAACGGGTGGTTTGGGAATTGGGATAGATAGGTTAGTAATGCTGCTTACGGATTCGTATTCTATAAGGGATGTAATACTGTTCCCGACTATGAGACCTAAGAACTAAAACGTAGAAAAAAAAAGATACATAAAGTAAAATCGATTTATGTGCATAATTTTGTCGGATACGTAAGAATAATAATAGTTGAAATGAATGCAGTCTATGTGGTATATTACTCCTTGCGACATCACGAGAGCAGCAAGCGATGAAGAATACAATAAACAAGGTGTTGACAATCAGCAATTGACATGCTAAAATAAAAAAGCTGTCGCTAATGATCCTTGAAAACTGAACAGTGTCACGCCTGCGAGTTTCAACGAAGAAAAGGTGT
>JAKKUQ010000028.1 GCA_021890755.1 Thermosediminibacteraceae bacterium | reverse complement strand
GAAGAAGAAGACAATAGACAAGATAATGTAAACGTTATCCATTTAGTTGAAGATGATGGCAAAAATATTACTTATTCCGTAGATGCAGATTCTTTGAAGGTTAAATTTGAAGTAATAAAAGATAGGTGTTGGGTATCAGTGAAGGAGGGCAATTCTGTTATATTCCAAGGAAATCTTAATTCAGGAGAAACTAAAGAATGGGAAACAACGGACAAGCTAAGAATCAGAATAGGAAATCCGCCAGCGGTAAAAGTCATACTGAACGGCAATGAAATAGATATTTCGGGCGACCACCCAAAGAATCTAATTGTAATGAGGAAACAATGATTTCCTCATTTTTTTGTGCTTTACTTACTTAATGAAGGGTTGTATACTATTATAAGTGTTAAGTTGTAAATCTAAAGTTAAAATTCTACCCGGGGAGGTAAAAAGTGAAGGGCACAGTTGCTTTAATAACATTAGGATGCGACAAAAACCTTGTGGACTCAGAATATTTGCTCGGCGCAATAATGGAGAAGGGTTATTTAATAACTAGTGACGTTAGAAAAGCGGATATAATAATAATAAACACTTGCGGTTTTATACGCTCAGCAAAGCAGGAGTCAATAAATACTATCCTTGAAATGGCAAGATTAAAGCAAAAAGGGAATTGTAAATTATTGATCGCGACCGGATGTTTAGTACAGCGTTACAGAGATGTTCTTTTGAAAGAAATACCTGAATTGGACGCCGTTATTGGAACAGGTGATTTTTTGAAATTCCCCGATCTGATAGAACAGATAAAAGGTTCAAAATTGAGTATAACCGAGAATCAAAATGTTATAAATTATGATATAAAAAAGAGGATTAATACATTTAAATATATTTCCTACGTTAAAATTGCCGAGGGTTGCAATAACTGCTGTTCTTATTGTGCTATACCACAGATAAAAGGCTCTTATAGAAGTAGGACTATTGAGTCTATTAAAGAAGAAGTAGAACTTCTAGTATCAAATGGAATTAGAGAAATAAACATTGTAGCCCAAGATACCACAAGCTACGGCATAGATTTATTCGGCAAGCCTTCGCTTCCAGAGCTGCTAAAAGCTCTTGTCGACATAAAAGGCGAATTCTGGATAAGAATACTATACGCTTACCCCACCAATATAGACGATAAGCTTCTAGAGGTTATCTCTTCCAGCCCCAAAATTGTAAAGTATTTGGATATTCCTTTGCAGCATATAAGCGACAGGATCTTGAAACTTATGAATAGGCCAATGAATTCTGAGCAAATAAAAAAATTGATCGAAAAAATAAGGAACCGGGTACCTGATATTGCCATAAGAACTACTTTTATAGTGGGGTTTCCTACTGAATCTGAAGAGGATTTTAGAAAACTCATAGATTTCGTGAAGGAATATCGATTTGACCGAGTTGGGGCTTTTAAGTATTCTCAGGAAGAAGGAACCTATGCAGCATCTTTAAAGCCCCAGGTACCTGAAAAAATAAAACAAAAAAGATTTGACCAGCTGATGAGGATCCAGCAGCTTATATCGAAAAAAAACAATGAAAAAATGCTGGGAACCACAATAACAGTGCTTACTGAAAGTTACGACCCAAAAAGCAAGCTATTTATAGGTCGCTCTCAAAAAGATGCCCCGGAAGTGGATGGCATAGTATTATTCAAGGGCGAAAAATGCGAACTGGGTCAGTTTTATAAAGTAAAAATCACCAAAGCTTTTGAATACGACCTCTTTGGAGAAGTTGTCGTCCCCCTCGAAAAGAAGGCATTCCCATAAAATGCCTTCTTTAATTTTATGACATGAAGGATGCTGTGTGATATAATTATTTTATGTAAACTACGCGATTTCGATTGAGGTGAAATTTGTTGTACATCGAGAAAAAAAAGCTATTGTTTACTTTTGCAGTGTTTCTGCTTTCACTTTTTTTATTGCTTAGCGCGCAGCAACTATATGTCAAATTTGTGACCTTTAAACCGCTACTTGAAACTTTTTCCCAGAAAGAATATGTAGAGCATGTAAATATAAAAAAAGAAGTCAACGGGACAAGCATTGAAATTTATCTAAAAGATGTAGATAATTTAGTAGATATTTATGAGGATATTCAAAAAACAGCTTCAACTGTCCTCAAAGGGCGTCCTTTTGTTGTAAAAATTTTAAATAAACCCGATAAATTTATAGAAAATATATACAACGAAGAAGTACAGTTCATAGTCTTTGAGGGAATCGAAACTGGTGAATTCACAAAAATGAGATTAAATCTTGACCAGATAGAAGCCAAATACAATATAGAGATAGCCGTATTTATCGACAATGAAAATCTCTATCTAAAAATGAAAACCGACCGTAGCGTTTATTACAAAATTATAAAAAGGGATTAGAACTGGGAGGGGAGAAACTTGCCCACCGAAATTATCATAGGTATAGGTTTGGCAATAGTGGTTTTTCTTTTTATAAATGGAATAAACGCATTGCCTTTGATGGTTATAGGGTTGCTGGCATACGTGATGCAAAATTACATGGACAAGTCCAATATTATAAAAACTTCGAAACCGCCAGAAGCCAGTAAGACTATAACTTTCGATGATATAGGAGGCCAGGAAACCGCAAAAAATGAGTTATTAGAAGCATTAGATTTCATAAAAAATTACGACGAAATTAGTAAAATGGGCATAAGACCTTTAAAGGGCATTTTGCTTACTGGCGCTCCCGGTACAGGAAAAACGTTACTTGCTATGGCAGCTTCAAATTACATTGATTCGGCTTTTATTTCAGTCTCTGGAAGCGAATTTATTGAGTTGTATGCAGGGGTCGGCGCTCAAAGGGTAAGACAGCTCTTCAAAACAGCAAGAGAATTGGCGAGAAAAAACTCCAAAAGGCACTGCGTCATTTTCATAGACGAAATTGAAGTAATTGCCGGCGTTAGAGGGAAAAACACCAATCATCTAGAATATGATCAAACTTTAAACCAGTTATTAGTAGAAATGGACGGACTATCGGCAAAAGAAGACGATGTAAAAATTTTAGTTATAGGTGCAACCAATAGGCCTGACATCTTGGATCCTGCTATCTTAAGACCCGGAAGATTTGATAGGATAGTTAAGGTAAATCTTCCTGACAAGGAGGGTAGGCTACAGATTTTAAAGCTGCATACCAGAGGTAAGCCCCTCGCAGAAGATGTAGATTTAGAGCAAATAGCAAAGGAAACTTTCGGATTTTCCGGTGCTCATTTGGAAAACCTTTGCAATGAAGCGGCAATCCTTGCGAGGCGTTCTGGTGAAAAGGTTATAAGACATTGCCATTTTATGGAAGCCATTGATAAAGTTATTATGGGAGAAAAGTTAAATAGGAAACCCACAAAAGATGAAATGAGGCGCATCGCCATCCACGAATGCGGCCATGCTCTTATCAGCGAGTATTTCAAACCAAATTCAGTATCTACCATAACAATTACCTCTAGGGGAGAAGCTTTAGGTTACATGCGCCAAAAACGAGAAGACGATATATATCTTTACACCAAAAGTTACCTTGAAGCACAAATCGCTATTGCTCTAGCGGGAGCCGCGGCAGAAGAGATAATGCTCGGAGATGGTAGTACAGGAGCATCCGGCGATATAGATCACGCCGTAGACTTAGCCAAGGAAATCATCTTCTCGGGAATGTCCGAAATGGGCGTCGTTGATAGAGATTCCATTCCGTTGAAAGAACTCCATAAAGAAATTTCAAAAATAATAAACAACCAGAAAGAAAAAGTGAAGGAAATTATAGAAAAACATAAAGACGAACTGAACAAAATCATCGACTACCTTATGGAAAACGAAAAGATTGACGGAGAAACCTTCAGAAGTTTTTTAAAGGATCTAAAAAATTTTAAGGCTGCGTAATTTTAAAAAAAGGGTTACGGAAAGAAATGGAGAATCTTTTATAGGGTGGTTATATGAAAGCAGAAATAATTTCTGTAGGCACCGAATTGTTATTGGGTCAGATAACAAACACCAATGCCCAGATAATTTCCCGGGAACTGCAAAAAATCGGCGTTGACGTATACTATCATACGGCCGTGGGAGATAACAGAGAGCGATTGATGGAAGTTTTTCACACGGCCTGGCACCGCTCCGACGCCGTTATATTGACAGGCGGCCTCGGCCCAACTCAAGACGATCTTACTAAAGAAACAATATCAGAATACCTAAATCTCCCGCTGGTATTAGATGAATCTAGTCTTGAGAGAATTAGACAATATTTCGAAAAAAGAGGCAGGGAAATGCCCGAAAGCAATTTGAAGCAGGCTCTATTGCCGGAAGGGGCGATTGCAATCCCGAACGACAAAGGCACTGCTCCAGGCGTACTTTTAGAACGGGACGGAAAAATAGTGGTAATGCTTCCTGGGCCTCCCTTTGAAATGGAATCCATGCTTAAGGAGCATGTTATACCGTACCTGGTAAAAAAGTCTTCTGGTGTGATTTTCTCTAGGGTATTGAAATTTTTCGGTATCGGCGAATCATCACTGGAAGAAAAAATTAAGGATCTGATTGAAAATCAGGCTAATCCCACAATAGCTCCTCTGGCCAAAATGGGAGAGGTTACATTAAGGATTACAGCAAAAGCTGGCAGCATAAAAGAAGCTATGGACATGATCGCTCCCATAGAGCTAAAAATAACTGAAAGAGTGGGGGAGTATTTATACGCCTATGATGACGAAAAGGTGGAGGAAATAGTTGCACGACTGCTTCTCAGACTAAATAAAACTATAGCTATTGCCGAATCCTGTACGGGCGGACTTGTGGCCCACAAACTAACGGAGATACCCGGCATCTCCAAGAGCCTTGACAGGGCCATAGTTTCATATAGCAACAGAGCTAAGGAAGAACTTCTCTTCGTAAAGAGTGAAACCCTTGAAAATTACGGTGCTGTCAGCGAACAGACCGCCATTGAAATGGCAGAGGGTGTGCGAAGGTCTTCTAAAACCGATATAGGTCTTTCTATAACTGGGATTGCGGGTCCGGAAGGCGGTACAGCAGCAAAACCGGTAGGGTTGGTTTACATCGCTTACTCCGACACCTCAGGTTGTATTGTAGAAAGGTACCTTTTTTCGGGTAATAGGTCCGAAATAAAGGAAAGGGCCGCTAATGCAGCTCTCCACCTATTAAGAAAAAATCTCTTAAAGTCGGGTGATTGAGTGAGATTCAGGAAGGTGCTTAACCTGGTTGCAGTTTCAATAGTAGGGGCTTTGATTTTCGTGCACTTTTTTTCAGCAGTAAGTGCAAGTCTCGGAGGAATAGACTTGCTGTTAAAACTGGAATTATACACCAGAGGTTTAACCTCTATTGTCATCCCGCCGCTTGGAGTAGTCAGCGCTCGAACTCATTCGGTACCCGTAAGGATAAGCATAGTTGTGAGAGAGATAAACCTAGACTACATCAGATTTTTTTTAGACAATGCGGTTCACAACAAAGCGGAATTGATGGAATTAATCAAGAGTGAATTTATAAAGGATTTGCGCCAATTAGCCTTAAAAGTAATTCTTATAGGCATGCTAGGCGGGTTGGTTTCCGGCGCAGTAATGAGATTCGACCGAAAGCGCATCGCGATTTGCGCGCTCATAGGTTTTATAACTTCTGTAACGCTCATAGGCGCCGTCTTTACCACGTATAACACAGATGCGTTTAAAAATCCGGAGTATTCCGGCAATCTAAAAGCTGCTCCATGGATAATCAATCTCGCAAACAACGGGCTTTCAAAACTAAATGAGCTGAACCGCTATATGAGAGTAATGTCCGATAATATTTCTACAGTTTTTTCCCGAATGAACGCTCTAAACCCGATGGACGACGATGTTGTAAAGGTTTTGCATGTCAGCGATATTCATAACAATCCCATCGCTTATAACTTTATAGAGCGGATAACAAAAAATTTCAGCGTCGACTTTATAATTGATACCGGCGACATCACCGATTTCGGTACACCCGTTGAAGAACTTATTACCGAAAGTCTGTCAAAAATGCCGGTAGAGTACCTTTTTATAGCAGGTAATCACGATTCACCCGGAATAATTGATTCGCTGCACAAAATGCCTGGAGTCACAGTATTGGACGGAGAAATAACAGAAGTAAAGGGGATAAAGGTTGCGGGTTGGGCCGATCCTTCTTCCAAGGGGAACGAAATAAATTCGGCCGGTGACCGGGAGATACTCGAACTTAACTTAAGTATTCGCAAGTGGCTTACAGAAACTTCCGTTTCACCCGACATAATTGCCGTTCACAACCCAAAAGTAACCAATTCCCTCACGGGTCTGGTGCCCGTAATTTTGAACGGGCATACCCATAGATCTTCAATCATAGAAGAAAAAGGCACCTTCATGATCAATGCCGGTTCCACAGGAGCTGCAGGCATAAGAGGGCTTCAATCGGAATCAGACATCCCGTACTCTGCCGTCCTGCTTTACCTGGAAAAGCCCGCCGGTACCGGTAAGGCAAGGTTAATCGCTGTAGATGTCATCAAAGTCTCAAATTTGAAAAAGGGTTTTCAAGTCGAGAGGATGTTTTTTACGGAGGAGGAGCAAAAATTTGAATAGTATAAGGTGTTTTATATCAATTGAACTCGATCCCGTTACTCGAAAATCCGTTTCCCAATTTGTGGATAAGCTCAGATTTTTAAGAGGCATAAAGTGGGTCAACGCGGAGAATTACCACATAACCCTCGCATTTATGGGAGAACTTCCGGTTGACAAGGTGCCTCTCGTCTGTGATGCATTAAACGGCATCTCTTCGAGGCACCGCCCCTTTATTCTCAACCTGCGCTCATCAGGTTTTTTCCCTGACACAAAGAATCCAAAAGTTTTCTGGATAGGAATCGAAAAGAACAATGAACTTTACAGATTAAAGGAGGACATAGATAAGACCCTACGGGCTTTAAATATAGATTTTGACCCCAAACCCTTTTCCCCACACCTTACGCTCGGAAGAATCAAATCCCCCTTTGAGTTTGACCCAAAACTCATACCCCGGGAAGCGGATTTTTCTGCATCTTTTACGGTAAAAGAACTTTATTTCATGAAAAGTCAGCTTTTTAAAGAAGGACCCGTATATACCGAAATTTTTAAGGTCGAGCTGAAAGGTCTTATTTGACACCCCAAACTCGTTGTTGTATAATCGAGAAAGAACACATGTTTGGAGGGATTTCCTATGATGGAAAAACAAAAAGCTTTGGAAATGGCTTTAGCCCAGATTGAAAGGCAATTTGGAAAAGGGTCTATAATGCGATTAGGAGAAGCAGAGTCCAAGTTTAGTGTGGAGGTAATACCTACCGGTGCCCTTTCTCTGGATATAGCACTAGGAGTAGGCGGTGTGCCCCGGGGGAGAATTATCGAGATATTTGGTCCTGAATCCTCGGGTAAAACCACGGTAGCTTTACATATTATAGCGGAAGCTCAAAAAGCCGGTGGTACAGCCGCATTTATAGACGCCGAACATGCGCTGGATCCAGTCTATGCTCGCAAGCTTGGTGTCGATACGGACAACCTCTTAATTTCGCAACCGGATACTGGAGAACAAGCATTGGAAATAGCCGAAGCTTTGGTCAGAAGCGGCGCGGTGGATGTAATCGTCATAGATTCGGTAGCCGCCTTGGTGCCAAAAGCAGAACTAGAAGGTGAAATGGGAGAAGCTCATGTAGGACTGCAGGCTAGGCTGATGTCGCAGGCTTTAAGGAAATTAGCCGGTTCTATAAGCAAGTCCAAAACAGTAGCAATATTTATAAATCAGCTCAGGGAAAAAGTAGGAGTGATGTTTGGCAATCCTGAAACCACTCCTGGAGGAAGAGCTCTGAAATTTTATGCCTCGGTGCGGATGGAAGTTCGGAAAGTCAACGTAATAAAAGAAGGAGACGAAATCATAGGAAGTCGAGTTTCAGTAAAAGTTGTTAAAAACAAAGTAGCTCCCCCCTTTAAAAGTGCCGAATTTGATGTTATGCACGGGGAAGGGATCTCAAAAGAGGGCTGTGTTTTGGATTTTGCTACCGAAGCTGGTATAATACAAAAGAGTGGTGCGTGGTATTCTTATGGAAAAGAACGGATAGGTCAAGGCCGTGAGAATGCCAAACAGTATTTGAAAGAGCACCCTGAGCTTTTGAAAGCCATTGAACTTAAGGTAAAAGAAAAGTATAACCTTATAAAGTCCGAAATGAAAAAATCAGAAGACAACGAAGAAGGGACATAAAATGCGCTTTTTGTTTCTTACGGACACTCATATTAGAGGCTCAGTTCCCCAAAGTCGAAAGGATAATTTTTATGAAACTCTCTACGAAAAATTACGGGAAGTAATTAGTATTACACATGACGAAGCAGTAGATGTGGTTTTGCACGGTGGAGATATATTTGATAGGCCCGATGTATCGCCGTCTCTTGTAAGAGAATTTATAATGTTGATGAAAGATTTAAAGGTTCCCGTTTACGCCGTAGCTGGCAATCACGATGTCTACGGACAGAATCCTTCCACAATAACTCGAACTATGCTCGGTGTCTTAGATTCTACTGGGATTGTTAAATTAATAAATCCTGGCGAAAAAATATTTTTTGAGGATAATGGAATTAAAATTCAATTAACAGGCCAGCATTATTTTTACGGTATAGATAACGAAGGCAAAGAGGCTTCTTATTGCATTAAAAAGGATGCTGGCGTTGATTTTGCAATACATTTAATTCACGGCATGCTTCTCGATAAGCCCTTTTTTCAGGAAATCTCTTACACCTTGATAGAAGATATTCTAAAAACCGAAGCCGACGTAACTCTAAGTGGCCACTATCATACAGGTTTTGGCATTATAAATATCCAAAACAAATACTTTGTAAATCCAGGAAGCCTTATAAGGATAGATAGCACCTTGTCAGAACTTACGCGAATGCCTGCTGTAATTTTACTTGACATTACGAAAGATGGAATCAAAATACAAAAAAGAATTTTAAAATGTGCTCGACCTGGACATGAGGTCTTTGACTGCAAGAAACTGGAAATGGATTCTTTTAAAGAACAAAAGTTAGCTGAATTTGTACAGGGATTAAATGCCACAGGAAAATATAGCTTCACAAATATTTCTGCCATCATTGAACAACTTGCAAAGAAACAAGATTTAGATGCTAAAGTAGTCGAAGAGGCGCTAAAAAGAATAGGACAAGCACAAGAAATGCTTTCAAGAAGAGATGGGGAAGAAATACTCGAGGTGAGCTAATTGGGTTACATCAAAAAACTTAAGATTACAAACTTTCAATCCCATAGAGATACCGAAATTATATTTGACGAAGGTCTAACCGTGATATTGGGTGCTACTGATCAGGGTAAGAGCGCCATAATAAGGGCATTAAAGTGGGTTTTATACAACGAACCACGAGGTACAGATTTTATCTCAGTAGGAAGTAATATGTGTCGTGTATCCTTGGAAATGGATGACGGCACAATTATAACAAGAGAAAGAACGCATAATCGAAACCGTTATATATTAGAAAAAGACGGTAAAAAACAAATATTTGAAGGCTTTGGGAACACCGTCCCGCTTGAGATCATAAAGGCACACGGGATACCTAAAATTTATCTAGATAATGATTCTAACTGTGCCGTAAACTTAGCAGAACAGTTAGACGGACCTTTTTTGTTATCGGAAAACGCTAGCATAAGAGCGAAAGTCCTTGGCAGGCTTATTGGGATTCATATTATCGATGCAGCTCAAAGATTGACTATGAAAGACCTTTCTGATGCTGAACAACGCAGCAAATCCATTAAAAACGAGCTAGAAGAAATAAAGGTTAAGTTAAAAGAATATGAAGACCTTCCTCTGCTTGAACAAAAAATACACTCGCTCCAACAAATTCTTCAAAAGTTAAAGGATAAAAACCTATTATATAAAAAATTAACTAACATTAAGAACCTGCTTGAGTCCTGCAATGAGGAAATAAAGACTTTAAAAGCAATTTTAAAGAAATTGGAATCTGTTTCAGAGATTGAAGTTATACTTGGGAAAATTGAGTACGCCTTAAAGCTTAAAATTCTTCTCTCTGAATGCAGGTCCAAATTAAAAGTCATTGAAAAAGAGATGTACAAAGAAAAAACCAAGATAGAAAAAACTAGCAAATTAGAAGAGGCATTGTTTAGCCACAATCAGGCCTTGGTTTTGTTAGAAGAACTTAAAAAACTATTGCATGTGAGGGAAAGCCTTTTAAAAATAGATGTTGAAATGTCAGCATTGAGAAATGTCTTTGAAAAAACCAAGGACCTAAATAAGAGTGTTTCGCTAATCCAACGGCTGGAAGCAAGTTACACAAAGCTCGGTGAATTAAATAAAGTAAAAAACAGAAAAATCAAGGTGGAAGCTCAAATAAATCAATTAAGTCAAGACCTGCAAAAATATAAATATATCGAAAAAGTTGATGATTGTATAAATGAACTAACCTCATTATATTCAAAATTATCTAATCTTACCACATTAAAACAGGCTTTAAACGAGGTTGAATCTCTGATATCCAAGGGGCAAGCTTATTTAGCTCAAAACTATAGAGAGTTAGCTTTTTTCGCATCAAGGTATGGTGCTCTTTTAAGGAAACTTTCAAAATGCCCAACGTGCATGAATCCTATAGATGACACTAGAGCCGAACAAATAGCGGCGGAAATATTAAAAAGTGGGGGATGAAAATGGATGCCGAAAAGGAAATCCAGGAACTTAAGATGAAAATAGATAAAGCTAAAGCAATGAGGTATAGAGCAGAAGCCAGGCTCGAAGAACTCATGAAGCAAAGACAGCAAATTCTCGATGAGCTTGAACAACTAAATGTTAAACCTGAAAACTTAGATGCCGAAATTGAAAATCTCAGCCGAGAGATCAATTCTCTTATAGAAAAAGCTAAACAACTTCTCCCAAACGATTTGTAGGAGTGACTTTTATGCAAGAATTGGAAGAAATCATTGAAAAGCTGGAAAAGAAAATCCATGAACTCATACTCGACTATACAGCTAAAAAAAGTATCAGAGACAAACTAGAAGAAGAGAAGGCAAGTAAAATAATACAATTTGAAGAATTAAATAAAGAGGTAGAGCTTTTGGAAAAAGTCAGGATATTGCTTCAAAAGACATCAGAATACGCTCGTGAACAGGCAAAACAACAAATAGAAATGCTTGTGACCCGCTGCTTGCAATTCATATTTGGAGAAAACATAGAATTTAAGATAGAGCTCAGCGAGGTACGGGGACGACCAGAAGCCGAATTTTACGTCGTTTCGTCTTATGGTGATACAAGTATAATCACGAAACCCCAAGATGCCAGGGGCGGTGGTATTGTCGACGTAATTTCTCTAGCCCTTAGAATAGCAGTAATACAATGCAGTAACACATATGTCAATGGACCGATTATACTTGACGAACCAGCAAAACACGTAAGCAACGAGTACATATCCAACGTTGCCCAGTTTTTAAAACAAATAAGCAAAATTTTTAAAAGGCAGATAATAATGGTCACCCATAACCAGTTTTTAAGCGAAATTGCTGATTTGGCATATAAGGTGGAATTAAAAGACGGTAAAAGTATAGTTACTTTGTGCAATTCGAATAACATGCAGTAAGCGGAAATTTGGCTTGTTCTTGACAGCTATGTTAAAAAAGTATAAAATGGGAAGTGGGAAGTTTCATACTTTGCGACGGACTTGGGAGGTTCGGGGGCGCTAAATAAATTAAATTAGAGTATTACTCTACTTTAAAAAAACCGAGTTCCCCTCGGTTTTTTGTTTTATGTTTGTGTTTTAGTATTATTTTTATGAGGAGGTGAAGAGATATAGCTACACTTGTATATACAGTAGTCGCCGGATTAATAGCTTTTTTCATTGGATACTTTGCCCGCAAGTATATTGCAGAAGCAAAAATTACTTCAGCTGAAGAAGCTGCAAAAAAAATTTTAAAAGAAGCAGAAGATAAAGCTGAATCTATTAAGCGAGAGGCAATAGTAGAGGCCAAAGAAGAAATTTTGAAGTTAAAAAACGATTTTGAAAAAGATCTCAAAGAAAGAAGAAACGAACTCCAGCGGTCGGAAAGACGGCTGGTTCAAAAAGAAGAAGCCCTAGAGAGAAAAGCCGACCTGATAGAAAAAAAAGAAGAGGCTATTGCCAAAAAAGAAGCTGAAATTAATAAGCTCTACGAGCAAGTCAATGAACTTTATAAAAAACAAGTGAGCGAACTCGAACGTATCTCTGGAATGACTTCAGAAGAGGCGAGAGAGTTTTTACTCAACAAAATAAAAGAGGAAATCCGCCACGAAGCGGCAATGATGATAAAAGAAATAGAAACTCAAGCAAAAGAGGAAGCTCAAAAGAGAGCAAAAGAGATTATATCCTATGCTATTCAAAAGTGTGCCGCTGAATATGTAGCAGAAACCACAGTGTCGGTGGTAACTCTGCCTAATGACGAAATGAAAGGCAGGATTATAGGGCGAGAGGGAAGAAACATAAGAGCTCTTGAAACATTGACCGGAGTAGACTTGATAATTGATGATACCCCTGAAGCTGTTATCCTTTCTGCCTTTGATCCAATCAAACGCCAGATAGCAAAAATTGCTCTTGAGAAGCTGATAATAGACGGCAGAATACACCCGGCAAGAATAGAAGAAATGGTTGAAAAAGCTCAGAAAGAAATTGAGAACATCATCCGAGAAGAAGGAGAGAAAGCAACCTTTGATACAGGTATTCACGGCCTCCATAGCGACCTTGTCCGTTACCTCGGCAAGCTAAAATTCAGAACAAGTTATGGTCAGAATGTGCTTCAGCACTCAATAGAAGTTGCCCATCTAGCAGCAGCCATGGCTGCTGAACTTGGAGTGGATGTACAGGTTACAAAAAGAGCTGGTTTGCTGCACGATATAGGCAAAAGCGTAGATCAGGATATGGAAGGCCCTCATGCATTAGTAGGAGCAGAACTCGCTAAAAAATACGGTGAACCTCCAGAAGTAGTAAACGCTATTGCCGCTCACCACAATGATATAGAACCGACGTCAATTGAAGCTATATTGGTTCAAGCGGCTGACGCTATCTCAGCAGCAAGGCCTGGAGCACGTCGTGAGACATTAGAGGCCTATATAAAAAGACTTGAAAAACTAGAAGAAATTGCAAATTCCTTCAAAGGCGTCGAAAAGGCATACGCCATTCAAGCAGGGCGCGAAGTGAGGATAATGGTTAAGCCTGACGAAGTAGACGACTTGGGTGCCATAGAACTTGCAAGAAATATTGCAAAAAAAGTCGAAGAGGAGCTTGAATATCCTGGACAAATTAAGGTTAATGTAATAAGAGAGACAAGAGCTACTGAATACGCAAAATAAAGTGCGCAGGCCTTGCGCACTTTTTTTGCAAATATAAAACAGGGAGATGAAAACATTGAACATAATGTTTATAGGAGATATTGTAGGACGACCGGGTCGACGAATCATAAGGGAAACACTGCCTGATCTTAAAAAATCATACAGTATTGATTTTGTTATAGCCAATGCTGAAAATGCTGCTGGAGGTAATGGCATTACAAAAAAAATCGCAGAGGAACTTTTTTCGTATGGGGTAGATTTTCTGACGATGGGCAATCATGTTTGGGATAACAAAGAAATATTTGACTTTATAGAAGAAGAATTAAGAATGGTGAGGCCAGCTAACTACCCTCCCGGTGCTCCCGGAAGGGGATCTCAGGTTGTTGATCTTAACCGAGATTTAAAAATCGGGATTCTCAATATTTCGGGAAGAGTTTTCATGCCTGACCTCGATTGCCCTTTTCGTACAGCTGACAGGGAACTCGAAAAGCTTAAAAAGGTCACTAATATTATCATAGTCGATTTTCACGCTGAAGCTACGTCGGAAAAACTAGCAATGGGATGGTACCTAGATGGCAGAGCATCCCTGGTAGTCGGCACTCATACCCATGTACAGACTGCCGACGAGAGAATATTGCCTGGAGGAACCGCTTATATAACTGATGTAGGTATGACTGGGGCATACGACGGAATCTTAGGCATTGAACGTGAACCAGTAATAAAAAAATTCTTAACTCAGATGCCTGTAAGATTTGAAGTAGCAAAAGGTGTGGCTCAATTAAATGCAATCGTCGTTGAAGTCGACATAGCATCAGGCCTTGCACAAAAAATTCAAAGGATAAATATCAAATAGTAAAAATTATTGTTAAATTAACAGGAATTTTACTGAGAAACATAGAATAACTTGATCAGCCAATTATAATTAAGGAGGAATCAACTAATGGAGGTATTAAAAGTATCAGCAAAGTCAAATCCTAATGCAGTAGCGGGAGCCATAGCCGGTGCAATTAGAGAAAGCGGTGTAGCCGAAATTCAGGCAATTGGTGCTGGAGCTATCAACCAGGCAGTCAAAGCAATTGCTATTGCCCGAGGCTACGTAGCTCCTTCCGGAATTGACCTTATATGCATTCCCGCTTTTACGGATATTGAGATAGAAGGACAACAAAGAACAGCAATTAAACTAACCGTAGAACCCCGTTAATCTATTTTTTGAAATATAGTTAGAATGTGGGAGGAAATACATGAAAGTTGATCTTCACCTACATACTACGTTTTCCGACGGCTCCCTTACGCCGGAGCAGGTAGTAGATACAGCAAATTCATTAAATTTGCGTGCCATTGCTATCACTGATCATGATACTGTAGACGGAATAGTACCCGCTATAGAAAGGGCAAAAATATATCGCAACTTTGAAGTGGTCCCTGGTATCGAAATAAACTCTTTTTATTGTGAAGAAGAAGTCCACATTTTAGGATACTACATCGACTATTGGAGTACTACCCTAAGGTCTGCACTAAAGGTAATGCAAAAAGAGCGGATAGAACGAGTTAAAAAGATAATAGAAAAACTCCAAAAATTAGGTGTCGAAATAACTTTTGAGGAAGTAGAAGCCAAAGCTTCAGGATTATCTATCGGTAGACCTCACATAGCAATGGCACTTATCGAAAAAAAAATAGTTTCTTCTGTTGAGGAAGCCTTCCAGCTTTATTTGGGCCCAGGAAAACCAGCTTATGTGCCTAGGGAAAAACTTTCACCGTATCATGCGGTAGATCTAATAAAAAAAAGCGGAGGAATTACAGTTTTAGCTCATCCGGGTATGCTAAAGAATCAAGTAATAGTAAAATCACTAATAGATTATGGGGTTCACGGAATCGAAGTCTATCATAAAGAGCACGACGAAGAAAAAGTCAAATACTTTAAAAATTTAGCAAAAAAGTACGGATTGCTGATGACTGGAGGCTCTGATTGTCACGGAAAACCTTTGATAATGGGTAGTCAACCTGTTCCCTATAAATACGTAGTCCAGCTAAAGCATTTTAAAAATACAAATAAATAAAATAAGAAAGCATTTCTTTGTATACAATTGCTCAGGTTTTTTAGTATATTTATTTTTTTTCTTAAAATACAGAAGGATATTTTTTTATAATAGAGAATACATAATACAGTGTTAGAATACATTGAGTTATTGAGAATTGGGGTGATACGGTGCCTGAGGGCAAGGTCGAGATAAGGATTGACGATAAATCCTGCAAAAGATGTGGTATATGTATAGCTTTTTGTCCCAAACAGGTACTTTCCTCAGAAAACGATAAGCCTGTTATTGTAAATCCCGAGGCATGTATAAAATGTAAATTATGTGAGCTAAGGTGTCCAGACTTTGCCATAGTCGTGGAGGGAGATGGTGACAATGACTACTAAGCCTAGGCTAATGCAAGGTAACGAAGCATGCGTGGAGGGTGCCATAGTTGCTGGTATGAGGTTCTATGCCGGCTACCCTATAACTCCCTCGACTGAAATAGCAGAATTGGCCGCTGAAAAACTTCCAAAAGTTGGCGGTAAGTTTATCCAAATGGAAGACGAAATAGCAAGTATGGGTGCAGTAATAGGAGCTTCTCTTGCAGGACTCAAAGCGATGACTGCCACCAGCGGACCTGGTTTTTCATTAAAACAAGAAAATATAGGGTTTGCGTGTATAGCGGAAGTGCCTTGTGTCATCGTCAATGTTCAAAGAGGAGGGCCTAGCACAGGGCTGCCAACGTTGCCGGCTCAAGGAGATGTAATGCAGGCACGGTGGGGAACTCACGGGGATCATCCGATAATTGTGTTGTCACCTTCTTACGTAAGGGAAGTTTTTGATTTGACTATAAGGGCGTTTAACCTTTCGGAAAAATACCGCATCCCTTGCATCCTGTTGATGGATGAGGTAGTAGGTCACCTGCGGGAAAAAGTAGAATTACCTGACCCAACCACTTTGAAAATAATAAACAGAAAAAAGCCCGATTTATCAAAAATAGGACATTATAACCCATATCAGGATTACGACGGGGACGGAATACCGCCCATGGTAAATTTCGGGGATGGTATCCCTTATCACGTCACAGGTCTTATTCACGATATAACCGGATTTCCTTCCACCAAACCAGAAGTAACAGAACATTTGATCTCTAGACTCATGAGAAAAATTTATAATAACATAGATGATATAGTCGAGTATGAGAAATTTTTCACGGATGATGCTGAAACAGTTATAGTTTCATTTGGTTCCACTGCTCGTTCTGCAATAAGAGCCGTCAAGATATTGAGAAAAGAAGGACAAAAAGTTGGTCTAATACGCTTGAAGACTATTTGGCCGTTTCCCCGAAAAGCGATTCAAGAACTTCCATCGACAACCAGAAATATCATTGTAGCAGAGATGAATTTTGGACAATTGAGAGAAGTAGTTGAAGCTGCGTCAAGGGGCAGATTTGACATAATTGGACTAAATAAATATAACGGTGAATTGATAAGTCCCGACGAGGTCATAGCAAAAGTTCGGGAGGTACATAAAAATGCGTAAAAGCCTTGAAAAATATTATCGAATTGACAAGTTACCTCATATCTGGTGTCCCGGATGCGGTAATGGAATAGTTACAGGTGCATTGGTAAGAGCAATAGATAACTTAAAATTGAATAAGGACAAAATATGCATCGTATCAGGAATAGGTTGCTCATCGAGAGCACCAGGATATTTAAATTTCAATACCCTTCATACGACTCATGGGAGGGCTTTAGCTTTTGCAACAGGTATAAAACTTGCGCGTCCAGAACTCAAAGTAATAGTGTTAACTGGGGACGGAGATTGTGCGGCTATAGGGGGCAATCATTTCATACATGCTTGCAGAAGAAACATAGATATAACAACTATTGTTTTCAATAACAATATCTACGGAATGACCAGCGGCCAGTATTCTCCCTTAACCCCCCTAGGAGCTTATGCGACCACAGCTCCATACGGAAATATAGATCGAAATTTTGACTTATGTAAGTTGGCAGAGGCAGCCGGTGCAACTTATGTAGCAAGGGGAACTGTTTATCACGTACCTCAACTTATCAAATTTATCGAAAAAGCTTTACAGCACAAAGGTTTTTCCGTAGTAGAAGCGGTAAGCACTTGCCCCACATATTTTGGACGTAAAAATAAGCTAGCGTCTCCTGTAAAAATGATGGAAATGCTAAGGGACAATTCAGTTACTGTTAAAGCTGCAGAAAAGATGTCAAAAGAGGAACTGACTAACAAGATAGTGATCGGTGAATTCTTGGATGTAAATGCCCCAGAATATGTAGAGGAATATATGAAAATAATAAAAAGGGCCCAGGGGGAGGAATGACCAATGGAAGAGCGCTTTGAGATAAGGCTCAGTGGCTCAGGGGGACAGGGGCTCATTTTAGCTGGAATCATCTTAGCGGAGGCAGCCATTCTCGATGGCAAGAACGCGGTACAGTCACAATCTTACGGTCCTGAAGCAAGAGGTGGCGCGAGCCGCTCAGAAGTAATTATAAGTAACACTGACATTGACTATCCAAAAGTTACAAAACCTAAAATTCTCTTAGCATTAACCGATGAAGCGCTCCATAAATTCAAAGATAATATAGCTGATGAAGGAGTCATCATAATAGACTCATCAGTGAAAAAAGTAGACACTCCCTTTAAAATAATCCAATTACCCATAATTGAAACAGCACGCAATAAGATAGGTAAAAGCATGGTCGCAAATATGGTTGCCGTGGGTGTAATTACCGAGTTGACAAAAGCGGTGTCGCGAGAAGGAGTTGAAAAAGCAATTTTAAATAGAGTCCCAAAAGGAACAGAAGAATTAAACATAAAAGCTTTTAATGCGGGCTGTAATTTAGCTGAACAAATTTAAAATCAAAGGGAGGGGTTTTCATGGCTGAAACTTTAAACCCTTTTGAAATCGTGCAAAAACAAATCAAAGCTGCCTGTGAGAAGTTGGGACTTGAAGATTCGGTTTACGAAGTGCTTAAAGAACCTGAAAAGGTTCTCACTGTTTCGATTCCTGTAAGGATGGATGACGGTAGCGTTAAGACTTTTATTGGATATCGTTCCCAGCATAGCACCGTATTGGGACCTGCCAAGGGTGGCGTTAGATTTCATCCAGACGTTACCATGGACGAAGTAAAAGCTTTGTCTGCATGGATGACTTTTAAATGTGCAGTTGTAGGGATACCGTACGGCGGCGGCAAGGGCGGTGTACGTTGTAATCCCAAAGAATTATCAAGTGCAGAATTAGAAAGATTGAGCCGCGGTTATTTCCGGGCAATAAGCCCGATTATAGGTCCTGAAAAGGACATACCCGCTCCCGACGTTTATACTAACGCACAGGTTATGGCTTGGTTTATGGACGAGTTCAGCCAACTCAAGGGTTACAATACTCCAGGAGTCGTCACCGGTAAACCCATAGTGCTGGGAGGATCTTTGGGCAGAACCGAAGCTACGTCTAGAGGAGTAATGTTTATAATTCGCGAGGCAGCAAAGAAAATCGGCCTGGACCTCACAAAAGCCACAGTAGCCGTCCAAGGGTATGGAAATGTAGGAAGTATAGCAGCACGGCTTTTGCATGAATTGGGGTGTAAAATAGTCGCAGTAAACGATTCCCAGGGAGGTGCTTATAATCCCGAAGGGCTAGATCCGGTTGCATTACTTGAATATAAAAAGAAAAACAAAACTGTCAAAGGTTTCCCCGGCAGCAGAGATATTACAGGTGAAGAATTATTGGAACTTGACGTAGATATCCTAGTACCTGCAGCTTTGGAAAACGTAATAACAAGCCGTAATGCCGACAAAATAAAAGCAAAGATCATAGGAGAAGCAGCAAACGGACCTACTACCCCCGAAGCTGATGAAATATTATATAAAAATGGCGTATTAGTAATACCCGATATTCTCTGCAATGCTGGAGGCGTCACAGTGTCATACTTTGAATGGGTCCAGAACCTAATGAATTTTTACTGGACAGAAGAGGAAGTTAATAACAAACTCGAACACATAATGGTTAAAGCTTTCAATGAGGTATTCAATATTCATAAAGAGTACGGTGTAAATATGAGAGAAGCTGCGTATATGCTGGCTATCAAGAGAATTGCGGAGGCACTAAAGTTAAGAGGATGGGTATAATATTTTACAAAATCCCTCCCTGGTTAAGCGGGGAGGGATTTTTAAAAAATAATGAAGGATTTTTTAAATTAGTATAGAAAATTAATTTTAGGGAGTATAAATTTGGGAGGGTTATCTATGTTTGACAAGGAATCCCTCAAAAAGCTTGAGCAAGAAAAGGCAAGGTGGGAAAGTACAACAGTAGAAAAAGCTATAAAGAAGTTTCCTGAAAGATACGAAAAATTCTATACTGGTTCTAATTTAGAAGTGGACCGCTTGTATACACCATTAGATATACAAAATATTGATTATATGAAAGACCTGGGATTTCCAGGCGAATACCCCTTTACTCGGGGAATCCAACCAACGATGTACAGGGGCCGCCTTTGGACCATGCGGCAGTATGCGGGTTTTGGAACAGCAGAAGAATCCAACAAAAGGTATAAATTTTTGCTATCTCAAGGGCAAACTGGTCTTAGTGTAGCCTTTGACCTACCCACACAGATAGGATATGACTCTGACCATCCCCTCGCACAGGGTGAAGTAGGTAAAGTAGGTGTCGCAATCGATTCATTACAAGACATGGAAATACTTTTTGACGGTATACCGCTAGACAAGGTTAGTACCTCTATGACCATCAATGCGCCTGCAGCAATACTGCTTGCCATGTACATAGCCGTTGCTGAAAAGCAGGGAGTAAGCCCAGATAAACTTTCCGGTACTATCCAAAACGACATATTAAAAGAGTATGTGGCAAGAGGGACGTATATATTCCCGCCGGAACCTTCAATGAGGCTAATAACAGATATTTTCGAATTTTGCTCTAAACACGTGCCCAAATGGAACACCATTAGTATAAGTGGGTATCACATAAGGGAAGCTGGAGCGACGGCGGTCCAGGAAGTTGCGTTTACATTAGCCAACGGCATAGCGTATGTAGAAGCCGCCATAAAGGCAGGACTAGACGTTGACGAATTTGCTCCGAGACTATCCTTCTTCTTCAACGCACACAATGACCTTTTCGAAGAAGTGGCTAAATTCCGTGCAGCAAGAAGACTATGGGCAAGAATAATGAAAGAGCGTTTTAAGGCAAAAGACCCCAGATCCATGATGTTACGCTTCCATACGCAAACGGCAGGTTCTACCCTCACTGCTCAGCAACCCGATAATAACATAATTCGTGTGACTATTCAGGCTTTAGCAGCAGTGCTGGGAGGTACTCAATCACTTCATACCAACTCTAAAGATGAAGCCCTAGCTTTACCCACCGAAGAATCCGTAAGGATAGCCTTAAGGACCCAGCAGATAATAGCTTATGAAAGTGGAGTGACAGAAACGATAGATCCACTAGCCGGTTCATACTACGTAGAATACCTGACAAAACAGATAGAAGAAAAAGCGATGGAATACATCCAAAAGATCGACGAACTGGGTGGAGCTCCTAAAGCTATAGAAAAAGGTTACATCCAGCAAGAAATCCAAGACAGCGCCTATAAATACCAGCAGGAAATAGAATCCGGTCGCAGGATAGTAGTGGGAGTAAACATGTTCCAGGTAGAAGAAGAACCGCCAAAGAACCTTCTAAAGGTAGATCCTGAAGTAGAAAAAATTCAAAGGCAGAAACTTAATAACCTAAAGGCTACCCGAGACAACATAGCTGTCAAGAACGCCTTGGATGAACTTTCAAAGAAAGCAGCCTCTAATGAAAACCTCATGCCGGCTATAATAAACTGCGTAAAAGCTTATGCCACTTTAGGTGAAATATGCGACACCCTTCGTCGGGTATTTGGCGAATACAAAGCTACCGTGACCTTTTAATGGGGGGTGAATAAAAATGCAAGGAGCAAGACCGATAAGGGTTTTAATAGCAAAACCTGGCCTAGACGGCCATGACAGAGGAGCGAAAGTAATAGCTAGAGCTTTGAGAGATGCAGGAATGGAGGTAATTTATACTGGTCTTAGGCAGACTCCCGAACAAATCGTCGAAGCAGCAATCCAGGAAGATGTAGATGTAATAGGTCTTTCCATCCTGTCAGGAGCCCATAACGTCCTCTTCCCCAGGATAATGGAGCTATTGAGGGAAAAAGGAGTTGACGATATACTCGTCATCGGGGGTGGGGTAATACCCCATGAAGACATTTCATTCCTCAAGCAATGCGGTATAGCTGAAATATTCACCCCTGGCACTCCTTTGTCACAAATTATAGATTTCATAAAAAATAACGTAAGGATATAGTTAAGGGGTGTGAAGTTTGGACTTAGTAGATAGAATTTTGCAAAAAGATAAGAGGGCCGTGGCAAGGCTTATCACCCTCATAGAACGAGATGATCCTGCAGCAAAAGAAGCTCTTAAAAGACTCCATAAATATACGGGTAATTCACACATCATAGGTATAACGGGACCTCCTGGAGCCGGAAAAAGTAGCCTCATCAATGAACTTGCAAAAAAAATGAGAACAAAGGGCAAAACAGTGGGGATAATAGCGGTAGACCCCACCAGTCCTTTCACTGGTGGAGCTTTGCTGGGCGACAGAATAAGGATGCAGGATTTAACCCTCGATCAAGGGATTTTCATAAGAAGTATGGGGACCAGAGGTTCGCTGGGAGGAATTGCAAAAGCCACGTATGATGCAGTAAAAGTTCTAGATGCTTTTGGAATGGATTACGTAATTATAGAGACGGTCGGAGTAGGTCAAACAGAGATAGATATAGTAAAATTAGCAGATACAGT
>JAKKUQ010000027.1 GCA_021890755.1 Thermosediminibacteraceae bacterium | reverse complement strand
GGGAATATAACCCGGACATAGACATCATTTTCCTCACGGCATACGAGGATTTTGTCCGGGATGCCTTTGAGGTATACGCGCTGGATTACCTCATAAAACCCATAAACAAAAATAGACTTTATAAAACTTTAGAAAGGGCTAAAAGACTTCACAAGGATACAGGTAAAATTATAAGCCTTCCATGTAAAGGAGAGATCAGGTATGTTAATACGAAGGATGTATTGTTCGTGGAGGCTCAAGGGAAAAAAGCTAAAGTCGTCACCAAGGAAAAAGAGATGTTTGTTGATGCGAACCTGGCATATATCTTAAAGGAAAGCGATGGATGGCTTTTTCAAAGCAACAGGTCTTTTCTCGTAAACTTAAAGCACGTAAAAAGCATAAAGCGTTTGAATCGGAGTTCTTTTGAAATTTATTTTGATTTTACAGACAAGACAGCTCTTTTATCAAACCGATTGTATGAGGATTTTCGCAGAAAAATCAAAGAGATCTATAATTAACTTTCGGAGGAAAAGTATGGATAGATTGCCATTATCGCAAATCCTGTTTATTTCTATTCCAGAGGCTCTAGCCGTCACGTTCTTGGCGACGGTGCTTATAAGGCTGGAGGGTGAATTTAACAAGAAAGTGCTGGCAGGAATTTTTACGGCAATTGCGTCAAACCTTTTGAGGCCATATCTTGGCAGCTATGTTTTGAACATCCTTATTTATGATGTGATACTAATCATGTTTATCCGGGTTTTTCTCAGAACGAATATATTTGACACGGTGATGGGTGTTCTGGTTGCAACAGCCATTTATGCAGTAATAGAATTCATTAACATGACCTTTGCTACCTGGTTGCTAAAAATAAGTCCAGTAGAAATAATAGAGAATTTCTGGTTGAGGGTAATAGTATTTTCACCTCAACTATTGGCAGTAATTTTATTAATTTATCTTTTGGTAAGACACGATATATCTTTAAAATAAGTGAAATAAAATTAGTAAAAGCAAAGGAGACATCCTATGGATATTCGGCGCGTTCTCCTTTTATTTTCGATTCAGCTGGTGATGGTGGCGATTATTTTAAATAATTTCTTCATGGCCCAGTATTCGATATACCAACCTCAATACGGTCATGTAGTCAATATAATACTGGGCTTACTGGCTTTATTGCTTAATATACTGGGGATATTTTCCATAAGAAATATAAACAGACAGATTGAAGAAAATTACAGACAAAAGCTCATGCTGGAAAGATTAAGGGACATGGAAGAGCAGCTCTTCATAATAAGAAAATACCGCCATGATTTTTTAAACCACCTGCAGGTTATGTCGGCGTACATTGAAAAAGGCGACATCGAAAAATTTAAGGCCTATTTTTCCAGGATTAGAAGTGAGATTGAGAGGACGAAGGTTGGTTTTGTCACCGGCAATGATGAGGTCGATATACTCTTCAGCTCGAAAATAAACAAGGCCTTGAAAAATAACATTAAGGTGGATGCAAGCAGTTTTGTAAATCTACCACAAGAGTTTTTAAGTGCGGTGGATACGGTGACCATCTTCGGAAACCTTCTTGATAATGCTATAGAAGCGTGCGCAGCTGTATCTGACGAAGAAAAAAGACATCTTGAGATTCGGGTAACTGAAGACCCTTTGGATTATGTCTTCGAGATTGCCAACACCTATGATGAAGATCAAGGCCTTGAAAAAAATAAAAGTTCACGCAAAGAAAGAGGATTTGGGCTTTTTATTGTGAGGGAAACTTTAAAAAAGTATAGAGGCAGGATATCTATAGAAAAGAACGACAGGCTGTTCAAAGCGACTGTAGAAATACCAAAGAAGATAATATAAAATTGAGCGTTTGATTAGTAGATTTATAAATAATAGTTAGAATATTTAGCATAGCTGTATTTTTATTCCCGTGATTGACATTTTTGTTCCAGAAATATTAAAATCACAAAAAAAAGTGATAAAATAATAACAAAACAAATAAGGGGCGAAAAGGGCAAACTCACCGAAAGGTGGGGGCGCAAAGCCATAGGGTCTAAGGTGCCTTTGCACTATGACAGCCTGGCTGCCGCCGACCAAAGTTTGGCTCGCTCTCTTTTTCGGTGGCGGGTCTTTTTGTTTGTTTATGGGGGGTTTGTGAAGGGGGGACGTTTTGTGGGAAAAAACCCCAAATTAAGGGATTTAATATCTAGGGCAAAAGAAGGAGATGAGGAGGCAATTGTTCAGCTAGTGAAACGCTTTACACCCATCGTCAAAAAATATACAGGTAAGATTGGTAACGGAGAGATGTATTCAAATCTGATTGAGTGGATAATAAAGGCAGTGAAGCGTTACCAGCCAGATACTAGGTATTTTTCTCAAAACAAGAAAAGAAACGATATAGATGGCAAAGAATAACGTTTAACAGGGGTTATAAAAATTGCTCTATGTCCCCTCTTTATATAGTAGGGGAAAAGGTCGGGGGAGGTGAGCACATATATGGCCTGCATCCCCGAGTTTTACAAACTTGACCCTGAAGATGCAAGAATTGCTGCCTGGTTTTTAAAAGGTCTCAAGAGAGAAGCAGTAAGATTTTATTTACATCAGAAGAAATTGAGGCAGCATGAGCTATTGATTTTAAACGACAAAGTGGATATGAATACCGATGGAGAGTGTCCGGAATTGATAGAGACACTGTCTGATGGCATCGATGTACTGTCTCAGGTGGAAGACAGGATATTTATAAAAGAAGTAATGATGTTGCTGACAGCAAGACAGCAAAAAGTTCTTATGGCCATAGTTTTTGAAGGTGCCACTGAAAAAGAAGTAGCCGAAAGACTGGGGATATCCCAGCCTGCGGTAAACAGGATCAAAAATAGAGCGTTGAGTAAATTAAGAAAATACCTGCTCGCAAGCTGAAGCCATAGCGTTATGCTATGGCTTTTTTGCCATAACTTTTAAGCGTTTCTGCGGTAACCAAGTTAAAAAATACTTTAACCCAAAAATAAACAACATCGACAAAGACTTCCTCGTGTTTTCAAAATGTAGACTGGTCGGGGCGGAAAATTGTGTAAAATTGTAGGGTTGTGATAAAATTTAAGTAGAAAATAATATTATTAAAATTAAAAACTTAGTAATAGCTGTCCTAAAAAGGTCAAATTTTGTGTGAAGGAGGTGCCGTAGGTTCAGAAAAGCGCTTGGCCAAAAGATAATAAAAGTTTTTCACAAAGAGGTGAATGTATGGCAGTAAAGTTCAAAAATAAACTTTTCTACGTGTGTTTTGTCATAATACTGGTTTTGATTGGGGGTTTAAGATTATACCATTTATTAACTCGGGAAGAGTTTGCGCCTGAAACAAATTCGCAATCTGAAAATATTAATTTGGTATACTTAAATATGGTAACGAAAAATGAAGGATGGGCTATTGGATTGAATAAAGTATACCGGACAATCGACGGTGGGGCAAGGTGGGAAGATGTAACTCCACAGGGTGCGGAAAAAATCCATACCTGGTATTTTCTGAATTCGGATTTGGGGTGGATATTATCTTCAAGAGATTCAAAGGGTATACTCTATAGGACTGAAAATGGAGGAAGGCATTGGGTTCAAGAGGAAGTGCCATTTAATTTGGGATTACTATTCTTCATCCCCAGCGAAAAGTCTTATAACGGATGGGCTTTGAAAGATTATGGCCCAGCTTCGGGAAGCAGTCCCGTTGATGTATATAAGCTGATGAACGGCTCCTGGTCGCTGATTCACAAGGGTCAGGGTCCGGATACAACATTAGAAAAACCGGGCACTCTCCCCTATGCCGGAGATAAAAACGGCTTTGTATTCCTTCCGGATGCAAAAACCGGATTTGTAACCATCGAATACCGTGAACCGGGGAAGTACGGTTTATATGTCACCAGGGATGGCGGTTATACCTGGCTGCAAAGTATTCTTCCAATACCATCCGAATACAGAAAAAGTGGTATTTATATTACCGCCCCTGCCTTTTTCAAAACTGATGAAAAAGAGTATGCCGGGATATTGCCTGTCTGGTTTATGAATAAAGAAGACGACTATTCGGTAGTTTTTTTCATCACTCATGATAAAGGGGAAAGTTGGACTGGAACAACCCCTCTCAGAACAAAAGAAAGGATCGTTTCTATAAATATAACGGATATATCTCACTGGTGGGTTTTAACAGAAGCTAAATTATATGGAACACGCGATGGGGGTAATACTTGGACCCAGCTCGATTACCCGGAAGGTGCAGTTCAGGTTCAGTTTGTAAATCCTGAAATAGGATGGGCGCTTGTTAAGTTAGATACGGGAACGGGAATACTTCGTACCGACGATGGTGGGGTTTCATGGAAAAGACTTTTTTAAAAACCTTTCCTTTTCAAACTGCGGGATATGGTGATCCCGCTTTTTTATGTTTTTATCTATCCCTTAAAGCCCCAATCAGAGTATTTAGGGCCCCTAAAAAATCCTCGCCGAATATTATGTATAAGGACCAACAATTCAGTCCGGAGGCGAGGGATATGAAGACTTACGAAGGTAAGATAACCCCTATACCTTTAAACCCGAGACTCTTATTGATGCCCGGCTTTTCCGAGCGCCAGATCCTAGAACACTTTGAGGTCCTTTACAAAGGTTACGTGAATAAAGTAAATGAAATCCGTTCTCTGCTTCGCTCGGCCAACCGCCAGGAGGCGAATGCCACTTACAGTGAGTTCCGATGCTTGAAAAAAGGAGAAACCTACGCGATAGATGGCGTTATCCTCCACGAGCTTTACTTCGAAAACTTGGGAGGTCCGGGCGGCATGCCGAAAGGAGATCTTTTAAGGCAGCTGGAAAGAGATTTTGGATCGTATCAGAATTGGCTGAAAGACTTCACAGCCACAGGGCTTGCTGCCCGTGGATGGGCGGTGCTTGCTTACGACCCGCGCGATGGCAGGCTTCATAATTACCTGCTGGATGCCCATGACCAAGGTGTCGTTCAGAATACCGCAGCTATCCTTGTGCTTGACGTTTACGAACACGCCTATTTTATTGATTATGGTACGAGAAAAGCAGATTACATCAGGGCATTCATGCAAAATGTCGATTGGTTGGTGGCGGAGAGAAGATGGGATAGGATCAGGAAAATTTATATGTTATAAAATAGTCAAGATGCATGAGGGTAGCGGTCCTATGATAAAACTTGTAGAAATGGGTACGATGTGCCATAATCTCATGTGGAAGTTTTTGGCATTGGAAAATGATACCACATATTACTGGAGAGCGAATAAAAAGGCGGGGTGCTAATATATGTATAAAGATTTGCAGGATTTCGTGAATGTCTTGGAGCAAAAGGGTCAGCTCAAGAGAATAAAGGTAGAGGTTGACAGCGAACTAGAAGTGACAGAAATAGTCGACAGGGTGGTAAAGCAGGGAGGCCCCGCCCTCCTTTTTGAAAATGTAAAAGGTTCAAAGTTTCCGCTATTAGTCAATACCTTTGGAACTTACGAGCGGATGAAGTTGGCACTGGAAGTTGAAAGCCTTGATGATATTGCAAAAGAAATAGAAGAACTAATGGATATCTCTAATTACATAGGGTTGTTTAATCAAATAAGGTCGGCTACAAAACTCGCAAACTTGCAAAAATATTCCCAAAAAAAGTTAAGCAAGGGGCATGTCAAGAAGTTGTTGAAGAACCGGACCTTTCCAAATTGCCGATTTTAAAATGTTGGCCGGGTGATGGAGGAAAATTTATAACCCTTCCCTTGGTAATTACAAAAGACCCCGAAACAGGCGCACAAAATATGGGCATGTATAGGCTGCAGGTTTACGACGAAAAAACAACCGGCATGCATTGGCACCTTCATAAAGACGGCAGGGAAATATATGAAAAATATAAAAAGCTGGGAAAGAAAATGCCAGTCGCTGTTGCACTGGGTTGCGATCCTGCTACGATATATGCTTCTACAGCTCCTCTTCCAAAAGGAATAGATGAAATGATGTTTGCGGGGTTTTTGCGGAAAGCACCTCTTGAATTAGTCAAGTGCAAGACCAGCGATATTTACGTTCCCGCCAATGCGGAATTTATATTGGAAGGATACGTAGATATCGATGAATTGAGGGAAGAAGGGCCCTTTGGAGACCATACGGGATACTATTCAATTAAAGACTTTTATCCTGTCTTTCACCTGACGTGCATAACGCGCAAAAAAAATCCCATATATCCAGCTACGGTTGTGGGTAAGCCTCCTATGGAGGACTGCTTTTTAGGGAAGGCTACTGAACGGATTTTTCTGCCTTTTTTAAAAATACTATGCCTCGAAATCGTAGATATCAATTTTCCCCTAGAAGGCGTATTTCATAACTGCGTAATAGTGTCGATAAAAAAGAGGTTTCCCGGCCATGCAAAAAAGGTGATGCACGCCCTATGGGGAATCGGGCAGATGATGTATACAAAAATTATAATTGTAGTGGACGAGCATGTAGACCCGACAGACCTTTCAACAGTTGCATGGAAGGTATTCAACAATGTTGATCCTAAGAGGGATGTAGTCATAGTGGACGGCCCGCTGGATGTTCTGGATCTTGCGTGAAATTGCTGCCTGTAGCTTTGTTTTTATTCGTGATATATTCGTACACCAAACGATTCACGTGGTTATGTCACTTAGTACTGGGTCTTGCCTGCGGGGGAGCTCCGGTAGGAGCATGGATTGCGGTAACCGGCAAAATACAATGGCCTGCCCTTGTTCTCGGCGCTGCGGTAATGTTTTGGGTTGCGGGATTTGATATTATCTATGGTTCGCAGGATGTGGAGTTCGATACCCGCCACGAACTTCACTCAATTCCGGTAAAATTCGGTATAAAAAACGCACTTAAAATATCTTCCGCTTTTCACGGGATTTCTATGGGACTTTTGTTTTACCTATATTTTTTGATGAATATGGGTTACCTTTATCTTCTTGGTCTTGCTATTATTTCATGCTTTCTATACGCGGAGCACAGACTTGTTTCTCCCACGAACTTGAAGCATGTGACCATAGCATCCTATGACATTAATCAGATAGTCAGCGTGGTGTTTTTTATATTCTCCTCAATGGACATTTTTATTTTGAGGTGATTGAATGGCAAGATTTGTGATTGGGATAACGGGAGCAAGCGGCAGCATATACGGAGTAAGATTAATAGAAGAGCTTTTAAAAGGGAAACACGAGGTATACCTTTTGATTACTGAAAACGGGGAAAAGGTTTTAAAGCATGAATTTGGATTTGATATAAAAGGCTTAATTTCACATTTTAACAAATTTGGAGGTACTCTTAAAAATTATGACATAAATGACCTTTTCGCGCCGATAGCCAGTGGGTCATTTAAGGCTGATGGAATGGTAATAATACCGTGTTCCATGTCCACTTTAGCATTTATAGCTTTGGGACTATCACACAATTTGATGCAAAGAACCGCCGATGTATTTTTGAAGGAAAAAAGAAAAATAGTCATAGTTCCTAGAGAGACCCCGCTAAACTCCATCCACCTCGAGAACATGCTTACATTAAGCAAGATGGGGGCTCATATAGTGCCGGCTATGCCTGCCTTTTATCACAACCCAAAAACTATTGATGACATGGTTAATTTTATAGTGGGTAGGGTTTTAGATATTTTAAACATCCCAAATCAACTATATACAAGGTGGAAAGGAGTGTAAAAATCATGAGAAATTTATACTGTTTTCCTTAATATTCGCGCTGAGTGCATGTTCGAACAGCAACTCGTCAGGGACAAGCAATGAAGTGGCTTACCAACGGTACTTACAAACTGCTTATTGGAAAGGAAAAAGATATTAATGATATAACAATGATAAAGGGCAAGGACATAGCCTTATCAAAGAATACCATTATAGAGTATGCCACCGATAAAATATTGGAAAAATACGGCATAGACCCAAACGAAGTAAACAAGGTAGTAGTCCCCCAAATCCCCGCGAGGCTTGAAATGCTCCAAAATGGGAAAGTTGATGCTGCAACGCTTCCTGACCCGCTGGCCTCAGTGGCTATAAAAAACGGTGCAAAGGTCATAGAGAGTACCGACAGATTGGGAATCAACCCAGGGGTATTGCTGTTTACTCCGGAGGCTATAGAACAAAAGGAGAATGAAATAAGGGCTTTCTACAAAGCGTATAACAAGGCTGTAGAATATATTAAAAACAATGAAAAGTCGGCTTATATCGATATTGTGATTGAAAAGGCCGGATTTCCCGAAGATGTTAGAGACATCATAAATCTTCCGGAATACACGGAGGCACAACTGCCGTCTAAAGAAGATTTTGACGGGGTAATGGATTGGCTGGTAAAAAAAGGTCTGATAAAGAAAGTTTATTCTTATGACGAACTGGTGGACAGCAGATTCATAAATTAAAAAATGCAAAAAAGCGGGTTTAATGTATGATTTTGGTTCGAAATCTCGAAGTCTTTTATAATTCTTCACGAAGAAAATTCAGGGCTCTGGCCGGAGTGGACTTGGATGTTGAAAAAGGCGGGATCGTTGCATTAATTGGCCCATCGGGATGCGTAAAACAACGCTACTTTATATGCTGGCAGGAATTATAAAGGAATATAAAGGCGAGGTATTAATAGATGAAACTCCCGTAGATTCTAGAAAGCATAGAATAGGACTGGTCCTTCAGGATTATGGTCTTTTGCCCTAGAAAAATGTAATTGAAAATTCACTCCTGGGGTTAAAAGTTAAGAAGAAGAAGATAACTAAAGCAGACAGAAACTATGCAGAATTCATGTTGTCCCGAATGGGCCTTTCCGGCCTTTTTTCAAGGTATCCCGGCCAGTTAAGCGTAGGCCAGAGGCAAAGAGTGGCAATAGCAAGAACACTAATTCTAAAACCAGACATTTTGCTGATGGATGAACCCTTTTCTGCCCTAGATGCCATAACCAGAGAAGAAATGTAGGACCTTTTCCTAGATGTGTGGAAAAGCGATTCTGTGTCAACGGTGTTTGTGACCCACAGTACTGAAGAAGCCATGTACGTTGGGAAAAAGATAGCAGTAATGACAGGGCCTCCGGGTCGAATTGTTGAGATAGTGGACAACCCCTTCTTTGGCATTCGTGAAGTTAAGGACAGTGAGCTTTACTTTAGCATCAAATTAAAATTAAAAAAACTGATAAAGGGAATACAAAATGATGGTAAAAAACACTAGTCGTTATGTCCTTATATTCTTTTTGTTTTTTATATTATGGTCCATTGGATCGGCTGCTGTGAAAAGTCCCGTTCTTCCGCCACCGGCTGCTGTCTTTTCACACCTGAAGCAAGTCTTTTTTTCAAAGATTGCAATTCACGCCACCTTAAGTATGTACAGGATTTTTGCAGGCCTTTTTATTTCGGTGTTGATAGGCTCCGTTTTAGGGCTTTTAATGGGCTTTTATGGTTTTATGGACAGGGTTTTGTCGCCAGTAATGTATTTCATGTATCCCATACCGAAAATCGCATTAAACATACCTAAAGAAACGTTTTATTCCATAAAGTCCTTGGGTGCAGGTGATATAACTGTTTTTAAAGAGATTATACTACCCGCGGCCATGCCGGAACTGCTAACAGCTGTGAGGCTAGGGGCGGGAACGGCTATTTCAGTTTTGTTTTTTACAGAAAATTTTGGAACAACACACGGTATAGGCTATTTTATTATGGACGCATGGATGAGAGTAAATTACCTCGACATGTATTCGGGAATTCTTGTCCTCGGTGGTATAGGTTTGATTATATTTTCAGTAGTTGATGGTTTGGAAAAGATTTTTTGCAAGTGGAAAAAGTAAATTTATTGAAATTTTACCTTTTTTTTATTATAATATTAGTAAAAGTGATTATTTGAACATTTTAAATTTAGGATGCAACCCTTAAATTTGAGGGTTGCATACATAAAAAAAATTAAATAAAGGGGGTATTGCATGCATAAAAAACTCTCACTAGTGGCCTTTTCATTGATTATTTTACTAACTTTATCTATTCTTGCACCAATTCAAGCCGGTAAATTTCTGCAAGTAGATGTCGTTTCAGCTGCAACCAACTCAGGCAATACTTCAACCCAAAAGCAACCAGCAGCACCCCCAAAACAACCAACAACACCTTCCACGCCTGCCAAGTCTACACAAACGAAAACTACTACTAAACAGGCGACTACCGTTGTAACAACCAATGTAAGCGGCATCAAACGTTTACTTACTCTTGGATCTCGTGGCGAGGATGTGAAAGTACTCCAAACGCTACTTAATAAGCACGGGTATAACTTGAAGGTAGACGGTATATTTGGACCGAAGACTTTGGCAGCAGTAAAGGACTTCCAAAAGAAGAATGGCCTCAAGGTAGATGGAATAGTAGGACCGAAAACTCTCGCAAAACTTGCTCCGGCGACTTCCAGCGCAACGAGCATCAAACGTTTACTTGCTCTTGGATCTCGTGGCGAGGATGTGAAAGTACTCCAAACGCTGCTTAATAAGCACGGGTATAACCTGAAGGTAGACGGCATCTTTGGACCGAAGACTTTGGCAGCAGTAAAGGACTTCCAAAAGAAGAACGGCCTTAAAGTAGACGGAATAGTAGGACCGAAGACTCTCGCAAAACTTACGGCACAACAGACTCAAAAAGTTGCGGTAAAGATAGGGAAGGTTGACTATGCAGCTCATGGCACCAAGTGCTTTACAGTGGCGATAGCTGCAGTGGCCGGTGACAAGATAGTTGCAGCGTATATTGATGACTACCAGTTCATGTCCAAAGATGGGGCAAAGGGTGTACCCAATTCCGATCAAGAATTCGGTACATATGTAAAAGAAGGCTACGTATTAGCATCGAAGATGGAAAATGCGGCACTTTACAGCAAGAGAATGATAGAAGAAAGAGGCGCTACCAAGACAATAGACCAGAATTTTGCTGCAATTGTGAACTACGTCAAGGGTAAGACCATCAGCGAATTAGAGTCAACACTTAAGAAGTATGAGAATACGAGAGAAAGGATAGTTGATGTTGTAACCGGCGCAACCTTAGCGGATACCCACGGCTATGTAAGTGCAATCGTGGCAGCTGCTAAAAAGGCCAAGGCTGCGAGCGACAGCAACGCAATTCTTGTGGATGAGAAAGACCTACCCAATATAAAGATAGGGAAGGTTGATTATGCAGCTCACGGCACCAAGTGCTTTACAGTTGCGGCTGCTGCAGTTTTAGGTGACAAGATAGTTGCAGCGTATATTGATGACTACCAGTTCATGTCCAAAGATGGGGCAAAGGGTGTACCCAATTCCGATCAAGAATTCGGTACATATGTAAAAGAAGGCTACGTATTAGCATCGAAGATGGAAAATGCGGCACTTTACAGCAAGAGAATGATAGAAGAAAGAGGCGCTACCAAGACAATAGACCAGAATTTTGCTGCAATTGTGAACTACGTCAAGGGTAAGACCATCAGCGAATTAGAGTCAACACTTAAGAAGTATGAGAATACGAGAGAAAGGATAGTTGATGTTGTAACCGGCGCAACCTTAGCGGATACCCACGGCTATGTAAGTGCAATCGTGGCAGCTGCTAAAGCTGCAAAGTAATAAGTTAAAGTTAAGATAAAGAAAAAGGCGGTTAATAGGTCTTTTCAAGCAAAGCCTATTAACCGCCTTTTTTAGCTTTTTTGTAATATTTTGGGCTAATGCCACCAAGCACTTGAAAAACGTAACATGTATTTTAAAATGGTAATAGAGTATCTAAAGGGAATAAAACTCCTCGAAGCTAAAATTATCTTGGAAAGCATCAGTTGAAAGGAGATCAACCATGCTAAAAATAAGCCTTCTACAGATGGATATTTCGCACGGTGACCCGGAGGAAAACCGTAAAAGGGCTGAGAGACTGCTTAATGAGGCTTTAAAGGTTAAAGTAAAGCCCGACATTGTTATACTTCCTGAAATGTGGAATACCGGTTATGCCCTGGAAAGTCTTTCGAAAATAGCGGACAGGGACGGGAGCCCTACGATCGAATGGCTTAAAGAGGTTGCGAAGGAGAACGGGATAAACATAGTTGCAGGATCAATCGCAGATATAAGGAGCGGACCGGGTGGAGAAGGCCCACAGGTGTATAATACAGCCTATGTCATAAATAGAAGCGGGGAAGTGGTTGCCCGGTACGATAAGGTGCATAGGTTCAGGCTTATGAAAGAAGAGAAATATCTAGCACCGGGGGAAAAGGCAGTAACTTTTGAACTGGACGGCATAACCTGCGGAATTGCAATATGCTACGACCTCAGGTTTCCCGAGTTCATAAGGAAGATAGCCCTGCTAGGGGCGAATATCCTCTTTGTGCCGGCTCAATGGCCCAAACCCCGGCATATACACTGGAAACTATTGAATATAGTAAGGGCCATAGAAAATCAGTTCTTCGTAGTAGGTGTAAACCGGGTGGGGAAAGAAGGTGAAACTGAATTTCCGGGAATGTCCATTGCAGTAAATCCTTGGGGAGAAGTGTTGCTGGAAGCCGATGAAAGGGAAGGCGTTTTCGAGACGATAATAGACCTTTCGGTGATCGAACAAGTTAGAAAATACATACCTGTTTTCGAAGACCGCCGGCCGGAAGTATATTAGGACCATAAAGGTAAAAAATATAAATGACTAAAGCCAACGAATAAAAAATTAAATGGGTGGGGTTTCAGTGGATAGTAAAACAATAATGGCCATTCTTCAGCGGGATAGAACCCGGTCGGCACCAAAAGTTCAGGAGATTCTTACAAAATACGGATGCAACATCAGAGTAAGGCTTGGGATTCATGATGTGGACGAAACTCACTGCTCCAATGAAGGCCTTATTATCCTCCAGCTTTGCGGATCCGATGAGGAAACGAGGAGGATGGAAAGGGAGCTAAATGAGATAGAGGGCGTTAAAGCAAAAAAAATTATCCTATCCTTCAACGAAGTTGAAGAATTCACACAAAGTATAGAAGTATAGCATCCGGGAAGCATTCCCGGATTTTTTCTTCGAAAAATTCCTTTAGCTCTTTCATCTTTTCGGGAGGATATACGTATTTTCCGTAGCCGAACTGGCCGAATTTGAAAACTCTTTCCTTTTCTTCTAGGGGAACCTTAGTCTTGGGGAAAACTGCGAGTATGTTCTTTTTTGCTCTTACAGTAAACCGATGGGTTATGAGTTCGAACCTTATGGGATGTTTTGCGCTACCTGAAAGTTCTTCTTTCAGTTTTTCCAACATTTCTCCGTATTCCTGTTTCCATCCAGGGTAGTAAAATATCGGACCTATGATAAAACCAAGAGGATAACCCGCAAGGGCTACCTTCTTTGATGCGATTATTCTTTCTTCCAGAGGGGGGGTTTTGTGCTCGAAATTTTTTATTATCCTTTCAGCATTTATGCTGAAGCGAAAGGTAGTTCTGCCGCGATGATCCGCATCAAGTAGCGAATCGACGTTGGTAAACTTTGTTACAAACCTGAAAAGCCCTTTTTCCTGCTTTGCAAAAAATTCAATTGTCTTTTTTAGGGCACCGGTATACGGCTCCACGGGGAGGGGATCGGAAGTAGCCGATCCCTCGAATATGGTGATGTCAGGCGATCTTTCTTCTATATATCTTTTTGCGCGGTCGAGGATTTCATCCAGGTTTACGTAGACCCTTATATAGGGCTTTTTCCCCAGGGTAGTATTGAGATAACAGTACTCGCATTCCCCTATGCAGCTTGTTACAAGGGGCAGCTGGTAATGGGCAGAGGGCTTGCAGCTTTCAAAATCCAGGGTTTTTCGAACGCCCACCACAAGGGTCCTTTTGGCTTCCATATAGGCTTCCTGTGGCGTTTTGCCGGGTATGCCCAAAACCCTGTTGTGGGAAGTGGTAAAGTGTATATCTACACCCATTTCCTGCAGCTTGTAATATAAATTTTTTCCTAAAGGGTAATTTAAAGCTTCGCGTTCGAAGTATGCCCTTTTTGGGACAAAGGGTTCCATTTTATCACCACCTGAATTTATTTTTCCCTAAAAGAGTCACTGCGATGATACCCGGTTGAATTAAAAAGGCCCAAAATGATAAACTTATTTAGATAAAATCATTTGGTTTATTATATAAAACGGAGAGTGAAGAGCAGTGAAGGGAAAGCTAAAACTTAAATCAACGAATTGCTATGCCTTTTTAAATAACGAAACAAATGTAGAAATTAACGTCTACCTAAGCGATAGGCTATTTCAGGACTTCGTGGAGGACGAAGCCATAAACCAGCTCTACAACGCCTCGCTCCTTCCTGGAGTGGTAGGCCCGGTTATAGGCATGCCGGATATACACACAGGTTTTGGTCTTCCCATCGGGGGTGTCATGGCCACCGATTACGAAAAAGGTGTGGTTTCGGCGGGAGCCGTTGGAATGGACATAAACTGCGGCGTAAGGCTCATTACCACCAAAATCGATGCGGACGAAATAAATAAGGAAAAAATATCCAAAATCTTAGATAAAATATCTTCCCGGGTACCTTCTGGTGTTGGAAAATCAAGTGCTGTAAAATCTCTGCGGAATCCAGACCTGGAAGCCGTGGCATGCCTCGGGGTCGAATATTTCATAAGGGCGGGTTACGGCAGGCCGGAGGACCTTGAAAGGATCGAGGATAGGGGGTGCATCCCGGGGGCGGACGCAAGAGCTGTACCCAAAGCGGCAAGGGAAAGGGCGGATCAGCTTGCCACAATCGGCGGCGGAAATCACTTCATTGAAATCGGAAGGGTGGCTAAGGTTTTTGACCAGGACTTAGCGTCCAGGTTTGGACTTTTTAAAAATATGGTATACGTGCTCATCCACACTGGAAGCCGGGGCTTTGGGCATCAGATATGCACCGATTATTCAAGGATTATGTGGGAGCATTCGGAAAAAAACGGCACGAGAGCCCCGGTGAAGGGACTTGCGTGCGCTCCTGTTTTTTCGGAAGATGGCCAAAACTATTTGAAAGCCATGGCTTGCGCGGCAAATTACGCCTTCTGCAACCGCCAGCTTATAACGCACTTTGTGCGGGAAGCCTTTGTGGAGGTTTTGAAAAAATCCGAATCAGATCTTGGCCTTGACCTCCTGTATGACGTAGCACACAATATAGCGAAAAGGGAAAAGCACGGGAAAAGGTGGCTTTTGGTTCACCGGAAGGGTGCTACCCGGGCGCTTCCGGCAGGACACGAGGATAATCCCGCATGTTACCTCGATACGGGACATCCCGCGATAATCCCTGGCAGTATGGGTACCGCCTCATACGTGCTCGTCGGTCTTCCCGAGATACACCGCACGTTTTGTTCTGTAAATCACGGAGCGGGGAGGGTCATGTCCCGAAGGCGGGCAAAGAGCGAATTTACAAAAGAAGAGCTTCTTGAGCAGACAAAAAACGTGGTAATAGTATCCAACAATCTCAAAGCTCTGCTCGATGAAGCTCCTTTGGCGTATAAGGATATTGATGAAGTGGTATTTACATTGGTGGATGCGGGTCTTACAAAGCCAGTGGTAAAATTAAGGCCAATGGGTGTTTTAAAGGGAGAGGGGGAGGAGTCGTAACCAAAAGCTGCAAATAATACAGCCGCAAACAATTAGTTTGCGGCTTTTTTACATCCTGCGGAGTATTTCTTTTAGTTCTTCCAGAGTACTTACGGGATTTTTGCAACTTCCGCCTTTGCATATATAGGCGGCTACTTTGACATCTTTTTTGATGTAATTTTCATATACGGGGGCAAGTTCTTTCATACCATCAGCGTAAGCCCAAACCGTATACGGGCCAAATTCACCCATGAGGTAGTGGGAAAATATTTCGGGATTTTCTCCGGTTACAACAACTTCAACCCCGCCTGTCAGTGCGTATATGAAAGAATATAGGAAGAAGGAATGAAAAACTGGATTTTCTCTTATTCTTCCTGCAAAAACCCTGTATTGATTTAGAGCAAGCTCTTCCATTTTGTCATCAAAGAGCAGTCTCGAAAGCCTCATAAGGCAATAAGCGGCTACCGAATTTCCGGAAGGTACAGCACCATCCTGGGTTACCTTGTCCCTTGCCGGCAGGTGATCCACATCGCTGCCGGTGAGGAAAAACCCGCCGGCTTCCTCATCGTAAAATAGCTTAATCATGTCCTCAGCAAGAAGCTTTGCTTTTTCAAGATAGCAGGTATTCAGTGTATGCTCATAAGCTTCGATAAGTGCCCAGAGTAAGTGACTGTAGTCATCAAAGGTAGCCTTGGCCTTTAAAATTCCGTTTCGGTATCCCACGTGAATACGGCCGTCGCTTGTCCGGGCCTTTTTCAAAATGAAATTCAAGGCATTCTCTGCTTCGCTCCTGTATTTTTCGTCCCTTGTGATTCCGTATGCTTTAAACAATGAAACGACCATTAGGCTGTTTCCCGAAACCAGGATTTTTTCATCCCTGAAAGGTTTTACCCTTTGCTCCCTGTACTCAAATAGTTTTTTCCTTGTATTTTCGTCCATTTTTAGGGAAAGATCCTTTCCTATTAAGTTGGGAATATTTCTGCCTTCAAAGTTTCCCTGTTTGGTTATATTATAGTTTTTAATGAATTCATCGGCGCGATCGGCCAAAACATTTTTTATCTCCTCAAGCGTCCAGGTGTAAAACCTGCCTTCTTCTCCTTCGGAGTCTGCGTCTTCTGCGGTGTAAAACCCACCCTCGGGGTTTTTTAGATTCCTCAGAACATAGTCTATTATTTCCAAGGTAAAGGTCTTGAAAAAATAGTTTCGGGTTATTTTGTAAACTTCGGAAGTGACGAGAGAAATAAGGGCGTTGTCGTATAGCATTTTTTCAAAATGAGGGACCAGCCACTGCTTGTCGGTGGAATAGCGGCACAATCCAAAACCTATATGGTCATATATGCCGCCTTTGTACATGTTTTCAAGGGTATTTTGCACCATTTCTAAAGCTCTAGGGTCCTTTTTGTAGCTGTAATATCCCAGCAGGAAGAGCAGAATGCCCGGCATGGGAAACTTAGGCGCACCAAAGAATCCACCGTATTTCCGGTCATAAGAAGCCTCCAGTGCTTTAAAGGCATCATCGATTACCCCAGCATCCAGTTCCCCGGGACGTGTACGATCTTGTTTTTTAATATACCACATTATGTTTTTCCCTGCTGAAATTAACTTTTCCCTGTCCTTTTGCCAGAGTTCGTTTGTTTTTAAAAGCAAAGTTTTAAGCCCCAGCCGGCCGAAAGAATCCTCCTTTGGGATGTACGTTGCCGCAAATACTGGGTGCTTATCAGGAGTCATGATAATGGTCAAAGGCCAGCCGCCGCTACCGGTAAGAGCCTGACACACTTCCATGTAAAAATTGTCCACGTCGGGGTGCTCTTCGCGGTCGACTTTGATGGAGACATAGTATCTGTTAAGTATATCCCCAACTTCTTCATCTTCGAAACTTTCCTTTTCCATTATATGGCACCAGTGGCAAGTTGAGTATCCGATGGAAAGAAATATAAGCTTATTTTCCTGACTTGCCTTATCAAAGGCTTCCTGAGTCCATGGGTACCAGTTAACAGGATTATAAGCGTGCTGCAATAAGTAGGGTGACTTTTCGTTAATCAGTCTATTAGGTTTTTTAGTTGGCTTCATGGTGCATCACCTGCTTTTAAATTAACTACCAAAAACTATTATTGCTAATGGAGTAATTAAATATTCTATTTAAAATTGGAAATAACATTACTGCATAACTAGAAGGCGTCATGAATACTCATTAATGCTGCCTGAACTTCTTTATAAATAAAGAAGGTATTGAAATAAGAATTATTAGAACTCCCAAACATTTGAAGATTGTGAGAACATTTATACCACTTGCTATTATCCCGGATACTGCATAACCTAGCGGTAATCCTAACATAGATATGGTTGAAACAGTAGATATTACTCTGCCCATTTTACCTACCGGGGTAGATTCCTGCAAGAGAGTCAATACACTTGCGTTTATAACAGGTATAAATGTCCCGCTAATGAATGCAGCAGCACAAGCTAGTTTCAGATTGTCCACAAACCCGAATGACATGAAACCTAGACCTGCTCCCATAAAACCAGTTATTACTAACGTGCTCTTTTTAAAAAGATGTCCAATATGGCCGATGATAATAGAACCCGCCACCATTCCAATGGTAAATGACATAAGTATTGAGCTCATTCCTTTTTCTCCAGCCATCAATATTTTGTCCGAGTATTCAGGCAAAACCACGTTAAAGGGGGACACCACAAGATTCGTCAAGCAGGCCATTGCCAAAGATACCCTTAATATCACGTTGCTCTTTATAACGGTTAATCCCTCAACAAATTCATGGTAAAATTGCTTAATATTTAAAGGTATGTCCTTGCAAGTTTTAATATCTATATTTGCAATAGCTGCTGTAAATGAAGATATAAAGAATGTAATGGAATCTATCAATATTGCCGTCCCGATACCTAAATTACTCATGATAATAGCTGCGGCTCCGGTGCCTAATATTTCAGCTGCCGACGCAGATGCCTGCCGCAGCGAATTGGCAGAAAGATAATGTTTTTTATCCACTAAAACCTGCATGACCGACGCCCTGGCAGGACTTGAGAAAACCTCACAAAACGAATTTATAAATGTGAATATATATAAATGCCATAGACTAATCTTACCTGTAATATAAAGGAAAGCCATCAGGGCTGTATTAAAACCCCTGATAAAATCGGTCAAAATCATAACCTTTTTCTTGTTCATCCTATCCACCAATACTCCTGCCGGCATTCCGAACAAAACTGTAGGTGCTGCGTTAACCGCCATGACAGTTCCCATCATTAAAGTAGAGCCTGTCATCTCATATACCATCCATAGAAAGGCTATGCTGTCTACAGCATCGCCAAATCTAGAAATTGTATTTCCTGCCCAGATTTTAATAAAATCTTTATACTCTAGCAGTGCTACGTAACCCTTTTTTTCTCTCGCAGTGGCATTTAATTCCATTGCTTATCCCCCAAAAATTAATTTTCCCTTGAGTGAGTTTACAACTTTATTTGAATAATATCGCCGTCTGAACTTTCTATATCTACTAAAACCAGGTCCGGGAATTTTTTTTTCATCCGAATAAATTCTTTTACAATTCGGGTTATATCATATGAACTGATATTGATATTCTCATTAAATGAAACATATTTAGTTAATATTTTTGCTACAATAAATGCAGTAAAGCGATTAAAAATGAGTCGGGTTGGGACTAACAGTTTGATGGTTTTTTCACCGCGGGAACTAATAAGGATTTTCATGTTTTTTCCACCACCTGAACACCTCGTACTACAATTATGAAACTTTAAAATCGTTATCACAAAATCACGACTATTCCACTACAATCTCAATAATATCGCCTCTTGCACTTTCAACATCAACCAATTTGCCAATAACACCTTTTTCAACCAATGCCAAAATCTGTTCGAGGTCAACTTCTTTCAGCGCATTGTTTCCTGAAATATTCGGCATCTTCATTCCCATTTCAAGTCCTATCTTGACAAGCGACATGGGTAGATTCACTCGGATTTTATCCCCATCAGAAGAATTTACAACTATTTTTAAGATCAGATCATCGATATTTTTTCTCTGGCTTTCAGGCAATATCACTGTCTCTTTTTTAGGGGATGTTGACAGAAGTTCATCGACTGTCACACCAAGTATTTGTGCTATTTTCGGCAAAAGCATTACATCAGGATAAGAAAGATCATTTTCCCACTTTGAAACAGCCTGCGGAGAAACACCCAGCTTTTCGGATAATTCTTCCTGCGTTAACCCTTTTTCCTTTCTTAGTTCATATATCTTTTTTCCGAATGTAATAGCCACACAGCATCACTCCTTTACATTTTTTTCTCTATTTTAAACGATGAATCAAAGTTTTTAAAGCGAATATTAGTTGACTTGAATTCGCTGCACGCAACCAATAGTTTATTTTTCACTCAACCATCAGTTGTAAAATCTTTTAAGGTATGCGAGGAAATAAGTTTTCGTATTTTCATGCGATGGTCAATTTTTTGGCATAAGACTTTATAAACGTACTTTTCAAAAAACTCTTGAGGAATTTTTACTATTATGTTAAAATGTTTTCGTAAACGTTTACGAAATTTTAGGAGTGAAAACATGCCAACAATAGAAGATGTAGCAAGATTAGCTAACGTATCGATAGCAACCGTATCGAGAGTATTTAACAATAAGCCAGATGTCAGCCCAAAAACTAGGGAGAGGGTGCTTGAGATTGCAAAAGAGCTGGGGTATGAACCCAGCATGCCTGCAAGGAGCCTGATAAAGGGGAAGACAGGAATAATAGGCCTTATTGTGCCAGATATTTCGAACCCATACTACAGCGAAATAGTGAGGGGAATTGAAGATACCTGCCGTATACGTGGATACAATGTGATCCTCTGCAACGCCGACAACAAAAGGGAAAAGGAATTGGAGTATATAGATATTTTAAAAAACCGATGGGTTGACGGCGTGATATTCCACTGTGATTACTTTAGCGAAGAGCATTATGAAGCCTTTACTCGCAAGAAGATTCCTGTTGTCCTGGCAGGAAGGGCCACAAGCTACGATGTACCGTATGTAACTATCGACAATGTTAAAGCCGCCTATGATGCGATAAATTACTTAATATCGCTTGGACATAAAAGAATTGGTTTAATTCACGGCCCCCTAGAAGGCATGAAAGAGACCGTGGATAGCGTGGAACGGTTGATAGGATATAAAAAAGCATTGGGTGAAGCCGGCCTTGAAGTATGCGATGAACTGATAGCTGAAGGCGACTTCAAAGCCAAAGGAGGTTACAAGGCTGCAGTAAAAATTCTAAAGGCTGGGGTAAAACCTACCGCAATCTTTGCGGTCAGTGACATTATGGCTTTCGGTGCTTTAAACGCCGTTTTCGACTGCGGACTGAAGTGCCCCGAGGACGTTTCGGTGGTGGGTTTTGATAACATTGACCTCAGCGAAATTACAAGGCCTCCTCTCACAACAGTTGCCCAGCCAATGTACGAGATAGGTTCTGTGGCTGCTGATATATTGATGAACTTGATTAACGGAGAAAGTATTGAAAGAAAAAGAATAATACTCGACCATAAACTCGTTATACGGAATTCATGTAAAAGAGTCTAATTTTTCGGAAAGAACGTAAACGTTTACGAAGATTAACAGAAAGGAGATTTCTCAATGAGCTGGCTTAAAAAGTACAGGCTGGAAATCGTCATGCTGGCGCCACTGCTCCTGTACATACTAGGTTTTACAGTATACCCGATACTTCAGACAATTGCCATGAGTTTTCTGGACAGGTTCACAGGAACTGTGACTTTAGCCAACTACCAGGAAATAATAGGTAAAGTTGAGTTTAAAGGTGCGCTTTTCAATACGGTAGCCTTTGCTCTCATAAGTCTGTCCCTGGAAATGGTGGCGGCCCTGGTCATCGCAATGATCCTAAAGAGGCGCTTTTTTGGAAGAGGTTTTCTTAGGGCCCTTCTTATGGTTCCCATGGGCGTGCCAACGCTTGTCTCGGGAGTGGCAATGACTTACATATTCAGCATCAACGGGTATCTAAATGAACTGCTCTACAGGTTGAATATAATAGACATACCGGTAGACTGGGCTAGCGGTGGGCTCCGCACGCTTTTGATGGTATCGGTAGCCGACATGTGGAAGGTAACTCCTATGGTAATCTTAATCCTGCTTGCGGGCTTAGAGAGTATACAAAACGAGGTTTACGAAGCCGCAGATATTGACGGCGCGACAGCTTGGCAGACTTTCAGATACGTCACTTTACCCCTTCTTAAACCTTACATCACTATGGCTATAATATTGAGAGCAATAGATGCTTTTAGAGTATTTGAACTTGTGCTAGTCCTTGCCGGGAGAGCTACACCTGTACTTTCCACCTTTGCTTACGACGAGTATAACAATTATGGAAATGCCTATACATCAGCTGCCGCATCCACAATCTTGCTGGTAATTATCTTAATATTCATATACGGGTACTTAAAAGCGTGGGGCTCTGAGGAGGTAAATAGATGATGAAAAGAAAAGATATAAGCGGGAAAATCTCTGATTCATTATACCTTCCTATAGCAATCATAGCTGCAATCATTATGGTAATACCCGTCTATATATTGTTCAAAGTTTCAGTTCATTAAGTTGAATTTAATTGATACGTACTTTGGCCTTGTCCTGGCACACCTGATATTGAACCCTCCCTTTGCTGCCTGGATACTTGTGGGAACTTTCGAGACCATACCGAAAGACCTGGAAGAAGCTGCGATGGTTGACGGGG
>JAKKUQ010000004.1 GCA_021890755.1 Thermosediminibacteraceae bacterium | reverse complement strand
ACGTTTGGATAATTAAAAACCCCCTATAGCCTTCTGACTCTTTTGGGAGGGTGAATCCGTAAACAATTTGATATAAAAATAAAAATGGAGCGGAAAACGGGATTCGAACCCGCGACCCTCGGCTTGGGAAGCCGATGCTCTACCCCTGAGCTACTTCCGCTCGCTTCAATTAATATTATAATCAAGCCATAAAGGTAAGTCAAGATAAAAAAATGGTGACCCCGAGGGGAGTCGAACCCCTGTTACCGCCTTGAAAGAGCGGTGTCTTAACCACTTGACCACGGGGCCACGAAAATGGTGAGCCATCCGCGAATCGAACGCGGGACACCCTGATTAAAAGTCAGGTGCTCTACCGACTGAGCTAATGGCTCACAAAGTATTAACTATTGCTAAAAGAAAACAGCAAGTTATATACTACAATAAAATGATGAATATGTCAACCCCTAAATTCCCTCTTTTGAAATTTACAATACCTTTATAAGCTCAAAACCCTGACTTCTCTTGGGGCCTACCGATATAAAGCAGATTTCAACACCTACAATCTCCCTTATCCTCTCCACAAACCTCAGCAAATTTGCAGGGAGCCTGTTGTACTCTGTTATATTCGATATATCTTCATCCCATCCAGGCAGTTCCTCATAAATCGGCCGGCATTTTTCAAGAATCTTCAAACTCGCCGGGAACTCGTCTATTATTTGGCCGTTGTACTCATATGCGGTGCAAATTTTTACTTTTTCCAGGCCACCAAGGGTATCCAGCTTGGTGATGGCAAGGTGCGTAATCCCGTTCACCCGGACTGCAAATTTCAGCATTACCGCATCCAGCCATCCGCACCGTCGGGGTCTGCCAGTGGTAGTGCCGTATTCAAACCCCCGTTCCCTTATATAATCCCCCGTCGCATCGGATAATTCAGCAGGAAAAGGTCCTTTGCCCACCCGGGTTGTATAGGCTTTCACTACACCCACTACTTTGTCAATCATCGTGGGGCCTATTCCAGCGCCTATGCAAACCCCACCGGCTATAGGATGAGAAGACGTCACATAAGGATAAGTTCCCAGGTCCACGTCTAAAAATGTGCCTTGAGCTCCTTCATAGAGGATGCTTTTCCCAGCTTTCGCACCCTGGTGTATTATTAAAGAAGTATCGCATACCATCTCTTTGAGTTCTTCCGCAGCCTTCAAATAACTTTCCAGAATGGGACCCTTTTCAAAACCTTGAGCACCGTATATTTTTTCTAAAAGGCGGTTTTTTTCCTCAAGATTTAGGCTTAGCTTTTCTTCAAATGTTTCAGGATCCAACAGGTCGCACATTCTAATGCCAATTCTTTCCGCCTTGTCCACATAAGCCGGTCCTATTCCCCGCCGTGTAGTGCCAAGCTGGTACTGTCCCTTTTTTTCCTCCACAAGTTCATCCAGTAATTTGTGGTATGGCATTATGACATGGGCCCGATCGCTTACCTTCAAGCGCGGCCTTACGTCTATGCCGTTATTTTCCAGGTACTTTATTTCATCAATAAGCGCCAGAGGGTCAATTACCATGCCGTTGCCTATTATGCAGATTTTACCTGGATGGAGAATTCCTGAGGGTACAAGATGAAGCTTGTACCTCACATTTTCTACTTCAACAGTATGGCCGGCGTTATTGCCACCCTGGTAGCGCACAACTATATCAGCTCTCCGGGCCAAATAATCGACTATTCGTCCCTTGCCTTCATCGCCCCACTGAGCACCCACCACAACAACTCCTGGCATATCTTTCACTCCTTTAGCTATTCTGTATTCTGTTTCCTGTTTAAAATTTCCCGTGCCACTATGATTCCCGAAACTGAAGCCTGAGCAAGTCCTCTTGTCACTCCTGCTCCATCTCCGGCAGCAAAAAGATTTTTAATTTGGGTTTCTAAGCTTGAATTCAGCGCCGGCCTTGCGGAATAAAATTTCACCTCTACACCGTAAAGCAGCGTATGCTGGGAGTAAACTCCCGGCACTAATTTATCCATTGCTTGAAGCATTTCCAGGATGCTGACCATGTGCCGGTAGGGGAATACCAAACTGAGGTCCCCCGGTGTTGCTTCTTTCAGGGTGGGTTCCACCAGTCCTCTTTTTATCCTTTCGGGAGTCGAACGCCTGCCCGATAGTAAATCTCCTAGCCTTTGAACCAGCACGCCTCCTCCCAGCATATTTGCGAGGGTGGCTATATATTTTCCATAAGAAATAGGCTCTCTAAAAGGATGGGTAAAAGTCTTACTCACCAGCAGGGCAAAATTTGTATTTTCGGTTTTTCTATCGGCATAGCTATGGCCGTTGACGGTTATGAGCCCGCTGTTATTTTCTATTACGACTTCTCCATAGGGATTCATGCAAAAAGTTCTAACCCTGTCGTCAAAAGACTTGGAATAATAAACTAGCTTTGATTCGTAAACCACATCGGTTAGTGGCTCCATTACCACTGCCGGAACTTCTACCCTTACCCCTATATCGACGGGGTTTATCACCATATCAAGCCCCAGCCGCTGGGCTTCCCGTGCAAACCACTCGGCTCCCTCTCTTCCAGGTACCGCTACAACATAATCTGCTGTATACTCTTCCCCTTTTTCCGTGACAACTCCGGTAACCTTGCCGTCCCGAACAATGATGTTTTTTACGGGCGTGGTCGTTTTTACATCAACCTTTCCATCCAGATATTTACGCATTTCCTTCAGTATATTCCAGCACTTCTCGGTCCCTAGGTGCTTAATCCGGGCAGGTATTAACCTTAGGTCAGCAGTTGCGGCTTTCTGCTGCAATTTTTTTACCTTTTCCTTATCAGTTCCGTGCACTATCTCGGTGGCTCCGAAGCTGAGGAATATTCTATCCACATAACCTATAAGTTCCGCTACCTTTTCCTTTGGAATATATTCGTCCAGCCATCCGCCGAATTCAGTGGTAAGAGTCAATTTTCCATCGCTAAAAGCCCCTGCTCCCCCCCAGCCGTTTACGATGGAACAAGGGTCGCAATTAAGGCACTTAATCTTTCTTTCCTTGGAAGGGCAAAGCCTTGCTTCGATATCCTTGCCCTTTTCCAGGATCAATATATCAAGGTCCCTGCCCTTGTCCACCAGCTCAAGAGCGGTAAAAATCCCTGCGGGCCCAGCCCCTATTATTATCACATCGTAATGTCTCGGCACATAACCACCACCCTGCTTTTATAAATCAAAAAAGTAACACATTATAAGATATTATTCTCGTATATCAGAAATATAACCACTTTCATTAGCCTAAATAATAATAACAGAGGATGCCCCTAATGTCAATTAATTATGCGAATGTTTTCTGTTATAAAGCTTGATAATATTCGTGTTTTAAAGAAAAAGCGCGGTCCTTGCCGCGCTTTATCTTGCACACCTCATTAGTTTTTTTTCATCTAAAACTATGATTTTTTGCCGATCAATATCTATTATGCCGTCTTTCTTCATCTGGCTCAAAATCCGGCTTACCGTTTCCCTTGAGGTACCTACCAGAGCTGCTAACTCCTGTCGCGTAACCGGTAGCTCAATCTCAATGCCCCGGGAAGTTGTCTTACCGTGATCAAGGCATATCCGATGGAGGAAGCAGGCGATGCGATTATAAGTATCCCCGAAAGCCAAATTTTTTATTTTTTCCTGGGAGTCCCGCAATCTGGAAGCCATAATTTTTATGATCTTCATAGCAAGGTCGGGAGTTTGCTTTATAAGATGCTCCAAATCCTCGTTTTTAATAAAACCCACCGTTGAATCCTCTACCGCTTCTGCGGTGGCAGGATAAGGACCTCCTTCAAGGAGCACTGCTTCGGCAAATACATCCCCCTCGCCAAAGAAGTGAAGGATGTATTCCCTGCCTTCACCGTCGGCCTTATATACCTTTACTTTGCCGGATTTAACAAAGTACACCGCCTCGCCCGGTTCTCCCTCAAAAAAAATAACACTACCCTTTTTGTAATTTCTAGTATTTATAAGACCTTTGATCTTGGCCAACTCATCATCCGAAAGGTCAGAAAATATAAAAACCTTTTTCAAGGCCTCTTCCAGCAATTCATTTTGTTCGCCCATTGCAGGTACCACAAGCCCCCCTTAAGCATACCTTTCTTCTTCGCTCTGGCGGTATTTTTCTATACTCACGAACTTGGTGTACTGGGAAAGCCACAGCAGCTCTACTTTCCCCGTGGGGCCATTTCTTTGCTTTGCTATAATTACTTCCGCTATATTCTTCCTATCGGTATCGGGGTTGTAGTAATCCTCTCGATATAAAAACGCCACAAGGTCCGAGTCCTGCTCCTGGCTTCCAGACTCACGAAGGTCACTGAGCACGGGTCTATGATCGGACCTAACGTCCGGTGCTCTGGAAAGCTGTGACAGCGCAAGTACCGGGACATTTAGCTCCCTTGCAAGAGCTTTTAAGGATCTTGAAATCTCCGAAATCTCCTGCTGCCGGTTTTCCGACTGTCCCCTGCCTGCTATTAGCTGCAAGTAATCTATTACCACAAGTCCGAGTCCTTTTTCTGCTTTGAGCCTTCTTGCCTTTGCTCTAATTTCTAAACAGGTTATGCCGGGTGTATCGTCAATGTATATAGGAGCCTCCGATAGCGGACCCATAGCCCGGGCAAGTCTCGGCCAGTCGTCCTCATCCAGCCTTCCGGTGCGCAGCTTATGGCTGTCCACGTTAGATTCGGCACAGAGCATCCTCTGTACCAGTTGTTCTTTTGACATTTCAAGGCTAAATATTGCCACGGGTATCCTGTGCCTGATTGCTGCGTTTTGAGCTATATTCAGGGCAAAGGCGGTCTTGCCCATGCTGGGCCTTGCGGCTACCAGAATAAGGTCTGAGGGCTGAAGGCCCGATGTCAAGGCATCGAGATCAGGAAATCCGGTGGGCACACCGGTTATACCGCCCTTTGAATTATACAGCTGTTCTATACGCTCAAAGGTGGCAAGCAATACGTCTTTTATATGATGGAAGTTATCTCCCCTTCGCTTTTGCGCTATACTGAATATCCTTCGTTCGGCTTCGTCTAGAAGTTCTTCTACATCATCCTTTGGCTCGTAAGCCATCGAAAGTATCTTGGACGTAGCCTCGATGAGCCGCCTAAGTAAAGCTTTTTCCTCAACTATTTTGCAGTACTGCGCTATATTGGCGGGAGTAGGTACCACTTCGGTGAGGGTGGTAAGGTATGTAACCCCGCCAACGCTTTCCAGCATCTTTCTGTTCCTTAATGTTTCAGTGACGGTTATGATGTCCACAGGCTCTCTGTTCTCGTGAAGCTCAGTTATGACCTGGAAAATAGTGCGGTGTGCTTCTACATAAAAATCCTCGCTTTTTAAGCGTTCCAGGGCAACGTAAATTGCCTCCTTTGAAAGGAGCATAGAACCCAAAACCGACTGTTCGGCCTCTACACTATGCGGAGGGACTTTGGGGGTTATAAGATTCATAAATATCACCCCTCAACTACCTTTACAGTCAACCTCGCTTCAACCTCGGGGTGGAGCTTTACTGCAACCTCGTAACTGCCGAAGGCTTTAATGGGCTCATCAAGCTGGATCTTCCTTTTGTCTATATCAATGCCGTGCTGCTCCTTTAAAGCGTCTGCTATGTTCTTGGAGTTTATAGAACCATACATTTTCCCCTGGGCTCCACCTTTGACCTTTAGCGTTACAGAACATCTTTTTATTTTTTCTGCCAGCTCTTCGGCCTCTTTCTTAATCCTCGCAAGTTTTTTCTCCTTAGCCTTTTTCTCCTGTTCCAATTTTGCAAGATTTCCAGGAGTGGCTTCAACGGCAAAATTTTTCGGAAAAAGGTAATTCCTTGCGTATCCGTCGGAAACGTCTACCACGTCGCCTTTTTCCCCTAGGTTTTTCACGTCTTGAAGGAGTATCACCTTCAATTGGCATCCCCCTCTTTCAAAAAATCTTCGATTGCATCTTCCAGCCGCTTTATAGCTTCTTCCATGGTGATGTTCTGAATTTGCGCCCCGGCAACGGTCATGTGTCCTCCTCCCCCCAATTTCTCCAGAATCCGCTGCACGTTAATATCGCCGAGAGACCTACCGCTTATGGCTACCCCTTCATCTGTCGGTACAAGCACAAAAGCTGCGTAAACACCCTTTATCTCAAGCAGCGCGTTGGCAGACAGGGCTGCTACAAGCCGGGGATTTTCGCATTTTTTGCTGTAATAAGATATGGCTATATTCCCGGGTAAAATCCGCATTCGCTTTACAACTTCAACCCTGCGGTAAAATTCTTCTAGTTCTTCCTGAAAGAGCTTATATACCAGCGTTGGATCGGCGCCGTGCCTTCTTAAGTAAGAAGCAGCATCGAACGTCCTAACCCCGGTTTTAAAGGCAAAATTCTTGGTATCAACGCAGATACCTGCCAAAAGCGCTGTTGCTTCCCGAGGGGTGAGCTTTATTTCATCCCCCATATATTGCAGCATCTCAGTAACCATCTCGCTAGTGGAAGAAGCGTAAGGCTCCAGATAAACCAGCATGGCTTTCTCGATAAACTCTTCTCCCCGCCGATGGTGATCTATCAACACCACCCTTTCGGCTTTTTCCAGGATTTTCTGGGAGTAGCAGAAGGAGGGCTTGTGGGTGTCTACTATTATCACCAGAGTGTCTTTAGAAAGAATCCTTAAAGCATCTTTCTCGCTAATGAGCGTTTTCCGTATATCCTCATCTTCCAAAAGCAGCTTCAACAGCGATTCCACTGTACTACCTTCGGTATGTGAGAGAACAAAGTAGCCTTTTTTGCCAAGGCATCTTGCGGCCTTGACTATGCCTACACCTGCTCCGAGGGCGTCCATATCAAGAAAAATATGCCCAAGTACCAGTACCCGGTCCGCTTCTTCTATCAAATCCCGAAGGGCATGGGCAATTACCCGGGCCCTTACGCGGATGTACCTTTCTACTTCCTTAGTCCTGCCGCCATAAAAATAAGTCTTCCCGCCAGCTTTAACAACCGCCTGATCCCCACCTCTACCCAGACAAAGCTCCAGAGCGTCCTGGGCTGCCTTGTTCAATTCCAGAAGGCTTGCTTTCCCGTAAGACGCTCCTATACTGAGAGTGATCGGAATCACATTGGATGCACTTATCTCCTTGATTTTTTCAAGGATGCCGAACTTATTTTCCTCTAACCGGCGAAAATTTTCTAGGGTCACAGCTGCCAAAAATTTGTCGTCATCAAACTTTTTTATGAATCCGCCAAAACCCTGAACCCATTGAGTTATCGCTTTGTCTATTTTCGCGAGGAGCTCCGGACGATTTTCTTCCGGTGTTGCAGCCAACACTTCGTCATAATTGTCTAACTGGATGTACATAAGGGCAAGATTTGATTCGGTCAAGCTCTCTGAAGTCTCTGGCTTTAAAGCTTCATCTCTTTTTATCTCTTTTTTCGGTGCCTTCCTGAAGAAATTTACCAAAATAATTAGGAAAAAAAGAATACAAAACCCTAAAGCAGCACTGGGCCTAATTACGGCCATTACTGCAAGCTGCAGAATTATGATGCCTAAAAGTAAGATGTTTTTTCTAATAAAGTCGGCAAAATTGTGCATGGTTTTTCACCACAATCATAATCCGCGGAAATTAAAAACCGTATCGAACATCCCAAGCAGGAATACTAGCTGAGCCATGAAAGGGTTGGAGAATAAAAACAGGACAATAAAAATTCTCAGCAGTTTAGATACATTGTACCTTCCTAGGAAGAAAGCCAGAACCGCAAACCCCTGGATGAAAAACGCAAATGCAAATATCAAAAGTAAATTCATCCCTAGTTGTCTTAAAATCCCTGATGGCCAGTAAGCTTCCATTATAATGGCGATCTGTCCTAGCAGAAATAAAAATATAGTGTAGGTGGGCAACCGCCACTGCCAGAAAGGCGGAAAATCCTCCATATTGTATCCCAAACGCCTCAGTATCAGCTTGGAAATCTGAAAGCATAAAAAGGAACTTGTTAATGATGCCAGCACAAGGACCGCAGGTATTAAAAGGGGCATCAGGTCTAGCATTTTTTCGTACATCTCAAGTACGGGCTTTATTGTTTCCGGATTTACCCCCATACGATTATAAAGCTTGGCTGCTCCGGCAAGGCTCTCCCTATACAGCTCTATCTCCTGCATTAGGGGATTTATGCCCATTATCATCAGGGAAAGCAGAAATAGTACAACATTTGATACCAGCGAAGCTGCCGCGCCTACTCCAAAAACCTTAAAAGGGGAGTAATTCTTTTTTAAAGCCCAACCCATGCCCATTCCTACCAGGCCGAAGCTCAGCACTGCCGTCAAGGCTCTAAGAGGCCCTGAAAACGCAGCGATTACCAAACCCGTTACCGCCACCGAAAGCAGGCTAATTTTAAGACCATGTTTCATTCCCAGGAGTATTATGGGTACGGGAAGCACAAGATCTATAAAAAGGCCTAGGCCCGGTATATACATGGAAAAAAAGCTCAATATTACTGTTATCGCCGAAAGCAGCGCTCCTTCTACTATAGCTTTCGTACTGAAGCGTTGCATTGAGTTCCTCCTCACTTTTACAAAAAAGAGAGGGTGTACCCCTCCCTATTCTGTCGTAAAAGGCAACAGTGCCATATTGCGAGCTCTCTTTATAGCAACTGTAAGTTGTCTTTGGTGTCTTGCGCAATTGCCAGTTATGCGCCGGGGCAGGATCTTAGCCCGCTCGGTTATGAATTTTCTAAGTCTTGCCACATCCTTGTAGTCAATGTAATCTATCTTCTCGGCGCAAAAGCTGCACACCTTTTTCTTCTTGTTCTTTTTGGATTTCAACCTTTTCCCTCCTTTTTTCTAAAAAGGTACGTCGTCTCCTTCTTCGCCTATGTTTTCATCAAAATTGAAATCAAAATCTATATCTTCGATTCCCTCGTTGGCATCACCCAAACCGGAATCCTGTTCTGATTTTGGCCTGTCTAAAAACTGTACCTCATCGGCGACCACTTCGGTAACCCAGCGCCGCTGTCCTCCGGGCGTATCGTAAGACCTTACCTGGAGCCTTCCTGATACACCCACCAAGCGGCCCTTTTTTAGGTTGTTGGCGCAGGTTTCCGCGAGTTTCCTCCAAACAACTACAGGAATAAAGTCCGCCTCTCTTTCCCCTTTCTGGTTCAAAAAGGGTCTATCCACTGCTAGGGTGAAGGTAGTCACCGCGACTCCATTGGCAGGGGTGAACCGCAATTCGGGATCTTTAGTCAACCTCCCAATTAAAATAACCTTGTTCAAGGTTTTCACCCCTTTATTTATCCTTGCGGATAATAATGTACCTCAGGACGCCGGCGGTTATCTTCAAAACCCTGTCCATTTCTCTTGCTGTATCAGGGTCTGTGGAGAAATTCATTACCACGTAATAACCTTCTTTTTGGTGTTTAATGGGATAGGCAAGTTTTCTCTTTCCCCACCGGTCGATCTCCTTTACCTCTCCCCCTCTTTCCTCGACTAAGGCTTTGAACTTGTCTACAAGACCGGTTACCGCCTCTTCGTCGAGTCCGGGGTCGAGGATATACATGGTTTCGTATTCCCTCATTTTTTCACCTCCTCGGACTATGGCCCTAGATTTACATCTAGAGCAGAGATGCTTCTTGCGTATTATATCATTTATCAAGGGGTTTTTCAAGGTCTTCCGGATGAATGCACTTTATTATCCTTTTTACGCTTTTTTCAAACTTGGGCCTTGGTATCATTACTTTTCGCCCACATCCCTGGCATTTTATCCCAAAATCGGCCCCCATTCTCCAGATTTCCCACTCGAAACTGCCGCAAGGATGTTTTTTCTTCATTTCTACCACATCGCCGATATGGAACTTCAACCTTTCGCCTCCTCTTGATTTTTATTAAAAACTACCATCCTGGGATAGGGGATCTCTATCCCTTCCTTGTCAAACCTCTCTTTTATGGCCTTTCTCAGCTCTCTCTCCACGCTCCACTGATGCATTGGGAGAGTCCTGGCCCATATCGTTATGACAGCTTCGGTGGGCCCTAGGTCGCTTACCCCAAGAACAGTGGGACCTTCCACTATGTCGTCCCTTTTATTCCGTACTTCATCGGCCACCTCTTGTAACACTTTTAAAACCCTGTCTAAGTCCTCTTCGTAGGCTACCCTAACGTTCACCATTGCCCTTAGGTTTCCTCTTGAGTGGTTTGTGACCCTAGTAATCTCTCCGTTGGGGATTATATGGAGCTGGCCGCCAAAGTCTCGAAGCTTCGTGGTCCTTAAGCCCATCTCCTCAACTATCCCCGAGACCCCTGCCGTCTCTACATAGTCGCCTATTTGAAAATAATCCTCAAAGATTATAAAAAAACCAGAAATGACGTCTTTGACAAGGCTCTGCGCTCCAAACCCAACGGCAAGGCCTCCTATGCCTGCAGCTGTGATAATAGATGTGGTTTTCACTCCCAATGTCTCAAGTATAGCTATTATGGCTATGAAATAGATGGTATACCGCAGGATACTTTTTGACAGCCCCGCCAGGGTCCTCATCCTGCTTTCGTCCACCGGCATTTTTTGGAATCTTGCCGTAAAAATGCGATCTATTATACCCGCTCCCACTCTTATAGCAATAGATGCCGAAAATAGAATGATTAGAATTTTGCCGACATACTTATAAACCGCGGGGAGCTGGTAAATTATATCCTTTATGTGCTGGTAGTCCACTATGAAAGTCCCCCCTATCAGAGGACCACACTTCTGAATTCCGAGAGCTTTTGCGCAATTGTGTACATATTAGTTACGCTTCCTACGGCGAGTTTTTCTTTCAAACCATAATAGTCAAGACATGTACCGCAGGAAAGTATCTCTACTCCTTTTGACTCCAGTTCTTTCAGGACCTCCAAAGATTCTGACCCCTGTGCTGCAAGGTACACTCCTTTATTTATAAACATAATGCATTTTGGCAAGCGGTCAAGTTCCTTCAATGTATATATATAATTTCTCATAAGAAGCTTCCCTAGTTCCTCAGAACCTTTCCCCAGCGTGTCACTCGTCACCAAAATCACAAAAGAGGAACTTTCGGTATTCAATCCCTCAGCACATTCCGCAGTTTTGGGCTCCTTATCGATATAAATATATTGTACGCCGTCTCTTGACTCCGAAAAGCAATTGTATCCTTGGTGTTTTGCAAGTTTCATGACGTTATCCCGCGCAACTTCGTTGTCCACGATAGCAACAACTCTGCCCTGCGAAATGGAATCGAGGGCTTTTTTGGTCATTATTACCGGTTCAGGACACTTTTTGCCTCTGCAGTCCACTTCTATTGCCACTTTTTACCCCTCCTTAAATTAATTTTACCACAACCGGAATTATAAAATCTAGAAATCTCAAGTGCTGAAGGATATAAGAGCCGCTTAAGCCTTTTTCAAGGATGCTGCCCGGCCAAGCCATGATAAAGGGCGTAAGCACGGAGCTTACGAGGGCTACCCATATAGAGGTAGAGAGTAAACCCAGCAAGAGACCCAATATGCGGTTCTGGAACGAAAGGTTGGAAAACTTGAGCATCCCATTCAGGAAAAATCCCACCACGGTGAAAAGCACTTGAACGGCAAGAAAAACTATGAGGAAACCAAGAGCCGATAATGCCATTTCAATTAGGGTATCAAGATTGCCAACTTGAATTGCATGACCGTTGGCTCCTGCCCTTGCCATTTTTAACACCGGAGAAATTGCCTCTTCCACGTTCAAATTGCCTTTCAAAAAGTCCACTGTCATATCCCTGTAAAATAGACCTACATAAAGAGCCGTCAGCACTCCTATAATTCTAAAGGCTGAAAGCAAAAATCCCCTGGAAAACCCCTCAAAGGCACTTTTTAAAAACAAAACCACAAGCAACAAGTCCAGCCAGTTCACGTGCCTCTCCCCCCCTTCCTTTCTATATTTCTACATAATATTTCTACATACAATTTGAACTTTGCTATTAAATTTTATTTTTAATCTTTGCATTGGAATACTCTATTGAAAAATTACATATAATGTTAAAAAACGGCAAAAACGCTACAGGAGGCATAACATGTTGTTAGACCCTCAGGCATTAAAACCCAATGGTTTCAGGGTTCACATAGAAAGCCCCCAAGCCGTGGAAACCATCGCCCGTGGGTTTGTCAGCATTTTGTCCGAAACTTACTGTTCTTCATCGCCGATAGTGTTTTTGTGCATTGGCACAGACCGTTCCACAGGAGACTCCCTGGGGCCTCTTGTGGGAAACTTACTGAAGGAGAAAAATCTTCTCAATGCACAAGTCATAGGCTGTCTTGCTGAACCTGTCCACGCCGGAAATCTCCACAAAGTAATCCAGGAACTCAATAGCTTTTACAAGGAACCCTATATAATCGCTGTCGACGCATCACTCGGCCGCTCTGAAAATGTTGGCACTGTAAAAATTGGAAAGGGGCCCATTAAACCGGGCGCAGGTGTCAACAAAGATCTACCACCGGTGGGGAAACTCCACATAACCGGAATCGTAAATGTAGGAGGATTTATGGAGTTTTTCGTGTTGCAAAATACCCGTCTTTTTTTGGTGATGAAAATGGCAAAAGTAATTTCCGAGGGAATAACTCTTGGAATGAAGCAATTTTTTGCATAAAAAAGCTGCCTTCGGGCAGCTTTTCTCGTATTATTAAATGAAATGGTCGTAGATCCGATTTTTTATTATCTCATGTACTTCTTCCCATGTCTTGCCCTGGGCATTTACAAGCAACACCCCTGGCATCTGTTCAGCTAAACCTTCTGAAATTGCAACTATTTCTTGGAGTTTTTTTCCTTTGTAAATTACGGCATCTACCGGTCCGTTTACCTTACTCCAGGAAATGGTGATGTACCCGTACTGTTTCAAGTATTCGCCCAACTCCTCCAATCCATCTTCCAGCGCTATAACCCGGGTCATTCTGCCACCTCCCGAATCTATTTTTCTCGGAAGCTGGCAGATTTATGTTCTCCTGTGACCACTTTTACCGCGCCCGGTTCCACTGAGAATTCCACAGGAGTAGTGCCGATCACATCACCGTCGGCGTGAACTTTTACAGGTCTTTCGAATTGGATCTTTACCCTTTTTCCTCTAAGCACCTCATAGGCCGGGTGATTTTTGTGATTTCCGGAAAATACGCTGGGTAAAAATCTTAAAAGCTCTATCCTGCTTATTTCGTTGACTATGCAGACGTCCAAAAATCCGTCATCCACCAGTGCATCAGGACAAATCATCATGCCGCCGCCATAATATCGGGCATTGCCGATAGACACCAGCCATGCTTTTCGCTTCACTACCGTACCATCTATTTCTATTGTTACATGTCTCGGAGAAAAGGTAGCCAGAACTCTTAAAAGTTCCATTACGTATACCAGGGGTCCTCTTAAAAACTTTGTACTTTTATTTACGGCATCAGCCACTTCTGCATCAAGGCCAGCACCCGCTACGTTTATAAAAAAATTGCTTCCTGCCCTTATTAAATCTATTCGCCGGGCTTTACCACTTTTTATAACTTCCAACGCTCCTTTGGGGTCATGGGGAATTCCCACTGACCGTACAAAATCGTTGCCCGTCCCCGCAGGTATAACTCCGAGTAAAGCTTCACTTCCTGCAAGAGCCTGGATAACTTCCCGTATTGTACCGTCACCGCCCACGGCAACAATTATGCCGTATCCTGCCTTCACAGCTTCCCTGGCAATATCGGTGGCTTGTCCCGGTCTTTCCGTCAGCACAAAATCATAGGGGATATCTACCGTAGGTTTTAAGCGGTTCCATATTGTCAGAGCCTTTCGTTTCCCAGCCGCTGGATTTACTACAAAGAATGTTTTCAATTCTCAACCTCCTTTATAAATCAACGCAAAAACTTATTTTTGATCAGTTTTTGTGATCTTTGTTTTTTTATCCTTATTCATTTCGCACTTACCTTCAAAAAGGGCTCCATCTTCAATACTAATACTTTCCACCTTCAAATCTCCCAACACCTTGCCTGAGGATTTTATTTCCAGCTTCCCTGAAAGAAGGATATTTCCGCTGACTTCCCCAGCAACAATGGCATTTCTTGCTTTTAGCTGTGCATTTACTACGCCAGTTTCGGTGACTATAACGTCGCCGGCGCTTTCTAATTCTCCTTCAATCTTGCCCTCGATCCGAATAACACCGCTGGCCTTGACGGTCCCCTTTATTTCCGTCCCTTTTCCTATAAGGGTATCAACCTTTTCAGGATTTATCTCTACACTCTCGGTCTTTTTGCCAAACATACTAGCCTCCTTTTATTTTAAATATTCCTCTGGATTTACGGGATAACCGTTTACCTTTACCATGTAGTGAACATGGGGTCCCGTACTTCTCCCTGTACTCCCAACTCTCCCTATTACATCGCCTTTTTTGACATTTTCCCCTGCTTTTACTAGTATTCTTGAAAGGTGGCAGTAAGTCGTGGTATATCCGTAACCGTGCTTTATCTCTACTATATAGCCGTAACCGGATTTGTATCCAGAAAAGGCAACCCGTCCGTCGGCTGTAGCCCTTACAGCACTGCCATAGGGAGCTGCAATATCTATTCCATCATGAAATTCTAGTTTTGTGCCGAAGGGGGAGCGCCTGTTACCAAATCTGGAAGTGACTTTCCCCTTTACCGGCCATAGAGAAGGAGTTGCAGCAAGCCTTCTACTCCTTTCCGTGACCGCTGCCATAAGCTCTTTCATGCTATTTTCCTGTTCATCAATCTTTTTTTCAAGTTCCTCTAATTGTTCCAGGGCTATTTTTCGGTCTATACCACTCCTGCTGGCAAGTTCGGACCTCATCCCTGAACTTTTTTGGCTAAGTTTGCTTTTGAAAAGCGGATCGTCTTTAAGCATATCCCTTAAGGTAGCATCCAGTCTTTCCAGTTCCCTTACCTTTTCCTCCATGCTTTGAGTTTTTGCTTCGTAATAATTTAACCGCGCCTTTACCTCTGCGTATTTTTGGACCTCAGCCGCCAGCTTTTCATTTTCTGCCTTAAGGTCCCTATAAGAAGCGAAAAAATAAATAGCTGCTCCCGCTACAGTCAGTACTGTTCCGGCAGCTATATATTTTAAAGCTCTTATTAGTGAGAAAGAAACCGAAATGGAAAAAGTAGGCCCTGCTGAATGAGGTATTATCATCAGAGTCACAAATCGTTTCTTTCTTTTCTCTCTCACGAGCTTTTTATCCCCCCTCCCTATGCCGAACCTGCCGCTAAGCTGTAATAAAATTCGCCACGCTATTCCAAAAATCCTCCTCCAGATACAGCCTTTTCCAGAACTTCTTTTTCTTCAGGACTTAGCAGATGCTGAGATCTGCCGTTAACCACGGGTTTCAAATACACGCGGCTTTCTTCTCTGCCGTGAATACTGGTGATTATAACCCCGCTATTGTGGCCGTTTAATAGGGCCATAGAAAAACTAAGGTTTCCGCCCATATCTTCGAAAGCATTATACCTTTTTATATGTACTTTCTGTACTGCCGAAAGGGCATCCTTTTCCAATGAACTTAACCTCTCTTTTACTTTCGATATATCAGAGATAACCGTTCTCACGCTTTCCGCGTATTCCATAAGTATTGTTTCTAAGTTCTTACCGTCGGAACCCTTCATCATGGCGGAGTACTTTTTCGTCAGCCTAGAAAGTTTTACATTTATGGTTATGAATACAAGTAGATTTATAAAGCAAACCACAGTGACTAAAAGCAAAACTTTATCGAGATTATCCACAATAAATCCATGCACAATTTTGGTAAAATCAAAATTCATATTCGATTCCTCCAAAAGTCTTACAGTTGAGGAAAGTGGGAAAAAAGCACAGTAAAGATAATCGCCGTAAAAATAGCAGGAAGCATGTTCCCAACTTTTACTTTCGATTTACCTTCTAGCATATTGAGCCCAATCCCGAAAATGAGTAGCCCCCCAGTTGCAGTCATCTCTGCAATTATGGCATCAGTAAGATAAGGCTTTATGAATCCGGCGGCTAATGAAATACTTCCCTGGTATAAGAAAACGGGTACGGCGGAGAACGCCACCCCTATCCCTAAAGTGGAAGAAAAAACTACTGAAGACACGCCATCTAACATAGATTTTACGAAAAGAATTCTGTGATCACCGGTAAGGCCGCTTTCGATAGCTCCCATAATTGCCATTGCCCCTACGCAGTAAAGTAAGCTGGCCGAGACAAAAGCCTTCGTAAAATTTCCATTGCCGTTTCCAAAACGATTTTCCAGTTTTTCTCCCAACTTGTTGAGACTTTCTTCTATTTGCATTACCTCGCCCAATATTGCACCGCTAACTATGCTGAAGGTCATAATTAAAAAATTTTCGGTCTTTAATGCCATGGAAAGTCCAATTAGCATTACCACCAGGCTGAGGCCCTGTATTAGAGTAGAGCTGATATTTTCAGGAAAGCGGCCTCTTAGTATATTCCCAATAAGCCCCCCTGCTATTATGGCCGCAGAGTTTACGATTGTCCCCAGCAAACTTCTCTCCCCCCCTATCAGCTTATAGCTTTAGAAATTTCCTTTAAAGCAAACAAGGCTCCTTCTACTTCTTCTATGGTGTTGAATATGGAAAAGCTGAACCTTACAGTTCCCTGCTCTTTTGTCCCTATCGTCTCGTGAGCCAAGGGGCTGCAATGAAGTCCCGGGCGTACCTGGATATCGTACCTGCTGTCCAGCAAATAGGCAAGTTCTGCCGAATCCATGCCTTTCATATTAATTGAGACAACCGCTAATCTGTTGTTGGAAGCTCTGGGAGGGCCGTAAACAGTGATGCCATCGATTTCTAAAAGTCCTTCGAGAAATTTCTGAGTAAGCTGGTCTTCAAAAGTGCGTATATTTGAAAGGCCTATTTTTTTAACAAATCTTACTCCTGCAGCCAGACCTGCGATTCCCGGAGTGTTGAGGGTGCCGGATTCCAGCAAATCCGGCAAAATCTCCGGCTGGAGCAGTTCTTCGGAAAAACTTCCGGTCCCTCCATGTCTTAAGGGTGCAAGCTTCAACCCTTCCCTGACGTAAAGCCCTCCGGTGCCCTGGGGTCCGTAAAGACCCTTATGTCCTGGAAAGGCTAAAAGGTCGATGTTCAGCTTTTGCACGTCGATTTCCAGCACGCCAGCTGATTGGGCTGCATCGACCAAAAAGATTATATCCCTTTCGCGGGCGATTTTCCCTATTTGTTCTATAGGCATCACCGTTCCTGTTACATTAGAAGCGTGGGTAATAGCGATAAGGCGCGTATTGGGTTTTATGGCTTTTACCACGTCGTCAGGGTCTAAAGTTCCATCTTTTTCGCATTTTACTATATCCCACTTTATACCGTATTTTGTCATGGCAAATATCGGCCTTGTCACTGAATTGTGCTCCATTGAACTGGTTATCACATGGTCGCCCGGGCGAAGGACCCCTTTTATTGCTATGTTCAGTGCATCGGTAGCGTTCATAGTAAATACGATATTTGTGGGACTTTCGGCGTTGAAGAATTCCGCTAAAACTTCCCTAGCATCATATATAAGCCTTGCTGCAGCCAGAGCCATTTTGTGGCCGCTCCTGCCAGGGTTACCTCCAAAATTCCTCATAACATCTTCTACAGTTTTATATACTTCTTCAGGTTTTGGCCACGAAGTGGCTGCATTATCGAAATAGGCCATCGACAGCACCTCTTTTTTGAGAAATCAATATTTACTTTATCACAAAAAAGAATCTGCGAAAAGACCTTTCGCAGATTCTTTAAAAGAATCATTCTATTTCCTTTATATAAGGTGGCAGTTTTCTGCCTATGCTCTTTACTAGATCTACCGCTGATTTTAGCGTTACTACAGCTTTGTTGGAGTAGATTTCATAGGCTTTTCTATAGCGCAGGGGTGTGAAATTTACCATAATGACGTTAGCCCCTGAAAGTAACCCCTTTTTTTGTCCGTCAGGCGATATGGTAGCCATCGCTGTAGTAGAAGGTATGAAGACGTGTTTTAGCACTAGTCTCGCCACCGCCACCATTTTTAACGACATGAGAACGTCTCCCGGAGGCATATTTTCAAAAGGCGTATTTCTCGCTGGTAAAAAGGGACCGATCCCCACCATGTTTATGCCCATTTCTTTTAAAAACAAAATGTCCTCGGCAAGATGTTCCGGCCGCTGGCCTGGCAGACCGACTATACACCCGGATCCCGTAATGTACCCCAGTTCTTTCAAGTCTCGAATATTTTTTACCCTCGCGTCATAATCATCATCAGGATGAGCCAGCTCAAAAATCTTGCGGTTGGCCGACTCAATTTTCAAAAGATAATTGTTGGCCCCCGCTTTTCTGAAAGCTTCCAGTTCATGTCTTGGCCTTTCACCTAAACTCAACGTTATCCTCATCCCTGTTTCCCTTTTGATGCTCCTTATGATATTTACCATTTTCTCTTCCGTGTACCACAGATCCTCTCCGGACTGAAGGATTACCGTGGAAATCCCCAATTTCCTCATTTCAACTGCTGCTTCCACTATTTCATGCGGCATCATGCGGTATCTTGGCAAACTGATGTTTGATCTACGAAGTCCGCAGTAATTGCAGTTTTTACGGCAGTGGTTGGAAAATTCCACGGCGCCCCTTATATCCACCACATCCCCCACGGTCTTTTGCCTCATCCTGTCCCCTGCAGCAAGTAGCGCTTCGATCTCAGCAGGATTTTCCGTTGCTAAAAGGCGCTCAATTTCTTTCAAAGTAAGATCTTCTCCGGATTCAATTTTCTTTATGAGGGCCGCAAAGTCTTCTCCGATTTTTTTATCTTCCGGGAGAAGGCCATCCGCCCTAAAGGGTTCCAGTTCGTATATTCCGGTGTACTCCACCTTTTCCTTCTGGAGTATGGCTTCGGCATAGGACTTCATTTCCGAAGGTATCACAATTGATGTGGTGCAAAGCTTCCCATATCTTTTTGGTGTAGGTATAAGCCGAACCGGAATGCCCGACTTTCTCAATGCCTTTTCGCCTTTTAGCATGTTACTCGTAGTAGAGCAGACTATTATATGTTCAGACATGGCAGCCTCCCATTAAAAGAACAGGTCTCTTTCTCCCAATTCAATCCTTTTGAGCCTCTCTATCGTTTTTTCCCTGATGACAGGGCTTGGGATATCTTCGAGGCTCTTTGCTATCACCTTTTCTCCTAGTTCCTTAAGTCTTGGGTCTGCATAATCCATAAGAAATTCTTTGAAAGTAAGGATGGCGTTTGGCTGACAGAAGTTTTGAATATTCCCCGACTTTGCAAGCTCCATAAACCTGTCGCCGGTGCGCCCTCTTCGGTAGCAAGCAGTACAGTAGCTCGGCAGGTAGCCCTGCTCGCAAAGCGAAAGCAAGACTTCATTGGGAGTGCGTTTATCCTCTACTTGAAACTGGGGACAGGCTTTCCTGTCCTTTCTTGCTATTTCTTCGTAATATCCGCCCACCCCTGTACATGACCCTGCACTTATCTGGGATATGCCTACAGAGATTACTTCCTCCCTGAACTCCGGCCTTTCCCTTGTGGAAAGAATCATGCCGGTGTAAGGCACTGCCATCCGAACTATGGCAACTATCTTTTTGAATTCCCTGTCAGACACAAGATAGGGGAAGTTCTTTATGTCCACGCCAAGTGCCGGCCTTATCCGCGGAAAAGATATGGTATGGGGGCCTACTCCATAAGTTTCATCCAGGTGCTTTGCGTGTTGAAGGAGTGCCAGTACTTCGTATTTGTAATCGTAAAGTCCAAAAAGCACTCCTAATCCCACATCATCAATTCCCCCTGCCATTGCCCGATCCATGGCAGTGGTATGATAATCGTAGTCACTTTTTGGACCCGATGGGTGCATGTATTTATAAGTCGGGCGGTGGTACGTTTCTTGAAAAAGGACGTAGGTACCTATTCCCGCCTCCTTCAATTTTTTGTAATTTTCCACCGTAGTTGCGGCGATATTTATATTTACTCTGCGGATGCTTCCGTTTTTCAGGCGGGTATCGTAAACCGTTCTTATTACATCAAGAGTGTATTCGATGGGGCAGTTTACGGGATCTTCTCCAGCTTCCAGCGCCAGTCGTTTGTGCCCCATTTCTTCCAGAATCTCAACTTCACGCCTTACCTCCTCCATTGTAAGCCTTCGGCGCAAAGTCTTGTTATCTCTCCTGTAACCGCAGTAGCGGCAGTTATTTACGCAATAATCGCTGTAGTAAAGAGGCGCAAATATGACTATTCTCTTGCCGTATATTTTGTCCTTTATTTCCCTCGCTACGGCGTACATTTCTTCCAACAGCTCTTCGTCCTCGCAGTGCAGTAAAGCAGCTACATCTTCAAGGTCGAGCCCCTTAGCTTCTCGTGCTTTTTTAAGGATATCTCTTATGCCCTGCTTCGAGACCTTTTTTCCGACCTCTAGAGCTTTCTCGATAGCTTCATCGTCTATAAATGTTGCCTTCAGTTCTTCTAGATTTTCTTTCTTACTGATGTACATAAAAATCGTCTCCTTTTCATTGAATTTTTCGGAGCCCGCAAAGAGCAACAAAAAAAGCTTTTCCAGGGAGGAAAAGCCTTATGTGGACATAAAAACCCACCAAAACCGCTTCCTCCCTTCGCTCAGGTTGCCCCTTGCGTCAGGAAGAACTTCTCAAAATAAATTATATTCAGTTTCTCTTTTAAAATATAATATGTACACCGAAAAAAAGCAACAACTTTTCACCTTTCATTTAAGGGCTGCTATTTGCCCCGCCACATTTCCTATGCTTTCAGCCACCTGCTCAAGTTTTTCTATCTTAGCCACAATTTCCTGAGTTGCCCAGGCCTGTCGGTCGGTAATTTGACTTGCCTCCAGTATTCCGTTTATGATTTCCCCTACGGATTTTTCGATATTATGTAAAATTTCCCCTATTTCCTCCACAGCCTTAGCACTATCCATGGACAGTTTCCGGACTTCACCAGCCACCACCGCAAAACCTCTCCCATACTCCCCAGCCCTAGCTGCCTCTATCGCCGCATTTAATCCTAAAAGGTTAGTCTGAACGGCCACTTTTTTTATAAAGTCAAGGACGTCGCTTATTTTTTGTAAGTAGATTTTGGCGTTACCAGCAGAATTGTTTAAATTCTGGCCCTTTGCAGCAAGCTCTTCTGCTCCAGCAGCAAGTTCCCTGGTAGCGCCTGCGATTCTTGTAACGGCACTGCTTAGTTCCTCTGCAGTAACAGCTAATTCCCGAGCTTGAGCATGCAGTTTTTCAAGCATTTCTTCCTTTACTTTGATTATGGTCATCATCAACTTCGCAGCTTGAGCGTCCATCACTACCGTGTTCCCTTGCTTGTGAGCGTGAAGCAATTCATCAACTTTGGGGTTCCCGGTAACTTCAATAACCAGATCGAGGTTTGGCAGCCGCAATAGCTCAAGACAATCGCGAAATGTTCTAATTCCCCACTCCTTCGCCAGTATTATCCCTGGTGCGTTTTCATCCAGATCAGCTATTCCGGCAACACGAACATCCGGTAAACCCCAAATCGCTTTTAAAATAGCAGTTCCGCCCTTGCCAGCCCCCACAATGCCTACATTTAGCACAATCGTCCCTCCCGCGGTACAGAGGTGGTAAAAGTTTCACGTGAAACATTATCCTTTAAAGGAGTATTAAATGCCAACTATTACTTCTAGAATCCTTTCTAGTTCGTCCTCTGAATAAAATTCGATTTCAATTTTGCCCCTTCTTTCACTTCCCTTTACCCTTACTTTTGTGCCCAAAGCCCTCTGAAGCTGTTCTGTAACGTGTAAAAGTGCTGGGTTGATTTCTTCGCTTTTTTTCTTTTTACTGCCTTTGCCCGCCTTTAACGAAACAGTTTTTGCAAGTTCTTCAGTTTCGCGCACTGAGATATTCTCTTGTGCTATTTTTCTTGCTATCTTGATTCTTACTGCAGAATCTTCAATCGCCAAGAGTGCCCTTGCATGTCCCGCCGTTATCCTGCCATCGTTTAGCATTTGCTGTATTTCACTTTCCAAGTTCAGGAGCCTTACTGTATTTGCTATCTGAGACCGACTTTTCCCTATCTTTGATGCCAGCTCTTCTTGCGTCATTCCGAACTCTTCCATTAGTCTTTTATACGCAGTAGCTTCCTCTAAAGGAGTAAGGTCTTCTCTTTGTAGGTTTTCTATAAGGGCTATCTGCATTACTTCAGCATCCGTTAGTTCTTTCACTATGGCCGGGATCTTTTTTATCCCTGCCATCTTAGCCGCTCTCCAGCGCCTTTCTCCAGCAACTATTTCGTAACCGTTTTTGACCTTTCTCAGTATTACCGGCTGGAGTACACCGTGTTCTTTAATTGAGGAAGCTAGCTCGTTCAGCTTTTCGTCATCAAAGCTCTTCCTTGGCTGGCGTTCGTTAGGCCTTATTTCACTGATATTTATTTCTTGGATGTTTTGTTCGTCCTTTTCCTCCAGCATTGGTATTAAGGCACCTAACCCCTTCCCTAGCCCCTTTTTAGTCAATTCCCAGCACCTCCTTGGCCAGTTCCATATAAACCTCAGCACCCTTTGACCTTGAGTCATAAACTATTATCGGCTTTCCGTGACTGGGAGCCTCGCTTAACCTAACATTACGCGGTATTATTGTCCTGTAAACTTTGTCCCTAAAAAATTTTTTTACCTCATCTACTACCTGTATTGAAAGATTAGTCCTGGCATCGAACATGGTTAGCAAGACGCCTTCTACCTCCAGTTGTTTGTTCAAATGCTTTTTGACCAGGCTTATCGTATTCATCAGCTGTCCTAATCCTTCAAGAGCATAGTACTCACACTGGATGGGCACTAATACTGTATCTGCTGCCGTTAATGCGTTTAATGTGAGCAGTCCTAAAGAGGGCGGGCAGTCTATCAATATGAAATCATACTCTTCCCTTATTTCCTCAAGCGCATTTTTTAACTTGTATTCCCTTGATATAGCCATTACCAGTTCAATTTCTGCTCCAGCCAATTGAATGTTGGAGGGCAATAAGTAAAGGTTTTCGTAGTTTGTCCTTACGATGTTGTCTTTTATGCTTTCTTCATTTATAAGTACGTTGTAAATGGATTTTTCCGTATGGTTTTTGTCAACCCCTATACCGCTTGTCGCATTGCCCTGTGGATCAATATCTACTAAAAGTATCCTTTTCCCAAAAGATGCAAGGCACGCCCCTAAATTAACTGCTGTAGTCGTCTTTCCGACCCCACCTTTTTGATTTGCAACAGCTATTATCCTGGCCATTTTACCACTCCCGCAATTCTTTTTACGATATACTTCTCTGACCGCATCACAAACATTAAATTCTTTTTTTTGCCCTTTTTTCCTTCTTTTTGGTATAAAAAAATGGTTCATTACCTCTTCGGGATCTGAACCACCACTTCTATGTAATCGCCACGGTCATACTCTTTATATTCGGCTTCGAATCCGGTTTCTTTTATATTGTTTACCAGTTTTTTAACCGAATTGATAAAAATCCTTATATCCTTAATGGCTGCCTTTAGTGTTTTTTTCCGTCTTGATTGATTTTCCTTTGCCTGAATCTTCTCCAGGGTCTTGTCCACCAGTTCTTCAGTCTGCCTGACATTTAGTTTTTTTTCAACTACTTTCTTTAACACTTCTCTTTGTAGACTCTCATCAGGCAGCTTCAGCAGGGCTCTAGCGTGTCTTTCTGTTAAGTTTTCCTGGGAAATAATTTTTAGTACATCCTCGGGCATCTTTAAAATCCTTATTTTATTAGCTATAGTAGACTGGCTTTTGCCCAGCTTTTCCGCTAACTGTTCCTGGGTTAGGCCGTGTTCATCCATCAACTGCCTGTACCCTTCAGCTTCTTCTATGAAGCTCAAATTTTCCCTCTGAAGGTTCTCTATTAAGGCCATTATCGCCGATTCCGTTTCCCTCACATCTTTGACAATGGCAGGTATTTCTTTTAGTCCTGCTCTTTGACATGCTCTCCATCTTCTTTCCCCGGCAATTATCTCATACTCATTCCTTCCCATTCGCCTTACTACTATAGGCTGCAGCACTCCGTATACTTTTATCGAATCGGTAAGCTCTTTTAAAGATTCATCGTCAAAATTTTTTCTAGGTTGGTACGGATTGGGCTTGATGGCTTCTACCGGGATATTTACTATTTCGTTCTTTTTTCCCCCCCACACAGATAACCACCGCCTCATGGTCTTTTTTTGTGTATTATTCTATACTTTTGCGGTAATATCCTTCTTTTTTATGGAAATTTTTCCAATTTTATTGGTCGTTTTTCTGGTACTCCCTCGCGCCGGGGATATTTGTCAGGTGTATTTTCAACTTTCTTAACTACAATCAGCCTTCTTTTTATGCCACCAGGCAATTCGTAAGGGATAACTTCTAGAATTTTACCTCCCAAGACTTTTATCGCACCTTCGGCATCTTCTATTTCACCATAGGGGTCTTCTCCTTTCATTGCGATAAAAATTCCTTCCACCTTTACGAGAGGTAGGCAAAGTTCAGATAAAATATTCAAAGCCGAAACCGCCCTCGCAACGGCGATATCGTATTTTTCTCTAAATTCATCGCTTTTTCCGGCGCTTTCGGCTCGGGCACAGAGAACATTTGTTTTATCCAGGTTAAGCTTTTTTACTGCGAACTTTAAAAACTCTGTCTTTTTCCTGCTTGAATCTATAAGAGTCACTTGTAGATCTTTTCTTACTACTTTCAATGGAATACCTGGAAATCCGGCACCGGTGCCTACGTCCACTAACTTTGCTCCGTGGGGAACGTGTATATTTTTTAAGATCATAAGAGAATCTATAATATGCTTTACTATAAATTGCTCTTCTTCCACTATTGTAGTAAGGTTCACTTTGGTGTTCCACTTCAATACTTCTTCTTTAAAATCACCCAAGATCTGTGCCTCTTTCGAGTTTAGCTCAATTCCGCATTCTTTTGCGATCTTCATTAACCTTTCTTCAAAATTATTCCTCATTTTTCTGCCTCTTTCGTTGAGTCTCTAAATATACAAGAAGAATGGTTATATCCGCAGGATTTACGCCTGAAATCCGGGATGCCTGTCCTATGGAAGTAGGTCTTACTTTTTTTAGCTTCTCTCTTGCTTCTGTTCTTAGGCCGTGAATTTTATCGTAATCTATATCTTGAGGTATGCGCTTATTTTCCATCTTCTTAAAATTTTCTACCTGCTTTAATTGGCGCTTTATATACCCTTCGTAGGCAGTCATAATTTCAACTTGTTCTATAACTTCCCGTGGAAGTTCGGGCCTTTCGGGATCTAATACTTTCAAAGCTTCGTAATCTATCTCTGGCCTTTTCAAAAGGTCTTCCAAGGTAGCAGGCGTCGACAATGGAGATGAACCTATTTCTTCTAAAGCTTTATTCACTTCGGTAGTAGGAGTGACTTTAGTGGAACGTAGCCTTTCAATCTCTTCCTCAATCATCCTCTTTTTCTTCATGAATTTTTCGTACCTTTTTTCATCAATAAGGCCCACCTTATAGCCTATTTCTGTCAGCCTCATATCGGCGTTGTCATGCCTTAAGAGCAGGCGGTATTCCGCTCTCGATGTTAGCATCCTGTAAGGTTCGTCAACTCCCTTTGTTACAAGGTCATCTATCAAAACGCCTATATATGCGTCGGATCTTTTAAGTATAAGAGGGTCCTTTTCCATTATTTTTAACGCGGCGTTAATGCCTGCGATCAAACCCTGCGCTGCAGCTTCTTCGTAACCTGAGGTACCGTTTATTTGGCCTGCCATGTAAAGTCCTTCTATCTCTTTGGTCTCCAGCGTGAGCTTCAGCTGGGTGGGTACTACGTAGTCGTACTCTATAGCGTAACCGGGACGCATCATTTTTACGTTCTCAAGACCCCTTATAGTCCTTAAAAGTTCCAGCTGCACATCTTCGGGCAGACTCGTCGAAACGCCTTGCAAATACATTTCGCAGGTATGTAATCCTTCCGGTTCTACGAATACCTGGTGGGACTCCTTTTCGGGAAAGTTTACTATTTTCACTTCAATGCTAGGGCAGTACCTAGGCCCTATGCCTTTTATCTGCCCGGTGTAAAGCGGCGCCCTGTTGAGGTTTTTTCTTATAATTTCGTGAGTTTTTTCGTTGGTATAGGTCAACCAACACGATACCTGAGGCCTTTTTATCGATTCAGTTTCATAAGAAAAAGGTATTATAACCTCGTCACCGGGCTGCTCTATCATCTTCGAGTAATCTATCGAATCCCTGTGAACTCGCGGAGGTGTGCCGGTCTTGAATCTGCCCAGCTCAAACCCAAGGCTTTCAAGGCATTTTGAAAGTTCATTGGCAGGAAATAGGCCGTTGGGGCCGCCATCGTAGCTTACATCCCCTATTACGATCCTGCCTCTTAGGTATACACCTGTTGTTAAAATTACCGCTTTCGCGTAAAAAACTCCTCCGGTTCTGGTTACTACACCTTTTACTCTCGTACCCTCAACCAGGATTTTGACTACTTCCGCCTGAACTATATCCAGGTTTTTTTGTCTTTCAAGGGTGTACTTCATGGAAAGCTGGTACTCTTTTTTATCAGCTTGAGCCCTTAAAGCTCTCACCGCAGGTCCCTTTTTTGTGTTAAGAAGTCTCATCTGAATGAGAGTCTTATCTATGTTCTTTGCCATTTCTCCTCCAAGAGCGTCAATTTCCCTCACCAGGTGACCCTTTGCCGGCCCGCCGATAGAGGGGTTGCATGGCATCAATGCAATGCCATCCAAATTTAGTGAAAAAACCACCGTTTTAAGTCCTAACCGCGCTGCTGCCAGTGCAGCTTCGCACCCAGCGTGGCCCGCCCCTACTACGGCTACATCGTAATATCCGGCGGTATATTCCATATCTCATCACCCTCATTTCCCAATGCAGAAGTTTTCAAAAATAGCTTTTACCACATCTTCTCCAACAGCATCTCCTGTTATTTCTCCAAGGAAATCCAAAGCTTCCCTCACTTCCATTGCTACTACTTCCATTGGAATTTCTTTCTCCAAAGCACTTTCCGCCCTTTTCAGTGCTTCAATAGCATTTCTTATAGCCTGGCTGTGCCTTGCCCGGGTTATCATAACTCCTTCATCTACGGGACCCAGTTCTTCGGTAACCACTCTGTAAATAGCCTCTCTCAATTCTTCGATTCCCTTTTCTTGAAGGGCGGATATCCTAATCACAGGCTTTCCGGGAAATGCCGAAACTACTTCTTCTATGTTCAGTTTTACCGGAAGGTCCACCTTATTTATCACAACTATAACAAATTTATCCTTCACCAGCTCCATTATCTCGCGGTCTTCCTTTTTCAGCTCCTCGGAAGCATCAAACATTAAAAGCACCATATCTGCATTTTCCAGCGTCTCTAAAGCCCTTTCTACTCCTATTTTTTCAACTGCGTCTAAAGTTTCTCTTATTCCCGCCGTATCTACAATTTTTATCGGGATGCCCTTTATGTTTATATACTCCTCGATAATGTCTCTTGTGGTCCCTGGTATTTCCGTAACTATTGCCCTTTTTTCTCTGAGCAATGAATTTAAAAGCGAAGATTTACCTACATTGGGCCTTCCCAAAATCACAGTGGAAAGCCCTTCCCGCATTATCTTCCCCGCTTTTGCCTTTTTCAAGATATCATCAAGCTTTGCCCTTAGACTCTTTATTTCAACGGTAATGGTTTTAGGGTCTATACCAGGTATATCGTCTTCCGGGAAATCTATGTTTGCCTCTATATGGGCTAGAATTCTTAAAATTTCCTGCCTTACTTCTCTTATCCAATTGGAAAGCCCCCCTTTTAACTGGTTCAAAGCTATCTTAAGTGCCCTGTCGGTTTTCGCCCTTATTATGTCTATTACTGCTTCCGCTTGAGAAAGGTCTATTCTACCATTTAAGAAGGCTCTTTTAGTAAATTCCCCCGGTTCCGCCACCCTTGCACCACGATTTAAAACTATTTCCAATATTCTGTTTTGTACGACAAATCCACCGTGGGAGTTTATTTCCACCATGTCTTCTCTTGTATACGTATATGGAGCCTTATATTTTACTAAAAGCACTTCATCTATGACTTCTCCGCTTTCAGGATCTATAATGTTGCCCAGGTACATTGTCCTGGGCTTCATTTCAGAAGTCTTAATATTCTTCTTTGGCTGGAAGATTTCGTCTGCTATGCGAAAAGAATCTTCCCCGCTTATTCTAATTATCCCTATTCCACCTTCTCCGAGAGGCGTAGAAATCGCTGCAATAGTATCCTTTTCATCATTCATAAATCTTCACCACCTACAATATATCCTCCTGTCATTTGACAGGAGGATATTTCAGTGAGATTATTACTCTTCTATACGGCTCTTCGCCTTCGCTGTGAGTTTTTACCCTATTATCGCCCTGGAGCGTGTTATGTATAATTTTTCTCTCATGAGGAGGCATGGGTTCAAGAGCAATGCTTTTTTTAGTTTCCTTGACCTTTTTTGCTATTTTTAAAGCCAACTCTTTTAATGTCCTTTCTCTCTTTTTCCTGTAGCCTTCCACATCCAAAATTATCCTTTTGTAATTTGGATTACCCTTATTCGCAACTAGGCTTGTCAAAAACTGGAGTGCGTTTAAAGTCTCGCCGTGCTTCCCTATAAGTAAACCCAAGCCTTTCCCTTTCATTTCTATTTTGCACATGCCGTCTTCTTGGTATTCTAGCTTAATATCAGGCTCAAGTTTAAATATCTTTAAAAGCCCGTTTAAAAATTCTAAGGCTTTTTCTTCAGGCTTTTTCTTTAACGTAACTCTCACTTTGGCCATTCTTGAAAGTAGTCCAAACAAACCTCTGCTGCCCTCATCCAAAACTTCAATCAACACTTCGTCTTTTTTAGCATTTAATTCTTTCAGTGCGAGCTCCACTGCTTCTTCTACCGTTTTTCCCTGCTTTTCTATCGTCTTCATGTCATTTTGCCTCCTCCTTCAAAGAGGCTGGGGAGCGCAAAATCAATGCCTGTTGTAATATTTGCATAATGTTACTTACAACCCAGTAAAGAGCAAGTCCCGATGGAAATTTCGTTGCCATCCATCCTATAACGCCTGACATCACAAGATTCATCGTACTTTGCTGGTTTTGTGTATTCTGAGGCATTCCAATTCTTGAAGAAATATAGGTTGTCACTGCCGCAACTACCGGCAATATGAACGTTTTGTCGGGAGCACCCAGGTCAGATATCCAAAGGAAGCCCGCATTACCGAAATTATAGTTTTGTAGCAGCCGGAAAAGGGCTATTATAAACGGGAATTGTATAAGGAGCGGTAAACACCCTCCCATTGGATTTATTTTATGCTCCTGATAAAGCTTTAGCAATTCTTGGTTTAACTTTTCTTTGTCGTTTTTGTATTTTTCTTGAAGTTTTTTTTGCAGAGGTGCTATCTCCTGCATCTTTTTAATTGAGTTAAACTGCTGGAAACTTAAGGGCAGCAATATTACTTTAATCAATACCGTAAGAACGATAATCGCGATACCGTAACTTTTTGTATATATGAAGATAAAATCCAACATTTGCTTCATAATATTCTCCAAAAAACCCATTCGAGCGCTCCCCCTCATAAATTTTAGTATCCTTGTTTCTATTATTTACTAGTTTTCTATTTTTTTACTCCGTTTCCTTCAGTTTTGAAGAAATTTACACCGGATCATATCCCCCCGGATGAAAGGGATGGCACTTTAAGATTCTCCTTATAGCCTTAATTCCACCCCTTATCATGCCGTACTTTTCAATCGAAAGCTTTGCATATTCCGAACAGGTTGGGTAAAACCTGCAGCTTCGCGGTTTCATAGGTGATATTACTTTCTGATAAAATACAATCAATGCGATTATTGTCTTTTTAAACATTTTCATTCCCAGTCCAGAGGTCCAATTTTTTTAAAAGGTAAATCAATTGCCCTTTTATTTCGTGGTAATCTGCATTTCTTGCCTCTTTTTTTACCGATATTACTATGTCATAACCTTTTTTAATATTCTCCAAACTCGTCCTGAAAGCTTCCTTTATCCTTCTTTTTATCTTGTTTCTCACTACACTCTTTCCTATCTTTTTACTGATAGATACCCCTAATCTCGAATATTCCAAGTTGTTTTCACGAGCGTACATGCTAAAAAGAGGGCACCCTACTCGTTTCCCCGTTTTGTAAACACGCATAAATTCAAAATTTTTTGTTAATCTAAAGCATTTTTTCAACCTCTACTTGCCCTCCGAATATTTGGAATAAGGCCGCTACTTAATTGCATTGCGGCCCTACGCAGTTAACCTTTTTCTCCCCTTTTGCCTTCTTCTTCTTATGATATTTCTACCGCTTTTTGTGCTCATTCTCTTTCTAAAACCGTGGACCTTTTTCCTGTACCTTTTCTTCGGCTGGTAAGTCTGTTTCACAGGATCACCCCCTCTGGTCGAAAACTAAGTAGATTATAGCCGATAATATTAATAATTGTCAAGAAAATATCTTTCTTATTGAATGTATTGTCGTGTTTTGTTATCATTTTATTAGCTAGGACTTTCTTTTTTCCTTTTGAGGAGGTTTTTCTGATGACCCACAACCTTCCTGACCTCTGGCAGCAGGTTCTCAAGGTTTTAAGCAGCGAACTGAATAACGACGTGTCTTTCAACACTTTCTTAAAACCCACTAAGCTCATAGGTATCCACGACGACATAGCTATCGTAGAGGTCCCCAACGATTTTTTAAAGGAAATACTTGAAAAAAGATATGCCAACCTCTTGAAAGACATATTAAGTTCGATACTAAACCGTAGTGTCAGTATTTTCTTTAAAATCGATAGCACAGTCAGCACAGAGCACGCTCCCACCATTGATGTACCTGAAAAGGAGTCAAGAGCCTTTAGCGAGGAAATACAGTGCAATCTCAATTCCAAGTACACTTTCGATACTTTTGTAGTTGGAAACAGCAACCGCTTTGCCCACGCTGCATCGCTTGCCGTCGCTCAAGCTCCCGCTAAAGCCTATAACCCCTTTTTTATATACGGTGGAGTTGGACTAGGTAAAACACACCTCATGCATGCTATAGGCCATTACATACTGGAACATAACCCCTCTTGCAAAGTTGTGTACGTTTCTTCGGAAAAATTTACCAACGAGCTAATTAACTCCATTCGCGATGACAAAAACGTGGAATTCAGAAACAAATACAGAAACATAGATGTGCTTTTGATAGATGACATCCAGTTCATTGCCGGTAAGGAGCGAACCCAGGAGGAGTTTTTCCATACATTTAACGCCCTTTACGAAGCAAATAAACAAATAATAATATCCAGCGACCGGCCTCCAAAAGAAATTCCAACGTTAGAGGAACGTTTAAGGTCACGTTTCGAATGGGGACTTATCACGGACATTCAACCGCCAGATTTCGAAACAAGGATCGCAATCCTTAGAAAAAAAGCTATGATGGAAAATCTAACAGTGCCAGACGATGTAATAAACTTTATCGCAACTAAAATCGAAACAAATATCCGCGAACTTGAAGGAGCTCTAATTCGTATAGTTGCCTATTCATCCCTCACAAACAAACCTATTGACCTGAATCTTGCAGAGCAAGTTTTAAAAGACATTCTTCCCCCCAGCAAACCTAAGACCGTTTCGGTAATGGATATACTCCAGGTTGTGGGTAACCATTTTTCGGTAAAGATAGATGACTTTAAATCAAAGAAACGAACAAAAGAAATTGCATACGCAAGGCAGGTCGCCATGTATCTGTGTAGGGAACTTACCGACTTTTCACTGCCTAAGATTGGAGAAGAGTTCGGTGGCCGAGATCATACTACCGTCATACATGCCTGTGAAAAGATATCAAAAGATATCCAAAGGGACTCCCAATTCGCTGCATTAATCGAAAACCTTAAAAAGAAAATTCTTCATGGTTAAGTGTGTAAAAAGTATTGATAATCTATTAATAATATGTGGAAAGGTGTGGATAATTCAATCCTTTAGTTTCTATTATGTGCAATAAGTGGGTAATTTAACTTCTTTCTTAACAAGTTATCCACAGGGGAAAAACCATAAATCAAGTTATTCACATAATTTATCCACATATCCACAGGCGGTACTACTACTACTGCTAGTTTTAAATATCAAGTGGCAGGAGAACTAAACTAATCTGGAGGTTTTACCATGGAGTTTTTGATAGAAAAGGACGAGCTCCTTGAGGGTATTACAACAGCGGAGAAATTTATCGCAGGAAAGACTACAATGCCAATTCTTTCAGGTATTAAATTTTCATCTTATGGAAATACTCTTGAGCTTTCTGCGACAGACCTTGAAATGGGTATAGAATATAGATTGCCTGCGCAAATTATGGAAGAAGGTGAAGCAGTAATATCTACTAAGGTTTTTTCTGACATTACGAGGAAACTGCCCAAAGGCCCTGTAATGTTTAAAAGCAAAGAGGGGTATGTGACCGTTGAAACAGGAGATTTTCACCTTAAAATGCCGGTACTTGAAAGCAGCGACTTTCCTGAAGTGATCCCGCGAGAAACCAACCCCATACTTAGATTCCCCGTAGATATTTTTAAGAATATGATTAAACAGACTATTTTTGCCAGGGCAGAGGAGTCTATTGCAAGACCAGTACTTACCGGCGAACTTTTGGAGTTAAGAGGAGGCAAGTTTCACGTAGTAGCTCTAGACGGATTTAGAATAGCGTGGCGGTGGGAAGAGGTCGAGGGTCCGGATTTTAGCGTAATTGTTCCGGGCAGGGCACTACTAGAACTCACCAGGGCATTTTCGGATGATGAGGAAGAATATTTTGAGATACATACCGGCGGCAACAGAGTGGTATTTCGTACGGAAAAAATGACCATGGCCAGTCGAATTTTGGAGGGGAACTTTATAGATTACGAACAGGTGGTCAACGTCGACCCGAAGGTTACGGTGGTTGTAAATACCGATGCTTTGCTTTCTAGTATAGAACGCGCTTTTATCGTAGCAAGAGAAGGGAGCAAAAATAATCTTGTAAAATTCAAAATAGGAAACAATTGTATGGAAATAAGTACCGAATCCGAAATAGGAAGTGTTTACGAGAAAGTTGAATGCGATACTGCAGGGGAGGATCTTTTCGTAGCCTTCAACGCTAAGTTCTTTATAGAGGCCTTGAAGTCTATAGAAAAACCCGAGGTGGAGCTTAAATTTTCAGGCGAGGTTGGTCCTTGTGTAATAAGGCCTTTAGATGTGGAAAACCATATAAACTTTATCCTGCCCGTAAGGTTAAGGAGTGAGGATTATTGAGAGAAGTATTTATAAAGACAGAGTCCATAAACCTTGATCAGTTTTTGAAATGGTCTGGAGTTGTTTTAACCGGTGGGCAGGCAAAGATAATGATAAGAGAAGGTCTTGTAAAAGTTAACGGAGAAGTAGAGACAAGAAGGTCCAGAAAGCTTTATCCCGGAGATGTAGTTGAATTTCAGGGCGAGACCCTTGTAGTAAAGGGCGGGAGGGAATGATTTGCACCTTTCAAAAGTTCGCCTTGTTGATTTTCGAAACTTTAAGGAACTTGAGACAGAGTTCTCTGAAGGGCTGAATGTGTTTTACGGGGACAATGCTCAAGGGAAGACCAACCTTTTGGAAGCTATATATTTTCTTTGCAATCTAAAGCCGGTAAGATCCAATAAGGAACAGCACCTTGTTGCCTTTGACAAAACGAAAGCATATTTAAAGGGAATTTTTACCACATCCTCTGGCCCTGTTGACAGGGAAATTCTGCTAAATATAGGGGACAGGAAAAAAGTTCGTGAATGTGATGTTGAAAAAAAACGGCTTTCAGAGCTTTACTGGCAGATCCACGCGGTGTTTTTTTCTCCCGATGACCTAAGCCTGGTTAAGGGGAGGCCTTCTGAAAGAAGGAGATTTCTGGACCTTCTAATTACACGTTTAAGACCACAGTACGGTCGATACCTCGCCGAATACAGCCGCGCGCTTTCTCAAAGAAACAGGCTTTTAAAAGACCTCAAGAAGAATAGAACGCTTCTTTGTGCATTGGAAGCATGGGATGAGCAGCTTGCTGCATTGGGTTCTGTGATACTAAAAACAAGAATGGCTTTTTTGGAAAAGCTTTTTCCCTTGGTAAAAAGATATTACTTTTATTTTTCACGGGATGAAAGGCAAATCGATATAAAATATGAATCAACCGTTGCTTTGCCCGGAGTGTCCCCTGAGGCTTTCCGTGAAGCATTTTCTTCGGCTTTAAGAAAGTCGCTCCCACAGGATGTAGAAAGCGGTTTTACTCAAGTAGGTCCGCACCGGGACGATTTGCAATTTTTACTAGGAGGAAAGGATTTGAGGTATTTCGGCTCGCAGGGAGAGCAGAGGACTTTGAGCTTGAGCGTTAAATTTGCTGAGCGGCAAATGTTTTTTGAAGTTACGGGAGTTTATCCCATCTTACTTTTGGATGATGCGCTGTCGGAACTGGATGTTAAAAGAAGGAGATGGCTCCTTCAAGGAGAAGAAATCTCACAGGTGTTTGTTACTACCGCAGACCTTTCGGCGATACCAGAGGATGTTTTAAAAAAAGGCAGAATCTACAGGATTAAGGCCGGCGCCCTGAGGTGGTCTTAATGGAAAAAATAAGAAACGTCCTGTGGAGCGTTTTAAAAAAGAACCATCTGGAGCGCAGGCTAAAAGAGGCTATGATCTTTGTCTACTACGAAGAAATAGTTGGGGAAAAATTAGCAAGGGTTTCAAAGCCGATTTTTTTTAGAGGAGATACGCTTTTTATAGGCGTGGAAAGCCCTGTATGGGCTCACCAACTTTTGTTTTTCAAAACAGAGATCTTAGAAAAAATAAATTCATTTTTGTCTTTTCCACTTGTGAAGGATATTCGGTTTCAGGTTTGCAGGCTAAATGGTACAAAAAAAACGATCAGTGAAGATAAAGGAGCTTATAAAGTTGAGATTCCTCACAAAAAAAAGCAAATGGTTTATAATATTGCATCGGGTATTGAAGATGAAAAACTCAGGAATAAGTTTATAGAACTCATGACTAAAGACATAGAATTCAAAATAAAAAGAGGTGAATCCATTGTTCATTCACATAGGCAAGAACACGGTGGTACGCACTAGGGATATTATAATGGTTCTTGATAAGGAATGCACCCAATTCCGGGATACCAGCGATTTTCTGCAGCTTGCGAAAGAAGAGGGATTTGTGGTTCCCGGAGAAGAGGAAGGAAAATCGATAATCGTGACCGATGATAAGATATATTTTTCTCCAATTTCTTCTATCACCCTTCTAAAAAGGTCCAATTTTATTAAAAATATTTGCGAACAAAGCTTCTAGGTTGGAGGTAGTGAGATTGGAGAAAAAGACAGTTTATGATGAAACAAAAATAGAAGTGCTAGAAGGGCTAGAACACGTAAGACTAAGGCCTGGAATGTACATCGGCTCCACCGACAGTCGGGGCCTGCACCATTTAGTTTACGAGGTAGTGGATAACAGCATAGATGAAGCTTTAGCAGGAGCTTGCGATAACATACTGGTCGTGATAAACAAAGACGGCTCGATAACAGTGGAAGATAACGGACGAGGCATTCCCGTCAAGATGCATCCCAAGGTAGGGAAACCCGCCCTTGAAGTTGCCCTTACCATGCTGCACGCCGGAGGCAAATTCGGGACCGGTGGCTACAAGGTTTCAGGGGGTCTTCACGGGGTGGGCGTTTCTGTTGTAAACGCCCTTTCTAAATGGCTGGAGGTAGAAGTTAAAAGGGACGGGTTTGTATATTACCAGAAGTACGAGCGTGGAAAGCCGGTAACCGGTGTGGAGGTTATAGGGAAGGCTGAAGATACCGGCACTAAAGTAACTTTCATGCCCGATGACGAAATATTTGAAGACACTACTTTCAACTACGACATATTAGCTCAGAGGTTGAGAGAGCAGGCTTTTCTAAACAAAGGGCTCAGGATAGAGCTCAGAGACCTTCGTTCTGGAAAACAGCAGGTTTTCCATTACGAGGGCGGAATCGTTTCCTTCGTAAAATACCTTAACCGAAACAAGGATGTGCTTCACGAAGAACCGATATATATAGAAGCTTCGAAAAAGGACGAGTGGCATGTAGAAGTTGCCCTGCAGTACAACGACTCTTACGTGGAAAACGTGCTTAGCTTTGCCAACAACATAAATACACAGGAAGGCGGTACTCATCTTGTAGGGTTCAAATCGGCGCTGACCCGAGCTATAAATGACTATGCGAGAAAAATGAACCTCCTGAAGGAACAGGAAGCGAACCTCTCCGGAGAAGACGTGAGGGAAGGACTAACCGCTGTCATCAGCGTGAAACTTGTTAACCCTCAGTTTGAAGGCCAGACAAAGACGAAACTGGGCAACAGCGAGATGCGCGGCATAGTGGAATCAGTAGTGGGAGAGGCGCTGGACCGCTTTTTAGAGGAAAATCCAAGTATAGCGCGAAGCATCGTCGAGAAAGCTATAAGTGCCGCAAGGGCGAGAGAAGCGGCCCGCAAAGCCCGGGAACTCGTGAGGCGAAAGAATGCATTGGACAAGACTTCCCTTCCGGGGAAACTCGCCGATTGCAGGGAAAAAGATCCGCGCCTTTGCGAGCTATACCTTGTGGAAGGAGATTCGGCAGGAGGTTCCGCAAAACAAGGGCGCGACCCCAGATTCCAGGCAATCCTTCCCCTCAGGGGGAAAATATTGAATGTGGAAAAGGCAAGGCTCGATAAAATTTTGAACAACGAAGAAATTAGAGCTATGATCACTGCGCTGGGCACAGGTATCGGCAGCGATTTCGATATAGAAAAATTGAGGTACCATAAAATAATTCTTATGGCTGATGCTGACGTGGACGGTGCACATATAAGGACACTGCTTTTAACCTTCCTCTATCGTTACATGAGGCCTCTTATAGAGGCCGGCATGGTATATATAGCTCAGCCGCCCCTTTATCAGGTAAAGAAGGGTAAAGATGTGTATTACGCATACAGCGATGAGGAATTGAAAGCCATATTAGAAAAATTAGGGAAAGACAGGGATAAGGCTGACGTGAAGAGATTCAAGGGACTCGGAGAGATGAACCCGGACCAGTTATGGGAAACTACTATGAACCCCAAGACCAGGACAATTTTAAAAGTAAGCCTCGAAGATGCGATAGAAGCCGACGAGATCTTTACCATACTAATGGGAGAAAAAGTAGAGCCACGAAGACAGTTTATTTTTGAACACGCGGCAGAAGTGAGAAATTTAGATGTTTAACGGGGGTTTTGTAGATGGAAATGGGCGAAAAAATAGTAACTGTAGCAATTGAAGAAGAAATGAAAAAATCATATATCGATTATGCTATGAGCGTCATAGTGGGCAGAGCGCTTCCCGACGTAAGGGACGGCTTAAAGCCCATCCACAGAAGGATCCTTTATGCCATGAGTGAGCTCAATCTCACGCCGGATAAACCTCACAGGAAGTCTGCGACCATCGTGGGAGACGTAATGGGTAAGTACCATCCCCACGGGGATGCGGCTATATATGAGGCAATGGTAAGGTTAGCGCAGGATTTTTCCATTCGATATCCACTTATCGATGGCCACGGCAACTTCGGCTCTATTGACGGAGACCCTCCGGCTGCTATGAGGTACACCGAAGCAAGACTTTCCCGGATAGCCCTGGAGATGCTTTCGGATTTGGACAAAGATACGGTAGACTTTGCTCCAAACTTCGATGATACCTTAAAAGAGCCTGTGGTGCTGCCTTCACGTTTCCCGAACCTGCTGGTGAATGGGTCTTCAGGAATTGCGGTTGGAATGGCTACCAACATACCGCCCCATAACCTTTCGGAAGTAATTGACGGGGTTGTCATGATGATAGAAAATCCTGACGTTACTTCACTGGAGTTGATGGCTGCCATAAAAGGGCCAGATTTTCCAACCGGGGGAATCATCCTTGGCAAAGAAGGCATAAAGGAAATGTACTCCACCGGGCGCGGTTCTCTAACGATCAGGGCTAAAGCCACTATAGAGCCCATGGAGGGCGGAAGGCAAAGAATCCTCGTGACTGAGATCCCATATATGGTAAACAAGGCCCGTTTGATAGAAAAAATAGCGGAACTCGTCCGCGACAAGCACTTAGAAGGTATTTCTGATCTTCGCGACGAAAGCGACCGTAACGGGATAAGAATCGTCATCGAATTAAAAAGGGATGCGAACGCCCGCGTGATACTGAACCAGCTCTTCAAGCACACGCAGATGCAGGTAACTTTCGGCGCTATTATGCTTGCTCTAGTGGACAACAAGCCCAAGATCCTTACCTTGAGGGATTTGATATACTATTACCTCGAACACCAAAAAGAAGTAGTTGTTCGAAGGACAAAATTTGAACTTGCCCGGGCTGAAGAAAGGGTTCATATTCTGGAGGGACTGAGGATCGCCCTCACTCACCTAGATGAAGTAATAGCGCTAATTAGGAAATCCAAAGATGTGCCCACAGCAAAAGAAGGACTCATGAAAAAATTTGGGCTTTCTGAAAAACAGGCCCAAGTAATCCTTGACATGAGGCTCCAGAGGCTCACCGCCCTTGAACGCCAGAAGATAGAGGAAGAATATAACGAACTTTTGGGGAAAATCGATTATTACAAGAAAGTTTTGGGCGACGAAAAACTTGTGTACGATATAATAAAAGATGAACTTTTAAAGATAAAGGAGCGCTTCGGCGATGAACGCAGAACCAGAATAGTTGCCGAGACCGGGGATTTCGACGAGGAAGACCTGATAGCAGAAGAAGACGTAGTAATAACGATGACCCATATGGGATATATCAAACGAATGCCCCTTTCTTCATATAAGAGCCAAAAACGCGGCGGCAAAGGAATAACCGGCATGACCACGCGAGAGGAAGATTTCGTAGACAGGATTTTCGTTGCCACTACCCATCACGTGGTGCTCTTTTTTACTAATAAAGGAAACGTTTATAAGCTCAAGGCCTACGAAATACCCGAAGCAGGACGCACGGCTAAAGGGACAGCCATTGTGAACCTTCTGCCTTTAAAGAACCAGGAGAAGGTTAATGCGGTAATACCGATTAAAGACTTTGAAGAAAAAAGCTTTTTGGTGATGGTAACCCGAAAGGGCCTGGTGAAAAAGACGCTGCTTTCCGAGTACGAAAAGACCCGCAAATCGGGCATAATAGCCATAACCTTGAATCCTGGAGACGAGCTAATTGGGGTAAAACTGGTAGGAGAAAAAGACGAGCTTATTCTCGGGACATCTTTGGGGATGAGCATAAGGTTTCCGGTGAGCGATGTCAGCCCGACGGGGCGAACTGCCCGAGGTGTGAAAGCCATAACCTTGGAAGAAGGCGATGAAGTTGCATCTATGGATGTGACCTCTGAGGGCAAGGAAGTACTGGTAATAACCGAAAAAGGATACGGCAAGCGAACACCCCTTGAAGAATACAGGCTCCAGTCGCGAGGCGGAAAGGGGATAATAACACAACGGGTAAGCAGCACTACTGGAAAGCTCATAGGGCTTAAAGTGGTATCGGAAGGCGACGATATTATTCTTTGCACCGCTTCTGGCATGATGATAAGACTGGAGGTTTCGGACATATCCATGATGAGCCGCAACACCCGCGGAGTGACCCTTATGAGATTGGAGGGAGGGGACTTGGTATCCGCTGTGGCGGTTATCAGGGAAGGCGAGAAGGATTAAGGACCCAGGATCTGGTTTACCGTTATTCTCGTATCGCGGCCGCAATCTGGGCACTTGAAAAGGTGAACGCACTTTCTTTCCTTCTGTTCGTCAGGTGCGGTGGTATTCATGTCCAGGTATGGCTGGTAGGGGTCCATGTAATCCTGAACCCTTCCCCAATCCTCCATTAGAGAGCCGCACTCCGGGCACCTTTCCCGGACGGATATAAGACCGTTGCACAAAGGGCAGTTGTAATGGAACTCCATTGAAATCACCAATATTATTGTTTCCGGTTACAGAGTCAAAAATTTATGGTATTATATTCTAAAAAAGGGAATATAAAAGGTATGAAAGAAAAAATAAGCATACCGCTTGTTCAAAAACTTGTGGCTTATTCAAGAAAAGACCCTGTTAGATTTCACATGCCGGGCCATAAAGGTGGGAAAGGCCTACCCCGGCGGCTGAAGGCTTTGATGGAAAAGAACCTATTTCGCTGGGATGTGACTGAAATCCCCGGAATGGACAACTGGCACAGCCCTGAAGGTGCGATTGAAAAGGCCCAGAGGCTTCTTTCCCAGCTTTACGGAGCGGACCATTCCTTTTTCCTGGTCAACGGTTCTACGTCGGGCGTCATGGCTATGCTCGGGGCAGCTCTGGAAAGGGGAAGTAAAGTTCTTTTGCCCCGCGACAGCCATAAATCGGCACTGATGGGCATAATTTTAGCAGGTGCAAAGCCCGTTTACTTAAAACCTGAGGTTGACCTGGAACTGGGCGTTGCCACAGGCGTGCCCCTTGATGAGTGGAAAAAGGCCCTTGACCTTAATCCCGATGCTAAAGCGGTTTTTGTCACAAACCCTACTTATCAGGGGTTTTGCCCGCCGGCTTCCGAAATAGCGCGGGAGGCAGAAGCCAGGGGAATAATAGTTTTGGTGGATGAAGCTCACGGAGCTCACCTTGTTTTCAGTAAAAAACTCCCCTCTTCAGCGGGAAAGTTTGAGATAGATGCATGGGTGCAAAGCCCACATAAAATGCTGTGCTCCCTTACCCAGACTGCCTGGCTCCACGTAAAAGGCGGAAAACTAAAACTTGATAAAATCCGGTCTTACCTTTCGCTCTTGACCAGCACCAGTCCTTCATATATTCTGATGGCATCTTTGGACATAACAAGAGCTGTAATGGAAAAAATAGGGAAGCAGTGGGTGGAAAAAGGGCTGGAGCTTGCAGAAAGGGCAAGAAAAATGATAAACGAAAAAACTCCCTTTTACTGTGTGGGGCGGGAACTAAAGGGGCGAGGCGGTATTTCCGATGTGGACCTTTCCCGGTTGATGATAAACGTTTCCTCGGCTGGGTACACAGGCTTTTTCATAGAAAAAGTACTGAGGTCAAAGTTCAAAATATACGCCGAATACGCTGATTATTCCAACGTATACTTCCTTTTGACTGGGGGGAATACTTGGAGCGATGTGGCAAAGCTGGTCTCGGCTTTAAAGAGATTCCCTGCTCGCAAGAACAAGTTAAAACCTGTTATTTTTCCATGCGATATACCCGTATGTGCTATGGATCCGGCAGAGGCTTACTTTTCTCCAGGAGAAAAGGTAAAATTAGAAGATGCTGTAGACAGGATAGTGAAAGATGCGTTGATTCCCTATCCGCCGGGAGTGCCCCTTTTATACCCCGGCGAAATAATAGAAAAACAGCACATTGAGGCAATCCTGGAAATTCAAAGTAAAGGAGGCTACTGCCAGGGAATAAAAAATGGTTTTGTAACGGTGGTGAAAAATGGGTAGGAGTGTAAGAAAGGGAAAATTCATAACCATAGAGGGTCCAGATGGTGCTGGGAAAACCACCCAGGCCGAAAAACTGGTTGAGTATCTTAAAGCCAAAGGTAAGAGGGTAATCGCGACGAGAGAGCCGGGAGGGACGGCTCTTGGGGAGCAGCTCAGAAAAGTGCTGCTTGACCCCCAGGGAAGTCCGGTTTCCAATGCAGAGGCTCTCATTTATGCAGCTTGCAGAGCTCAGCTTTTGGAAAAGATGGTTATACCCGCTCTTAAAGAGGGCTTTGTCGTAGTTTGCGATAGGTTTGTGGATTCCAGTTTGGCTTACCAGGGCTTTGCCAGGGGTATTGGCATCAACCGCATATTGCAGCTTAACAAGTGGGTAATTGGTTCTTACTGGCCTGACATTACGATATTGCTGGATATAGATCCAGCCGTGTCCCTTTCGAGGCTTACAGGGGGAAAAGACCGGCTGGAAAGTGAAACTTTGGAGTTCCACCAGAAAGTGCGGGAAGGTTACATGAAGGTCAAGGAAATGTTCCCTGAGAGGATAAAGGTCATCGATGCATCTTTGCCGGCTGAGGAGGTTTTCAAAAAGATCGTTGCTGAACTGGAAAAAGCCGGAATAGTCGAATGAAAGGGGCGATGCCTATGAAGCTGATAATGGCAGTGGTCCAGGATATCGATTCGCCCAGACTGGTAGAGGAGCTTACCCGGAACAACATCGGCGTCACAAAGCTTTCAAGTACAGGCGGATTTTTGAAGCGGGGCAACACGACGCTGCTCATGGGAGTGGAAGAAGAAAGGCTAGATGACGTACTAAAAATAATAGAGAAAGTGTGCCGCCCGAGGAAGCATGTAATTACACCTTTCCCGGCAGCTCCCGGTGAAACCATGGTCCCTTATCCAATAGAAGTAACCGTGGGTGGAGCTACGGTGTTTGTGATGAATGTGGAAAGGTTTGAGAAAATATGAATATGATCAGGGTGCGGAGTTTATCAGCAAGAGAAGGATTGCCACAAGCGGGAGTTCACTCCAGCAAGGCGGCTTCGGGTGCAAATAACTTTCAGGACTTTTTGGCAAATGCCCGGGAGGTGTATACTAAGGAGCAGCTGGGCGATATGCTTTCGTCCATAGAAGAGCAGGGGAAAAGGCTCGCGAAAACTATGAGCCTTGGCGACCTGAAAAGATATAAGGAAATGCTTGCGCGCTTTTTAAAATACTGTCTAGAAGCGGGACTGGAGCTGAAAGAGGAAAAGTTTTTTTCCCAAAATGGCAGGCAGAAAGTGCTAGCCGCAGTTAAGATAGTGGATAAAAAGCTCCTTGAGCTTACAGAACTTGTGCTTTCTCAAAGTGCTGATGCGGTGAGAATATTGGCAATAGTGGACGAAATAAGAGGGCTGCTCCTTGACCTTTATGCGTAAAATTTTTCATGCTTATATTTTACTCGGACCTGAAAAAGAAACAGTAAAAAAGGCTATTGAACTTGCCCAGGCCGCCAACTGCGACCAAACCCCATCTTTTTGCGGTTTCTGTGATTGCTGCCGCCGTATAAGCACTGGAAGTCACCCGGATCTTTTTCACCTGTTTCCCGATGGATCTTCGATAAAGGTAGAGAAAGTAAGGGATGTGATTTTTAGCGCATCTCAGCCGCCAATACAGGGGAAAAGAAAGGTCTATGTAATTCACGAAGCGGACAAAATGACACAAGAAGCCCAGAACACGCTTTTAAAGACTTTAGAAGACCCGCCGACTGCTATCCTTTTCCTGCTTCTTGCCCAAAATTTAAAAAATTTACTTCCCACCGTAATTTCCAGGTGCCAAATTTTGGATTATTCAAAATTAAATGAAAACGAAAAGAAGATTTCCGATAGCATAAAGGAGATATTGCTCGAGGCAATTTCTCGCCCGGATCTTTCAAAAATAAACTTTTACGTCAAGCAGCTTACTGAAGCAAACGTTGACCCGGACGTTATGATGGAATTTATGGCTGAGGTGTATAGAGATCTTTTGGTGATAAAGACTAAGAGTAGGGCTCCCTTAAAAAACCTAGATTTACTGGATAAACTAAATGAACTCGCACAAAATTTTTCACCCCGAGCTCTAGTAGCCGCTATCGAGACCTTGTATTCGCAGATTGAGGTAGTAAAATCCAGGGGAAATGAGAGCCTGGCGTGGTATAATTTATTCGTGGGGCTTTCGGAGCAGGAGGTGATGTAGTGGTCAAAGTAATCGGCGTAAGGTTCAAGAGAGCTGGCAAAATATATTATTTTAACCCAGGAACCCTGGAACTTTCGGTAGGGGACAAGGTAATTGTAGAAACTGCGAGGGGTATTGAGTTCGGCGAGGTGGTAATAGGTCCTAAAGAAGTAAGAGAAGAGGATGTGATAGCCCCCCTCAAAGATGTGATCCGCAAAGCCACGCCAGAAGACGAGAAGGTAGTAGAGGAAAACAAGATCAAAGCCAAGGAAGCGGCCAAGATAGCCGAAAAAAAGATAGAAGAGCACGGCCTTGAAATGAAGCTGGTAGATGTAGAGTACACCTTTGACAGATCCAAGCTCATCTTTTATTTTACGGCTGATGGCCGGGTGGATTTCAGAGAGCTTGTAAAGGACCTTGCTGCAATTTTCAGGACCCGAATAGAGCTAAGGCAGATAGGAGTAAGGGACGAAGCCAAAATGATAGGAGGTCTTGGCCCCTGCGGCAGAATTGTGTGCTGCCATACTTTTCTTGGCGAATTTGACCCCGTCTCCATAAAGATGGCAAAGCAGCAAAATCTGTCGCTAAACCCAGGCAAAATTTCTGGGCTCTGCGGAAGGCTGATGTGCTGCCTCAGGTTCGAGTACGAAAATTACTGCGACGCGGCTAAATGCGGTGAGTCCTGCAAGGAAGCGGAGGAAGCTTTCAAGATAGATTCTCAAGTTATCACTTCTCTGGGAGAAGGTTCTATTGTTTCTGTAAACAAAGAAAGAGGCACGGTAATTGTAAAACTTTCCGATACCGGCGAAAATAGGGAGTTCCCCTTAGAGGAAGTGGAGCCAAAAGGATCTTGAAAGAAAAATTTGTTGCCTCAAAATCCGCCTGCTGGGGTTGAGGCAACCTGAAAGGCGGACTATAAATACCCCAGCCTCAAACTGTTGCAGTTTTGCACAGTTTGGGTAACCAGGTAAGCAGTATGTTTCCTTTTTGGTATTACTACGATCCCACTTGGATAGTTCTGCTGCCCGCATTGGTGCTTGCTTTATACGCTCAGGCTAAGGTGACTGCAACATTTGAGAGATTCCTCCGGGTTCCCGCCCGAGTAGGACTTTCAGGTGCGGAAGTTGCAAGGGAAATCCTTAGGATGAACGGTATATACGACGTCACGGTAGAGATGACAAGAGGCCGCCTAACGGACTATTATGATCCGCGCACTAAAGTATTGAGACTGTCGCCCGAGGTCTATAACGGCAGGTCGCTTGCAGCCATTGGTGTTGCTGCGCATGAGTGTGGCCACGCCATCCAGCACAATATCGGATACGCACCTTTGGCTTTGAGAAATACCATAGTGCCGCTGGCGGGCATCGGATCTCAAATGGCGTTTCCGTTATTTTTCTTAGGACTTCTTTTGAGCTCCGAATTTTTGGCCACGCTGGGCATATTGTTCTTCAGCGCTGCGGTCCTGTTTCAGCTAATTACCCTGCCGGTGGAGTACAATGCCAGCAGCAGGGCAGTAGCGGCCTTGGAAAATGCGGGATTTATTTCCTATGAAGAGGAGGGGCCGGTGAGAAGTGTCTTAAATGCAGCGGCCCTCACATACGTAGCCGCAACTCTTATGGCGATACTTCAGCTTTTGAGGTTGATTGCTTTATTTGGAATATACAACAGGGATGATAGGTAGCTTTGCTCCTCTTTTTTTTTTTAACTGTAAGCGGTTATTAGAATAATATAAACTTGAAAAGATTTTTAACGAAGGAGGATGTTTTATGAGTTTTGGCCGCGTTATAACGGCAATGGTGACCCCTTTTGATGAGAATTTGAAGGTTGATTACGATGCTTTCGAAAATCTGGTAGACTATCTTATAGAAAACGGCAGCGATGCCCTGGTAGTCACAGGCACCACGGGAGAGTCGCCAACGCTTTCCGATGAGGAAAAACTCACCCTTTACAGACTTGCAAAGGAGGTTGCTAAAGGCAGAGCGAAGATAATAGCCGGCACGGGTTCCTACAATACCCAGCACAGCATTGAGCTTTCCGTGAAAGCTCAGGAGATAGGTGTTGACGGCCTGTTGCTGGTAAGTCCTTATTACAATAAGCCCACGCAGGAAGGGCTGTACCAGCATTTCAAGATGATAGCCGAAGCGGTCGACATCCCGGTTATGCTGTACAACGTGCCCGGCAGGACTGCCGTTACCATTGAGCCGGAAACATTGATGAAGCTTTCCAAAGTGAAGAACGTGGTGGCGGTAAAGGATGCGGGTGGCAATCTAGACAAGACCAGCAAGACCAGAATGCTCGCACCGGAGCTGGACGTATATAGCGGCGATGACAGCCTTACGCTGCCCATGCTGGCTCTCGGAGCTAAAGGCGTTGTTAGCGTGGCTTCTCATCTTGTGGGAAATAGAATAAAAGAAATGATCGAGGCCTTCGAAAAAGGCGATGTGGAAAAAGCAAGCCAAATACATCTTGAGCTTTTTGACCTATTCAAGGCACTTTTTGTTATCACAAATCCCATCCCGGTAAAGGAAGCGCTCAATATGATAGGTGTCAGGGTTGGGGGATTAAGGCCACCGCTTGTGCCGGCTGATGAAAAGACCAAAGAAATTTTAAGGAAAGTTCTAGAAGAACTGGAACTTTTATAAAAAAATAAAAGAGGCTGCTTTAACGCAGCCTCTTTTTTTTTAAGCATTATCAAAAATCCGCTTAACATCTTCGCTTGTAAATTCGTATCTTTCACGACAGTATTGGCAGACCAGCTCTATATTCTGCCTCGTTTTGAGGATTTCCTCCGCTTCCTCCCTACCCAGGTTTATAAGCACGCGCTCCAACCTCTCTCGGGAACAGGAACAGCGGTATCCTATCTGCTGCTTTGCCAGGAATTTCAGCTTAAAACCCGGAAGAAGCAAATTGATCAGGTCTTCAGGAGAGTTCTCCTCGTCCAGCAGTTCCGTTACAGGCCTCATTACTTTGATCTTTTCTTCAATGGAAATCGCGGTTTCTTCGCTGGCTCTGGGAAGAAGCTGGACGATAAATCCTCCTGCTGCCCTTACCGTTTGGTTTTTATCGACGAGGACTCCAAGGCCTACAGCGGAGGGAACCTGCTCTGATTTCGCAAAATAATAGGTTAAGTCCTCGGCAATTTCTCCAGAGACCAGCGGTACCTGCCCTACATAAGGTTCTTTCAGCCCCAGGTCTTTTATAACTGTGAGCGTACCCTCCCTGCCGACTATACCTCCTACGTTTAACTTGCCTTTTTCGTTAAGGGGTAAGTCTGCTGCCGGATTGGCGATATATCCCTTTACGTTTCCTTTAAAATCCGAAAAGGCAAGAATAATGCCACAGGGGCCCCCGCCGTCTACTCGGAGGGTAACCGAATCATTTTCGGTCTTCAGCATCGAACCCATCATGGCTGCCGCAGTGAGCAGCCGGCCCAAGGCTGCGGTGGCGGTGGGAGAACAACCGTGTATGGTTTTTGCCTTTTCCACCAGTTCTGTAGTGCGGGCGGCAAAAGCCAGCACTCCTGCCTCTTCGTCAATAGCCCTGACAATATAGTCTAATTCCGCCAAGGTGTGCTTCCTCCCCGTTTTTCGCATTGCAGTATTTGCATATAAGTATTATACCATTTTTTGCGGACCTTGAGCCGGCTTGTTTATTTCATTGGTTTTCGTTCAAATACTCGCTTATCAGACGGGCTGCCTTTTTTCCAGAAAGCAACATGCCACCGAAAATCGGCCCCATGCGGCAGCCGCCCCCCACATTGTTGGCCGCCATTCCCGCCACAAAAAGTCCCGGGGCTAACATCCGCGTATTGGCTACCACATCCTCCTCGCCTTTTTCAGCGTTCATGAAGGATTCCCGGATAAGGCTCGTGCCGGTTCGTTTGCTGTAAAGGCTGGCCAGCACAGCGTCGTGGCCTGTGGCATCTAGTACTGCCTTGGCGGTAAGCACCATGGGATCCACGTGAAGGTTAGCTACCTCTATAGCGCTGTTGTTTACTACCACTCCGGTGATCTTGTCACCGGTGGAGTGAAGGTCGACTACGGTGAGCATATTGAAGAACCTAATACCCGGATGTCCCGCAGCCTTGGCTATGAGCTTGCTGGCAAAAAGGGGCGCAGAGACTACTAGAGTCCCTTCATCTTCCACAAAGGGAACGTCGGCTTCTTTTAAGATCCACTCCACATCCTTCTGAAGCACCACTTTGTTAAAACTCATGGCCCCGCCCCATATCCCGCCTCCAGGCGCTAATCTCCTATCCAAGACGGTCACCTTATAGCCCTGGTCTGCCAGAGTCCAGGCACAAGTAAGACCAGAAGGCCCCGCACCGGCTACTATTACATCGGATTTTACTGCATCTTCCAGGTCCTTGAAGTAATGTTTTATGATGAGGCTGCTCACCTTTTCATCAGGTACAGGAGCGGAAAAAGATTTCATGAAAACCACCCTCCATTTAAAATTTTTTTAATGTTTTCTTGATTCATACAGCACTTTTTTCAAAGCCTTGACGTTTTCGGTTATGTTACCGCAAAATACCGCCGAAATGCACGAAAGGCCGTCGGCTCCCGCCGCCAGGACCTCCTTAGCGTTGTCTTTCGTGATGCCTCCTATGGCGACTACGGGAATTTTAACTTTGCTTTTGATTTCTTTGAGGCCCTCGAGACCAATGGCTTTAGAAGAGGGTTTGGTAGGAGAAGGAAAAACAGCGCCTACCCCCAGATAATCGGCCCCGTCTTGTTCTGCTTTGATGGCCTCTTCCACAGTCTTGGCAGAAACCCCCAAGATCTTTTCGGGGCCCATGATTTTTCTTACTGCCTTGGCAGGTATATCTTCCTGCCCCACGTGAACGCCGTCGGCATCTACCGCCAGGGCAATATCCACCCGGTCGTTTATTATGAGCGGAATGCCGTACGCTTTGGTAAGTTTACGAACTTGGAGTGCCAGGTGGTAAAATTCCCTCCCGGAAATATCCTTTTCCCTCAGCTGCAGCACCGTAATTCCGGCTTTTATAGCTTCTTCCACGGCTTCCAAAAAATCCCTTTCACCCAGATACGACCTCTCGGTTATGGCGTATAGCGAGTAGTCAATATTCGTTTTTATCATCCCTTCATCCCTGCCATGCGGTAAAGTTTGTAAAAATGATGCACGGGTCCTGCACCACCGCCTATATCGATAGAATTTTCAATTGCCAAAGTAATATACTCTTTTGCTAGCTTAAACGAAGTGAAAAGGTCATGGCCCAAGGCCAGGTTCGCCGCCAGTGCCGAAGAAAAAGTGCACCCTGTGCCGTGGGTGTTCTTCGTCGGGACTTTTTTCGCTTTTAGCTCCTGAAATTCCCGACCGTCAAAAAAAACATCAACGGCATCGCCCTCTAAGTGGCCGCCTTTGATAATCACTGAGCGGCAGCCGTAGGACATTATCTTTTCGGCGGCTTTTTTCATATCCTCCACGCTTTTTATGGTTATTCCACTAAGGACCTGCGCTTCGGGGATGTTCGGGGTGACCACAAGGCACCTTTTTAAAAGTTCCGTCTTCAGGGCTTCCACGGCTTCGGGCCTTAGTAGCGCATGGCCGCTTTTTGAAATCATGACCGGGTCGAGCACTACTTTTTCCGGCTTAAATTCATCGAGGCCTTTAACTATGGATTTTATTATGGCTTCGGAGGAAACCATGCCTATCTTCACTGCGTCCGGCGCCAGGTCTTCGAAAACAGCCTTCATCTGCAGATACACCATTTCTGGGGAGATGTCTTCTACGCCGAGGACGGCTTTAGTGTTCTGAGCGGTGACGGACGTTATGACGCTCATCCCGAATACCCCGTGGGCGCTGAAAGTCTTGAGGTCTGCCTGGATTCCCGCTCCCCCTCCCGAATCCGAGCCTGCAATTGTAAGCGCGAGTTTCATAGTCTTATCCTCCTAAAAATAAATTAACCCACCTGTGTAGGTGGGCAAAGTTCGATTCTTACCCCAAAAATCGGGGCAAATACCGGACTGCTTCCCTACGCAGGCATTACCCTGGGCAGGTTCAAGGGGTCGAGACCCGAAGGGGTCTCCTCTCAGCCGAAGCTCCCCCAGCAGTACTTTTATAGTTTTTTTGTTAAGTTTATTGTAATTGCGTATTTACACTATATATATTCTATAAAAAAAGGTTTTTCCCTTTTATTTTTATTCAAAAATCTTTATTCTTCAGAGAACCACTCGTTTCTTAGAATTCCCATAACCAGTTGGTCGTGATACTTGCCGTCCCTATATATCTCCTGCCGCAGCACTCCCTCTACTTTGAAGCCGCATTTTTCGTAACACCGGATGGCCCTCTTGTTAAAGTCATAAACGAAGAGTTTGACTTTATTTATGTTCATCTGCTCGAAGATAAACCGCAAAAGGACCCGCATGGCGTCTGTGCCGTAACCCTTTCCCCAGTATTTTTTATTGCTGATACAAATTCCAACAACAGCAACGCTGTTTTTCCAGTCTATACTATTTAAGCCGCAGCCGCCTATATACTCCCCGTCCAACGTTTCTATGGCAAAAGAATAAGTGTCGGTATTAAAGGCGCTCTGCTTTGACAGAAATTTCTCTTCATCAGCTTCCGTCAGAGGGAAAGGAATGCCGGGAATAATGAAACGCTTCACTTCCGGATCGTTAAAGAACTGGAGCGCCTTTTCAAGGTCTCCCCTTCTAAATTCCCTCAACCTCACCTTTTCACCGGTGAACATTATCGTCCCCTCCCCATGCGTAATCTTTACAAAATAACCAAGTTCAAATGGCTTTTTAAAATTTTTACTATCATACCACTCCGGTACGTAATTGTAAAGAAATGTACACAGTTTCCACAAGGTTATCCACATAAAAGCACTCTACGTGGGCTCTTGGGTTTTTCTTTTTAAACCTTCGGCTTTCAAATGATGTGAAAACCCCTTACACTTTCCTAGTGGGACCGGTCCATTTTATTTGTCCGAGAAAAAATATTATAATTATCTTATCAGATTACAAATAACTTTTTTCCGTAGGACTGAAAAGGTAATAAGACGCAGGGGACCTTCACAAAGAGAGGGATGTTCAAAATGGCCGAAAAAAAAGAGTCCGGGATTTTATACCTTTGCCCGACGCCAATAGGAAACCTTGAAGATATTACCCTTAGGGTTCTGAGGGTTTTAAAGGAAGTGGATTACATCGCAGCGGAGGATACGAGGGTTACAAAAAAGCTTTTGAACCATTACGATATAAAGACGCCGCTCACCAGCTACCGGGAGCAAAACAGGGCTGAAAAAGGCGAAAAGATCGTAAGGGACCTTCTGGAAGGAAAGAGCGTTGCCTTAGTCTCGGATGCGGGGATGCCCGGAATTAGCGATCCCGGGGAGGACCTGGTCAAAAAGGCGGTAAAAGCTGGAATCACAGTCGTGCCGCTTCCCGGGCCATCGGCGGTGATATGCGCGGTTGCTGGATCAGGCCTTGATACGCGAAAGTTTGTGTTTGAAGGGTTTTTGCCGCAAGCTTCCACTAAAAGGCGAAGAAGGCTGGAGGAACTAAAAGATGAAGAAAGGACCATCGTCCTTTATGAGGCGCCCCACAGGCTTTTAAAGTGCCTTCTGGACATCAGGGAGATTCTTGGCAACAGAAGGATTACCGTCGCCCGGGAGATGACCAAGGTCCACGAGGAATTTTTTCGGGGATCGGTCGAAGAGGCCATTGAAAGATTTCAGAGCAACCCTCCGAAAGGAGAAATAGTCCTGGTGCTGGAGGGAGCTGAAAAAGAAAACGCCGGCACCACTGAAAGCGTTTTGGCGAATGAAGAATTAAAAGTAATGGTTTTAGAGCAAGTAAAGGCATATATAAATGCGGGAATAGAAAGGAAGCTGGCGTTAAAAAAGGTAGCAAAAGAGTTCGGAATTTCAAAAAAGGATGTATATAGAATTTTGCTCGAAAGCAGGGAAAGCTAATTGGCTCTATGGGAAGTGCAATTGCTTTGCAATCGTGGAGAGTATCTTTTGAGCTTTCTTTCGATTTCGGAAATTGTTGACAATCAGTTGAATTTTTTGTACCATAAATTTGGCAGGGAAATAAAAGAAGAAGAGACCAAAGTCTCTTCTTTTAATTTTTTTTCATCCGATAGATTTCCTCAGCGCACTTTTCGCAGATGTTTTTCCCTTTTATGGTAAAGACGTTTTCAGCACTTCCGCAGAATATACAACCGGGCTGGTATTTCTTTAGAATAATCCTATCGGTATCGACGAAAATTTCCAAAGCGTCTTTTTCGTTGATGCTTAAAGTGCGCCTTAGCTCAATTGGTATAACTACCCTCCCTAATTCATCTACTTTTCTAACAACACCCGTCGATTTCATAAAGACTGCCCCCTCTTTTTACTTTTTTCGACATTATCTGAGAAGATAATACCAGAAATACCAATAAATAGTCAATATTTCATAAGGTATTTTTTTAAATATTTGAGAGGAGCGGTTGGTTTTGCTGGAATTAAATGAAGGATTGAAAAACGAGTTCCGGCGGACAGCTGGGGCTTTGAAAAAGAGGTTTGAGCAAAGGCCGGATAGAGCGAGAATAAGGGCATATATAAATGAGAGCAGCCTAGGCAGATTCGTAAAAAGTCGAAAAATGTCGGATAATGAACTGGAGCGGTTGATGGAAAAAGGAGGAGTAGCCGGTGTAGACGGCTCCACCAACAGCACAGGTGGAATGTTCCCATACGTAATAACCCTTCAGCAGGCGATGGCTAAGTGCACAGTAGCCCAGGAAGAAATATATTTTTACGATGTGCTATGCCCGCTTTTTATCGGTGAAGATCTAAACGAGGCTGAATACCAGCAGCTTGTAAAGTCCAATCTTGCGGTTTTGGAAGCGCAGGCGGCAATCTCGGCCGTTAAAAAATATAGGCCTGCTGTGATGCTGATCGATGGTTCACTGGTGAGGCTCAAAATAGAAGCAAAAGAGCTTTGGGAAAGTCTTAAAGCGGAAGTTTTAAAAGCAGGAACTCTTCTTGTAGGTGTGGTAGAAGGCATATCAACCAGAATTATAAGTTCGGCGCTGAAGGATGCCATACCTGACGCGGTAAGCGGTGCTTGCGATTGGGAGCTTCTGTTAGGGGTTCTGGATGTGGGAGAAGGGCTGGAGGTAACTCCTGGGTGCTTCAAAGAGGGTTTTCGCACAGTGTTTATGAGAACTTCCTTTGACCCCAAACCCATCGGCATCGATCTTTTAGAAGAGCAGTATGAGAACCTGGAGCTGGTGGAAAATCTAATTTTTACCCTCACACCTGAGGGCAGCAGGGGAATACCCCTCTGGCTGGACCTCATTGACAAGAAGGTGAAAATTAGCGATGCTACCATGGAGGGGCTTTTAAAGGCATACCTTGGGAAAGAGTATGCGGAATTCCTTACACCAAAGCGTGCAAAGCGCAGTCCCTAGTGTGAGTTTTAAATGCTTAGAAAGTTATCGATGAAAGGAGAGAAAAAAATGCAGGTAGTGGGTCTTACTACTCCGCAGGAAGTTTTTGTGGCTTCCAAAGAGAGAAAATTCAGGATAAATGAGATCCTGGTGATAGACGATCCCCATCAGGGTTCGCTCATAGGCGAGGTCGTGGAGGCAAATTCCTATAACCGGTTCATACCCCTTTCCATAAACCACGATTTTGTTGATGCCCGAGTGCTGGAATCGCTAGAGCGCCTGGGGTATTCGATAAGCGAAGATGAGATTAATATAGCCAAGGTAAAACTCCGGAACGAGGCAAGTTTCCCTGTTACTACAGGAGCAAAAGTGCATCTTCCGGAATTTTGGGAAGTCAGGGACCTACTCGTAAGGTCGGATCCGGAGGGAGGCCTTGCACTGGGAGAGATAAAAAATACCGAAGAAACGGCATCTACCATGGACGAGAATTTAAAGGAACTTTTTTACGTTTACTCCAAAGGGGAAAAGAGAAAAACCAAAAATGTGCCATTTTTGCTTGATTTGAAATCCTTTCAGCAATACCCGCACATCGGTATCTTCGGCGGATCCGGTTCGGGCAAATCCTATGGGCTCCGGGTAATAATGGAAGAGCTTATGCTGAAGGAAATCCCGGCGATAATCCTGGACCCTCATTACGAGATGGATTTTTCAATAAGAGAAGAGGATCTGGAATGGTCCCCTGATTTTACGGGATCTTTCAAGAAATTTCAAGTAGGAGAAGATATAGGTGTTGAATTCCCCTCTTTAGGCAGACAAGACCTACTGGATTTACTTTCCGCCGTAAAACCTTTGACCGAAGCTATGAGCAGCGCAGTGCAAATGCTGCACCGCAGGGGAGATACATATAGAAGCTTTTCTTTACGCCTTCAACTATTAACTGAGGCGCTGGAACTTGGGAGGAGCAGGATCGAAAAGATATTGCAGCAAGATTTGGAACCCGAAGAAAGAGAAAAATATAAAAAAATGAAGGAACTTTTGGAGGAATACCCCAATATACCCCTGCAGTCGGTACAGGGCATAGCCTGGAGGCTGTGGCGGCTTGACGCTTCGGGTTTGTTCAACTACAACATAAAGCCGGTAAAGGAAGCATTACTCTCAGGGAAGCTAGCGGTGATACAGGGACCTATCTGGCTGCTTCAGGTATTTTCCACGTATCTTCTTTCCAACCTGTACCGTACTAGGAGGGACTACAAGGATGGTGAACTGAGGGGGGAGAGCAGAGGAGAATACTTCCCACCTTTCGTAATAGCCACCGATGAAGCCCATAACTTCGCTCCAAAGGGCTATGATGCCCCAAGTAAAGGCATAATAACCGAGATTGCCCAGGAAGGAAGGAAATACGGAGTGTTTCTGGTGCTTGCCACTCAAAGGCCGACCCTGCTAGATGAGACGGTAACAGCTCAGCTCAATACTAAAATAATTTTCAGAACGGTGAGAGGACATGACATTGCTACCATTACGGAAGAAACCGATATAGGAGCGGAAGAGGCAAGAAGACTCCCGTATCTTCCCTCAGGCGATGCCTTCGTTTCCTCGCCGCTTTTCGGAAGGACAGTAGCGATAAGAGTAAGATTGCCGTATACCAAGAGCCCGCATACCCTGAACCCATTTGATGAGATAAGGCATCACAGGAAAAGAGCAGAAGAAAGGCTTCTTAGCCTTTTGGAGCCGCACCTTCCGATATACGAGACAAATCTTTTGAAAGTGCTTCAGGCGTTAAATGCTGAAGCTCCGGATATGAACTTGGAAGTGAGGACCTTGAAGGAAAGCCTTGAAAACCTGGTAAGAAGCGGTAAGCTCCAAAAGACGGAGACCCCGTTCGGAGCCATGTACCACTCGTAATATTTTCGCTAAACTTGACAATGTATTCCGCCCATGGTATTATATAATGCAAACAAAAAGGCTATGACGGGAAGAGTAAGCAGGGACGAGGTCACAGAGAGCCGGGAAAGGTGAGAGCCGGTACCGAAAGCCCTGCCGAACATGGTCCCCGAGCTTGCGCCGCTGAAAGATAGTAGGCGGTGACGGGAAGGCCCGTTAAAGCCAAGAGGCCTTTAAAAGGCGAAATAGGGTGGTACCGCGGGTATGTACCCCGCCCCTTTCCGGGGCGGGGTTTTTTAATTCGGTAAAAAATGATAAAAGGTATAGTTAAATTTAAAAAAATAAACTTTAGGAGGAACGGATATGGGAGAAAGAGTCTTTTACATCACTACGCCTATTTATTACGTCAATGCCGACCCGCATATTGGTCATGCTTATACCACCATAGTGGCTGATTTTCTGGCACGCTGGCATAGACTTGCCGGCTACGACACCCATTTCCTCACCGGCACTGACGAACATGGCGAGAAAATTGCACAGGCCGCCCAGAAGAACAATGAGGACCCCCAGGCTTTTGTGGACCGGATGAGCGCCCGCTTTAGGGATGCCTGGAAAAAGCTAAATATAGAATACGACGATTTTATAAGGACAACGGAACAAAGACACAAGAAAGTCGTGCAGCAGGTGTTGCAAAAGGTATACGAAGCAGGAGATATTTACTTCGGCGAATATGAGGGCCTTTATTGCGTGGGGTGCGAGCGTTTTCTCACCGAGAAAGAACTGGTGAACGGGCGCTGCCCCGACCACGGCACTGTGCCGGAAAAGAGGAAAGAAGGCAACTATTTCTTCCGGATGGAGAAGTACCGGGAATGGCTCAGGAACTACATCATGGAAAATCCGGATTTCATTCGTCCCGAAGGCTACCGGAACGAGGTGCTTTCAATGCTTTCGGAGCCTGTGGGCGACCTTTCCATATCCCGTCCCCGCAAGCGCGTTCCCTGGGGAATTCCCTTGCCATGGGATGAAGAGCACGTTACCTACGTGTGGTTCGATGCGCTTTTGAATTATGTTTCCGCATTGGATTATCCGAATGGAGAAAAGTTTGACCGGTATTGGGTTCATGCCTGGCATCTCATAGGAAAGGACATATTAAAGCCTCACGCTGTCTTCTGGCCCACCATGCTGAAATCCGCCGGTATACCTATATATAAATGCCTGAACGTGGGAGGCTTCCTGCTGGGGCCCGACGGCAAAAAGATGTCAAAAAGCCTGGGCAACGTAGTGGACCCCTTTGCCCTGGCGGAAAAATACGGGCCGGATGTGGTAAGATACTACCTCCTTAGGGATCTTCCTTACGGTCAGGATGGCGCTGTAGGGGAAGCGGCTCTTGTGGAAAGATACAACGCAGACCTTGCCAACGACCTGGGCAACCTGCTTTCCCGCACAGTGACCATGATAGATAAGTTTTTCGGTGGTTATATCCCATCACCGGGACTTCCGGAAGGTCCTGACCACGAGCTCATTGCCCAGGCAGAGATGCTGCCGGATACGGTGGAAAGCCTAATACGCCGTTTGGAGCTTACAGAAGCGTTGAAAGCGATCTGGAAGTTCATTGGTAGAGCCAACAAGTACATCGACGAAACGGCACCTTGGGCTCTGGCTAAAGATCCGAGCAAAAAGGAACGCCTGGCAACGGTGCTTTATAATCTTGCTGAAGCATTGCGCATCATATCAGTTCATATATGGCCGGCGATGCCGAATATTCCGGGGAAAATCAGGGGGCAGCTGGGCATTTCCGACGAAAGCCTCTTTACCTGGGAAAGCGTCAAGCGATTTGGAGTTCTTCCGGCAGGATTAAGGATAGGCGAGAAAAAGATAATATTTCCGAGAATAGAAAGCACCGTTGAATTAAAAACCGCATCTAAGGAGGAAAAATCGGAAGGTAAAAAAGGCAGTGGGGAAAAGGCAGAGTTCATAACGATAGACGAGTTTGCGAAAGTGGACCTGAGAGTTGCTGAAGTGCTGGAGGCTTCCCGGATTGAGGGAGCTGACAAGCTGCTGAAACTTAAGGTAAAAATAGGAGATGAAGAACGCCAGATAGTCGCAGGGATAGCAAAGCACTACAAACCTGAAGAGCTGGTAGGGAAAAAGGTTGTGGTGGTAGCCAACTTAAAGCCGGCAAAGCTCCGGGGGGTGGAATCCCAGGGCATGCTGCTTGCCGCTTCTTCAAAAGAAAAAGTCGTGCTCGTCACGGTTGAAGGCGATATAGAGCCGGGAGCTAAAGTAAAATAAGGGGTGATAAGGTGCTGGTTGATGCCCATGCGCACCTGGATGATAAGGCTTTCGAAAGTGACAGAGAAAAGTTGCTTGAAGAAATAGAAAGCCAGGGAATAGTGGTGATAAACGCCGGCTCGGACCTTAAAAGTAGCCTTAAGTCTTTGGAGCTTGCCCGAAAGCACAATTTTATATATGCCTGCGTGGGGGTTCACCCCCACGAGGCATCAAATGTTCCGGCAGACTACCTCGATATATTGCGGGAATTGGCGCATGATAAAAGAGTCGTGGCTATCGGGGAAATAGGGCTGGATTACCATTATAATTTTTCACCTAAAGATGTGCAGAAAAAGGTTTTCGAAGAACAGCTTTTGCTGGCCAAAGAACTGGGCCTGCCGGTGGTTGTACACAGCCGGGAGGCCCTTTGCGATACCCTGGAAATTTTAGAAAAATCAGGTGTCAAAAAAGGCCTCATGCACTGCTATTCGGGTAGTCTCGAAGAAGCCCAAGATTTTTTAGCCCTTGGGTTTTACTTTTCCTTCGGCGGAATTCTGACATTTAAAAGGGCGGAAAAGACGAGGGAAGTTGCTGCAGGCCTTCCCCGGGATCGGGTGCTTTTAGAAACTGACTGTCCTTACCTTACGCCAGAACCATTCAGGGGAAAAAGAAATGATCCCACCCGCCTTCCATATATAGCTCGTGCTCTGGCGAAAATATGGGGGATTTCGGAAAAAGAGGTGGAGGAAATTACAAAAAGCAATGCAAAGAACTTTTTTAGCATAGATGATTTTTAACGTGCAAGTTTACCACGCATATTTTCAATTTGGCGCTTTTGTGTTAAAATAACAGCGTTGCATCAAATCAAGTAGATGGACGGTGTTGTGAGATATGATAGCCTATGAGATAGGGGATTCCCTGTATCTTAACATAACCAACCGCTGCCCTAACCATTGCTCCTTTTGCATAAGGCAGTTCGGGGACGGGCTTGAGGGGTACAACCTGTGGCTGGAAAAAGAACCTACTACCCGTGAGATTATTGAAGCCATAGGAGACCCCACCGGATACAAAGAAGTAGTTTTCTGCGGCTACGGCGAACCGCTCATGCGACTTCAGGTAGTCCTGGATGTGGCGCGTTACCTTAAGAAAAACTATCCGAGCGTGCCGATAAGGATAAATACCAACGGTTTGGGAAACCTAATACACGGTGAAGACATAACACCGCACTTCAAAGGCCTTATTGATACTATTTCTATTAGTCTAAACGCCGAAAATGCCAAAAAGTACCAGGAAATTTGTAATTCCGATTACGGCGAAGATGCCTATTATTCATTGCTGGAGTTTGCGAGAAAATGCAAAAACTACATCCCCAGGGTGGTTTTGACGGTGGTTGATTTGCCGGAAATTGATGTGGAAAAGTGCCGCAAGATAGCCGAAGAACTAGGTGTTGAATTCAGGGTTAGGCAATTTGAGGGTGAGGACGGGGAAAGAAATTGAACATCAGGGCTTTAATGAGGGAGTTTGGAATTCGGCCCAGCAAGCGCTTGGGCCAGCACTTTCTGATTGACGAGGCTCCCTTAAAAGCCATGCTGGATGCCGCAGACTTAAATGAAACCGATGGGGTAATGGAAATAGGGCCGGGTCTCGGTGTTCTGACCCTCGAACTTAGCCGGCGTGCGAGAAAAGTGGTGGCCGTGGAGAAAGACCCGGCTCTTATTCCCGTGTTAGAAAAATTGACAAAAAGTTATAAAAATATTTGTTTGTTGAACGAAGATGTGCTAAAATTAGATATAGAAAAGCTTGCGAGGGAGCATTTTGGCGGCAAGTTCAAGGTAGTAGCCAATCTCCCGTATTATATAACGAGTCCCATCATCATGAAAATAATAAATAACCGCCATTTGATCGAAATGGCGGTTATTATGATACAAAAGGAAGTAGCCGAACGGCTGACTGCAAAACCGGGCAGCAGAGATTACGGAATACTTTCCATCGCGGTGCAGCTTTACGCTGAGGTGGATTTTGTTTGCCATGTGGCAAGCTCAGCTTTTCTGCCACCGCCGAAGGTTGATTCGGCTGTAGTGAGGTTAAGGCTAAAGGATTTTCCTTCAGTTCCTCTGGAAGACGAAAGGTTATTTTTCAGGGTAGTGGAAGCTGCTTTCGGCGAAAGGCGAAAGACGGTGAAAAATTCCTTAAAAAGCAGGCTTTCCCTTTCTCCCGACAAGGTGGAAGAGGCTTTGAAAAGGGCAGGAATTGATAGCACACGCCGGGCCGAAACACTAAAAATAGAGGAATTTGCGTTACTTGCAAGAGAAATTGCCAAAATCTTAACTTGCAATTAGCATGCTATATAAAGGTGGGGCTTTATACATATTAAATTTTATCTTATTTTGAGGATGGGATTGAAATGTACTTCGTAAGCCCTACTAAAGGAAGAATCAGTCTCAAAGAAGTTGTAAAGGATATCATCGCCTTTATGGAAGAGGAGCCCAACGCCTTTTACAAGCTTATTATCGGCACCGATTCCCAGGAAAGGGATAATGTTTGCTTTGTAACGGCAATTATAGTGCACCGGGTGGGGAAGGGAGCCAGGTACTATTACAAGAAGAAATTCATGTCCCAGGTGAAGAGCCTGCGGCATAAGGTATATACAGAAACTTCTCTTTCGCTGGAAGTCGTAAATTTATTGGAAAAGGAATTTTCGAAAACCACCTACCGGAATATGGACATGGAAATACACGTAGATATTGGCCAGAACGGTGATACGAAAGAACTGATCCGCGAAGTGGTAGGCTGGGTTATGAGCAGCGGATACAAGGTAAAAATAAAGCCTCAAGCCTTCGGTGCCTCAAAGGTGGCTGACAAGTATACTAAGTGAAAACATTCAGGTTGGGGTTTTTGCTGTAAAGTGATATAAACTTTTCCAAAAGGTCGAACCGGCGAAAAGGGTTAAAGCCCTGGTATTCTTTATGATTAATGGTGCGGATTCTTGGCTTTCCCTCAAAATAGTTAATAGCTTCGATTATATCGCCGATAATTGTATCGGCGATTTTTTTTGCGTGACAAAAACCTCGCTCTTTTGAACCCAGTTTCCTGCTGGGAATTGACACAGGGGCTTCCACTGATAAGTTGTTTTTTACTGTAAAAGCCAAAATCACGGGAGGCACCGCAAAATCTTTAATATCAGCTAACGTCATGAGTTTTCTTGAAACTGCGCATGGACCGTGGGATGGGATTGCTGCCCCAATTTTATTGAATATCCCAAGGCGAGTATTTAAAAGCTTTCGGAAAAAATAAAGCTCCTGGGCGAGCTTATTTTCAAGATTATCGGTCTGACAGAGCGTAAGGGCAAGGTCTACTTTTCGCGAAAGGATAGATTCCACTAGGCTATTTACCACCGGCACCAAGTTGCCGGTCATATCGCCATCCACAAAAGTTACGCAATCGGCACCATTTTTCAGGGCGTAAAAAACCCCAACGGCTCTCGGGATGTCGTACCCTAGGGGTTCTTTAAAAATCAGCAGGTCCACGTGAGGAAACTTATTGCTTTTTATTTCGTCCAATGTTCCATCCGTGCAGCCGTTTAATATTACGAGTATTCGATCTACGGAAGTTTCGCTGAGCATGTTCAGGACGCTTCCGATTCTTCCCTCTTCGTTTCTTGCTGGGACCACTGCCAGGTTCAAATTTGCTACACCCCCCTTTTATTATTAACACGCTCATTCCTGCTAACATATTATGTATTAGCAAGTTAAAGATTTCATCGGGGGCAAGCGAAAAGAGGTGGCTAAAGTGATATGGTGAAAGTGGGAGATGTAGTGGCCCGGATTTCCTATGGAAAGGATATATATTTTAAGGTGATTGAAATAAAAGAAAAGGAAAATATTGCTGTGTTGAAAGGTATAAATGTGAGGGTAATTGCCGATGCCCCTTTGGAGGACCTTGTACACCCTTCGTCTTTTGAAATTCGCGAATATAAAAAAGAGTATATAAAAAAATGCAACGAATGTATGGAGAGAATTTTTTACCGCCGGGAACTGGAGATAAGCAGGTTAAGGCGCGGGAACTCAGAAGAAAACGATTTTTTTTATATTCCAGGGAGAGTGCTCCATGTAGACGGGGATAAAGATTACCTGGAGTTTTGCCTTTCGACCTACAAGCAGCTGGAAATCGAAGCTTACGGCGTAAATGTGCCCGAGAAAGATCAGCCCAAGAAGATAAAGCAGCTTGTCATGGAGTACAATCCCGATATTCTGGTAATAACAGGGCATGATGCTCTTTTAAAAAATCGCAGCGATTTTAAAAATATAGACGCCTACAGGAATTCCAAATATTTCATAGAGGCTGTTAAAGAAGTTAGGAAATACCAGCCGTCGCTGGACGACCTGGTAATATTCGCCGGTGCCTGCCAATCCCACTACGAAGGACTGATCAAAGCAGGGGCAAATTTTGCAAGCTCCCCTCACCGTGTTTTTATTCACGCCCTTGATCCCGTGTTCGTAATTGAAAAGGTGGCATTTACACCCTTTGACCAGATAGTTTCCGTGAAAGACGTGATAGATGCAACCATAACCGGTATAAAAGGAATAGGCGGTATTGGGACCCGAGGCAAGCTTCGGCAAGGGCTACCGCGCTCTCCGTACGATTAATGCAGGTGGTGGTGCTATGAAAGATGAAGTGGAAGAGCTTAAAGTACGCATTTTTGATGTTGAGAAAAAGAAAGAATTAGTTCTTGAAATGGAGGAATACGTAGAGGGCGCGGTCTCATACGCCATGCCGGCAGAGTTCCCTCTGGAAGCCTTAAGAGCCCAGGCGGTATGCTCAAGGACCATTGCTATAAGGAGGATGACAGTTTTTGGGGGGAGCGGGTGCCGCAGGTACCATGGATACGAGCTTTGCACCGATCCCCAGCATTGCCAGGGTTTTCTTGACCAGGAAGGTCGCATGAAACTTTGGGGAACCAAATTTGAAGAATACAGCAAAAAGGTTAGTAAGGCTGTAGAGGATACTGCCGGGATTATACTAACTTACAACGGCAATCCTATCGAGGCGGTATATCACAGAGCGTGTGGCGGGTATACGGAAGATTCCGAGAACGTTTGGGGCAACATCGTAAGCTATCTGAGAAGGGTGGAATGCAATTACTGTAAGGACTCTCCAGACTGGCGGAAAGTCAAGACCTTTTCTATCAGACAACTGAAAAATATGCTGGGGATCAATTTGGATGAAAACTGCTTTGAGAAAAAGGAAGTTCCGGGTCTTTTAGATAAAATAGTAAGCACTCCTTCGGGAAGAATAAAAAGAATAAGAATAGGTGATATGATTTTCGAGGGAGGAGACGTAAAAAAACTGCTAGGACTCCCTTCTACTAAAATCAATTGGAAGGTATCAGCTATCACCTTTGAGATAATGGGGTCAGGCCATGGCCTTGGAATGTGCCAGTATGGAGCAAGGACTATGGCCCTCTTGGGGTTTCCCTTGGATGAGATCCTGAAATTCTACTTTACGGGAGTAGAGCTGTCGAAAATAGAAAAACCCACTAAGGCAAAACCCCTGGCCGGGAAAGTAGTGGCCATCGATCCGGGCAGAGGAGGAGATGCCAACCACTGCGGGCCCATGGGGCTTTCCGAAGGTTACGTGAACCTTGAAATTGCACGGGTTCTGGAAGCTATGCTGGTTCAGGAAGGGGCCCGGGTCGTGATGACCAGGGCTAAAAACGAGTACAAAAGCCTTCAAGAGAGGGTAAAGATAATCAACGAGAGCAAAGCCGACATCGCAGTAAGCATCCATCAGAACTTTTGCGACGACGAAAGTATTGGGGGAACGGAAACATTTTATTGCCGGGGGGACGAAAAAGGCAAAAGACTTTCGCTTTGCATACACAAAGAGTTGATTTCAGAGCTGAAACTTATAGACCATGGAGTCAAGGAAGTGGACCTTTACATCCTGAGGGAAACCCAAAGCCCCTCTACTTTTATAAACGTGGCCTTTTTGAGTAACCCGGAAGAAGAAAGGTTGCTTTCAGAGCGGGAATTCAGAGAAAGGGCAGCTAGAGCTATATATACTGGGATAAAAGCTTATTATCAGGGCCTTTTTAAAGAATAGGCCTTTTTTTTCTACTACTAAATAGTTGACAAAAGATATAAGGGTTGCTAAAATATTGTAGTCTTTGACATTTAGGGAAATGAGTGATATAATTTATTACGTATTTTGTATTTCTAGTGAGGTGAGTTTTATGGCCACCGAGAACACTCTCCTCAAGATAAAAAAGAGCATTGAGCCCTATGTGGGTAAAAGAGTGAGGATAAAAGCCAATAGAGGTAGAAAAAAGATTTTTGAACAAGAAGGGATCTTAGAGAAGGTATACCCCAGCATCTTTGTCGTAAGGGTCGAGGAATCAGAGTCAATAAGGCGAATCTCGTATAGTTATTCGGATATACTTACCGAGACGGTCCAGCTGACGCTTTGCTCGAAAGAAAAAAACGCAAACTAGCCCTTGAAAAGGGCTTTTTTTTTTATTATTAAACAAAGCCCCCCTTTCCGAATAAATTATATACTAAAGCGGCTAAATGCAAAGGGGGGTCTTTGTGTTACGGCTCGAGAGAATTTTACGGCGATACGAAAGAAAGCTTTTTTCGATGGAAAACGTGGTAGGTACTGGCCTTGGTTATAAGATCGTTGAAGGAAGGACTACAAATGAGCCTGCCATAATTGTCCTTGTAAAAAAGAAAAAGTCCGAAAGAGAACTGCCCGCCAGTCAGGTTTTGCCCAAAAAGCTGGATGAAGTTTTAACCGACGTAATAGAAGTTGGTGAGGTAAGGTTCCTTGGTGCTAGGACTCAGAAGACAAGACCAGCAATGCCTGGCATGAGCATAGGACATTACAAGGTTACCGCCGGTACTTTTGGTGCAGTGGTGAAGGATGAAATTTCCGGCGAACCTTTAATTTTATCCAACAATCACGTGCTGGCCAATGCAAGCAACGGAAAAGATGGAAGGGCGGCTATTGGAGATCCCATCTTACAGCCGGGGCCCTATGACGGAGGAGGGACCGAGGACGTCATAGCCCATCTTTACAGATTTGTTCCCGTAGAAAGAGACGTTGCGCATAGCAGGTGTTCCATAGCGCGGCGGGGAGAGAATATAATTAATTTTTTCCTCAGGATAATAAAGCCCGACTACCGGGTGGCTTTTATGAAACAAAAGACAGCTTATAATCTGGTCGATGCAGCGGTGGCAAAGCCGGTTAACCCAGACTACATTACCTCAGAGATCCTGGATCTTGGTGAAATAAGGGGCATAGCAGAGCCCAGCATAGGCATGGTTTTGATAAAAAGCGGGCGCACCAGCGGAGTGTCAAAAAGCGAGATAAAAGCTCTAAGCGTGACGATAAGGGTCTTGATGGGCCAAGGAGAGGAAGCCACTTTTCACGAGCAGATATTGGCGGGTCCCATGGCCCAACCAGGAGACAGCGGATCCCTTGTGCTAAATGAAAAAATGGAGGCGGTGGGCCTGCTTTTTGCGGGGTCTGAACTTGCAACACTGATTAATCCTATAAATTTAGTGATGAAGCTTTTGAAAGTCACCTTTTAAAAAATGCCAATCCAGGACATATAAGCCATGGAGAAGATATTAGGCAACTTTTAGGCCATACAAGAGGAAGGGGATGGACATTCCCCTTATTTTATTTTCAGTGGGATATTGCGAGTTTGTTTTACGGGGGACATAAAGTTATAATAGTGACAAATCCGAACTTGGGAGGCGGAAAAATGAAAAAGTCTTTTAAAACTTTAGCCGCACTAACTCTGATCGCTGCTTTGGTAATGCTGCCAGGACTTGCCTTTGCAGCCGGCTGGGTAAACGTTAAGTACACCTGCAATGGCAAAACCCAGACATTTCGCATACCTATTGAAGAAAAAGGCGGAAAGTACACTTTCATCATAGACCTCACAAAACTGCTAAAAGGCAACGCTCCAAAACCTGGTAATAACACTCCACCTGCAAACAATAAACCGGAAACTCCACCGGCAGATAATAAACCGGAAACTCCTCCGGTGCAGGGCCTTACAGCCGATGAAAAGCAAATGCTGGATCTTGTGAATGCCGAAAGAATCAAAGCAGGGCTAAAGCCCTTGGAAATAGACATGAGGTTGGTGGACCTGGCCAGGAAGAAGAGCAAGGATATGATAGACAACAATTACTTCGGACACACATCGCCAGTTTACGGCTCTCCGTTTGATATGATGAAAGCGGCAGGCATCTCTTACAGGTACGCAGGTGAAAATATAGCTGGTGCGCCCACAGTCCAAAGGGCCCACGATGGTTTGATGAATAGTCCGGGCCATAGGGCGAATATTTTAAATCCTAACTACAACCGTATCGGGATAGGCATCGTGAACGGTGGACCCTACGGAAAAATGTTTACCCAGCTATTCATAGGTACCGAATAGGTTATTCACAACATGTGCATTTTCTGTGGATAATAATGTGGATAGTGTGAGTAACTATCACACCGCGGAGGTTTCTCCGCGGTTTTTTATTTTCACTTTTCGGTTCTATTTCATATACTGTTATTACCGGATTGTTACAAATTCTATTGAAAGAAGGTGGTCTATTTGGCGTTGCTTGGATTTGCGGTTGGATTGGGAATCGTAGTTGTGGTACTTTATCTTTGCCTTAAAAGATATTTTTGTCAAAAAGGGTGCAAAGACAAATTGCAGGACCCGATTCCCAAATTTCCAAAGGGCAAAGGTAAGGAGCCTACTAAAATACCAAATCAAAAAAAGGAGGATGCGGCAAAAAAGAAAATAGAGCCGGAAGAACCGCAGGGAAAAGCAAAAGAAAAGCCGGCATCACCTGCAGAATCAAAAGAGACGTCAGCAGAAAAGCCAAAAGAGCAACCGGCAGAAGCGCCAGCAGAGCCCCCGGAAGAAAAGCCAAAAGAGCCATCAGAAAAGGAAGTAAAGCCTCCAAAAGAAGCACCGGAAGAACCACCGGCAGAAAAACCAGCAGAGCCGAAAGCAGAACAGCCCATAGAACAACCGAAGGAACCACAAGAAGAAAAGCCAGCTGAAACGCCCCAGGAATAAAAAAACTCTGCCTGGAATAAAGACGGATGTCGAAAGATATCCGTCTTTGTTTTTATGTGTAACATATTCGGTGGGCCTTACATATATATTATTAGGAGTATTAGAGAAAAAACAGGAAATGCTGACATTTTGGGAAAGGGGGAAAATTTTAATGGGAGTTAGATTGGCCAAGGAACTGGTGAAGGTGGACCAAGTGGTAGGAGAAGATAGGGCGCAAACTGTCGTTGAAGGCACAATAATGCTCCCTCACGGCAAACCAGACATAGAGCGCGTGCTAGCCGTGGAAGCAGAAGTCAATACAGAAAACCTGGAAATAAACATAATAGATGACAAAGTAGTAGTGGATGGTACCATTGACGTGGAAGCCCTTTATGTGGGCAAAGTTCCCTCGGAATCGCAGCCGGTCCACTTTGTAGAAGGCACCGTGGATTTTAGCTTTTTTGTGAAAATCCCCGGGGCCAGGAAAAATATGGATGTCCGCGTAAAAGCCCGGGTGGAGCACGTCCAATTTTCCCACAACGAGCATAGATGCAGGGAAATAGAAGTTAAGATTATTGTCGAATTCTTCGTGAAGGTAACCCAGAGAGTGCAGCTTGAGATTGTCGTGGACGCTACAGGCCCCGCCGACCTGCAAGTTCTAAGAAGAAACATAAGGGTTGACCACGTAGTAGGTGAAGGCAGAGCTCAGAAAATCGTGAAAAGCGAAGTTGACGTGCCCCCGAAAAAGCCAGATATCCTGGAAGTATTAAAAGCCGAAGGTAAAGTCAGAACTAACGAAACTAAAGTTCTGGATGGCAAGGTAGTAATAGAGGGAGTTTTGGAAGTTAGCATCCTCTATGTTGCAGACGTTCCGCACGACAGTCCTCAGCAACCGGTCCACTTTATGGAGGCGGAAATACCGTTTACTGAATTTGTTGAGGTCCCGGAAGCTAAGGGGGATGTGTCTAAATTCGTCAAGGTTCGGGTAGAGCATATAAGAGCGCGCAAAAAGGATGAAAGAACCGTTGGCGTTGAAGCTGTTCTAGACATAAAAGCCAAGGTGTTTGAACCGAGGGTAATAGATGTTGTGGAGGACCTCTTCAGCCCCTCGCAACCACTTGATGTGAAAAAGACACGCATAAAGGTGGATGAGGTTGTTGGAGAAGGGGAAAACCAGATAGTGGTCAAAGAAGCTTTCAAAGTGCCCTTGGAAAAACCGCCGATAGAACAAATTTTCAAGACCAATGCCAAAGCTAAAGTGACTGATGCCCGCATCATCGATGACAAAGTAGTTGTAGAAGGCATCCTGAAGCTGGAAACCCTCTATGTAGCCGCAGCTCCGTATTGTTCTCCGCAGCAGCCGGTGCACTTTGTGGCAAGTGAAACGCCGTTTACCATTTTCGTAGAAATTCCCGGAGCAAGAGAAGACATGATGCTGGACTTCGAAGTTGATGTGGAGCACGTTTCCTCCAAAGTCGATCCTAATGATGCCCGCAGGTATGAGGTAAGAGTGGTACTGAGGCTCCTGGCAAAGGTCACCAAGATGGTTCAGCTGGATGTAGTTGTGGATGTGGAGAGCATGGAAGAGGAGCAAAAAGAAAAAGAAAAGAAAGAAGAAAAGAAAGAAGAAAAGTGGAGCATGGATAATCCGGCTATGACCATATACATCGTCCAGAAAGGCGATACTCTCTGGAAAATTGCAAAGCGCTACAATGTAACGCTGGATGCCATAATCAAAGCCAATAATCTTACAAATCCTGATCTGATATATCCCGGCCAGCGGCTTATTATCCCGAGACAAATGTATTGATGAAATTTCCCGCGCAACGCGGGATTTTATTTTGCCCTTTTTGGGGAATAATAACCCCCGGGGTGATTTTTTGGGAGAAAAAGTTAAAGGATATCTTATGATCATCGGAGGTGCGGAAGACCGCAAAGGAGAGAAAAAAATATTAAAAAAGTTCGCTGAAATTTCCGGTGGTAAAGATGCAAGAATCACCGTGATAACCGCAGCGGCCCAAGACCCCCGGGAGGTTGGGGCCATGTATGTCGAGATATTCTCAGAACTTGGGATCGGGGATGTAGAAGCCCTTAATATCGAAAGCCGTGATGAAGCCAACAAGAATGCGATCGCCGATCGAATCGTGAGCTCTACGGGGATATTTTTTACAGGAGGTGACCAGCTCAGGATAACAAGCCTCCTTGGAGGAACCAGGGTCTACATGGCGCTCAACAGAGCATACCATCAGGGTGTAATCATTGCAGGAACTAGTGCTGGTGCTGCGGCTATGAGCGATACGATGATAATAGGAGGAAAAGGAGATGAGGCGCCAAAGGGCAACACGGTGAGCATGGCGCCCGGATTGGGTTTTTTGGAGGAAGTAGTGATTGACCAGCATTTTGCTCAGCGAGGGAGAATGGCGCGCCTTTTGCTCGCTGTTGCACAAAACCCGTATATCCTGGGAGTGGGCATAGACGAGGATACGGCGATATTGGTGAACCCGGAAGGGATGTTCTATGTGATAGGTTCCAACACTGTGACCGTAGTAGACGGTAGCTCTGTGGATTTTACCAATGTGTCCGAGCTAGGGGCAGGGGAACCTCTTTCGATGTTTAACGCTAAACTTCACATACTTTCCCCCGGATTCGGGTTCGACATGAAAAGGAGAAAACCCTTGATGAGTGAAGGAGCTGCAATGCATATAGGTTTGAGAAATGGATAGGATATTTTCTAAGAGTCGTTTTGTATCTTAAAGGAGGAAAATAGATGAAAATCATCGATATAAGAGCCCTTGAAGGGCCCAATATTTACAGCTCAAAGCCGGTTATTAGAATGCTGGTGGATGTAGGAGATTTGGAAGATACAGCCACGAAAGATATCGAGGGGTTCAACAGAAGGCTTTTGGAAAAACTGCCTGGCCTTGCTTCCCACCATTGCTGCTTTGACAAACCCGGTGGTTTCCTAATAAGGCTTGAAGAGGGAACTTACTTTCCCCACGTGATAGAGCACGTTGCACTGGAACTTTTAAACCTTTTGGGGCAGGACGTGAAGTTCGGTAGAGCGCGGTGGCTTGAAAAAACTACCTACAACATAGTTTTCGGATATAAAGGTAAATTTGCGGCTCTGGAAGCCGGGAAGCTCGCGGTGCGGCTGGTTGAAGCCCTGGTCCAGGGGAAGGATGTGGATCTTCAAAAGGAGCTTTCCAGGATCGAGCGCTATTCCGCTGAAAAGGAGCTTGGACCTAGCACTGCGGCCATTGAACAGGAAGCCAGGAGCCGGGGCATACCAGTCACCAGGATTGGAGACGGGAGCCTCCTTATCTTAGGGTACGGTGCTTTCCAAAAAAGGGTGGAAGCTACCATAACCAGTGAAACAAGCTGTGTAGCGGTGGATATAGCCTGTGACAAGACCCTGACCAAAAAGATGCTCTCCCTTGCTGGAATCCCGGTGCCGGAAGGAACAGTGGTTTATACAGAGGAAGAAGCTATCCGAGCTGCGGAAGAACTAGAGTACCCGGTAGTGGTAAAGCCGGTAGACGGAAATCAGGGCATGGGAGTGAGCTTAAATCTGAAAAATGCCGAAGAAGTAGCTGAGGCCTTCCGGATAGCTTCTGAGTACAGTCCGAGAGTGCTTGTCGAAAGGTACATCCGTGGCAGGCATTACCGCTTGCTGGTGGTGGGTAAAAGATTCGTATGCGCAGCCGAAAGGATACCGGCCCACGTGGTGGGGGACGGCGTCCACAGCATAAGAGAATTGATAGAAAAAGTTAACAGTGACCCTATGAGAGGTGAAAAGCACGAAAAACCTCTTACAAAAATAAAAATCGACCCCATTGTCATGAGAGTCCTGGCACGCCAAGGGTACACGCTTGATACGGTGCCCAAAAGAGGCGAAATCGTTTTTCTGAGGGAAAACTGCAACTTAAGCACCGGAGGCACCGCTGTAGATGTGACAGACCTGGTATGTCCGGAAAATAAACTGCTTGCCGAAAGAGCAGCGGCTATGGTGGGACTCGACGTTGCGGGGATAGATATAACCACCGAGGATATATCGAAACCTCTTGTTGAAAGCGGCGGCGCCGTGATTGAAGTCAACGCGGCGCCAGGAATTAGAATGCACCTTTATCCTTCCGCGGGAGAACCCAGGCCTGCTGCAAAAGCGATAGTCGATATGTTATTCCCCGAATCCCCACAAAGGTTTCCGATAGTCGCTGTTACCGGCACCAACGGAAAGACCACCACAGTTAGGATGATAGCAAGCATATTATCGGATTACGGTTTCAAAGTAGGTATGAGTTGCACCGACGGGGTTTATATCGGCGGACTTCGGGTAAAAAAAGGCGACTGCAGCGGGCCTGAGAGCGCAAAGATGGTGCTTTTGGACCCTTCAGTAGAAGCGGCAGTGCTGGAAATAGCAAGAGGAGGGCTCATTCGCGGTGGACTGGCTTACGAAAGAGCCGATGTGGGGATAATCACTAACATAACCGGTGATCATTTGGGGCAGGATGGCGTCCGCACCCTGGAGGATCTGATTTTCGTAAAATCACTGGTGGCGGAGCAGGTGAAACCTGAAGGTTATGCCGTGCTGAATGCCGATGATATTACCTCGGTAGAGGTAAGAAAAAGGGTGAAAAGCAACGTTATATTTTTTAGCCTCCAGGAGGACAATCTCATGCTCCGAAAACACCTTGCAGAAGGAGGACGCGGCGTTTACGTAAAAGACGGCGTTATTTTTTTCCACGAGGGTGAAAAAATTCTGTCTCTTATGAAGGTCACCGACATACCTGCGGCGATGAACGGTAAGGCTAAGCATAACGTGCAAAATGCTCTGGCTGCAGCGGCGGCTGGATGGGCTTTAGGCGTGCCTAGTGAAATTATACGCAAAGCCCTTTCGAGTTTTTGCTGCGACGAAAAAATTAACCCTGGCCGGCTGAATATCATCGATGCCGGGCATATAAGAATAATCCTTGACTATGGCCATAACCCTGCGGCTGTGGAAGCTACCATTGCTACCGCGAAAGCCATGAATGCTGCGCGCATAGTTGGAGTAATAGCAAGTCCCGGAGACCGAATGGATGAAGCTATTGTGAAGCTCGGCCAGGTAGCAGGCAAGGGATTCCAGCGAATTGTAATCAAGGAGGACGAAGACCTCCGGGGCCGGAAACCCGGCGAGGTGGCATCGCTTCTCATGCAGGGGGCTTTGAGCGCCGGATTGAAAAAAGAACAAATTGATGTTATCTTAAAAGAGAGTGAAGCAATAGCTTTTGCGGTGGAAAATGCCCAGGAAGGAGACCTCATAGTTATATTCTACGAAAACTATGAAACTGCCATGAAGGCTATCAGGGAAGCTTTAAAGCGCTATAAGGAGAAACCTGCTGTTGCCAGGATAGTGTAAATTATTTTTGAAAGGAGCAGGATTTTGTTGCTTTAATGTGAAATATATAATTAAATCTGGCTGCAAAGAGAGGGAGAAAATTTGCACACGATTGAACGTGAAGCTAAGGCTAAGATCAACCTGACGCTGGATGTACTCTATAAAAGGCCCGATGGTTACCACGAAGTCGAAATGATAATGCAATCGATTTCCCTAAAGGACCACATATCAATCTCCCTTCTTCCCAAAAAAGATATAAAAATAGTAAACAGTTGTCGAGCACTTCCTGATGGAGAAGATAACATTGCCTTTAAGGCTGCAAAGTTAATGTTGGACGAATTTGACCTCGATGCCGGGGTGGAAATAAAAATCCATAAGGAAATTCCTATCGCAGCGGGACTTGCGGGGGGTAGTGCCGATGCGGCGGCAGTGCTGGAAGGGTTAAACGAACTTTTCCGCCTTGGTCTTTCGAAAGAGGATCTGATGGTGCTGGGAGAAAGGCTCGGGGCCGATGTGCCCTTCTGCGTAATGGGTGGTACGGCTCTTGCCCGGGGGAAGGGGGAAAAGCTTACACCTCTTCCCCCTGTACCGTCCGCAAGCCTTGTGCTGGTAAAGCCACCTTTTTCTGTGTCCACTAAAGAGGTGTATAATAGACTGAATATTAATTCTATTAAAAAAAGACCCAAGACTGAAGCTGTCATAAGGAGCATTGAAAAAGGAGATGTAGAAGGGATATCTCAGGGCCTGTGCAACGTATTGGAAGAAGTCACCTTTGCAAAGTATCCTGAGCTTAAAAATATAAAGAAGTTGCTGCTAAAACAAGGTGCATTGGGAAGTCTCATGTCGGGCAGCGGCCCCACTGTATACGGTATTTTTGAAACAAAAAAGGATGCGGAGAAGGCCGCCGCTTGTCTGCCGCTTTCGGGGTGTAGGATTTTTATATCCTATATGGGTTAGGAGGGAGAAAATTGGCGGGAAAATTTAAGGCTATAAGATTAGACAATTATAAGCCTCTTAGGGAAATAGTTTTCGAAGTCCTAAGGCAAGCTATAATATCCGGTGATCTGAAACCCGGAGAAAGGTTGATGGAGGTACAGCTAGCTGAAGAAATGGGCGTTTCTAGGACGCCTGTTAGGGAAGCCATACGCAAACTTGAGCTAGAAGGCTTGGTGGTGATGATCCCGAGGAAGGGGGCGTATGTGGCAGGTTTATCGCTAAAGGATGCTGCCGATGTTTTCGAGATAAGGCAGAGCCTTGAAGGATTGGCTGCTGCTCTGGCGGCAGAACGCATAACCGAGGAAGAGATAGACAGCCTTGAAAAAATACTGGTGGAAATTAATGAAGCAGCAGAAAGGGAAGACGTAGAGCTGGTGATGAAAAAGGATGCCGAATTCCACCAGATCCTGTTTAAGGCCACCAGGAACGATAGGCTAGTGCAGATTATAAACAACCTGAAGGAGCAGATAGACCGGTTCAGGATTCAGTCCTTTACCAACAAAGCAAGAATCAGAAGTTTACTCGAGGAGCATAAAAAAATAGTAGAGGCTATAACCGAAAGAAACGTAGAGCTTGCCAAAAAGCTTGCTGAGGAGCACATAGAAAAGGTGGAAAATAACGTGATGAATATACTGAGGAAACAGATGGACTTAGAGGATGAACTTCCATGCTGAAAGCATTTATCTTAGCAAGCGGAGGGAGTGAAAAGCTAAAGGGGACTGAAGAGGGCACCAAGGCGCTAATTAAGATAAACGGGCGGGAAATGATTTTCTACATACTGGATGCTTTAAAAAAACTTGACTATATAGAAAAAATTGCAGTGGTAGGACCGAAAGAAAAGCTCGCTCCGGTGCTAAAGGATTCAAAGGTGGAAATTATTGCCGAAGGGTCGGATTTAATCGA
>JAKKUQ010000132.1 GCA_021890755.1 Thermosediminibacteraceae bacterium | reverse complement strand
GGCCTCATCGGCCACCGGATTTTGAGTCCTAAAATGGCGATTTTGATTGGTATTAATGAATTTAAAGAAGTTTAATCTTGTATAGCTTTATACTGATTCTACCGCTGGCGGTATTCATTCTTTTTTAATCTTTTCCCATGTATTTTTCTTGTAAATGCAGTACTCTTTGCAGTACTGCAAAGACGCCAAGGTGAAGTAAAAGGGTATTCCTAAGATGGAATACCCTTTTTTTATTGTTCTTCCTGGCTTGTTTTATTCCGCTTTTGGCGGCGTGAATATGCCGTACGTCTGTCGCAAAGTGGGCAATATACGCTATTCCCATGACCCCAAAAGAAATTACCACAACCACCCTTCTCTTGTGGGCAAATCTTTAGATGTTTACCTACTTTCTCTTTATCTTTTAACGTAATTAAGCAGGCAAGCTGAAAATAAGCGGCAGAAAAGAGGCTAGGCGTGTAAAAAATTATACGAGGTTTAGATAAGTCCATATTTAGACGGAAGTCAATTTTCCCCAAGCGTTCGTTTATCAACTCGGAGATAAAAACTTGAGCGGTGAGCTTTTGTTGCTTGCTGGATAGTTTATTTACATCATCAGCGGCAAGAGGCTGGAGATAATACGGAATTTTCCCCTCATCCTCGTATAAAAGGGCCTGCCATAAGTGGAATAACAGGTAAAGCGTGACAGCCTGGCGTCGGAATTGTCCTAAAGACAACCAGTAATAAGTCCCAAGAGCTCGAGTTATTTCGTCAAGCTCGTCGTTGGCGTCAGTTATATACAACCGGCCTATTTCGGGAAACCCATTTTTTTGTATCCAGTTGATGGCGTCATTTAAAGAAATGGTATTCATTAACTGCTCAAAAGTTATACTTTTAGGCTTGTCCTCTAGTTTTATGAGGTTGATAAAGGAAAACAAAATTTCGTTATTGCTTGTCGATGGCCTAACAATATCCCAAGGGCCGTCTTCGACTAAATATATCGCCCCATAAAACTCTACAGTTTTAATCTTTTTAGGACGAAGAGCACTGCATTCAATATCTATCAAGTTACCGACAGAAGCGAACAAGAAAATCACCCTTTCAGACGGAAAATCAGACGGATATGATTTGAATTTCGTCTGTAGGTATTTTATCATAAAGGCATGAAGGTTGCAAGATTCTTGAATCAAAAAAGAGAGGAGGAAAGAAATGCTAAAACTCAAACAAGTCAGGCTTGAAAAAGGCTTTTCGCAAACCCAGCTTGCGGCGTTGGCTGGTATTCATCCAGCGACTCTTAGTAAACTCGAGAACGGAAAAGTTTTTCCATATCCGGCCTGGCGAAAAAAGCTAGCGAAGGCTTTAGATTGGCCAGAAGAGAAAGCAGATGAGCTTTTCACGGAGGTAGAGGAATGATGGAAAAGATTGTTTTCAATATGCGGGAAATCGCCGAAATGTTAGGCATTAACGTACCTAAAGCTTATGAATTGGCAAGAAGGAAGGATTTCCCAGCGATAAGGTTGGGAAGAAGAATTATCGTGCCGAAAGAAGCTTTCTTCCGGTGGCTGGAGCAAGCGGCATTAGACAAGGAATCTAGTGGCTGGTTTTGAAAGCGGAAATGACGAGGTTTTTCGGTGGGTTACTGCAATGGTACTGCAATTAGGCAAAACAAAAACCCCGGCCAAATGC
>JAKKUQ010000131.1 GCA_021890755.1 Thermosediminibacteraceae bacterium | reverse complement strand
TAGGCGGCAGAGTTACCAGCAGTGTGAGCAAAAAGACCGACTACGTGGTTGTTGGGAAGGACCCGGGGTCCAAATATGAAAAAGCCCTGAAATTGGGAATAAAAATCCTGAATGAGGGTGAGTTCGAGGAATTGATAGAAAGATGGAAATCGTGACGGTTGCGGGGTGAGTGCGTCGAAATCCGATATCCTATGCCGGTAAAGTCGTATACAGTCTTTACTATTGTGGTAGATTTGCTAGGTAAATGCGCGGTTGAACGGAGAGTATTATATGTACTCTCCCTTATTTTTTAGCAGGGGTATCCAGTGAAAGTAGAAATTATAATTTTAATTTAGTGGAAAGCAAAAATTGAAGGTTATATGAAAAGAGTTTCCCGCATCTAAGTTTCCTTTTTATGGTTACAGTATTTGTTATGAAAATTCCGACGGGAGCCTATCCCGATGCTTTCGGCTAAAGAAAAAAGCCTGTATCGTTTGGTACAGGCTTTGATTAATCGTTGGTTTAATTTTTTCTATCTCCCTTAATTCCTATTTCCACCAGGTTCAGCGGTATGTCCTTCCCGGAAAGATTTAACGCTTCTTCAACAATCTTCACCAAACCGTAGCAGCAGGGCACTTCCATGTGGGCTACGGTGACGCTCTTTATGTGATTGCGCTTGAAAATTTCTGCAAGCTTTGTTACGTAGTAGTTACCGTCATCCAGTTTGGGGCATCCTATGACCACACTCCTGCCCTTTAATAATTCCAGGTGATAGTTGGGGTATGCGAATGGCACGCAATCTGCGGTTACCAAAAGGTCAGCACCGTCGAAGTAAGGAGCCTCCACTGGCACCAGCATGATCTGCACGGGCCAGTTTGAAAGCTGAGATTTGATGCTTATAGACACGTCTTCATTGGAAAAAACTTTTGCCGCAGTCTTTCCGTTTTCTCCAGTCTCAGGTGCGCGCTTCAGGTCCATCATCCGGCTTCCGGGACAGGAAAATCCGTGATGGGCATGCGCCATAGTTTCGGGATTGCTGCGGGAAAGGTGTTCCTTTACCGCCTTTTCGTCGAAATCTTCGGCTTCTCTTTCGATAATCGTTATAGCGCCTCTGGGGCATTCCCCGAGACAGGCTCCTAGCCCGTCGCAGTATTTATCCGAGATGAGCCTTGCCTTTCCGCTTATTATCTGTATAGCTCCCTCGGCACAGGCCGGAACGCAAAGCCCGCACCCGTTACACTTTTCTTCATCGATATGGACTATTTTCCTTATTGCCATCTTCGAAACCTCCTTAGTTTTGCCTGAATACAATTTTATCATAACAGGTTTTGAAGTGGGACGCTGTGATTTACCTCACATTAATTCTGGTAAAGAGAGGAAAAGTTTAATTACACAAATAGCTTATTATTACTGGATATCATGTTAATTTCATATAGCGAGATAAATTTTAGAATTTTATAAAAAGTCCGATATACTGCTTTTTCGTTCCCAAAAATGATATTTTTGTTCCCAAAATATTGAAATGCCAATAAAAGGTGATAAAATAAATGGCAAAGAGATCCATAAACTGAAAGGAGGACCGATCTGTAAAAATGCTCAAGAAAAATATACTGAAAGGAATCGTTAGTTTGTTTACGTTTGTCGGAGCTGTCGCAATAGTAAAGCCTCTCTGCATGGGATGGTTCTATCAGC
>JAKKUQ010000130.1 GCA_021890755.1 Thermosediminibacteraceae bacterium | reverse complement strand
GATGTAGTGGCAAAATACGACCTAAGGTTTGTTACCCCCAATAAAGGCGCAATACTTACAGTCGGGATACATACCTTAGAGCACCTTTTGGCGGGGTTCATTCGCGAAGAACTTGAAGGAGTAATGGCTTTAGGTAGAAGTTTGCTGCTTAACGAATATAAAAAAGCCATTGATTTTGTAAGAAACATCAGAAGCTTCCATTCCATTGTAGTTGGAATGCTGAGCATAGAGGAAGTAGACTTTAACGTAAATTACTTCAACGGCATTAATGAAGAAGAAAAGATGCCCTGGAGGGAAACAAAAGAGATTTATAGTTGTGGAATCTCTATACAAGCGCTACAGGACCTGCCTTGACGCCTGCCCCAACTTAGCCATGGAATACCAATGAAGCAATAAAAAAAGCCCGGATAAACGTGGAAAAGTGCCTGGCCTGTGGTTACTGCACCGCATCCTGCCCGGAGTTTGCCATAAGAGCATATAGTGTAAAATGCAAAGCATCGAGCTTTGCCTTTTTTATATGGCACCAACTAAAATCCATGTATGAGAAACCGCAAACTTTCCACAAAAAGCTTTGAGCTAAAAAATAAACCTGCTCGTTAAGATATTAAAAAAAGCCCGCTTACCATCGCGGGTTTACTTTATAATTTAGTTGTTTTTAAAATTAATTGGTTCCCACTATGGTTCGATTGGAACTATTGAGGGAGAATCCATTATAGAAGCTATAGATCGTCGTTTCAATCCCACTATGGTTCGATTGGAACTTTGTGTTTCAAATTTAATAAAGCAGGAGTAGCCCAGTTTCAATCCCACTATGGTTCGATTGGAACGTGGCAAATAGCGGCACCGTAGCTTATGTGGTCACTGAAGTTTCAATCCCACTATGGTTCGATTGGAACTGCTTTCTCCATCGAGTTCGAAACTTCGTGCAACGGTTTCAATCCCACTATGGTTCGATTGGAACTTTAATAACATGTCCATACAAGCCGTTTGGAACTAAGTTTCAATCCCACTATGGTTCGATTGGAACGCCTATTTGGTGATAACGAAAAAGCACGTCATCTAGCGTTTCAATCCCACTATGGTTCGATTGGAACCTCTTTCCTGCGGCAGGTTGACTGGCGAAGACTAGCCGGTTTCAATCCCACTATGGTTCGATTGGAACTTTTCCTGAGCACGCATTACGGTAAACGCTTTAGCATGTTTCAATCCCACTATGGTTCGATTGGAACCAAGGAAAAAATGCAGAAATTATAAAGATTTGAAGGTTTTTGGGTGCAGTCGACCCCCAGTACTTGAATTTGATCTGGAGGTCGACTGCAGTTTAGCTTATTTAAGGATTGTTCTGGTATAATTTACCTTGCAAAAAGCAGTATTATATTTCTACAAAAAGTCGCACAATTCCTTCTTTTTTTGATGCTATTTTCGAACAGGTTTTCGCCAAAAATCTACAATTTTTGCTAACAGCTATGATATATCTAAATGAAACTTAACTGATGCTACCTTATTTAGGAGGGACGAAAAAATATAGACTAGCAGCCATAGAAAAAACCAAAAACTCCCTTAGCTCCTGCAAGGCCCGTGCCAAGGGAGTTTGATTTCATGACGAAATGTAGGCCAATAAACCGCCAAATGCCATAAGAACAGTTAAGACAACCCCGATTATAATTAAAAT
>JAKKUQ010000084.1 GCA_021890755.1 Thermosediminibacteraceae bacterium | reverse complement strand
CTTTATTTTTTGTTAAATTTTACGGGTTTTTAGCCTACCTATGAGGGATTGAAACAGACCATAGCTAAACTTGAGGCACAGCGGCAAAAAGGTTTTTAGCCTACCTATGAGGGATTGAAACATGCAGATGCTGCCTAGTACGTTCCGCGCATACGCCGCAGTTTTTAGCCTACCTATGAGGGATTGAAACTATGGTTTGCCATCAATTTCAATCATCCTGATTTTCGTTTTTAGCCTACCTATGAGGGATTGAAACTCGTAGGCCACATCCCGGGATTGTGTCTTACCTGATCCACGTTTTTAGCCTACCTATGAGGGATTGAAACGTATTCAAGAATGGCGAATCCTCACAAGGCTGGAATCTCGAGTTTTTAGCCTACCTATGAGGGATTGAAACTCCTCCTAACTTCATTTTTGGCACGGGAAGCAGGGCCAGTTTTTAGCCTACCTATGAGGGATTGAAACTTTCTGATTGGTGGGGCCGCCTGAAGCAGAAGGCCTTGGTTTTTAGCCTACCTATGAGGGATTGAAACTCTTCCCAAAGCCAATGCTCTAAGATTCGTCTGTGGAGTTTTAGTTTTTAGCCTACCTATGAGGGATTGAAACAGATACCGTTTCTGGATACCCATACTCAAAAATTTGGTTTTTAGCCTACCTATGAGGGATTGAAACTTCGTTGCTCCGCTGAAATCCCATCCCCAACCATTATGGTTTTTAGCCTACCTATGAGGGATTGAAACTGATGTGGTCCTGTCCTGCTGAAAGTGTAATCTTAAGTTTTTAGCCTACCTATGAGGGATTGAAACATCGTTCTCGCAAAAAAACCTAATGCCGCATTTTCAAGTTTTTAGCCTACCTATGAGGGATTGAAACCTTTCACAGTTGGCGGTAAAGTAGTTGTCCAGAAATTGTTTTTAGCCTACCTATGAGGGATTGAAACGCAAACTTAATATTCTACATACCGATATATACAGCAAGTTTTTAGCCTACCTATGAGGGATTGAAACATGTCCACGAAATCCAGAAATTATTGCGAGGTGAAGCAGTTTTTAGCCTACCTATGAGGGATTGAAACTTGCGCAATACACTCAATGACCTATCAGAAGAGGACAGTTTTTAGCCTACCTATGAGGGATTGAAACTTGGAGCGATACTTGGCGGTGGAGCTATTCTACTCTTCAGTTTTTAGCCTACCTATGAGGGATTGAAACTATATTTAGATGAAAGCGAAATAGAAATGGGCCTCCTTATCCGTTTTTAGCCTACCTATGAGGGATTGAAACTCTGACGAACTCATATATAAAATAAAGGATGAATTATTGAAGTTTTTAGCCTACCTATGAGGGATTGAAACCTGTTTTTTCAGCCAAAAAAGAATTAACTACAGGTTGTTTTTAGCCTACCTATGAGGGATTGAAACTCTGTTTCGGATTGAAAAACGACTTCGCCAATAGACGTTTTTAGCCTACCTATGAGGGATTGAAACTTTTTCCGCCTCCTCCCTTGCCCGCCGGTATTTCTATTGCGGTTTTTAGCCTACCTATGAGGGATTGAAACTTTGTAGTAAAAGTCACGGCAAAAGCCACCGCACCAAGTTTTTAGCCTACCTATGAGGGATTGAAACTCAAGAGAAGTGTGCTACCGCCATAGCGCGGGGCATCGGGTTTTTAGCCTACCTATGAGGGATTGAAACATTTTTAAATTCATAAATGTCATTCCTTCTAAACTTAGTTTTTAGCCTACCTATGAGGGATTGAAACTTATAATTTTAGGTTTGTTACTGAGATTACCATCAAAATCGTTTTTAGCCTACCTATGAGGGATTGAAACATCTGACCTGTTGGAGGACAATTTCAAGAATCAAGGAGAATGTTTTTAGCCTACCTATGAGGGATTGAAACAGTTCTCTCTCTAACTCCGAAATTTGCGATTTGACGTATTGCGTTTTTAGCCTACCTATGAGGGATTGAAACTCTTTCAGCAAACCTCCAATTCATGTTCATTATTTCCTCGTTTTTAGCCTACCTATGAGGGATTGAAACGACGGTGCAAAATACACATTCACCCTAGCTGCGTGAAGTTTTTAGCCTACCTATGAGGGATTGAAACCTCTGTCGCTTCTAGTCTGTCTTACCGTAGCAAGGCTGTTTTTAGCCTACCTATGAGGGATTGAAACAGCAGTATGACCAACGAAACTATAAACTTCGAGAATTGTTTTTAGCCTACCTATGAGGGATTGAAACTGGTTCTTCCTCCTTATATTTCCTCCTGCCATTTGGTTTTTAGCCTACCTATGAGGGATTGAAACCGAAGTGGAATACCGTGTTTAAGATTCCGAACGACACAAGTTTTTAGCCTACCTATGAGGGATTGAAACTACCATTTTGACGGAGATGTTCGGCAATCGTAATTCGTTTTTAGCCTACCTATGAGGGATTGAAACCCTCCTTTTCCGGCACCTTTCCCCCGTGCCGGTGGGGGTTTTTAGCCTACCTATGAGGGATTGAAACTGGTTTTTGTCTGGCATAAAGAAAAAAGAGCTAGAACGTTTTTAGCCTACCTATGAGGGATTGAAACCTTCGGTTAATGGGGAAGTGATGACATGCGTTTTTCAAAATGTTTTTAGCCTACCTATGAGGGATTGAAACATTTCGTCAATCTCTTGTGGGAGTTTATCTCCCAAAGTTTTTAGCCTACCTATGAGGGATTGAAACATACTTTATGGTGTTTTTGTCAATAGGTTTTTATATAAAAGTTTTTAGCCTACCTATGAGGGATTGAAACATAAAACGTTGTAATTTATGGCAAGCGGATAGCGAAAACGTTTTTAGCCTACCTATGAGGGATTGAAACTAGTTTAGCTGTTCTAGAAGCCTTGGCGCATCTGCATTTGTTTTTAGCCTACCTATGAGGGATTGAAACCATGCTAATGATGGGGTATTAGGTCGTAAGGCATATACGTTTTTAGCCTACCTATGAGGGATTGAAACTATCATACCAAGGAATTTCAACCGAACCTTTTACAGCCGTTTTTAGCCTACCTATGAGGGATTGAAACAAGAAATTGGAAGATGAATTAATAAAAGCAGGAAGAAGTTTTTAGCCTACCTATGAGGGATTGAAACACGGTAAGTAACGTGAAGAACGCAGTAACTAACGTGGTTTTTAGCCTACCTATGAGGGATTGAAACTGTTTAATTGCTGAGCGACTGCTTTTGCTATTGCAGGTTTTTAGCCTACCTATGAGGGATTGAAACCGAAATGGCCGAGTGCGACAGAATCATTCGAGAAGCGTTTTTAGCCTACCTATGAGGGATTGAAACTTCAGTTCTTCTTCAAGCTCGGCTATCTCTTTCTGTAGTTTTTAGCCTACCTATGAGGGATTGAAACTACCGATGATGAAATTGAGAATTGTGAGCACTGGAGGCGTTTTTAGCCTACCTATGAGGGATTGAAACTATAGTCACGGATGAAGAGGAGGCAAAGCTGGCCAAGTTTTTAGCCTACCTATGAGGGATTGAAACCCTTACGAAACGCCATACGCCGAGGTCGGTTCCTGCGTTTTTAGCCTACCTATGAGGGATTGAAACTGGCGTGGTGCTCGGGGAATTTGGCCACTGGACAGAGTTTTTAGCCTACCTATGAGGGATTGAAACGTATCTTGCAAGCCTCTTTTATCCCTTGGACAGCCTCGCTCGTTTTTAGCCTACCTATGAGGGATTGAAACCGTCACCTGTGGCAAGTGCTACGAATGCGGATACGGGTTTTTAGCCTACCTATGAGGGATTGAAACTACGGGCTTTTAACTGGATGATAGACGGCATAAACAGTTTTTAGCCTACCTATGAGGGATTGAAACTCCGTCCGTTTGATGCGGACGGAGTCGGGGATTTCGGTTTTTAGCCTACCTATGAGGGATTGAAACGAACCCCCTTGCAATTATCTCTTACTGCTTTGTGAGGAGTTTTTAGCCTACCTATGAGGGATTGAAACAGTGCTTCTTTCGCTTCTTCCAGGGTGGCGTAGAGGGTTTTTAGCCTACCTATGAGGGATTGAAACCAGGGAGGGAGAAAATAGCTGGAAGTGCATGGGTAGCCGTTTTTAGCCTACCTATGAGGGATTGAAACTATATTCCCATACCGCCCGTGGCAATTTCATTTCAATGTTTTTAGCCTACCTATGAGGGATTGAAACCGGGGCTTTCCGTATAGCCGCTCCATTGCCGAAGTCGTTTTTAGCCTACCTATGAGGGATTGAAACATATCGCCGAATAAGCTGCCGCTAGCATGATAAGGCTGTTTTTAGCCTACCTATGAGGGATTGAAACTTGAGCTCATGGACGCTGAAACATGGATGACAGCAAAGGAAGTTTTTAGCCTACCTATGAGGGATTGAAACTTTTGATTTCAATGCGGTTGTAGGGGATTTCTATCCCCAGGTTTTTAGCCTACCTATGAGGGATTGAAACCTTGATGAACTTCTGGAAGAAATGCATAGACGCTTTGGTTTTTAGCCTACCTATGAGGGATTGAAACATGTTCAAGATGGCAGACGCCGAAGGATATAATTACGGTTTTTAGCCTACCTATGAGGGATTGAAACCCATGGAGAACTTTATGATGGCGATGGAAACTTCCTAGCGTTTTTAGCCTACCTATGAGGGATTGAAACTTGGCGATATAGCGCTTGAGCACATGCCGACGCTAGAGTTTTTAGCCTACCTATGAGGGATTGAAACTCTGGATTTCAATGCGGTTGTAGGGGATTTCTATCCCCAGTTTTTAGCCTACCTATGAGGGATTGAAACGTTTTTGAAGTAAATTCTCAGCGTTTTTCCGGTCTTGTTTTTAGCCTACCTATGAGGGATTGAAACCAAATACGTCCGAGTTTTTCTACGTAAACCGTATACTTTCGTTTTTAGCCTACCTATGAGGGATTGAAACTCAATCCTCCGAATACGAATAATGCTAGCAGTGCACCGTTTTTAGCCTACCTATGAGGGATTGAAACATTGTATCAGTCACATTGGACGGAAAAGAAGTAGAGTTTTTAGCCTACCTATGAGGGATTGAAACGTAGAAGAAATAACGGTAGCCACCGAGTAGCCAACAGTTTTTAGCCTACCTATGAGGGATTGAAACTCTCCGTGCCTTGCGAGGAGGTTCGCCTTGTCGACGAGGTTTTTAGCCTACCTATGAGGGATTGAAACAAAATTTGCTTCTGCTTGAACTTCAAGTAGAGCCTGAGTTTTAGGTTTTTAGCCTACCTATAAGGGATTGAAATTTCCGATACCGAATGGCAGAACTTTGTAAATCAAATTAGTTTTTAGCCCACCTATAAGGGATTGAAACTTTGATGTGTATGGAGAAGAGTAAAGATAGGAAAGAAAGTTTTTAGCCTACCTATAAGGGATTGAAACAATTTTATATTGCAACAAATTATTGACGTTATCTCC
>JAKKUQ010000026.1 GCA_021890755.1 Thermosediminibacteraceae bacterium | reverse complement strand
TTTCGGGTCTTATTAAGGGAGAAGAGCAAATGAGCTTTATTTTTGACCCAAGATTTAGAAAAGCGCTATTGACCTCGAAAAGCGATGTTGATGAAGAAAAAAGACGTAGTTACAGCGCAATAATATTTACGCATTACACCTCAGGGAAATGGCAAGCATCTTTTACAGCTGGATAAGATATATGGAATAAGGGATCTAGAAATTTAAAAAATGCGGTTATATTTTAGACCGCTTGCTCCTCCTTAATATAGTAGAAAGAAGATATGGAGAAAGGGGGGCCCTTTATGGAAATGTTTACTTATGATTTTCTCAGCACGCTGACGGGGACGGTGACCGCAACCGTACTCGTGGTAGAATTTTTAAAAGAACTGGGTCCTTTGAAAAAAGTTCCCACCCGGTGGGTTGTATTCATCGTATCGGAAATGATAGTTATAATCACAAGCATCGCAAGAGGGGAATTCGGTATAATAAATCTACCACTTTATTTTTTAAACGGATTGCTTGTAACTACTTTAGCTATGGGCAGCTGGCATTTGATATCTGACAATCTTCGGAGCATTCTATTTAAGAGCGAAAGACAGATACCTTTTGTGGATAGAAGGAACTGAAATAGAATGTTACAAGTTTATTTTTTTTATATTTTGCTCAAAAACTACGGAAAGATTTTAATGGAATTGAGCACCGTGAATATATGAATTTTATTAATATTAGTATAAAATGAAATAAAACTAGAATTTGGAGGTCTATATGAGGGTAGCAATCGCACCTGATTCCTTCAAAGGAAGTCTTACTTCGGTTCAAGCGGCAAATGCTATTGAAAGGGGCATTATGAGAGCTGCTTCCAGCACTGGTGTGTATGTGGAAGTTCATAAGGTCCCGATGGCGGATGGTGGTGAGGGCACCGTTGAGGCTGTTATATGTGCTGCGGGCGGCAGAATCGTAAAAACTAGGGTTTTCGACCCGCTGGGGAGAGAAACGGATTCGTTTTTCGGCGTGCTGCCGGATGGAACGGGCGTAATAGAGATGGCTGCGGCTTCGGGTTTGAATCTTTTAAAACCTGAAGAACGGAACCCCATGATGACCACCACATACGGTACCGGCCAACTCATAAAAGCAGCCCTGGATTACGGATGCAGAAAGCTGATAATAGGTATAGGCGGAAGCGCCACCAATGACGGTGGGGTTGGTATGGCCCAAGCCTTGGGTGTAAGGTTTTTGGATGCTCAAGGTAAAGATATAGGTTTCGGCGGCGGTGAGCTTTCGAAAATAGAAAGGATAGATATTTCGGGGCTTGACCCAAGGGTAAAAGAAGCCAAAATAACTGTGGCGTGTGACGTGAAAAACGTCCTTTGCGGACCTCAAGGTGCTTCGGCGGTTTACGGGCCCCAAAAAGGCGCTACGCCGGAAATGGTGAAAATTTTGGACGAGAATCTCAGACACCTTGCAGAAGTGATAGAAAAGGACCTCGGAAATGATATAGCTGAAGTTCCCGGCTCCGGTGCAGCGGGCGGCCTCGGGGCGGCTTTAATGGTCTTTTTAAATGCAAAGTTACGGCCGGGAATAGAAATTATAATGGATATAACGCATTTTTCTGATAAAGTTTCAAACGCGGACCTTGTAATTACTGGAGAAGGCTGCACAGATTACCAGACCCTATTCGGCAAAGTGCCCTATGGAATTGGGAAGATTGCAAAAAGGTTTAACAAGCCCGTGATATGCATTTCCGGCTCTCTCGGAGAAAATTATCAGAAAGTATATGATGCGGGAATTACGGCCTTGTTCAGCATAATAAATAAGCCCATGACGCTGGAAGAGGCCATGAAAAGGGGGGGAGAGCTGCTGGAAGAAGCTGCTGAAAATGTGTTTAGAGTATATTGTTTGTCTGAAGTTAAATCAAATAAATGAGGGGGATTATTATGGCGATAAAAAGTAACTTAAAAAATTTGCCTTGGAGCTGTGATACTTTTGTCGTATTGTCGGATGTGACGGCAAATGGGGCAGTGATGTTAGGCAAGAATAGTGACAGGCCTGTTTTTGACTGCCAGCCTTTGATGTATTTTCCCGCTAAAAAACATGATAAAGGGTCAAAAATTAAACTATCTTATATTGAGATTCCACAAGCAGAAGAAACGTATGCAACGATTGGCTCTTCTCCTTATTGGTGCTGGGGATATGAACAAGGTATCAATGAGTATGGAGTAGCTATCGGTAATGAAGCGATTTTTACCAAAGATGTAGCTGAAGCGGTAGAAGCTCTGGAGAAAGGTGAGAAAATACCCGAAGGTATTTTGGGAATGGAATTGATAAGACTTGGGTTGGAACGAGGGAAAACGGCGAAAGAAGCATTGGAAATAATGACAGCTTTAGTAGAGAAATACGGGCAGTGGGGTTCAGGAGTTCCTGCATCTGATCATTCTAAAGGAGCTTATAATAATTCCTATATTATTGCAGATAAAAACGAAGCATGGGTATTGGAAACAGCAGGTAAACACTGGATTGCCAAAAAGGTAGAGAGTTATGCGGCAATTTCTAATGAGCCCAGTATTCGTGATAAGTGGGATTTAATAAGTGACAACTTGATTGAAAATGCTATCTCCAAAAAATGGTGGCCAGAAGAAAAAAGAGAAACATTTGATTTCGCTTTTGCTTATACAGATTTCAAAAAACCATTACAATTATCCCATATTCGTGCACAGCGTATGCGTCAACTTTTAAAACAAGCTTTGGTAGAACAAGGAAAGATAAGCTTTGAATGGATGAAGCGCATCCTAAGAGACCATTATGAAGATACATTCCTTGAAGGACCATATTTTAACGCAGCATTACCCGATTTTCTTACTATTTGCATGCACTCTTCACCTGCCGGATTTACTTGGGGGAACACCGCATCTTCATCCATATTTATCCTTCCCAAAGATGATGAACATTTACCGGTATTATGGTGGACACCTGTAACTCCCTGTACCGGACTTTATCTACCAATTTTTATACACGCAAAGGGATTACCTGAAATTCTCTCAAACGCAGGGACTGTTGGTAAACGGGTAATTGCACCGCCTGAGGCTAAAGAAGATAGTTACTCGGAAAACTCATATTGGTGGATTTTTAAGGATCTTCTAGAAACGATTAAAGGCGATGAGTATGGAAGTAGGTTTGAAGTAAGACAAAAGATTACAAGAGAGATTTTTGATGAACTGGAAAATAGCTGGGCCATTAAAGCGGCAGCTGTAGAACGTGACGCCGTTTCTCTCATGAAAGAAGGAAAAGATGAAAAAGCTGCTGAGCTGCTCTCGAAATTTACTGCAAATTGTGTTAATGAAGCATTAGCTGCTGTAAAGAAAGTAAAAGATATCATTTCTTCCATCTAGTTAAAACTCCAACTGCAATTTCTGAATCTAAGGGGGAGAAATGATGGCAATTGATTTAGGACATTTATTGGCCTCCTTTGGTGGCGGCATAATCGGTGCGGCTATAGGTGGGGTAAACGCCTTTGTTATGACCGGAATGTTGGTGCTCGTAGGAGTAGCGGCCGGGTTTTTTGGACAACCCCAGGCAGCGGCTATATTAAATTCGGTGGCTTTCGGTCCGGTCATCGCACCCCATATCGCCTTCGCCGGTGGAGCGGCAGCATTAGCCTACGCCAGCGCGAAAGGATTGGATGTAAACGGTAAGGATGCTACGGTGCCTCTGGCAAAGTTAAACAGACCGGACGTACTGATCGTAGGCGGTGTATTCGGCGTATTAGGTTATCTTTTAAATTCGTTCTGGGTGAGTATAGCCCTTAAGACGGATACTATTGCTCTGACGATAATTTTATCCAATATGCTGGCAAGAGCTCTGTTCTGGAAGGAAGGTCCCTTCGGAACTTTGCCCGATGACCTCAAAGAGAAGGGGTTCGCCGGACAATTTGTGGTAAGGGAAGGCCGCTGCTGGCTGCCGTGGCAGAAAGACTTTATGCAGCTTTTTGTAATAGGGTTGGGTTTCGGCCTTCCAGCTGGATTTGTTGCGATAGCTACCGGTAAACCCGTGTTAGCCTTCGGGATTGCCGGAGCATACCTTGTCATAGGCCAGAAACCGGGTTTTCCCGTGGTCCATCACGTGATGCTGCCGGCTGCCCTAGCCGCTCAGGCTACCGGAAGCGTGCTGATGGGAGGTGTATTCGGGGTCCTCGGTGCACTCTTCGGAGAACTAGCAGCCCGGCTGTTTTTTAATCACGGCAAAAGCGTTATAGACCCGCCGTCGGTGGCAATCGCTATATTGACAACGATAATATTATTTATGTAGAAGCTGCCAAAAGGATTTTACCGTCGTAAAGCGAATTAAATACTATAAATTATCTTACGATTCGGGGTGATAAATTGGAAATCACCCACCAGTATGCTCAGGTCATTGTCGAAAGGACCATGAAGATTCTCGGCTATAACATAAATATTATGGACAGCCGAGGAATTATAGTAGGGAGTGGAGATAAAAAGAGAATAAATACTTATCACCAGGGGGCTGCAGAAGTAATCAGAACCGGGAAACCCGTAGAGATAACTTCCGATATGGCTCGAAACCTGGAAGGCGTAATGCCGGGCGTCAACCTGCCTATTTACCTGAACGGCAGGATAGTAGGGGTCGTCGGCATTACCGGAGAACCTGCTAAAGTGCGTCCCTTTGGAGAACTCCTAAAGGTTTCGGTGGAAACAATGCTCCAGGAGGCATTTCTCGCCGAACAATTCAGGGCGCATCAAAATGCCAGAGAGCTTTATATGTATGACCTGATAATGGGAAATTTTGATGACGAGGAGTTATTCAAAATAAGGGGAGCTGCTTTAGGATTTGATATGAAGCTCCCCAGGGTCGCTGTAGCAATCAAGGTAGAGGATTTAAATGAGGATAACAACATAGCGATGGAACTGGTTTTGCAAAGGAGAAGAGAGCATTTCTTAAATTGCATAAAGGCAGCTTTTGACGACCCTCAGAATATGATAGGCTACAACGGCAGCACAGGCTTTACTGTGTTCTGCGTTGTGGCTAAAACGGGGAACAAGGAAATTAAAAGACAGGTACTTGGGTGTATAAATAGACTTGAATCTCTGCTATTGAAGGATCGGATCAAATTCAGGGCCGGAATTGGAAAGTTTCATCAGGGGTTGATAGGACTGAAAAAATCCTATTCTGAAGCAATCCAAGCGCTGTTAATAGGTGAAAAGACAGGGCATCCTTCAAATGTCATTTTCGTAGCCGACGTCTGCCTAGAAATACTGGTTAGCAGTATAGCAGAAGAAGTATTGGAAAATTACGTCGATAACCTTTTGTCCAACGGTCAAGTTTTAGAAATTTTAAAAAAACCTAAGTTCTTGCAAGTGCTAAAGGTTTTCTTCGAGAGCAATTTAAACATTAGTTTGACAGCCGAGAGATTGAAAATATCACGAAATACTGTAGCAAGCCGCTTGGAAAAAATAAAAAAAATAACGGGTCTTGATGTCCGAAATCTATGTGATGCGGTAAAAATGAAATTGTTGCTTATGATATGCGAATTAGAAAAGATGAAGAGAGTATAGTAGAAGCTATAAAAGTTGGGAATATTGTTAATCCATGGCTAAAGTCAATATAAGGCCGCCTGTGTTGTCTAAAGATACGTCAACGACTTGTCCAATGTATGCCCAAACTTCAACATCCTTTATGTTTCCGGAATTTTCCATGTAATATATGAAGAACTTTTCACCGCTGTCGGTCGTATATTCGATTTTTTTGTTTTGCTTCAGGTAGTCTATGTACTCTTCAAGACACATATTTTTTTTAAAAATTATCTCTGCGTGAGGCTTTCCCACATATCGGTAGTGCCAGGGTTCGTAGATTATTTTAGTTATGTCCGTTTTATCCTCGGGGTAGCGCATGATAAAACCGTACCTATGGGCGTTTGCCATCAGCCACCTTCCCTCATTGGTTTGGGCGAAGGATTCTTCCAGCCCTCCTGTAAGGCTGACCATGTTGGCGGAGGAAATATCAACCGCCAGGCCCGTTTGATGTTCGCTGGTACCCGGCACGGCCACCACCCTTCCCGCCAGCCTTTTGGCCTCATCCTCCGGTTTACCCTGTTTTTTAAAAGTATTTACTTTATTATTATAAAGAGCTGTCTGGTAACTAAAAGACCGATATGCGCTCACTGCGACCAGGCCGACTATGCCCTCCTTTTCAGCGTCCTCAAACATCTTTGCCAGCTGCTCTGTCGCCTTTTCCGCCATTTTCAATCCGTATTTGCTGGTGGGTACCTTGCCGTTCAGTTCGGTCAAAGTGGGATTAATATAGTTTTTTTCTACTGGATGGACGCCATTGACGAGGATTAAATTGCCCTTATCAATATTATCAAATTTAAGTATACTGGGTTCGGCCGAGGACCAAGGGTTTTCGCCGATTATTATCCTTTTGTTCTCCAAATCGGTCTGAATAAATTCGACCGGTTTTATCGGTTCCATGAGCTGGGCATCCATTGAGCTTGCCAAAAAATTAGCACTGAAAATGAAAATCAGGGAAAAGAGCAACACAAAGCTCAGTAATACTTTTTTCATCTGTATTTCACCCTTTTTTCAGTTATGACAACATTATACACCAAAATTTATTCTAAATCACATCTTTTTTATGGAAGATGATGCAAAAAGGGTCCAAAATGTTGTAGATTTAAGCCCAAAATGATAAAATATATGCGTCGGACAAGGGTATATATAAAAATAATATGAAGAGGGTGGAAGCGTGAAAATAACGATAGAGACCGTAGAGCATGTGGCCAATCTCGCAAGGCTTTATCTTTCGGAAGATGAAAAAGCCGAAATGGCAAAAAAGCTCAACTCCATCCTGGAATACATGGATAAGCTCAACGAACTTGACACTACCGATGTTCCTCCCACCGCACACATCATTCCTATTAAAAATGTATTCCGGGAGGATGTGGTGAAAGAAAGCCTCCCGCGGGAAGAAGCCTTGAAAAATGCTCCCGACAAAGAACGGGGTTTCTTTAAAGTCCCGAGAATTATAGAAGATTAAAGAAACGGAGGTAAGGGAGTTGAAGCTAAACGAATTGACCATTCATGAAGCGCACCAGCTCCTTTTAAAAAGGGAAATTTCAGCTGAGGAACTTACAAAAGCCGTGCTTGATAGGATCGATCGGGTAGAAGAAACCATAAAGGCGTTTTTGACCGTCGACAGGGAAGGGGCCTTAGAAAATAGCAAAAAAGTTGACAGTGAAGGCGATTATTCCTGCGCTTTAGCTGGTATTCCTGTAGCCATAAAGGACAATATATGTACAAAAGACCTTAAAACTACCTGCGCATCAAAAATGCTAGCCAATTTTATCCCTCCTTACGATGCTACGGTTTGTGAAAAATTGAAGGCCGGGAAGGCGATAATTATAGGCAAGACCAATATGGACGAGTTTGCCATGGGTTCGTCTACCGAAAACTCGGGATTTTTCGTCACCAGGAACCCGTGGGATACGGAAAGAGTTCCGGGAGGCTCCTCCGGTGGTTCGGCAGCAGCTGTAGCAGCAGATGAATGTATATTTGCCCTCGGTTCCGATACTGGTGGCTCAATAAGGCAGCCAGCTTCACACTGCGGGGTCGTAGGCTTGAAACCGACCTACGGAAGGGTTTCGCGTTACGGATTGGTAGCCTACGCATCTTCTCTGGATCAGATAGGGCCCATAACAAAGGATGTCACCGACTGCGCCATTGTATTAAACGCTATAGCCGGCTGGGATGAAAAAGACTCTACTTGTGCAAATTTACCAGTGCCGGACTTTACAGAAAGCCTGGTGGCCGATGTTCGCGGCATGAAGATTGGGCTTCCAAGAGAATATCTAGGAGAAGGGATAGACCCCGACGTCAGGGAAGCTATTATATCCGCAGCGCGCACATTCGAAAAGCTAGGGGCCGTTTGTGAAGAAATTTCGCTTCCGCATACGGAATATGCCCTTGCGGCATTTTACATAATAGCGACGGCAGAAGCAAGTTCAAACCTTGCGCGTTACGACGGTATAAGATACGGCGTGCGTGCAAGGGATTATGACGACCTTCTAGACCTTTACAAAAAAACGCGCAGTGAAGGTTTCGGTGATGAAGTCAAACGTAGGATTATGCTTGGAACTTACGCGCTAAGTTCAGGCTATTACGAGGCATACTATCTTAAGGCTCAAAAAGTCAGGACCCTGGTGAAGAGGGATTTTGACCAAGCTTTCGAAAAGTATGACATAATAATAGCTCCTACCGCTCCGACCCCAGCTTTCAAGATAGGGGAGAAAACCGACGATCCGCTTAAAATGTATATGTCAGATGTCTGCACGATCCCCGTAAACATGGCGGGATTGCCGGCGATTTCGATACCTTGTGGCTTTTCCAATGGGATGCCTGTAGGACTTCAAATAATCGGAAAACCTTTCGACGAAGCCACGATATTAAGAGCGGCATATACCTTTGAACAGGCTACCGACTATAGAAAAAAGCCTGCGCTTTAAGAATGGAGGTGTAAAGATGGAGTTCGAAACAGTAATAGGCCTTGAGGTCCACGTGGAGCTTCTTACAAAATCTAAGGTATTTTGCGGATGTACTACGGAATTCGGAGGAGAGGTCAACACTCACTGCTGCCCCGTATGCTTGGGAATGCCAGGGGTTTTGCCAGTACTCAATAAAAAAGCAGTGGAATACGCGATTAAGGCGGCACTGGCATTAAACTGCGAGATAGCTGAATTCTCCAAGTTTGATCGCAAAAACTACTTTTACCCCGACCTGCCAAAAGCTTACCAGATTTCCCAGTACGATTTGCCGATTGGCAGGAAAGGTTATATCGAAATTGAGGTAAACGGCAAAACAAAGCGCATAGGGATTAACAGAATCCACCTGGAGGAGGACGCTGGAAAACTCATCCACGAGGAAGGAAAGAGTTACTCACTGGTTGACCTAAACCGCTCGGGTGTTCCGTTAATCGAGATAGTTTCAGAGCCCGATATACGCACTCCGGAGGAGGCATGGCTTTACCTTAATAAACTAAAGACCATTCTGCAATACATCGAAGTATCCGACTGCAAGATGGAAGAAGGTTCGTTAAGGTGCGATACAAATATTTCCCTGAGGCCCAAAGGGTCGGACAAGTTCGGTACAAAAGTGGAGCTGAAGAATCTCGGGTCTTTCAGGGCTGTCAGAAGAAGCTTAGAATATGAGGAAAAGCGCCAGAGGGAAATCTTGGAACAGGGCGGCGTAATCATGCAGGAGACTCGCCGCTGGGATGAGGTAAGAGGAATAACGATACCCCTCAGGAGCAAGGAAGAAGCTCACGACTACAGGTACTTCCCGGATCCGGATTTGGTGCCGGTAGTTATAGATAGGGAATGGGTTGAAAAACTTAAGTCCGAACTTCCCGAACTGCCCGATGCAAGGAAAAAAAGATATATGGAAGAATATGGGCTGCCTGCCTACGACGCAGGGGTTATAATAGCTTCGAAAGCCCTTGCCAATTTCTTTGAGGAATGTGTTTCACTATACCACGATGCCAAAACTGTAAGTAACTGGGTTATGTCTGAAATGCTTGGGATACTAAACGAGACCGGGAAAGAAGTTGAAGAAATACCTTTCAAACCCCATCAGTTCGTAAAAATGTTGAAGATGATTGATGATGGTACAATTAGCGGCAAGATAGCAAAAGAAGTATTTAAGGAAATGTTTGAGACTGGCAAGGATCCTGAAACTATCGTCAAAGAAAAGGGTCTAACACAAATATCGGATGAAAAGGAACTTGAAAATATAGCAAAGAAGGTCATTGAACAAAATCCAAAGTCAGTGGAAGATTACAAAAAAGGCAAAGAAAAGGCTCTCGGATTTCTGGTAGGACAGGTAATGAAGGAAACCCGTGGTAAGGCAAACCCACATCTTGTAAATAAAATATTAAAAGAGCTTCTCAGCTGAAGGTAAAAGAGCCCCCGTCTCTACAGTGCGCCTATGAGATGGGGGTTTTTGTATAAAACAGAAAATTTGGAATATAGGTTGTCCAAAAAAGAAAGAAGGAATTTTGAGTTTATTGGAGAATATATATCCTTAATAAAAGACGGTAAGCATTAAAAAAGATAAATGTTTAAAATATTGTTGAAATTAATGATTCTTAAATCGTTTAATTTGGAAGGGGGGATTGCTTCAAGGAAAAGAAAGTGACCTTAAATATATTAAAGGATTTTAGGAGAATTTAACAGGAGGGGATTAAATGCTAAGAAAAAGTGTATCTTTTGCCTTAGTGCTGCTGCTGGTTTTAGGAATGGTGGCAGGTTGCGGCCAGACCGGTCAGCAGCAACAGACCAAAGAAAAAGAATTGGTCTTTGCGATTGGCTCAGAGGTTCCGAGTCTTGATCCGCAGAAAGCTACCGACACTTACGCCATAATGGTCGGAAACGCCATTTTTGAAGGCCTTGTGAGGGTGCATGATGGCAAAGTTGAGAAAGGAATGGCAAAAGATTGGAAGGTATCGGATGACCAGAAAACCTGGACTTTCTACCTGAGGGAAGATGCTAAGTGGAGCGACGGTAAGCCGGTAACAGCTTATGACTTCGAGTACGCCTTTAAGAGGCTTCTTGACCCCAAAACCGCTTCCGAGTATGCCTACCAGGGCTACTACATCGTCAACGGTGAGAAGTTTAACAAGGGCGAGATAACCGATCCCAGCCAGGTAGGAGTAAAGGCTCTCGACGACAAGACCCTGGAAATAAAACTGGAAAACCCGGTTAAGTATTTTGAGAGCCTCATGAACTTCATATCCTTCATGCCGGTAAGGAAAGACATTGTAGAGCAGTATGGGCAGGAATTTGCCGCCGACGCCGACAAGATGGTTTACAATGGCCCATTTATCTTAAAAGAATGGAAGCACGAACAAGAACTCATTTTAGAAAAGAACCCCAACTACTGGAACAAAGACGCCATAAAGCTTGATAGAGTAAGAATCCTAGTTGTAACCGAAACCAACACAGCGTATCAAATGTACGAAAACGGCGAACTCGATTTTGTAGGAATTCCCCCAGATTTTGTTGAGCAGCTGAAAGCTGAAGGCAAAGCTGAATTCTATTACGATGGTGCAGAATTCTATCTCCAGTTTAACGTAAAGAGGCCGGGCAAACCATGGCTCGCCAATGAGAATTTCAGAAAAGCCGTAGGTTTTGCTATCGACAGGGAAGATTATATAAAGGCTACGATGAGTGGCGTGTCCGATCCAGCAACGAGATACGTGTTGCCGCTCCTTGCCGGTCTAGAAAAGAAATTCGTGGAAGAGTATCCGTATGAATTCTATCCGAAGAAGGCCGATCCCGAAAAAGCGAAGGAATACCTGAACAAAGCCATGCAAGAACTTGGCATAAGCGATCCGTCGCAGATCAAATTCGAAATGTTAACAGACGACAGCTCCAGGGCTAAGATGATGGCTGAAACGATTCAGGATATGCTCAGGAAGAACCTGGGTATTGAGATGCAAATAAAACAGGTTCCCTTCAAGCAGAGGCTTGAACTTATGAATAAGGCGGACTACGATGTTGTATTTGCCGGCTGGAGTCCCGACTACGACGACCCGATGACCTACCTCGACCTGTGGGTAACCGGCGGCGGCCACAACAATACCGGCTGGAGCAACAAGGAATACGACGAACTTATAAAATTTGCAAAGACCACTTCGGATTACAAAGCACGTGCTGATAAGATGTTCGAAGCAGAGAAACTGCTCCTCGAGAAAGGGCCGATCGTACCTGTCTACTTCAGGCAGAGGGCTTGGACCAAGAGAGAATATGTAACAGGTCTTGTGAGGAACTTCGTCGGTGCGGATCCGGACTTCGTTTATGCTGATGTCGAAGGGAAAAACTAACTAAACTTTTGTTCATAAACGGAGGTATATGTTCGACATATACCTCCGTTTATGATAATTCTAAATTGTTAAGTTTTATTGAAATTGTGAATTCTTGTCGAAATAGTAAATTTTTATCGTAATTGTATTGTATTATTGGAAAGCGCAAAAAGGGGGTAAATAAATGGGCCGCTATATACTGAATAGATTGGTCGTGTCTCTTATCACCGCATGGGTCCTTGTAACCATAGTCTTTTTCCTGGTAAGGCTCCTTCCCGGAGACCCTTTTACGAGTGAAAAAATAACTCCGGAAATCAAGCAGAACATGATGAGATACTATGGGTTTGACAAACCGCTACACATACAGTATATAAGGTATATTTCAAACCTTTTGAAAGGCGATTTAGGATATTCCTTGAGGTATCAAAATAGAACAGTAAACGAGGTAATAAGACAGGCGTTTCCCTATTCTGCAGACCTTGGAATTCGTGCTGTTATTTTTGCTAGTATAGTGGGCATTACTTTAGGAATCATTGCGGCTTTGAACCGCAATAAATCCCTGGACTATATCAGCATGTTTATCGCAATTGTGGGTATTTCTGTTCCGAGTTTTGTAATTGGACCTCTTCTTCAGTATGTTTTTTCTATAAAGCTCAAGCTTTTGCCGGTAGCTCAGTGGAAGGGTTTTGCTTATACGATAATGCCGACTTTTGCGTTGAGTTTGGGTTCTATCGCCCTGATGGCAAGGCTTATGAGGGCCAGCATGCTTGATGTGGTAAATCAGGACTATATTAAGACGGCGAAGTCAAAAGGCCTTTCACCCACCCAAATAGTGTGGAAACACCAGATAAGAAACGCCATTTTGCCGGTAGTTACCGTCCTCGGACCCGTAACAGCCACACTTCTTACAGGTACCTTTGTCGTAGAGCAGATTTTTGCGATTCCCGGACTTGGAAAATTCTATATTATAGGCATTCAAAACCTGGACTATTCGATGGTGCTCGGGATGACAGTATTTTACGGTCTCTTTTTGATTGCGGCTAACTTCATAGTTGACATTATCTACGGCATTATAGACCCGAGGATCAGGATAGCGGGGAAATAGGAGGTGAAGATGATGCAGAATAATGCAGGAGAAATTTCTCAGGAACTTTTTACTCATGTAGGTAAAAATATAGAACAAATGGAGGCCATAGCAAGACCGAGCATCACCTACTGGCAGGATGCGTGGAGAAGGTTAAAGCAAAATAAAGTAGCGATGATGGGATTAATAATAATTATCCTTTACACTTTCATGGCAATAGTCGGGCCTTACATGACTCCTTACGACTACAGGACTACAAACCCAAGCGAAATTAACCAGCCGCCTTCAGCCAAGCATTGGTTCGGGACCGATACATTGGGAAGAGATTTGTGGGCGCGCACATGGATGGGCGCAAGGGTGTCCTTGATGATTGGCTTTGTGGCAGCATTTTTGAACGCCGTGATAGGCGTATTGGTGGGAGGCATTTCGGGTTATTTTGGCGGCAAAGTTGACATGGTTATTATGAGAGTCGTAGACATTTTGTATGCCATTCCATATATGATAATTGTCATACTGATGATGGTTGTGCTCGGACAGGGTATTATGCCGCTTATCGTGGCACTCGTAGTTGGCGGATGGCTTGGTATGGCAAGGCTTGTCCGCGGGCAGATTCTCCAGTTAAAAGAGCAGGAATTCGTACTTGCGGCGAAGGTGCTTGGTGCAAGCCATGCAAGGATAATTTTCAGGCACCTGATACCGAACACATTGGGAGTAATCTTAGTAAACCTCACCATGTCAGTCCCGGGTGCCATATTCAGTGAAGCTTTCTTGAGCTTCATAGGTCTTGGAGTCGTCCCACCTCAATCAAGCTGGGGGCAGCTAGCAGCTTACGGTGCTCAATCTTTCAGAGTTTATCCGTACCAGCTCTTCATACCAGCGTTTTTCATAAGTACAACTATGCTTTCCCTTAACCTTCTCGGCGATGGATTAAGGGATGCACTTGATCCGAGACTTCGCAGTTAAGGAGGTGAAAAAATGGAGAAGCTCTTGGAGGTAAAAGATCTCGAAGTATCGTTTAAAACTTATGCGGGGGAAGTCAAAGCGGTACGAGGTGTCAGCTTTCACGTAAATAGAGGTGAAACGGTAGCGTTAGTCGGTGAATCCGGCTGTGGCAAGAGCGTTACTGTCCAGTCCGTAATGCGGCTGATACCCATGCCCCCAGGAATTATTAAAAACGGCTCGATTATTTTTGACGGTAAAGATATAACAAAGCTATCCGAAAAAGAAATGGAACACGTTAGGGGTTCCGAAATCAGCATGGTATTTCAGGACCCCATGACATCTCTTAACCCCACCATGAAGGTCGGTGCACAGATTGCAGAAGTCCTTATAAAACACCAAAAAATGAACCCCAGACAGGCCAGGGAAAAGGCTATCGAAATGCTGAAACTAGTAGGCATACCCAATGCGGAAAAGCGTGTTGACCAGTATCCTCACGAGTTCAGCGGAGGAATGAGGCAGAGGGCGATGATAGCGATAGCGCTAGCCTGCAACCCCAAGCTGTTAATAGCCGATGAACCTACGACGGCCCTCGACGTTACAATACAGGCCCAGATTCTGGACCTTATGAGAGATCTACAGAAGAAGTTGAACACAGCTATTATAATAATCACTCACAACCTGGGAGTCGTGGCAAATCTCGCTGAGCGGGTAATGGTTATGTATGCTGGTAAGATAATAGAGCGCGGCAGCCTTGACGAAATATTTTATAATCCGCGCCATCCCTATACATGGGGACTTTTGATGTCGGTGCCGACACCGGGCCTGGACAAAAGCAAAAAGCTGGCATCTATCGACGGCACTCCTCCAGATCTTTTTGCCCCACCGGTGGGATGTGCTTTTGCAGCAAGGTGCGAGTACGCCATGAGAATATGCTACGAAAGGTATCCTGAGGAATTCACGGTGAGTGACGGCCACAGTGCTGCCTGCTGGTTGCTGCATCCCATGGCTCCAAAAGTGAAGCCGCCTATAGGGAAAGGGGTGACTTTATAATGACAGGCGAAGGAAATGCACTCATAGAAATAAATAATCTGAAGAAGTACTTCAATGTAGGGCGGGGTGCGGTGCTGAAGGCTGTCGATAACGTAAATCTTAAGATAATGGAAGGAGAAACTCTGGGCCTTGTAGGAGAGTCCGGATGTGGCAAGACTACACTAGGTAGGACAGTAATAAGGCTTTACGAGCCCACAGCTGGAGAGGTGCTTTTTGAGGGCAAAAACGTGCATAAGCTGCGGGGACAGGAGCTGAGAGAGTTTAACCGCAAAGCTCAGATGATTTTCCAGGACCCCTACGCATCGCTAAATCCAAGAATGACTGTAGGGGATATAATAGGCGAGGGCATAGATATTCACGGCTTATACAAGAACAAGGAGCGCACCGATAGGATATATGAACTCTTAAGCCTTGTCGGCTTAAACAAAGAGCATGCCAACAGGTTCCCGCACGAGTTCTCAGGCGGGCAAAGGCAAAGGATTGGTATCGCCCGAGCTCTCGCTGTTGAACCTAAGTTTATAGTCTGCGACGAGCCGATTTCAGCGCTGGACGTTTCGATACAGGCGCAGGTTGTAAACCTGCTCATGGACCTGCAGAAAAAGCTAAAACTGACCTATCTTTTCATAGCTCACGACCTGAGCATGGTAAAATATGTCTCCGACAGGATAGCAGTTATGTACCTTGGAATCGTAGTGGAACTTGCGACCTCTGAAGACCTGCACAACAGACCCCTGCATCCTTATACTCAGGCCTTGCTTTCGGCCATACCGGTTCCCGATCCGGAAACCGAAAGGAAAAAGAAGAGAATATTGCTGGAAGGAGACGTACCAAGCCCCATCAATCCGCCGGAAGGCTGCCGGTTTGCAAAAAGGTGCAGGCACGCCAAATCCATCTGCACCGAACAGCAGCCGGAGTTCAAAGAAGTGGAAAAAAATCACTTTGTGGCATGTCACCTGTATTAAAAAAAACGGCTGGAAAGCGTTTATTTTAGCTTCCAGCCATTTTTATTCTGGTTTTTGGCAGAAAAAATCCTTACGCCTTATCGCAGCCAGGATATTCTCTCTCGCACTTGGGAAAATTCTATCCATCTGGTCAAGGAGTTTTGTCATCTCCTCACGTTTTGTTTTCCCCGCGGCCGGACAAGGACTTTCTATGATAGGCAGGTTCTGCGATTTTGCGATAGACTTTACAGTTTTTTCGCTAAGATAAATTAATGGCCTGATTAAAGTCACTTTTTTTCGAGACATATAGGTTGTGGGTTCAAAAGTATCAAAACGCCCTGTAAAAATGAGGTTCAGTAAAAGGGTTTCAATGAGGTCGTCGGCATGATGGGCTAGTGCTACTTTGTTGCATCCCAGCTCAACAGCGGCACTATCCAGCGCGCCCCGCCTCATCCTCGAGCAAAGAGAACAAGGGTTGGGCTCCTTTCTTATGTCAAAAACAACGCGGGCGATGTCAGTTTTTACTATTTCAAGGGGGATTTCATGGTCTTTACAAAACTGCGAAAGGGGAGAAAGGTCCATTTCCCACCCCAGGTCAACATTTATGGCCACAATGTCGAACTTCCAGGGGGAGTACTTTCTTAAAAGATCGAGGATGTACAAGAGAGTGGAGGAGTCCTTTCCTCCTGATACCCCAACGGCTATTTTATCGCCGTTTTCTATCATATTATGTTCGATGATGGCTTTTTTAACCCTTGTCAGAAACCATTTACCGAAATTTCTGTTCATATTTGCCCCCTTCTTAGTATGTTTTTTTACAGGGTTTCTTGTGCGATTTCCTTTACTGCCTCCACAGTCGTTAAGATATCGTTTCTATCTATCCCGTAATGGGTGACAAATCGGACCTGATAGCCGGAACCACCGTTAACTTTTATTCCCTTTTTGAAAAGCCTTTTTGCAAACTCATCGGCATTGATTCTAAGGCCTGATATATCGCATATAACAATATTGGTCTGAACCGTTTCCATGTCGATAAAAATGCCCGGAATGGCATTTAAACCTTCGGCAAGGAGCCTTGCGTTTTCATGGTCTTCTTTTAGCCTTCCCGTCATCTTTTCCAGAGCGACTATCCCCGCAGCAGCAAGAAACCCTGCCTGGCGTAGGCCTCCGCCTAGCATTTTGCGGAACTTTCTAGCCCGCTCTATAAATTCCTTGCTTCCTGCAACGATGGAGCCGACGGGAGCACAAAGGCCTTTGGAAAGGCAAAACATTACGCTGTCAGCATACCTTGCTATTTCCTTTACCGGAACTCCGAGGAAAGTTGCAGCGTTAAAGATCCTCGCACCGTCCATGTGAACGGGGATTCCGTGCTTTTTTGCAACTTCATAAGTTTTTTTCAATATATCTAGAGGGATTACGGTGCCTCCGGCTCTATTGTGGGTGTTTTCAACGCATATCAGGCTGGTTTTCGGAAAATGTATGTCGTTTTCCCTTATGGCGGCCTCTATATCGGAGGGGTCCATGACGCCTTTTTTCCCGGGGATGAGTCTTGCCTGCACCCCTGCCAGATACCCGATGCCGCCCACTTCGTAGGTAAAGATATGGCTTTTTTCCTCAAGGATTATCTCTTCGCCGGGGTGGGTGTGGGTCATTATGGATACCTGGTTGCCCTGGGTGCCGCTTGTTACGAACATGGCAGCTTCCTTTCCCATGATTTCGGCGGCCATCTCTTCCAGCTTTTTCACGGTTGGATCTTCACCGTAGACATCATCACCGACTTCGGCTCGATACATTGCCTCGCGCATCTCTTGAGTCGGAAGGGTGACGGTATCACTCCTGAGGTCTATAAAATTTCCCACTTTAATTTCCTCCCCATCACGTGATCCATAATAAATAATAAATTCTCTCTGAAAAGCACAAATCCTGCTTGTCTTGCAATGAGCCATCCTTTTATGTATAATCTATCAAAAAGATGTTTGGGAGGGGTCTTATGAGAAAAAAAGCCCGCGCTTTGATATACGGTTTGGTACAAGGGGTGGGCCTCAGGTATTCGGTTTATAGAAAAGCTTCACAATTGGGAATTTCGGGCTTTGTAAAAAATCTCCCCGATGGGAGCGTGGAGCTGGTGGCCGAAGGGGAAGAGGATTTGATAAATGAGCTTTTAGAGTACATAAAGACCGGTATTCGATGGGCGAGAGTTGAAAAAATAGATGTTGAGTGGTCTGAATGGGAAGGAAAATACAGGGGTTTTGAGATTGCTTTTTAACGGAAGGTGAAAAATATGAATTTCGAGCAAAGTTCGCTCTTTGAAGGCGAGATAAAAAAAAGCGCACCGCTTGCAGACAGGATGCGGCCCAGGAATCTTAATGAATTCGTGGGGCAGGACCATTTGCTGGGCAAGGGAAAGGTACTTAGAAAATTGATAGAAAGTGACCAGCTCACCTCGATGATACTCTGGGGTCCGCCCGGGGTAGGGAAAACGACGCTTGCCATGTTGATAGCGGAAAGAACTGGTGCGAAGTTTGTAAATTTCAGCGCAGTGCTTTCAGGAATAAAAGAAGTCAAGGAGATAATGAAAGAGGCAAAAGAACGGCGGAGGTACGGCCAGAGGACCCTCCTTTTTATAGATGAAATTCACCGGTTTAATAAATCCCAGCAGGATGCTTTCCTGCCCTATGTGGAAAAAGGAGACATAATCCTTATCGGTGCTACCACGGAAAACCCTTCCTTCGAGCTTAATTCCGCACTGCTTTCCCGGGCGAAAGTTTTCGTCATGAATCCCCTTTCCCCGGATGACCTCATGATATTGTTGAAGAGAGCCCTTAAAGATGAGGAAAGGGGCCTTGGAAAACTTAAAATCCAGGTTGAAGACGAAAAGCTTTATAAAATAGCGCTCTTTGCCGACGGTGATGCCCGGGTAGCCTTAAATACCCTGGAAATTGCCGCTTTAAGCGCGGTGCCCGACGAAAAGGGACATATTTGGATAACCGACGAAGTGCTAGAGGAAGCCCTTCAGCGAAAAACCCTTCTTTATGACAAAAAGGGGGAAGAACATTACAACCTGATTTCAGCTTTCCATAAGTCCTTGAGAAACAGCGACAGCGACGCAGCGCTTTATTGGCTTGCCCGGATGCTGGAAGCGGGGGAGGATCCGCTTTACGTGGCAAGGCGCATGATCCGTTTTGCTTCCGAGGATGTGGGCCTTGCGGACCCGAGAGCCCTAGAGCAGGCGGTGGCGGCGTATCATGCAGCACATTTTATTGGTATGCCGGAATGCAGCGTGAATCTTGCGCAGGCGGCGGTGTATCTTGCTCTTGCACCGAAATCTAACTCCCTTTATACGGGATATAATCGGGCAAAAAAGGATGCCTTAGAGACTATGGCTCAGGGAGTGCCGCTGCACCTGAGAAACGCTCCTACAAAGCTTATGGAAGAACTGGGTTACGGCAGGGGTTACAAATACGCCCACGATTTTGAGGAAAAAATAGCCGATATGGAGTGCCTACCTGAGAATTTAAAAGGCAGACAGTATTACATCCCCACCGATCAGGGCATGGAAAAGAGCTTCAAAGAACGCAAACGCTTATTGGAGGAACTAAAGAAAAGGCAAAAAAATTAAGAAGAATTAACGTGTATTACAGGAATTTTGGAAGTGCTGAAGAAATATTATTAACATAAACGTATAAAGGAGGATGGTTGCTGTGGATGGCAGGACTACTATCAGCGAAAACGTATTTATAGAAGTTGCAAGAGAAGCAATGAAAAAAATCGAGGATGTTTTCCGCGAAGAGAAAAAAGGTGGACTTTCGGGACTGACCAGAATTTTTACGGAAAGATTTACTCCTCAGATTACCGTGAAAAAGACTGAGATGGGAGAACAATATGAGGGACCAGGAACCGTATCGTTTGAGGTAAAGCTCGCCGTAGTGTACGGCGTAAAGATACCGGAAGTGGCCCAGAAGGTGAGGGAAAGAATAATAACCGATGTAGAGGCATTGACCGGTTACAAAGTTGAAAAGGTGGATATTGTGATAGACCGGATTGTAAAACCTGAAGAGGTTCAGGAGGAAAAAAAGGAAAAATCCTAACCTTTTCTTGGGGAAAAGCTAAGACAGCCAAAAAATATGCGGCTGTCTTTTTTTTTTGCGGAAATGCTGAATTTGGGGTATCATATTTTATGAGGTGGTAAGATGAGAACAAAGGAAGACCTGAAGAAAATCATCGCAAGGATTGACGGCAAGGGATACAAGGCTTACAAGGATATCCAGGGCGACTATGATTTCGGAAGTTATATACTGTACATAGACCACGTCCAGGGTGATCCTTTTGCTGCACCTTCAAGGATAAGACTGCGGGTGGATATGAAAAGGGCCGGATTTCCGGAGGAACTTTTTAAAACCCCCATAAGGACAATGGCCCTGGAGGATTTTCTAGCAAGAGAGGTGGCGTCGGTTATCCGCAAACTGCCGCGGGTAAACGGTACGGGAAGAAGCGGAGAAATATACATAGATAAAGGCGGGCAAGAGATATTAAAGCGCACGGCCGTGAAGGTGTGCCCTGAATACGTGGAGGCAAGACTTTCCGTAGGGCTTCCGGCCTTTGGGCGGAAAATCAACGGCAGGGGAGCTGAAACCCTGTTTTTTTCAAGTTTACCCGAGATAGCAGAAAAAGGCCTGCTTTACAGGAATATAGATGCCAAACTTGCAAAAAAATGGGTGGAGTTTGCCGAAGACCAGGAATACCTGAGAGAGCAGCTTAAAAAAAGGCGCCTCGTAGCTTTCGTTGCCGACGGTTCCATACTGCCAAGGGAAAGCGGGATAAGCGATAGGCCCATGAGGGGAGACAGGGTCGTACCCTTCAAGTCTCCTGAAAGCCTAAAAGTAGCCTTTGAGCTTCCCAACGCGGGCGTTGTCGAGGGGATGGGAATACCCGAAGGTGTTACCCTGATCGTGGGGGGAGGCTACCACGGGAAGACCACCCTGCTTTCGGCGCTGCAAAGAGGGGTGTACAACCATATCCCCGGTGACGGCAGGGAATTCGTGATAACCGTAAGGGATGCGGTGAAGATCAGGGCCGAAGACGGGCGGCGGGTGGAAAAGGTGGACATTAGCCCGTTCATTACCAACTTGCCTGATGGGCAAGATACTAAAAAGTTCAGCACGGAAAATGCTAGCGGCAGCACCTCCCAGGCAGCCAACATCATGGAAGCGGTCGAAATAGGGACGAGCCTCCTTTTACTGGACGAAGACACCTGCGCTACCAATTTCATGATAAGGGATGCGAGAATGCAAAAGCTCGTCGCCAAAGAAAAGGAACCTATTACGCCTTTCATAGATCGGGTCAGGCAGCTTTACGAGGAGCTTGGAATTTCAACGATACTGGTCATGGGTGGGAGTGGTGACTATTTCGATGTGGCCGACTGCGTCATAAAGATGCAGGATTACCGGCCGTACGATGTAACGGAGGAGGCACGAAAGATCGCTGCCCAAATCAAGACCGACCGCAGGGTGGAAAGGACGGAGGGCCCCATCGCGGTAACCCCGAGGGTTATTTTGAAGGAAGGTCTTGAGCTTCGGGGAAAGAAGAAAGTGAAGTCTAGGGACGTGGATACATTGCAGTACGGCGCCGAATTCATAGAGATGGATTACGTGGAACAGCTGGTGGACCGCAGCCAGACCAGCGCCGTAGGTGAAATTATAAGGTATGCCGTGGAAAAATACGTGGACGGTAGAAGGACGCTCAAGGAAATTGTGGAAAGGGTCTTTGCCGACATAGAAAAATACGGCCTTGATATAGTTTCGCCCTTTTACGGCAAGCACCCCGGAAATCTGGCCCTACCGAGGCCACAGGAAGTAGCTGCGGGGCTTAACAGGTACCGGGGACTCAGGGTGAAATAGAATAAACTCGTCAATACTGCAAACCTGAAAGAGGCAAAAAGCCTCTTTTTTTTAGCAATTACTACCTATAGCACTATAAAGTGCTGTGTCTTTCTTCGGCATTTTCAAGTAAGAAAAATGGTATAAAAATTATGCCGGAATAAAAGAATTAGAGGAATTATGTATTTTTCAGCGAAAGTATATGAAAAGAGAGTAAAAACACACGAATCGAGGTGAAAGGCTAAAAAAGAAAATCGCAAAACCAGCTCAAAGGAGTACTGAGAGTCAAACGGCTGCACCCGGTTATGGACAGAAAGATATGGTCGTTAACAATGCTGAAATGCAGGCGAACCAGGGAGATAGTAAAAACGTGGCAGGCATCACTGAAAGGAAAATAGTAAAATACGGCACCCTTCATCTTGAGGTCAGCGATTTGAAAAAAACGGAGACGCAGATTTACAATCTGATTCAAGAATACGGCGGGTTTATCCAGAGTTCTTCAACAAGAAATGAAAATAGGGAAGTGTAGAGTGAAATAGTTGCTGAAAAATAAAAAGAAAAATACCGGCAAAGATGCATAAATTCAACTTAGGATGGCAACACAAGCCCCTTGTCTAGGCCTCAAAAACCGCCTGCTGGGGCTGAGGCAACAAAAAGGCGGACTATAAATACCCCAGCCGTCTAAGCTATAAAGTTTTGCATAGCTTAGATGACCGAGGAGGGAAGATATGAAAATCATCAATGTAGAGACAACCGCAAGGACCCAGATGATGGATATAACGCACGAGGTACGGAAGGCCATATCTGAATCCGGGGTGAAGGATGGGCTGTGCTTTGTCTTCGTGCCCCATACCACGGCAGGAATAACCATAAACGAAAACGCCGATGACGATGTAAAGACAGATATAATGAACACTCTTGAAAGGCTTATCCCGCCAAGGGGTGACTACAGGCACGTCGAGGGAAACTCCGATGCCCACATAAAGGCGACTCTTGTAGGAAGCTCGGTAGTTTTAGCGATAGAAGACGGTAGGCCCGTTCTCGGCACATGGCAAGGCGTGCTTTTCTGCGAATTCGACGGACCAAGGACTAGGAAGGTATTTGTCAAGTGTGTGAGCGCTGAAGATTCAATTCAAAATAAGAGACTGTTTTAGGGGGAATAGTTGTGAATACTATTTCTTCCTTATTAGATGGAAAAGTATTAAATATTTTTCTTCATTTTTATAAGAGAATAAAAGAAACACCATTGCTTGTAGGATATATCGTCGTGGGATTAGCAATAACAATTAATTTATACGGTTTTAAGGGATTGACTTTGGCCCTGAAGAACTTATTTTTATTATTGATCTGGGCCTTAATAATCAGGATTATGACCGAAGGTTCTCCTGAACCTGTTAAGATAAAAAATCTCAAATTAGAATTGTGTATTGCATTTTTGTATATAGGATATCTTTTTATAATTGCTACTTACCTTCACATCCTTGTACAATATAGTTAGCTCAATGATGTAATTAAGGGTCATTTAAAGTTTTT
>JAKKUQ010000129.1 GCA_021890755.1 Thermosediminibacteraceae bacterium | reverse complement strand
TGGGTCAATTCCTTTTCGTTGCTCCTGGGTCAATTATACACCGGCGGTGACATCGGAATTTGGAAATAAATCATTATAATCTCCGAATAACCATTCACTACCCTGTTCCCAATATACAACTGGAACCTGACAATTTTTTACCTCTTCTAATTGGCTTATCCAACCAGCAATTACAATATCACAATCATTTATATATGACCCTAATGATTCCTCGAATGGGACATTCACCTCTTTATCAACTTCCATACTATACCAGCTAGGCAAAACTTCTTCTTCTTTCGTGCCACTTTTCAAAAAAGCGTATATTTTATGTCCTCTTTTCTTCATACTTTTCATATTTTCCAACAACATCTTCATTCCACCAGTTAAATTTTTGTGTGGTAAAAAATAGCCTATAGTTAAATTGCGTTTATCATAATTGCTCATTTTTAAATTAATGCTCTGAGTAAGTATCTTATCTGAATTTTTATTGTCCGATTTGAATATATTGAATATCTGAGCACCATTATTCCCAATAGGTATATACTTATAACTGTAATCAAATTCTATAAAATCCGTTATAAACCATCTACTTTTATGTTCTTCATAATAATTTCCATTATAATCCTTTTGCTTATCAGGGTATAAAGGAGTAGAAATTATAATTGATTTATTCGCACGTTTAATTAAACTTCTTATCAAACTATATCCTTCATCTTTTGTGAAATGTTCTAAAACATCAATTAATAAGATAATATCGTAATTTGGGAGTTCATCCAATATATGCATTACATCTGTGTAATAAATATTATCATAAACATATTCATGAATTGGATTTTTGTAACCCTTAAATGCTTCAACACCATCAACCCTGCAAATCCATTGACTTTTGTCGTACCTTCCATATGGTATTTCTAAAACTTCCCGTATCAATAAACCATACTTACCAAAACCAACTCCTACATCTAAAATAGATTTAGGTCGTTCATACTGTATTAAATTAATAATTTCAGGTATTACGTGATACCATATGTCGGCATAAAATTATCCTCCTGTCCGATTATAGCTAGAAATGCCTATACGTTATTTTAGCTACTGGTTTTTAAAATTTTTTTCAATAAGGGCATTATCCGAAATATTCACCGCTTGCCTATTTTCATCGACGATCTCCTCATATAGCTCCGTGCGTAAAACCTTCATATTCTTGGGCGCAGTTATACCGATCTGAACCCGGTCGCCTTCGATCTGGAGGATTTTTATAGTAATGTCTTTTCCTATAGAGACGCTTTGGCCGATTTTTCTTGAGAGGACCAACATCCGGCGCACCGTCCTTCCTGTTTTTGAGCAAGCGGCAGGGGATGCTTTACTTTGTATTCTGAATTTTGAGCTATCATCTGGTCAGCCAGGCGTTGCCTAGGGTTTAATACTACGGGAGCCTTGAGGTTTATGGTGGCTTTCTGGATGTCAGCAGGCACAGTAATGACACAAAATACTACAGCGTCTTCGATATTTTTTATTCCAATATTATCTAGGTCGTCCTTTGAAATTTCGGGAGAGTAGTCGGGGTAAAAGGCTGTGGGATCTGCCACTGGCAGCGATATGGCCGGTTCTTCCACTGACTGCAGCCATTTTATTACATCGCTGCCGGGATGGTCTATAAGAATGAACCTTTTTAAGTCCTCAAAGCCTATTATGCCATTTGGGAAGTTTATTATCTTT
>JAKKUQ010000083.1 GCA_021890755.1 Thermosediminibacteraceae bacterium | reverse complement strand
ATAAAAGCAAGAATCCTAATTGGATTGCCCATACATATTCCCCCAAATAAGATTTTTCTTTTGTCTTTTGTTATTATACTATAAAAAGGAAATAAATTAAAAGAGTCAAGTTGATTTTTCTTGAGAGTTTGATATAATATTTTACAAGTTAAAAGGCGAACTGCGATGCAGGGGAAAGCCGCGCTAGTCTCCCTTTAAGAGAGCCGGCGGTTGGTGCGAGCCGGTAAGGGGGAGTGCGGAGTTCCGCCCCGAAGCAGCACCTTCGAACGGGCAACTTTCACCACCAAGTAGAAGGTGCCGGCAGAAAGCCGTTATCGAAATTGAGCGCCAATAAGGGTGGCACCGCGGGATAATCCTCTCGCCCCTAGGGGTAGAGGATTTTTTTGTTTTCCAACTACATAAGAAAAAGGAGGTCAAGGGATGTTAGACATTAAATTAATACGTTCAAATCCCGATGAGGTAAGAAGAGCTCTCGAGAAGAGGGGAACTCAGGCAAATCTAGAAGAATTTTTAAAGCTTGACGAAGAAAGAAGAAATCTCTTGGTAGAGGTGGAGCAGCTCAAAAGTTTGCGCAACAGGGAATCGGAAGAAATAGCCCGCCGCAAGAAGCAGGGAGAGCCGGCCGATGACCTTATCCAGCGGATGAGGGAAGTGTCTGATAAGATCAAGGAAATGGATGACCGCGTAAAAGAGATCGAAGAAAAACTCCAGAAGATCCTCTTAATGATTCCTAACATACCCGACGAATCGGTTCCAGTAGGGGACAGCGATGCCGACAACGTGGAAGTAAGGCGCTGGGGCGAGCCCAGGCAGTTCGACTTTACCCCAAAGCCCCACTGGGAAATAGGTGAAGCCCTGGATATACTGGATTTCGAACGAGCTGCAAAAATAACCGGATCCAGATTTGTTGTATATAAAGGGGCGGGCGCAAGGCTTGAAAGGGCCCTCATCAACTTCATGCTTGACCTGCATATAGAAAAACACGGTTACAAGGAGATCTTCCCGCCCTTTATCGTGAACCGGGCTAGTATGACGGGTACCGGCCAGCTGCCGAAATTTGAGGAAGAAGCCTTTAAGCTTTACAACAATACCGATTATTTCCTAATTCCTACAGCGGAAGTCCCGGTGACTAACCTGCACATGAACGAAATACTGGAAAAAGATGACCTTCCCATATACTATGTGGCTTACAGCGGCTGCTTCAGGGCCGAAGCAGGGTCTGCTGGAAGAGATACCCGGGGCATTATAAGACAGCACCAGTTTAACAAAGTAGAACTGGTGAAATTTACCGAACCTGAAAAATCTATGGAAGAACTCGAGAAATTGACAAAAGATGCGGAAGAAGTACTCCAGCTTCTGGGATTGCCTTATAGGGTCGTGGCTTTATGCACTGGAGATCTAGGGTTTGCGTCGGCAAAGACCTACGATATCGAGGTCTGGATGCCGAGCTACAACCGCTATGTAGAAATCTCGTCTTGCAGCAACTTCAAGGATTACCAAGCCCGCAGAGCTAATATCAGATATAGGCCCGAAAAGGGTGCGAAACCCCAGTACGTCCACACCTTGAACGGTTCCGGTCTTGCGGTGGGCAGGACGACTGCAGCTATACTTGAGAACTATCAACAGCCTGATGGGTCGGTGGTAATTCCCGAGGTACTAAGGCCCTATATGGGAGGCATGGAAGTAATAACTGAAAAATAGTGCAAAATGCGCCCGAGGGCGCATTTTTTTATTGACATTTGCCGCTCATCAATATAAAATAAAATTTAAATTTAAAAAAAACAGAATAGCCCATGAAAAAGGGTGCGATAGAGGTGCGGTGCACCAAGAGTAACCCGCACGAGGCGGCGGTCGATGAAGCGGGTGAAAGGGGTCACCGCCGAAGCCCTGCGGTCGGCAGGCTGCAGGGCTGGGACTGCACCGAATAGGTGCAGTACTGTCACTTGAAGCTTCCCGGGCTTCAGGTGGAGCGCTATCACACGCCGGGGGAAGGGAGGAGAGTATTAATTTTGTCCCGAACGGCTGTGGTAGTACTGCAGCCGTTTTTTGCATATTATGCAAATTGAGAATGGAGTGAAAGCATGACCGAAAATAATTCCTTGAACTGCGAGGATGTAATGGCTTTTTTGGAGAAATTCATTAAAAGCGAAAATGTAAATCTTTACCAAAGGGATATGGCCGAGATTTACGCAGGTCTAGTCAAAGACCTTATCTGGGTCGATATAAATAGGAAATAGCGCACCGGAAGGTGCGCTATTTCCTGTATACGCCGTCGATATTCTTGGCTGCATTTTCCGACTCGACGAAAGTTTTGCAGCAGGTCTCCATGCAAGAGGATACAGGGGTTTGGGGGGCGTTAGAAGCCTGAGGGGCGTCGAAGCTATCGGGCATCTGGTTACCTAATTTATCGGAAGTGATCATTATTTCCGAAGCGTCGCAAATATTGCCGCTCCTCCAGTAATGGCAGTTGGAAACGCTGCAGTGAATCCGGGCCATCTTTTTACCTCCTTTTAATTTTTTTTTCAATTATAATTTCCCTTATTTAGCGTTCCGTTATGCTTGAAAATTTTTATAGAATGAAGATACATCTTTAAGGAAATTCTACTTATAGAAGTTTTTCTGGAGGTGAAATAATGAATCAAAATCTGGCAGCTCACGAAGCGCTGGAACTTCACGAACTCCTTTCACTTAAAACTCTCTGCATGCAAAAGGAGATATCATACCTCGATATGGCACAGGACCCGGATCTGAAAGATTTAATAAAAACCAATCTCATCGAAGGTCGGGAAATGATTACCGAGCTCCAGAAGACTGTCGGTTAAAATAAAGGGAAAGGGAGGGCCTGAAATGATCGATGACAGGGCGATAACGCTAGACCTTCTGAATACGGCTAAGGCAGAGGTAATGGCGTATGCCAGAGCGGTTAACGAGGCTACTAACCCCAAGTTGAGGGAAGTGCTGGCAAAGCAGCTGCTGAAAGCTCAAAAAACCCATGAGAGGATTTTTAACTTCGCTAAAAATAAAGGTTATTACAACCCGAACGTCTCACCGGATCAGATGTTGAGCAGCGATATCCAGAGCGCAACCCAAGTGCTTCACCAAATCACGAACCTGAGATAGACGAAAGGCCGGGCAGAAGGAAAATTATACCCGGCCTTTAAAGTTAAGGTTATACCGGCTTACCGGGTTAGTTTTGCAGAAAAATTTCTGCCATCCCCGGCTTTATCTCGGCTTCTTGATTACTTTAAGGTCTAGTTATATAATATGCAGGAAGGAAGAGATTATCCGGTAGGTTCTGCTGGGGAGATTTGAAAAACCGGGAGAAGTAAAAAATGGGAGAAAACATCGAAAGGCTATTGGCGGTTATTTTTTTTACGGCTACGATACATATGATCGACACCCTGTCCTATTCCGTGAGGCTTGCTGGTATAAGGACCAAAAGGCTTGCCATGGCTTTATCGCTTTTTAATATAATCGTACTGGTGGCGAGGACTGCAAATATGATACAGGCTCCCCTGCTGGGGAGCATGGTAGACAAAGCCATAGCCGGTGGACAGGTGGGTTCGCTGCTCAAAAGCTTTAGGGTAATTATACTTTCGGCCACGGCAGGAAGCATCATCGGGGCAGTATTGATACCCAGCTTTGTGGAAATTTTTTCGAAGGGGATAATAGTCCTGGAGAGGACAGGTTCAGTGCCGGCCCTTTTAGGTACCATAATATATCATGGGTCTTTCAGAAAGATCAGGAGGAGTTTAAAAAAGCCGGGAGTCGGTATTTTGAAGAGCCTGAAACTAGACCGGATTCCACCGACCTTTTTGCTGCTGAATCTTATTATTACCTCCGTTTCTACTATTGGCGTGCTGGCGGCCATTTATGCCGGAGTACTGGTTCCGGATTACCGCATCACGGCCAGCCAACTTTCGGGTATTATAAACGGGGCCGCAACCATTTTGCTTGCTGTGGTTGTAGACCCTCAAGCCGCCATGATTACGGATCAAACCCTCCAAGGCTTGCGAGAGAGGCAGGAAGCGAACACAATGGTGGTGCTGCTGGTGACGGGCAAAATACTAGGGACTTTATTAAGCCAGCTCATTTTCCTGCCTGCATCGCAGTTAGTTGTATTCATAACAAAAGCTTTGGTTTAGTCGATACCGAATAAAAATGGCGGAGCGAAAGCCCCGCCATTTTTCACTACATCAAAAACAGCACCGCGAAGACCGTAGATACCACAAGGCCCACGGTGACAGGTATGAAGTTTTTGCGCACCAGGTCCAACACGGGTACCCCAACGATACCTGCTACGGCCACCAGGGAGCTCCAGGCGATAATTGTACCACCGCCGGACCATACCGCGCCCATTTGTCCTATGGCTGCCAGCGCCGATGCCACCGACTGATTGCCGGCGGCTAGGGCCCCTGCCAGCGTGCCCGTCATGGGCAGACCCGAAAAGCCTGATCCGTCAAGTCCTGTTATTACGCCGATTATAAGCATGCCGAATGCTGCTAGGAACCCCTTGGCGGGGATAAACTCGGCCAGCATCTTGCCGATGTCAAACAGATACCCTGGAGCACCTTCTCCCATAATTTTGACCACAGCTTCGGGGTTGCCCAGAAAGAAGAATCCTGCTATGGGGAGTATCTGCCCCATGACTTTAAAAGCGAACACAAATCCGTCGGTCAGGTGGTCTGCGACTTTGTCAAGACCCGCTACACCTTCCACCAGCAAAGTTGCTACAGTCATGACCAGGATTGCGGTTCCGCCGAGGAGTGCCGAAGCATCGCCGCCTTTTATGTTAAAGCGGAACATTGAAAGGATTGCTGCTGCCATGGCGACCACAAGAAGAATCACGAGAAACGCGGCAAAATTTTGCCCCTTTCTTTCTTGTGCCTGAGCCTGCATGGCCGGATGGGTTCCACTGGAAGATGCTTCTTTTATTCCCTCGGACCTGAATTTTTCAATATCCTTCCTCATCATAATATAAGCTATTACAAGTGCGGTAATACCGATGATCAGTGAGAGGATTGTTCCATCGCTGGTTACCATCTGGATGGGTATACCGGCTGACTTGGCGGAAAGACCGGGAGCACCCTGTATGACAAAGTCCCCTGAAAGTGCCATTCCCTGCCCAGCCAGAGCTATGGCTACAGCAGCAGCCATCGGTGGGAGTCCTGTTTTAACCGCCGCCGGTACCAATAGGGCACCGATCAGAGGCACTGCGGGTGTAGGCCAGAAGAACGATGATATGATGTAAGTAGATAATGCCAGCAGCACGTAGCTGATTAACGGCGATACCATCAGCTTTCTCAAAGGGGATACCAGGAGTTCATCCGCTCCTGTGACGCTTAGGGACTTCAACATTGCCACCATGAGACCGATTATAACGAATATGCTGCCGAGTTCCGAAAGAGCTGCAAGGTTTGCTTTGAATACTATAGTTACCGCATCTACCAGGGTACCCGTAAATAGGAGTCCTATAAGAAATGTGGAAATTATGCACGGGATAACGACATTTCGCCTGAAAATCATAGTAATAACGACTGCTAAAGTTCCAATGGCATAAATCCAGTGAGCAAGTGTCATGAAAATCCCCCT
>JAKKUQ010000128.1 GCA_021890755.1 Thermosediminibacteraceae bacterium | reverse complement strand
CCTCGTATAATATGTCTTAGAAATTATCAAGAAGTTTTTATAGCTTCTTGATAATAAGGTGTGCCTTTGCGAAAATTAATTTGGGTTGGTCTGGGGTCACTCTTAATCCCCCCTGTAGCCCACAAATATGGCCTACTCAGTTAAGAGTGAGACCCCTGCGGTGCAGTACTAGTTTCTTACTCGTGAGCTGAGCCAGCAGGCCTTCCGGCCCCTGGAGTCAGCAGGCCAGGGGTGCACCCCCGGTTGTCCTGTCAAGCTCTTATCGCCCGCGAGGCTGTTAGGTACTGCACCCGCAGGGCACGCCCCTACTCCTGGCCAACTCAAGGAGGGATATCCGTTGGCTCAGGTCATCTTCGCAGGCATCGATGTCAGCGCCTCTAAGCTGGACATCGTTTGCATCGATGAGCATGGTAATCAACTTTCTCCCGCTAGATCTTTCCCTAATAATGCCGAGGGCGCAAATGAGTTGATAAATACTTTAGTTTCATTGGCAACTAAGTTCAATGTCTCCCAGGTTAATATCGGATTAGAAGCTACTTCCATCTTCAGTGTCCCACTCCGAGATTTCCTTATGGATGCCCCTCAGTTAAAGCCTTTTTCGGTCCAGGTGTATGAAATTAACCCTTCTCTTGTGGCTGGCTTTAAAAAGGCTTTTGGCTCCAGACTTCCTAAAACCGATGCTATTGACGCTTATATAATCGCTGAAAGGTTACGCTTCGGACATCTTACACCCTACAGCCATGAGGCTTCTGTTACAGCACCTTTGCGCCAGCTTACAAGGCTCAGATTACACCTTGTCGACCTCCTCGTTGAGGAAAAAAATCGGGCTTTGAATCTCCTCTTTTTAAGGTTTTCTAATTACAAACAGGACAACCCTTTCAGCAATGCCTTCGGCAAGGCTTCTGTTGAGGTCCTGAAAGAGTTTACTCCTGATGAGATAGCTCAAATATCCGTAGAAGAACTGGCGGAGTTTATTCAGTCCCACGGAAAAAACAGGTTCGCTAATTCTGAGGAAATCGCCAGTGCCTTAAAGCAAGCCGCAAGGCGCGCTTACCGCCTAAACTCTAAAATGCAGCAGGCCTGCGAGATAGCTCTTTCCCTTACTCTTCAAAACATTGAGCATCTCAAAAGGCAGATTAAAAGCCTTGATAAGGTCATTTCCAGAGAGCTTAAGGCTATTCCTCAAACTCTCACTACGGTTAAGGGTTTAGGCGAGGTGTCGGCTGCAGGAATAATCGCTGAAATAGGCGATATCAAGCGTTTCAAGAACGAAGCCTCTCTTGCTCAGTATGCCGGCCTCACCTGGACCCGTTATCAGTCGGGCGATTTTGACGCTGAAGAGCGTCGTTTGACAAAGAGCGGGAACAAATACCTCCGCTATTACTTGGTCATGGCCGCAAACTCGTTGCGGGTGCACAACGAGGAATACAAGGCCTATTACCAGACCAAGTATCAGGAGGTGCAAAAGCACCAGCATAAGAGAGCGCTGGTATTGACTGCCCGCAAACTGGTTAGGCTGGTCTTTGCGCTGCTGAGCAAAGGCCAAATCTACAAGGGGACGGTGAGGAGTTAATTTTGTTTTTAAAACTTATTTGACCTCTTCTGTGCCAATTTTTCCCATACTAATTGGCGAGGGATATTATTGTCTTTTTTTGCCCTGATAATTTTATTTTCCAGTTTTAGGGTATTGACATATTACCGTGAGTCTT
>JAKKUQ010000082.1 GCA_021890755.1 Thermosediminibacteraceae bacterium | reverse complement strand
AGGTTTTACCCCCGATGCTGGTTTTGAAGACCAGAAGGCCCACCAGGACCTATCTACTCCCCTACACAAAATTATGATAGCAGAAAATAATACTTTTTTCAAGCTAGCTTTCTCCCCGGCCCTAAAGGATGGGACCTTGTCATTGTCCCATCAAACGTACGTGCCTAAACGCCCGCTTTGCCGGACCCAATTCCATTGAGTAATAAGGATCAACACCCCTAAAAAAATCCAGGCTGCCGACGACATGATCGCGGGGGGCAATGCAGACCATCCTTCGTTCATGCCCTTTACAGCCCATGCCAGAGGAGATAGCGCGTTCAGAGCATGTAAGAAATCAGGCAAAAATTGTGGTGGCAAGAAAAACCCCGAAAAGACAAGCAGATAGTATAAAAGCACCTCCGTTATGGAACCAACCTGTTTAAATCGCAGCGAAAGCCCCAATATGGTTAATCCAACGCCGATCATGCCTATCAGGCTAATAACACCGAATATCAGCAGACTTGATGCGTGCGTCACAAGGCCTGACCAAACGTGGTTCACTCCTACAATCAATACTGCCATCACAAAAAATATGGCAATCCAGAGGAACGAGAATAAGATCTCTGCAACAATGAGGCCAAAAACTAATTGCCAGGGTCTTGCTCTCGTAGATAACACCTGCTCCAAGGTACCTAAGTAGGCCTCTTCAATTACGGTATTCCCCAATTTCGACACGACATGGGCGCACAGATACCAAATACTAAATCCAAACAGGCGAATAGCGGCCTCCGATCCTGTATGAATTGGGCTGGCGTAAAGAGTGCCGAGGAAAAAAATGAACTTAATCGCCAGCCCTACTGCAAAGTCAAGCCAATATCGCCTGTATTCTGCTCTCTTTTTAATGAAAAATGCGTAAAGCGTGTTGCCGAAGTTACGCACCATATGAAGCACTCCTCTTCTTCTCTATGTTGCCGTCACTTGGAACTTGCGACTGCAGCCAAGAAGAGTTTTTCTAAATCTGATGCATTTGATATTTCGGCTTTAATTAGATTTCCGATGAGCGTTCCGTTCTTAATAAAAAGGAAACGCGTGCCTACAGCGTAAGCAAAATTGATGTCGTGAGTAGTGATGAGAATAGCACGCCGCGAAAGGCTTTTATCCACTAAAAGCAGGCGCATGTGATGTTGCGACTCCACGTCAAGACCAAGGGTCGGCTCGTCCAGAAAGAGCAGCGGAGCATCCTTGATAAGGGCAATGGCAACACCAAGTTTTTGCTTCATTCCGCGCGATAGACTTTGTGCCAAGCAACGGGCTCTATCGGACAAACCCACCAGTTGCAGTATTGAATCTGCTCGGGAACGCACGTGTCTGGGGTCGATACCGTTAAGGAGCGCAAAATACACGAGATTTTCATAAACGGTCAAATAGGCATACGAATTATCGGCCTCCTCGAAGAGAACTGCTATCTGTTCTTTGCCATAATTGGGATCCTTTAGAATGTCACGCCCGTTTAAGATTACACGGCCGCTATCTGGCCGGACCAGGCCGAGTATACATTTGATCAAAGTTGTCTTTCCGGCACCATTTGGCCCCAATAGTATCACCCGTTCACCCGCAGAAAGGGAAAAAGAGACATCACAAAGTGCTCGTCGCCCGCCGGGGTATGTCTTTGTCAGATGATCAACAGTTAGCATATTGTGCTGCCTCCTCCGCAAAAACATTAGAGGCCTCAAGAAGCGGCTGTAATCTTTGTACGTTTTATTCATACAATCTAATCCCGGCGACCCGGGTATCCTTTAAGCGCCTTGTGACCTTTATTCCGTCCATGTATTCCAAAAGGGGCAGCGCGTACTTCCTAGTAGTCCCAAGCATATCCCTGAACTGGGCCACAGTAAGTTCACTGTTTTCATTAAAAAATTTCTGCAAAAGCTCACGGGCTTTTTCCACCCATTCCCTGGCCATATAGATTTCCTCATTAATTTTTATTATATCTCCCCTGGATACGAGCCAGTTTAATACCTCCTTCACCTCTCCGGCTTCCCCGGTAAAGGATACCATAAGCTCGTCAAGGCTCGGAGGAGCCCACCCTTTTTCTTTAAACTTCCGGAGGAGTTTTTCTGCTATCTCCTTTTGCCTTCCGCTGACCTTTGGGGTAAATCCTTTCAGGTGAACAATCGTTCCCTTGCTTTCCACTAGTCCCTCATTCATCCACATGGTAAGCATTGCTTCAAAAACTTTTCCAGTAAGATTCAGGCGGCTTCTTAGTTCTTCCTTTGCCATGCCTTCGCTCAAGGGAAACTTTTTATGGTAGTTTTCAAGTATCTTTTTTGCTTCGGCACTCTTTTCTTCGTAAAACTTTTTGTCAAACACCTCATCTTCCGGGCCCACCCGGAGCACCAGGGCTTTTCCTTTTTCGGAAAGTCCTTGGGCAGCTTCTTTTATTTTTTCGAAACTCTTTCCTGTATACGGCACAAGATCTTTAAGCGGAAGGTGGGAGCTGCCGAAAACCGACACAAACCCCAAGATAAACTCTTCTAGATCGCCTTCTTTCGCCCTTTGCAAAGCTTCCAACACTTTATCCTTCATGCTGCGCCTGAATTTTGCAGGATTGACAAAAAGGATCTGCCCACCTCCTATGGTGGTGATGGGAGAATAGCTCCTTACCACGTAATGCTCTTTATATATTACAGCCACTGGCTCTTCAAAATCGAAGACAACAAAAGCTTCTTTCCCTGGAAGAAGCTCATCGCCATCGATAAGATTTACTCTTGCCATTACCTCGCCAGTTCCGGCATGAAATCTAACCCTCTCGCGGTTTTTGAGGGGCCTCGGCGCGTCCTTCAGGAGTTTGAACGAAGCGGCTGCTCTATTTACGGGCATCATGGCCTTCACCTTTGAAACCACATCTCCCCTTGATATATCTTCCGGCTTTATATCGCTGAGGTTTATCGCTGTCCTCTGCCCCGCGTAGGCCGACTGCTTGCTTTCTCCGTGGACTTCGATGGACCTCACTTTAGAGATAAAACCTTTAGGGAATACCTCCACTGTTTCTCCAACATGTATCGAACCACAAACAAGGCTCCCTGTGACGACGGTACCTATACCTGGGATGGAAAACGCTCTGTCTATAGGCAGGCGAAAGGGCGAATCAAGATCCTTTTCACGGGTTTCCGCGGTCATCCGGTCAATAACTTCAATCAGCTCCTTTATTCCTTCACCTGTTACTGCGGATACGGGCATTATCGGTGAATTTTCTAAAAAAGTTCCTTTCAATTCTTTTTCTATATCTTCTTTTACCATTTCTAACCATTCTCCGTCAACTAGATCTTTTTTAGTCACGACCACTATACCCTTTTTTATATTAAGAAGCTGGAGAATGTTCAGGTGCTCCCTCGTCTGAGGCATTATACCCTCATCGGCAGCAACCACAAGCAGCACCAAATCTATGCCGCCTGCCCCTGCGAGCATATTTTTTACGAATTTCTCGTGACCTGGCACGTCAACTATACCTACTTTGCGGCCACTTGGCAGTAAAAGATGGGCAAAGCCAAGATCAATGGTTATGCCCCGCTCCTTTTCTTCTTTCAGCCTGTCAGTGTTTATGCCGGTCATAGCCTTTATTAGAGTGGTCTTCCCGTGGTCGATATGTCCTGCCGTGCCTATTATTACGTTGCTCATAGCACACTCCCCACCATTTCTGATACAATCTTCAAGTCATCTTCCGACATTGTCCTGACATCTAGCAGGAATTTACCCTTTTTTATCCTGCCAATTATAGGAATCCTGGTCATCCTAAGCCGTCTTGCCAGGTCATCCGGCCCAAATGCTTGAAGCTCGATGGATACGGCCTTTGTTGGAAGTTCCACTCCCGGAAGCGATCCTCCGCCTACCTGGGATATATCGTCTATGACCTCAACCGTTCCCTTTCCCTGAATCGCTTTTTGAAGTTCCGCCGCAAGCTTTCGCGCGCATTTTTCCATTTCTTCTGGGGATTTTATAAGCATCCTAATTACTGGAATCCTTTCGAGTTCTCCGCTCCTATAAATTTTTAGAACTGCCTCCAGGGCACTTAGGGTGAGCTTGTCTATGCGGAGGGCCCGAGTGAGAGGATGACGCTTTATTTTTTCGACAAACTCCTTTTTCCCCAATATTATTCCCGCCTGAGGCCCGCCTAAGAGCTTGTCTCCGCTAAAGGTAACGATATCAGCCCCCGCCTTAACCGACTCCTGCACTGTAGGTTCTGGAGGTAGTCCGAATTTTTTAAGATCCACCAGAACTCCGCTTCCTAAATCTTCCATAACGGGTATCCCGTATTTTAACCCTAAGGACTTGAGTTCCTCGATTTTCACTTCCGACCAGAAGCCAACTAATTTAAAATTGCTGGTGTGGACTTTTAAAAGCAATGCTGTATTTTCATTAATGGCCCTTTCGTAATCGGAGATACGGGTTTTGTTGGTGGTTCCTACTTCCACCAACTTAGCACCGCTTTGGGCCATAACCTCGGGCACTCTGAAGCTGCCCCCTATTTCCACCAGCTGACCTCGTGATATTATTACTTCCCTACCCGCAGCAAGAGCCGATAGCACCAGCAATACCGCACCGGCGTTGTTGTTGACAACCATTGCATCTTCGGCGCCGGTTATATCGCACAAAAGCCCCCGAATATGGTCGTAGCGCTCGCCCCTTGTACCTTCGTCCAGGTCGTATTCAAGGTTCGAATAACCTGAGGCAACCTCCAGAATATTTTTCAATGCTTCCTCCGGAAGCGGCGCTCTCCCCAGGTTCGTATGCAGCACTACTCCGGTAGCGTTAACAACTCTCTTTAGGTTATGAGAGCGGTACTTGTCGACAAGTTCGATCGCACGGTCCAGCGCCTCTTTTTTCAGGTTTTCTTCACTTACGGCGTCTTCGAATCCCTTTTCAAGAGCCTTTTCAAGCGCGCGCCTAATTTCATCAATACTCTGCCTTACGGCGCTTAAAACTGCCCACCTTCCGTATTTTTCTTTTAAAGCTTTTATAGGAGCTTCATCTAAAAGATCGCTGACTTTAGGCAATTTTCTTAGAATCTCGTTCCTTTCCAAGAGAGAACCTCCTTAAGAATACTAATTTACTTTTACTAAATTTTTTATTTCCTCAAAACGCTTTTCTCCTATCCCGGAGACGTTTTTGAGCTCTTCAACGGATTTAAAAGGCCCGTGCTGGTTTCTGTAATCGATAATCCTTTGTGCCAGAGCGGGCCCTATCCCTGGGAGTCTATCGAGTTCCTCAAGTCCCGCCGAGTTTATGTCTATCCTGCCGTCCGATGATGAACCACCTCCGCTTCCGGCATCACCGGTGGCAGGAGATTCTCCCACCCTGGGGATGTAGAGCTTGTCTTCGTCATGCAGCTTTTTAGCCAAATTAATACTTGCTATGTCAGCCTCGGGGAGGTATCCCCCAGCGGCTTTTACAGCGTCTATCACCCTGCTTCCTTCGTCCAACTCGTAAACTCCAGGGTTTTTCACCGCGCCGGCAACGTGTACTACGATTTTGGAAGGTTTTGTAGTTTCACTTGTATTTTCTATATTCTGGAAAACCGGCACTGCCCGTCCACTTTCCAGTTTGAAAGCAACATCTGGGTTTTTATCAAAAAAGGCGTAATAAGCAAATACAAAAGCTAAAAAGCTCACAAGGCC
>JAKKUQ010000081.1 GCA_021890755.1 Thermosediminibacteraceae bacterium | reverse complement strand
AAAAATACTTGGATATGACCGAATACTTTGAGTGGCATAAAGAAAACTCCAAAAAGGATGAACAACTACAGTACAAACCAATTTACCGTATAAAGCAAGGCTGGAAGAACTTGACGAGAAAGCTATGGAACGGGAAAAACAGCGGATTAGCTCATTTGTCCTGATAATCAGCATATTTGACGGAAGAGAATATAAAGAACAGAGGGTAGTAGAAAACCGGTTCAGATTCATCAAGAGAGAGTTGTCAAGTATTTTGTGTCTGATTGAAATAACGTAACTGGAAAATTTGCTGTATCTCATAAATGTGAGCATTTATCATTGGTACCGCTTTTTTCCATTTTGTTCGCCTTAAGTTTTCCCTCTGTAAGTATATGTTGATTTCCAATACTTCAACAGAGTTAAAATAACCGCCCGACTTTATGCGAATTTTTTCAATCAAGCTGTTGATGCTCTCTACACCATTGGTAGTATAAATATGCTTTCTCAGGGATTCGGGGTATTTAATGAAAGCCATATAATGTTCTGCTTTCTCCATAAGAAGGTTCATATATCTGCTATATTTACTCTTAAATTTACTGCAAAGGTCATGAAACTTTTGGATAGCTTCATCAAAGGAAGAAGAAAGCCTTATTTTATCGAGCTCTTTATTGAATTCTGTAGCGCCAGCTTTGGTCATGTATTTGCGGATATTTCTTTGAAGATGTACAAAACAGAGCTGATGGTCAGCATATGGATATACAGCTTTGACCGTCTCAACAATAATTCCTGGGAAATCATCACTTACAACCACTAAAACTCGTTCAAGACCGCGATTTATCAAGTCTTCAAAGACCTTGTTCCAATTCATGGGGTATCTGGCTCAGGAAACTATGATTTCACCCGATCATCTAATTAGCTTAAAGGAATTATTGAGAAACTATGGCTGGACTATTCTTACTTTCTTTCTCTGTGCCACCACTTTATGGACCATCAAGCGCAAAACCGAGGAGTAAGGTGTGCGGTCTTTGCTGCAATGTTTACGATTTCGATCGTATTAGTTGTTTGCTTCATAACCTCGTACCTTTATAGGCCGCTTTCTTTGGTTATCCCTATAAAAAATTAAAAGGGAAGCGGTTTTTTAAAGCCGTTCCCTTTGAGTTTTTAGCCCAGCATCTCAAGAAATGCTTGAACCCGTGTTTTTATTTGCCCCGAATCGTTTTCGCTGTAATCAGTTTCAATAAAAAGCACCGGTATCCCTTCCCTTTGCAAAGCCTGCCTTACAAGTTCATACTCTACAGCGTAGGACTGGCAGAACTGCAGGTTATAGTAAATGACGCCATCTGCCTTATATTCTCGCACAAGTCTAATTATATCATCGATCCTTCCCTAGTTAGGAGTAAAACATGCACAGTTGGTCTTCATATACCTTTCGGACATTGCCATGATCTGCGCTTCTAGCGTATCCGGTTCTTCATCCACTAAGTTTTCAAAGTATCTTGTACCGGTACAGGTTTCTTCGCAAACTACAGCTGCCCCGCTTGTCTCCACTATATGGTGTAACTTCCAGTTAGGAATTGCCATAGGCGTCCCGGTTATTATAATGCGCTTAGTTCCGCTGGGGAAGACACCTTTCCCCAACTTTACCCTTTCCTCTAATTCGTCGCAAAGACTGTTCACCTTGGAGGTAAAGCGCTCCGGATCATCATAAAACGCTATCTGTGTAACCAAAAGGGCATCTTTTCCGCTTATGGGTACTGGATTCGCCTTCCTTAACTCATAAAGGCGCCTTAGAGCCTTCCTTTTTTCGTTTATAAGCTTTATCGCATCTTTCAATTTACTCGGAGTTATTTCGTTTCCCGTCAGCTCTTCCAGCCTTTCCTTCAATATTTCCAGCTCATGGCCCCAAGCTCTTACATCAATATCTCGTTTCATTTGTGGCAGATGCATGACATGGATATCAGCATAATTTTTCATAATTTCCCATGCCTTTTTCTTGCCGTCACAGGTGGTCTCGCCCACTAGCAGGTCGCATAACTGGAAGTAAGGGCATGTCTTGGTTATCTTTGCTCCCATAAAAGATTTAATAAGCGGACAAGTATTTTTGGGTAATACTCTTTCCCCATCTGCCACCCAGAACTGGGACCCGCCGCATAACCCTATGCCAATAGCACCGGCAGCAAATATAAGCTCATCGGGTACGTACACGCAGAAAGTTCCTACTACCTTTCCGCCGCTATCCCTGTGCCGTTTTAGTTCTTCAGGTCTAAGGCCGTGAATTGAAGATACCACTAAGTTAAAGTAGTTCATACCTTCGGGCCTATTTTCCTGAGAAAGATAGACTTCAGCAAAAAAATCCGGCAGTAGGTTGCAGAGCTGTTCGTGTTTTTCAAGATCCATGTCTAGCGATTCCCATAGCTTTTTGTAGTCGGTCATTTAAAGATCCCCCTAATGGATTTTTAGAAATAATGTCCAATTCAGATTTTATCATGGTCCATACGATCTTGCCATCGAAATATATAATAGAGCCAATTAGATAATATTGAGGTTTTTTATAGATGGAATATTACCGTATTCTCTAGTGCCGATGGGTTCTGTAACGTCCTCCTCTCGATAAATTGAGGGGCATCCTCAAGCGGATGCATGCAAGAATTAATTCTAGTACTCCGATTCGTGGACTCCGTGCCACCCCAAGGTAGGGCGACAGAACCATAGACTGTACTACTCGGCCACTACTCCCCTTTCTAGACTGTTTTAAATATATTTCGTGTATTCTCTCAATAAATTGAGGGGGCCCACTGCCCCTCGTGCCCCCCATTTTTCTAACCGGTAAGTTGGTTTAAAAAGATTTCTATCGACCTTTTGATGATCTCCGTTCGTGAAATCCCGTGTTTATTGCTTATTTCAGCAATTTTATTCGCCTATTCCTCGCTTAAATTTACTCTGTACTTCTACGTCATTCTATATATTAGTTCGTCACTCATTTTCTCCTTATCTTTGAGTTTTTCCATTTGTGTCTCATCGAAAATTACATAATTCAGAGCCATCCTTATGATATTTGACACCGTCATTTTCGTTTCTTTAGGTATTTTCAAAAGTTGTTTGTAACATTCTTTAGTTACCCAAAACTTAGTTTTATAAGGTCGTGGCTCATGAAAGCTGTCTACCATAATATTCTGCTTTATCACTAACATATTTTTCATGTGGGAATCATTCAGCAGTTTGATTTCCTCTGTCGTGTGGCAAGCCACACCCTCAGGAAGTCTCGTGGAAACCCGGCTGAACCAGGGCAATGGTCTCCCGCAGCAGATGAGAGTAGATTAAGACGTAACCTTAGTACTCAAGGAGAGCTCTGCTTTTTGCTGCTTCCCAGGCAAGGTCAAAGCAAAGAAAGGATTTCCGCCGGCGACATGACAGGGATCCCACCGCAGCAACCTTCCGGGAAATGTTTCTTGTTGCCCGTCACGATGGCATCGGCCCTACCCGCCACGGCAACCTCCACGAACATCAGATCGTCGGGATCCGGCAGCGCGATCCTGAGGGGCGGCGCAACAACCCCCAGGCCTTCGGAACGGATGAAGTCCAGGAGCGCTTTTACGTCCTCCTGTGCAAACCCGAACCGCTCCCTGCGCAGCACTTCCTCGTATTCGTACAGGATGCGGTCGTCGAACACGAGGGAAAGCTGCCCGGCGAGAACTGCGTCCAGGACGCGCGCCGCAGGGCCGTGGGGGGTCAGGAGCGCTGAAACGAGAACGTTGGTGTCCAGGACAACTTTCATGGCCGCCGCGTGCGCCTCGCCGCCCGGATTTCGGCTTCAATGTCTCCGTCGCTCATTTTGTCCAGCCCCCGAGTGCGGGCGTGCTCGCGCATACGCGAGACGGCCGCCTGGGCCCGGGCTCGCCGTATCAGGCGGAGGGTTTCCTCCAGCCGATCCTCCTGTACGCCGATGAGGAGTGCTACCGGGCTTCCGTTGTGGGTGAGGATAGCTTCTTCGCCCTCGCGGAGGGCCTTCCAGATTTCTCTCCCGCGCAGTCGCAGGTCGCGTACGGTGACAAACCGCATAGTTTCTTCACTCCCTTCGCAGGCCTCTTCTGTGTCTTTATTATATCATATTTGTGTCACAATTATAAAGAATTGATGGCGCCTCCAGCATAAAGATCCCCCTAAAAAAGTTATATTACCAATTTTATCGGAGATAATTGGGTGTATTATACCAAAAGTTAGCAATATTGGCAGCATAAATCATGTTATATTGTGAGATTATATTTCAAATAAAAAAGCCCTAGGATTGTCATTTCCTGGGAAATTTTTTTTCAAGGATTACATACTTTGCAGGGTTGGTATCCAGCTTGCTAAGCTTCTTCTTCAGAATCAAACCATATCCTGTTTTCTGGTTTTATTTGCTCTGCCCATCTGCAACTCGGCAGGTGATATTTGTTGCTTTCAATGCTTCCCACATACTTTCCGGTGGTCTTTACGGGTTACTTGTTCTCTCCTCCCCACAATTCCCTGCCATCTTCTCGTGCTTCCCTTTCAGCAGCCGTGAACCTGTCCACATACTTTACATTAGGAGGTGCTGACCTTTGCATAGCCTTCTTTAACAAGGGTTTCATTAAAAAGCTCTTTACCTGTCTAGATATAAGCCAAATTTGTCTCTTTCCTGTACGTCTAATTCCAGTTGGACATCTTTGCCTTTAACCTGCTTTTTGTGAAGTCACTAGCTTCCTTCCTGTAATATTCTATTTCCTTTTCTGGGCGCACGGTCTCCGGGGTGTCGATGCCTATCATCCTAACGGTTTCGCGTTTATCGTTGGATTCCACTTCTACTGTGTCACCATCGATCACTTCTAATAACTTTTGCGACGATTCTGTCTTGGGTCGTTTTCTCATGTTTGCTTTGGATATTAACTATTAACTGTATTGGTTCTCCTATCCCAGCCAACTTGTGCTCCTAGGGCTTCCGCTACGAATCTCAGCGGGACAATCCGTGCTGCCGGAAATTATTTTGGGTGACACATCTAAATGTATTTTGCTCCGTTTTTCAAAGCTGTATTTTGTCCTATCGTTAGCTTAATAGTCGCTCCATTTCTTTGAGCGGTAATAGTTTTCGTATTGCCGTCCAAATAAAATAACAACATTCTTCAATTTTTTCGATGCGTGTTACATCTGCCACAAATTCTTTGCCATCAAATTTCACTCTAATTCTTTTCACGTTCATCACCTTTTCCCTTATCGTCCCTTAAATGATTGTATAAAGTCGTAAGAGCCAACCCTAATTCGTTGGAGATCTCCTTCATCGTTTTCCCCTGATTGCGCATATCAAGGATAACTTCTCTTAAACTTTTACCTGCCTTGCTTTCTATATACCTTATTTTGTCCATACAGTGCCCAAAATGATAATATAGGAAACCGCGGGATACATCTAATATTTTCGGCAATTCAGAAGCTTTATAAGTCCGACGCAATTCGAATAGTATCTCTTCAAACGGACAACCGTATTTTTCTTCCCATTCGGTGATTTTCTGCCAGTACTTTGCACCTTGTTCACGTGGTGATTCAACCCACCTGAATTTTAAGCTGTATTTGTTTAGTTCGTCATCGTCCTTTGTTGTGTTTTTATTTAAATTGCGGGACCCCAATTACTAAGCCTGTTAGACGAATTGGGTGGATTGTCATAGTTGCTGTTT
>JAKKUQ010000127.1 GCA_021890755.1 Thermosediminibacteraceae bacterium | reverse complement strand
GTCCTGAGCCAGGATCAAACTCTCAGGTTAAATATCCATAATAAGCCTTACGGCTGCCTTTTCTTAATTACACACCTTTTCTTCGTTGAAACTCGCAGGCGTGACACTGTTCAGTTTTCAAGGATCGTTGCGTCACAGTTATTTATATTACCACGTTTTTCGTCTTTTGTCAACTTCTTGGCGTTATATTTTTTTCTCTTTGTCAACTTCAGACTTCCTGTGACCGCTTAAGTAATATACCATAATCCTTAATGTGTTTTCAAATGTTCCTATCAGTATTTATCGGTTTTCAATTCAGCATATTCGTTGTTAAATAATTTATGCTCCTGATAGCTTTCCTATATTCTGGCTTATGCAGGCATATAAATGTAGCTTGGTGATAAATTGCTGACGCTTTTCTACAAGTTCAGGTCTCGTTTTATAGATCCGGATAAATTTATTCCGCCATCACCGGGCCCATGAAATATGTGCGATGAGCATCGTAATACGCGAAATTATATTAGAACCCGTGAAAATACAAAAATTCATCATACATTAAATTACACCGCTCAAAAAGATTTTTTGCTCTTTACATACGGTTTAGAGTTGACTGCTGGAATAACGAATCATTTTAAACTCCAGTATCGCCGCCGGAGGTTGGCAAGAAAAGTTCGACTGCTTAAATAATAAATCATTTTAAACCAAAAAAATCGCCAGTAAAGACAACTGTCTCTCTGTTATTCCTATGCAAAAACCGATATGCTGGGCAAACAGAAGTTACTCATTTTGCTGTAAGGGATACACTGTTAAGCAGCCATTGTGTAGCCTGTTGACTACCTGTTTAAAGCTATTCTAATTGCAAATTCCACCGTAACAATTTGAGACATTTTTGAGGAAAGTGTTTATTAGGGAAAAAAGTATAACCAAGAAGAGCCAGGATTTACAATTACATTTTGCCATTTTTTCCTCTCATATTCTGTTCATTTTACTAAAAGATGCAGAAAATTTCCCTTAATGATACTGAAGCTGATGCGTCAAAGGCTAGGAGGCGATTTTTTTATCACGCCGCTGAGAAAAATTTGCCAATAATGGTTCCATCACAGAAGTCATAACCCGACCCTTCTGGTCCGGGTTTTTATTTTTGGGGGTTAACATTCTGAAATAGTATAGAACAGTTTCGGTTAACGATAAGTAAGAAATAATGAGAAATGAATATAAGGATGATGCATACGCCACTAAAAAACCATTTCGGAAAGTATATTTCTTGCCAATGGGTAATTTGATCGTAAAGGTGCATCAGAACTTTAGTGCAAATGCTACAATAAATAAAATAAATAAAGGCTTTGATACGATACATTGACTCTAAAGAGCATATTTTTTATAGAACGAAAATCAGTTACTTTTAAACAAAACTTACATCTACTTGATGACTATTATAATTTGAAAAAAGCCCATGAGGAGCATTACCAGAAACGCTAAAAATCCATGACACCAATGGAGTATCGCAACTATCTTGTTGGTATGCGGAATAATGAAAGCACCAACCATTTTTAATTGGTGCCTTACGCAGAATTCTAATTATATCCTCTGTCTTTTTGACTGGTTGCAGTTCATTTTGTTGTCAGTCTATATATTCTTTTTTGAAGGTAGGTCAGAAAGTTGATTTTAAAATAAAAAAGACCCGAGGGGCCTTTTTACCTATAAAAATAAATAAAGATTTCGGCAGCGACCTACTCTCCCGGGGGAACTCCCCCAGTACCATCGGCGCT
>JAKKUQ010000126.1 GCA_021890755.1 Thermosediminibacteraceae bacterium | reverse complement strand
TCCCTGCTTGCTCCGCTTTTTCAAGGATACGCAAGGCCCTGTCTCGCAAGTCGGTGATTTGCTTTAGCAAGCTATCAGCTTTGGCGACTTCCTGGGCCTCTTGTGCTTTTATCAGCTCTGTGGACAAGTGCTGTTTATGCCTAAAAAGGGCATGGTAATTAACGCCATAGCGTTCCGCAATTTTTGCGATATTTTGCGTTTCGATTAAGGCCCTGTCAATTTCATCTCTCTTGGGATGTTCGCAAATAGTGCATTTTCTAGGCATTGTTTCACCTCCCAAAAACCGCCTTATATGCCTGTTCCTCGTATTCCATAGCGTCTTTTTCTGCCGCTTCCCGTTCTTCTTCCGTTATCGGTAGCCGATAGTGTTTTAACTGCCATAAGTGCCTAACTTCATGTGCAACGGTCTTGGCCGCTTCCTTCGGGCTTATATCGGCTCGAATCCATATAGCGTTATGGTGAAAGCTTTTCGTAAAACCGGACAACGGCTCAGAATCAAATACTTGCGGTTTCGTTCTCATTATTTCTGCAAGCAGTTTTTCAAGCTTTGCAAAAGTAGGGTCGTCTTTCTTTATCCAGCGAATTGTTATATCATCTAATTGTAGCTCGCTTTTTACGTGCTCTAACATGAGATGGGCCGCAAGGTAGACGGCAGAGTCTACCTTGTCGGGCCCAATTTCTACATACCACTCTTTATTTGTCGTAGCCATACCGCTCTAACTCCTTTAACCATAGCGAATATTTGGAGTCTTGCGGTACACCACCACTATTCGGGCCTAACTTTAAGAATTGTTGTGGTCTTAACTCTCCCCAGCTCAAGGCCGGTAACATTCCTGGTAAACCACCAAAGTTACCGCCTCGTCTGCTTATTGCTAGCCATTGCTCCTCAATCTTCTTGACTTCCTCGTTCGCTTTTACGGCCTCTGCAAGGATTTGTGCCAGCTTTTTCACAGCCTTTTTGTGCTCGTCCTTCAACGTTTCAGCAACCATTTCCCGAGCTTCTTTCTCTTTCTGCTTAATAATGTCTTCTTTGATTTTTAGCTCCATCTTGGCCCTTGTAAATGCCGCCTCGAGGTCTTGAAGGGCCTTTCTCGCTTTTTCTGCTCTTTTCTGGGCTTCCGTGACTTTCCCTCTGTCTGCTTCGCCCATATCGGCCATTATTTCGAGTCGTAGGGCCTCGTCTTCAGCTTTTTGTGCTTCTTCTTTGGCCCTTTCTACTTCGGCGTTTAGCTTTTCTATTTTTGCCTTTGTTTCTTGATAGAGTTCTTTGGCCTTCCTTAGCGGTTCATATTCCTCAATATTAAAGATTTTGCCTTTTCTTGCCAACATGTTTATTCTTCCTCCTTTAAGATTTTTTGGATTCGCTCCAGTCTGCTAATCCATTGTTCCATCGTTTCTCTTACTGCCTTCCTTTCCTCCGCTTGCCTTCGCAAGCTCTGGTTGACGTGGTTCAAAAAATCTTGTGGATACATTTCTTTTTTTTACCTCCTTTTATTGCATTAATTTTGCAGTATATAAATTCAAAGCCTTATGTCTCAAGCTTCTTAGCCGTGTTACTAGACGTTAAATCAAGTTTTTAACTCATTGGGGATTTTTTCACGCAAGTGAGGGCCGGGCCGGTCAGTAGGGGAAGAGTGGAAAATTTTATCCCCTCCTCTCGCCTTCCTTTGTGGCCTTGACATGCTAACCCTCTCCATGCACCATCCTTTAAGCCATGTGAGTGGGAATAGGTCACAATCGTTAGTAAACC
>JAKKUQ010000125.1 GCA_021890755.1 Thermosediminibacteraceae bacterium | reverse complement strand
CCGAATACCCTGGCTATTTTAAAGGCTAGTTCCAGGGAGGGATAATATTTCCCCTTTTCCAGGGCTATAACCGTTTGCCTGGTGATGCCGAGTTTTCTAGCCAGGTCTTCCTGTGTCATGTCGTGCATAGCTCTGAAAACCTTAATTTTATTTTTTATCATCGCCGTCTTCTCCCGCTAGATTCCTCATATATAAGTAGTAGAGAAGAAGGAATGGAGAAGCAACATATAGAAAATGGAATAAAGCAGGGTGTAACCGGCTATCTCCAGCCCGGTATAGATCCTTTTAAAGCCCAGGAAGAATAAACCCAAAATGGTAAGCGATATCATGAAGATGTCCATCGTCTTTTTAGAGACCTTCCCAGCGTACGCCTGGATCATCTCATCTTCCATTACATCCTTAACTTTTGACCTTTTTCTATATTGTAACATTGAATAAACAAAATGTAAAGTATATTTTACAAATAGTAAATATAAAATTACACTAAAACGTGCAAAAAAAATAATCTTGAACCGGGGAGGACAAAATTATTCTTGCGGGTTAATTTTGTTCTTCCTTTCGCGCTTCTTCAACAGCTTTTATAAAAAACTCCAGGCTGGAAGGTGGAATTTTCTTATCTTTGGCTTTTTTAATTACATGCTGGTACTCGGTCAAGGTATCGTTTTCGTTTTCTTCCTCGTCTTCAATAAACCAGCTTATCGGTTTTCCGGTATATGCTGAAAGGATTTTAAGAACCCTGTTTGAAGGTTCCCTTTTTCCCGTGGCGTACTTTTGTAAAGTTGTATAGTGGATTTTATAGCCTGTTTTTTGGTAAATTCGTTCAGCAAGTTCAGCGTAGGATAGTTTACCTTTAATTAAGTCTATCTTTTTGCTTATGTTTGTTATCATATATCCCCCTCCAGCGCTCTAAATATGATCAAGTCCGATTTTTGTGTTGGCAATTTAATTCTAGCCAAAGGGATGAAAATGGCTCAACCCCTTTACACAATTATATGGACTTAACTTCAAAAAGGTAGTTAAAAAATAAAAAAAGAAAAAAAGAAGATAAGGACATTTTGTCTAATTTGATATATAATACTGACTTATTAACAATAGTAAAAATTGACTACCGAAGACTAATTGTCTATAATAATTAGCAATGTTATGTTAATTTTTCAGAACCACCAAATATGTTACAAATTTATACTGCACATTGTCAAGTTTTTGGACGCTGCTTTTTGTGGAGTTGATCTGATGATCGGCATAGTATTAATATCCCATTGCAACTTAGCTGGAGAAATTCACAAAACCGTGGAAATGATCATGGGAAATCAACAATGTCTGCAATCAGTAGACCTGCATCCAGGGGAGAGTAAGGAAAACTTTAAGCTCAGGGTGAAAGAGGCGGTTTTTAAAGTGGACAGGGGAAAGGGTGTTTTAATCCTTGCCGATTTTTTCGGGGGAACACCCTGCAACGCCTGCCTGGAACTTATGGGATCAGAGTTTAGGAATGCAAAGGTGGACATCCTCACAGGTTTGAACCTGCCGATGGCGGTGAAAGCCTGCAAGGAATGCCGCGTGAAAAGCCTGGAAGAACTGGTCAGTGTCGTGAAAAGAGCCGCCAAAGACAGCGTAATGAGCTACTCCGAGTTAGTGACAAATTACTAAAGGAACGGAGGCACCTGCTGAAAAGCGGGTGTTTTTTATTTTAATTAAAATTCGGTTACGGGAAGGATTATGTTAAAGAAAAGTTGAAGAGATAATTCTGAAAG
>JAKKUQ010000080.1 GCA_021890755.1 Thermosediminibacteraceae bacterium | reverse complement strand
GAAATTTTATCATGTTGTGCGTTTTAGTCCAATTCTCTTGAGGGGCCAGCAAGTAGTGACAGAGTTTCTGCGTCTGGTTCTCGTTGATTTGATTCGTAGTTTCAATTCCTCATAGGTAGTCTAGTGACCGTTTAGTGCTTCGGCAATGAAACGTATAGGTACCAGTTTCAATTCCTCATAGGTAGTCTAGTGACCAAAAGTAACTCAATACAAATCTGGAAGAATTACAGGTTTCAATTCCTCATAGGTAGTCTAGTGACAAGAAAAACCCGGTGAAAAAATTTGAACGGGAAACAGTTTCAATTCCTCATAGGTAGTCTAGTGACATACCTATGAAGAAGCTGTAAAGCAGTTCGGTTACAGCAAGTTTCAATTCCTCATAGGTAGTCTAGTGACGATGTGTTTTGCTACGACACTCTAGTTGGTGCAACGTTTCAATTCCTCATAGGTAGTCTAGTGACTACCGATTGCCAACAGACAGTAAACTATCATGTCTCGGTTTCAATTCCTCATAGGTAGTCTAGTGACCGTTAAAGAAGGTGGCAGAGTTGCCGACCTTCCGCCGTTTCAATTCCTCATAGGTAGTCTAGTGACACGTGCGGCGTGCGTGTGTGCACGTGCGCTGTATAGTTTCAATTCCTCATAGGTAGTCTAGTGACTCAAATTACAGGCTTATATGCAGGAATTTCCATTTAGTTTCAATTCCTCATAGGTAGTCTAGTGACTGGGACAGGAAAATATTGACTGACCCACGTCTCTTGTGTTTCAATTCCTCATAGGTAGTCTAGTGACGGTGGTAAGCTACCGCCGGTTATTGAAAAACCCAACTGTTTCAATTCCTCATAGGTAGTCTAGTGACTAATTAAGGAACTCAAAAGAGAATATGACAAAGGCTAGTTTCAATTCCTCATAGGTAGTCTAGTGACCTAGCATTTGCTTACAACCAAGGACAATACGAGGCGAGTTTCAATTCCTCATAGGTAGTCTAGTGACCCCAGCTATTTGGGCATGAAGTGGGTCCTTAGTCAGTTTCAATTCCTCATAGGTAGTCTAGTGACTTTTTCCTTCCCTCGATACCTATCTACCGCCAGAGGTTTCAATTCCTCATAGGTAGTCTAGTGACACCTTAGCAACGCCAGGCTTCAGGTGCGGCAAACTCGTTTCAATTCCTCATAGGTAGTCTAGTGACTTGTCCTGCCATACCCATATTTCGTACGACACATTGTGTTTCAATTCCTCATAGGTAGTCTAGTGACAAAAAAACTATTGACAAATAAGATGTAAAAACATAGTTTCAATTCCTCATAGGTAGTCTAGTGACAAGGATTTTGGCGTGTTCATCGGTTATAAGTCTTATATCATTTCAATTCCTCATAGGTAGTCTAGTGACTATGAGGAAGAAGGCCAAACAAAAAACGCAATCGTAATTTCAATTCCTCATAGGTAGTCTAGTGACTGTAATAGCAAGCAATAACAGCTTGCTATTTTTTCATATTTCAATTCCTCATAGGTAGTCTAGTGACAGGAATTGCTGTTCCCCCTGCATTGGATGATTTGATTACGATTTCAATTCCTCATAGGTAGTCTAGTGACGAAAGTTTTTTCCCATGATTTTCTGAAAAACTTACAAAATTTCAATTCCTCATAGGTAGTCTAGTGACTTTTCCAAGGCTTCTAAAAGTTCAACTCTGCTGATTTTCAATTTCAATTCCTCATAGGTAGTCTAGTGACGTGATAGTGGATGTAACCGCAGACATGACACCAGAGCAAAATTTCAATTCCTCATAGGTAGTCTAGTGACATAAGAAGACGCCGAGGACGCCCCTTCACTCCGATATAATTTCAATTCCTCATAGGTAGTCTAGTGACTTACTATACCACCTACTGGATATTTGCAGACCTTTATATTTCAATTCCTCATAGGTAGTCTAGTGACTGTGATGACATTTAGCAAGAAAGAAAGTATAGATGTTGATTTCAATTCCTCATAGGTAGTCTAGTGACGAAATAAACAGCGTCTTTTTCCCTTTTTTTGCTGCACTATTTCAATTCCTCATAGGTAGTCTAGTGACTTGGTAAATTTTGCATTTATACCATCCTCCTTTAAAAATATTTCAATTCCTCATAGGTAGTCTAGTGACCAGATGGCGTTACAAATATACAAAGACCCGAACTACCATGAATTTCAATTCCTCATAGGTAGTCTAGTGACTAGCCGCAGGCCAGACGGCCACAATAAAGGTCAAACTTAAAGGTATTTCAATTCCTCATAGGTAGTCTAGTGACCTACGAAAACCTGGGTTCTCTGCAAGCATTCGTTTGATTTCAATTCCTCATAGGTAGTCTAGTGACCATGGCATTCCGGTGCCCCTGGGGTGCAGGTTTTTTCCTATTTCAATTCCTCATAGGTAGTCTAGTGACGACAATCTGAGGAAAAACTATGTTTCTTGCTATCAAAATTTCAATTCCTCATAGGTAGTCTAGTGACCAAGCGGACAGCCGTTGCCGGTAGATGAGTGGACAACGTAATTTCAATTCCTCATAGGTAGTCTAGTGACGGAAAACATTTTTGTTACTCTAGACATCACAAACGCCTCCTTAAATTTCAATTCCTCATAGGTAGTCTAGTGACTGCTCCATTCATGATTAAATTCGTAATCCAAAAGTGCCATTTCAATTCCTCATAGGTAGTCTAGTGACTGGCGTCTGCACCTTTTTTAGCGTTTCCTGTATCGTGTATCGCATTTCAATTCCTCATAGGTAGTCTAGTGACCAGAAAATGGATAAGCAAAACGCTTATGGCAAGCTAATTTCAATTCCTCATAGGTAGTCTAGTGACTTATTAAGGTAGTTGCTATATTTACTAAAATATCGTCATTTCAATTCCTCATAGGTAGTCTAGTGACCGGTTATGCTGAAATTACCTAGATTCTCGTCTCGGAATTTCAATTCCTCATAGGTAGTCTAGTGACACAACATGCGGTTTGTAGTTGAGTTACCGTTCGTGTATTTCAATTCCTCATAGGTAGTCTAGTGACTTGGTGAACTGGTTGAAGGCGAAAGGGAGCTTAGGAGGGTAGATTTCAATTCCTCATAGGTAGTCTAGTGACGGAACTGCAGGTTGTTACATCCATATCGGAACTAGGAGGGGCTAAATTTCAATTCCTCATAGGTAGTCTAGTGACTATCCTTGGGAATATTACCATGGCCACCGCCGAGAATAACAATTTCAATTCCTCATAGGTAGTCTAGTGACTTTTTGAGAAAACTATTGACAATGACACGGAAACGTGTCAATTTCAATTCCTCATAGGTAGTCTAGTGACTACTAATACCGAATAGACTGCTCAGTTATTATTATAATTTCAATTCCTCATAGGTAGTCTAGTGACGGGGATAAAAATGAAGGTTGAATTATTGACTTATACACCATTTCAATTCCTCATAGGTAGTCTAGTGACAAAGGTAAAAACATATTTATATCTGCAACACCACCTTCATTTCAATTCCTCATAGGTAGTCTAGTGACATGTATATCCGTCCCCTCCACAATGAGGACAAGTTATTATTTCAATTCCTCATAGGTAGTCTAGTGACCCGCTAATCCGCCTGCTACACCTTTCAGCGATTTATCATTTCAATTCCTCATAGGTAGTCTAGTGACAAGTTACTCGACCTTTGGAATCAACAGTTACTTTAGTAATTTCAATTCCTCATAGGTAGTCTAGTGACTTCTTCACCGGGAGGCGGATTCCTTTTATCACCATTTCAATTCCTCATAGGTAGTCTAGTGACCAGAAGGCGTCGGTCATGCAAACACGAGGGAAAAGAAATACGATTTCAATTCCTCATAGGTAGTCTAGTGACCGCTTTGAAAAATCAGCGAATGGAGGTTTTAGCCAATTTCAATTCCTCATAGGTAGTCTAGTGACTGCAATACAGCTTAATATCGTAGTTATCCACAGGAAACAAATTTCAATTCCTCATAGGTAGTCTAGTGACTTCAGGCCGAAATCCCTGAGTGGGCTGAAAACCTCGAATTTCAATTCCTCATAGGTAGTCTAGTGACCGATGTCCAAAGCTGGTGTGAGCAGACCGGCTGTGTCCTGCATTTCAATTCCTCATAGGTAGTCTAGTGACCCTATGGAACAAGCTTTAACACCTGAGCAGTGTCAGGATTTCAATTCCTCATAGGTAGTCTAGTGACGGAGGCATTGAAAGATGAATAAGCGATTCTATGAGATATTTCAATTCCTCATAGGTAGTCTAGTGACTGAAGCAGTTGTGCAGACGTATAAAGAAATATTTAAAGCAATATTTCAATTCCTCATAGGTAGTCTAGTGACTTAGGGAGAAATTTCCCTGCCATCCATTGTCGAAAAATTATTTCAATTCCTCATAGGTAGTCTAGTGACTCTGTCATGTTTTCAAAATACGTATCCATTGCCTTGATTTCAATTCCTCATAGGTAGTCTAGTGACAGGTTGTTACATCTATATCGGAACTAGGAGGGGCTAAATTTCAATTCCTCATAGGTAGTCTAGTGACAAATTACAGCCACAGGATACGGACCAGCAAAAACAGAATTTCAATTCCTCATAGGTAGTCTAGTGACGGTTTTTGCCGCTTTCAATAGCAGTTCACACAATGTCAATTTCAATTCCTCATAGGTAGTCTAGTGACTCTATGCTTGCAATTATGCGAGCGAAAGAGATGCGTAAGAAAAAATTTCAATTCCTCATAGGTAGTCTAGTGACTTGATAAGAAATTCATACCAGCATTCTTTGGCTTGTTCGATTTCAATTCCTCATAGGTAGTCTAGTGACCTTTTTGATTTGGCTCGACAACAGCGAACCATGAGCAAATTTCAATTCCTCATAGGTAGTCTAGTGACCTTCAATGATTGTGTATTTGTTAGGAATTGCTGTTTTTCATTTCAATTCCTCATAGGTAGTCTAGTGACGCTCATGTATTTCAACACCAGCGGGTTCATTTTCTTCAAATATATTTCAATTCCTCATAGGTAGTCTAGTGACAGAAGAATTGCCAGCTGGCAAAACCAAAGAAAAAACCGCCATTTCAATTCCTCATAGGTAGTCTAGTGACAAATACGACTATACTGCTGACACGTTCGACAGACATGATTTCAATTCCTCATAGGTAGTCTAGTGACAGAACGGATACGGACACTGGGATAAATACACGGAGCAATTTCAATTCCTCATAGGTAGTCTAGTGACAGCTATCTATCTCCTTCCGTCTAAAACAAACAAGTTTTATTTCAATTCCTCATAGGTAGTCTAGTGACTTGCTAGGGCTTTGGGAATGAAAAATCAAAGCACCGATTTCAATTCCTCATAGGTAGTCTAGTGACTTTCGTGGAGCAGACAAGCCTTCGAAGTTGAAATCAATATTTCAATTCCTCATAGGTAGTCTAGTGACTAACTGTTGAGAAAAAGGTGATATGAAATGCCAATAAAAAATTTCAATTCCTCATAGGTAGTCTAGTGACGTGTTAAAGAAGAAATAAAACCATATTGCGAGCAAAAATAATTTCAATTCCTCATAGGTAGTCTAGTGACTAATTCAGTATGAGCAAATACTCCTTGAATACCAAGATTTCAATTCCTCATAGGTAGTCTAGTGACTGTGATACATTGTGTTTTCGTGCTAAATAATAAGTAATTTCAATTCCTCATAGGTAGTCTAGTGACCCAAGTCCCTATTGCGAAAGGGTTAAGTCTGATAACAATTTCAATTCCTCATAGGTAGTCTAGTGACGCAGTTGTATCTTTACCGTGTCCTGCTTTACCTGAGAATTTCAATTCCTCATAGGTAGTCTAGTGACCCATGAAATAATGTAAAAAATAAAG
>JAKKUQ010000124.1 GCA_021890755.1 Thermosediminibacteraceae bacterium | reverse complement strand
GCGCCCCTTCAAACCCGGCTGGGCCTACCTTGCTTTAAAGTCCGGCGCGCCGGTGTTGCCTGTAGCGGTAAAAGGCACGAGAGACGTACTGCCGGTGGGAACCTACATCCCCCGAAGGGGCAGGATTGAAGTGAGGGTAGGGGAATTTGTTGCAGTGCAAAAAAAGGGGAAAGTGAGGCAGGAGGATTTCGGGGAACTTAATACGCTTATGGGAGAAAGGTTGAAATCACTTCTTTCGAAATAGGGCAGTAGAAGAATTTATTAAAACATTGAGGTGAAAAACATAGATAATAATGTAAATTGCTACATTATTTTACTTTTTTCTTTAACGGCAGGATACGTAAATTCAGCAAGGTGCTAATATAACCGCATTCTATTGATTCCATTAACACCCGCTTGAATATTTTTTCAAATTCTGCCGGTAACCGGCGCAATTCCCGTCAAAAGCGAGAAAGATAACTTTGCTTGTTTAAGAAAATCCTTCGAATCCTGGCAAACTGGGGGTTGATCGCCCTCTTCTCCGAGGGGGGAGTAATCCCCGACGAAAGGCTGTGCCCCTTCAACCCGGCTGGGTCTGCCTTGCACTGAAGTCCGGCATAACCGGTACTGCCTATGGCAGTAATCGGAACAAGAGACGTGCTGCCAGTTGGCACTTACATGCCCCGAAGAGGCAGGATTAAAATGAGAGTAGGGAACGAATCATGCGACGAGTTACTTTTGAGCTGATAGACAAGTCCGACAATGACATACATAAGCTAAAATTTTTACGAAGTTCCTTGTTAAGTTAAGTTTTTTGGTATATAATCTAACTTAGAGAGTTAGAGTTACCTATAGAGGTATTGAAATATGTTAAAATGATAGTAAATGTTACTTAGTTTAGTCTACCTAGTTAGGGTTATAATACTATGAAATGTTACAAAATCTTTTTATTTTATTCTCTAATTTTTTTTTGATTGTTGTTGACATTTTAATGTTAAAATGCTAGTAATAATGATGGGAGGTGAAATGTATGGAAAGATTGATTATCGTAAAAAAAATTGTGATTATCTATGCTTACACAGAAAAGATAATAATTTTCAACATTATCAGATAATTAAGGTCAAAAATAAAATGGCAAATATGAAATAAATACATCCCAGTTCAATTGATGAGGGACTCATTCAAATTTTATCATGGTCAATTAACAAAAGCAACTAATTAGTGTTATTTTTTGTAATATTACTCTTTGGCACCTACTTAATGTTCACCTTGCCATTTTTTTTATCTTATAAGTTACAGAAGGAGAATGCACAAAATTTGTAGAAATATTTTTATAAATCGAGACGAATAAATGCGTAAGAAACAATTTTTCATAATTATCACTAGGTTGTAGTCACTGGTTTTACCGGGCTAAGTAAGTGATAAAAGTTGACCCCAGACCAGTCCAATTTAAATTTTCTCAAAGGCACACCTGAGGATCAAGAACCTAAAAAGGTTTTATGAAATTTCAAAATATTATAGGGAGGAGGTGAAGAAAGTGATAGAAGCCATTAAAATTTTAGGTGAAAGTATGCTAAAAACCACCGGTACTGGGTCATTCTTGAGCAGCTTGATAGATCAGATTAGTGCTGACAGGTACATCGTGATATTCGATTTTAAAACTGACGGTGATATCGAGATAAAAATCGATACTTGGGGTGTTGATGCAGAAAAGCTGGATAAAGTTAAGTGGGTGGGGAACGTAAAGGGGAACAATCCGCAGGACAGGCTGACAACCGATAATCTACAG
>JAKKUQ010000123.1 GCA_021890755.1 Thermosediminibacteraceae bacterium | reverse complement strand
CACTTTTTCTAAAAATCCTCTAAAAATAACAAGAAGGCTTTTTTAAAGCCTTCTTCAGACTGTCGACAAAGTAGCTGTCGACAGTCTGAAGCTACTCATGCTCCAAGCATTGTATGGAATCCGCTCCATGCGCCAAACCATTAAAGAAGTAGAAGTCAATGTAGCTTACCGTTGGTTTTTAGGCTATGGATTACAAGAAAAAATACCTCACTTTTCGACTTTTGGAAAAAGCTATGAACGGCGGTTTAAGGAAAGTGATCTACTCGAAAAGATATTCGATCGGGTGTTGATGGAAGCAATAAAATGCGGATTTGTTAAAACAGATGCGGTATTTATCGATGCTACTTACATAAAAGCCAGTGCCAAAAGCAAACGGTAAAAAGCCCTTTGAAGAAGAAGATGAAGACGATGATAATAGCAACAAAGGAGAAAATAGCTCTAAAAAAGTCAGGGTAAGCACCACAGATCCTGAAAGTGGGATGTTTCAAAAAGGAGAAAAAGAGCGCTGCTTTGCCTACACAGCTTCTGTAGCCTGTGAAACGATAAATTTCAAATAGAAGCGGTGATAGTAGATGCAGGCTACAAAACACCCGGGATATGCAGAGAAATCATTAAGGCAGGAGCGCTTCCCGTTATGCCCTACAAAAGGCCGATGACCAAAGATGGCTACTTTAAAAAACGCGAATACATCTATGACGAATATTATGATTGCTACATATGCCCCAATAACCAGGTATTAGAATACAGTACCACCAATCGTGCGGGATACCGGGAATATAAAAGCGATCCCAAAGTATGCCGAGAATGCCCTATGCGTTTGCAATGTACTCAGAGTAAAAATTACACAAAAATAATAACTCGGCATATATAGGAACATTACGTGGAAATAGCAGAAGATATAAGGCACACCCAATGGGGTAAAGAACTATACAAAATGCGCGGCCAGACTGAGCGGGTATTTGCCGATGCAAAAGAAAAGCATGGCATGCGCTATACAAATTTACGAGGCTTGAGGAAAGTTAGACATTACCTCACGCTTCTTTTCGCATGCATGAATTTAAAAAAGCTGGCTTTATGGAAGAAAAGACGGGGAACGTTTCCGCCAACAGTCCCCGCTTTACATTCGTTTTTCTTAAAAATTTTCTTCGCCTTCAACAAAAAGCCGCTTTTAGGTTATGCATCTAAAAGCGGCTTTGTCTACAAGCTGAAGAAGGCTTTTTTAAAGCCTTCTTGTTATTTAACTCGGATTAAACTTTATTATATTACCCGGATACAGTTTTGGATTTAGATACACAAGAGGATTGCTGCTAATTACACTTACTATCTTTCCTTTGTCTATATCGAGAGGTTCTACCAAGATTTTGACGTTATTAATTTCTATCTCTCTAAAATCATATTTTCTATCTATTCCCTCTAAAACCACTTCTAGTGGTAAAGCTGTATATAATATCATTTTCTTTTACCACCCATATTTTTATTGAGCGTTTTTCTTTCGCTCTCTAATAAGTTCTTCTAACTTACGTACTGCTGCCCCCAACCCCCCTACTTCATCAATGAGGCCGTACTTTACCGCATCAGCTCCAACAAGAACAGTGCCTATATCCCTCGCTAGTTGTCCAGTGTTAAACATCAACTTTCTTAACGTCTCCTCATCAATTTTTGAGTGTTGCACAACAAACTTTATTACTCTGTCTTGCATTTTATCGATGTACTCAAAAGTCTGGGGTACCCCAATTACTAAGCCTGTTAGACGAATTGGGTGGATTGTCATAGTTGCTGTTT
>JAKKUQ010000122.1 GCA_021890755.1 Thermosediminibacteraceae bacterium | reverse complement strand
TAGGCGGCAGAGTTACCAGCAGTGTGAGCAAAAAGACCGACTACGTGGTTGTTGGCAAGGATCCGGGGTCCAAATACGAAAAAGCCCTGAAGTTGGGAATAAAAATCCTGAATGAGGGTGAGTTCGAGGAACTGATAGAAAAAGGGAAAGCGTGACGGTTGCGGGGTGAGGAAATGTACGCCGAAACCCGATATCCTTTGCTGGTAAAGTTGTATACAGTCTTTACTATTACCGTGGATTTGTTAGGTAAATGCGCGGTTGAACGGAGAGTATTATATGTGCTCTCCTTTTTTGTTTTAGTAAGGATCATCTCGTGAAAGTAGAATTATTATTTTAATATAGCGGAAAACAAAAATTAGAGGCTGTATGAAGGTAATGAGCACTGCTATTTTACATTCACCTTGGATTTATATGGGCCACTTACGAGGCATAAAAAATTGATAACGATGGGCTAAGTTCCCTTTTATGGTTCGAGTATTTGTTATGGAAATTCCGAAAAGAGCCTATGCCGAAGCTTTCGACAATGGACGTGACAGAATAAAAAAAGCCTGTATCGCTGGATACAGGCTTTGAATGATCGTTGGTTTAATTTTTTCTATCTCCCTTAATTCCTATTTCAACTAGGTTCAGCGGCATATTCTTCCCGGAAAGATTAATAGCTTCTTCAACTATCTTGACTATGCCGTAGCAGCAGGGTACTTCCATGTGGGCTACGGTGACGCTCTTTATGTGATTGCGCTTGAAAATTTCTGCAAGCTTTGCCACGTAGTAGTTACCGTCATCCAGTTTAGGGCAGCCTATGAGCACAGTCCTGCCCTTTAATAGTTCCAGGTGATAGTTAGGATATGCGAAGGGCACGCAGTCTGCGGTCACCAAAAGGTCGGCCCCGTCGAAATAGGGAGCCTCCACTGGCACTAGCATGAGCTGCACCGGCCAGTTTGAAAGCTGGGACCTGATGCTTATAGACAAATTTTCATTGGAAAAAGCTTTTGCCGCAGTCTTTCCGTTTTCTCCAGTTTCGGGTGCACGCTTCAGATCCATCAGCCGGCTCCCTGGGCAGGAAAATCCGTGATGGGCGTGCGCCGTGATTTCGGGTTTGCTGCGGGAAAGGTGTTCCTTTACCGCCTCTTCGTCGAAATCTTCGGCTTCTCTTTCGATAATCGTTATAGCGCCTCTGGGGCATTCCCCGAGACAAGCTCCTAGCCCGTCGCAGTATTTATCCGAAATGAGCCTTGCCTTTCCATCTATAATCTGTATGGCTCCCTCGGCGCAGGCCGGAACACAAAGCCCGCAGCCGTTGCACTTTTCTTCATCGATATGGACTATTTTCCTTATTGCCATCTTCAAAACCTCCTTAGTTTTGCCTGAATACAATTTTATCATACCAGGTTCTGAAGTGTAACGCTGTGATTTACCTCACATTAATTCGGGCAAGCTATTGACACTTGTATATGCGAGCGAATGGCCTTTTTTAACGGATATTATGTGGATTTCATATTGCGGGATGTTAAAAAGGAGTATCCCAACCTCTTTCGGATCCAATTTTAGAATTTTATAAAAAGTAAGATATACTGCTTTTTCGTTCCCAAAAATGATATTTTCGTTCCCAAAATGTTGAAATGCCAATAAAAGGTGATAAAATAAATGGTAAAGATATCCAAAAGCTGAAAGGAGGATCGATTCGTGAAAATGCTCAAGAAAAATATACTGAAAGGCATAGTGCATTTGTTTGCCTTTGTCGGAGCTGTCGCAATAGTAAAGCCTCTCTGCATGGGATGGTTCTATCAGC
>JAKKUQ010000079.1 GCA_021890755.1 Thermosediminibacteraceae bacterium | reverse complement strand
AGGAGGGGTTTTATGTTTTGCTATCAGTGCGAGCAGACTCCGAAAGGCGGCTGCACTAAAATCGGAGTTTGCGGTAAAAACGAGGACATTTCAAGCCTCCAGGATATAATCATTCTGGGACTTAAAGGAATATCAGCATATGCAGTCCACGCAAGAGAACTGGGCTTTACCGACCCTGAAATAGACGCCACAGTGCAGGAAGCCCTGTACATGACTCTGACCAACGTGAACTTCAACCTGCAGGAACATATCGATATGGCAATGAAAGTGGGAAAAACCACTATTAAGGTAATGGAACTCCTGGACAAAGCACACACTTCCAAATTCGGCACACCAGAGCCAGTTGTAGTTTCGCAGGACAAAATTGAAGGCCACTGTATACTCGTTACTGGCCATAACTTGCACGCTCTAAAACTGCTGCTGGAGCAGTCGGAAGGAAAGGGTGTCAATGTCTACACCCATTCAGAAATGCTGCCGGCTCACGGCTATCCGGAGCTCAAAAAATACAAGCACCTCAAGGGCAATGTTGGCAAGTCCTGGACCGACCAGAGGAAACTCTTCGAGGAGTTTCCGGGCGCCATCGTTGGAACCACCAACTGCATAATGCCCATCAAGGGTAGCTACTCCGACCGCTTCTTTAGCTACGGCGTTGCCGGACTTGAGGGGGTTCAGAAAATCGAAAATAACGACTTCACGCCGGTCATTGAAAAAGCCCTTTCACTTCCGCCTGCTAATATAGATTCCGATAAGAAAGTCATAACCGGTTTCCACCACGAGACGGTGCTTAGAATTGCCCCCGAAGTAATAGAAGCTGTAAAAGCCGGAAAGATAAAGAGGTTTTTCGTGATAGCCGGCTGCGATACTCCGGGTAGCGGCAACGAATATTACAGGAATCTTGCTTTAGCGCTACCGCAGGATTGCGTAATTATAACTACCTCTTGCGGCAAATTCCGCTTCAACGATGTAGATTACGGCACTGTACCCGGGACGAATATACCGCGCTATATAGACTTCGGACAGTGCAATAACTCCATATCGGCTATTAAAATAGCTGCAGCCCTGGCTGAAGCCTTCAACTGCTCGGTGAACGACCTGCCGCTTTCAATAGTGCTTTCCTGGTTCGAGCAGAAAGCCGTAGCCATACTGCTGGGTCTTTTGAGCCTTGGTGTCAAAAATATCTATATCGGTCCCAAAGCTCCTGAGTTTATCTCTCCTGGAGTGATGAAAGTACTGCAGGAAAACTTCAACCTAAAACTCATAAGCGACGTAAACAAAGACCTCGCAGAAATGCTTGGATAAAATTTAAACGGCATCTCCATACGGAGATGCCTTATTTTTTTGCTTCACTGTATAACTTTTCGCAACAATGTGACCAGGATGTCAACAAACTGCCTGCCCCTGTGCACGAAGTCCCGGAGACTTCTGCCAGTCTCCCGGTGTCTCATGTTCACATCAATTTCAACTACCCGGAAACCCTTCCGGAGCACATCAATTAAAAATCCCACTTCAGCTCCGAATCCGCCGGGTATTTCCCCTACACTTTTCAGCACTTCGCGTTTCATAGCCCGCTGTCCAGATAACGCCGCTTTAACTTCTCTTCCTGTGAGTAGATAAACCCCCCAGTGCGCCAGAGTTTTCACAAGTCCAAATCCGCCTTTTTTACGGGCTCGCGGAAATCTCGCCACTGTCATATCGGCCCTTCCCTGCTCCAGCGGTTCTAACATCTTTTTTAGGTCAACGAGCTCAAAGTTAAGGTCTGCATCGAGAAAGACGATAATGTCACCCTTCGCAGCAGCACAACCCGTCATAAGCGCTTTTCCCTTCCCCATATTAACCTCGTGCCTTATAACCATAGCTCCTGCTGCGGCTGCTTTTTCTGCGGTACGGTCGGACGAACCGTCGTCCACTACTATTATTTCCTTTAAATTTTCAAGCTTCATAGCTTCTCTTATCACTTGTTCAACATTGTTTTCTTCATTAAAAGCTGGGACAACTACACTAACCTCCACTTTTATCCCCTCGTATGTAATTTGTTCTAAAAGGACAAAATAAAACCGTGATGCTGGAGGTGAAAGTTTGAAAAAAGTAATTAGGATTATCGCTTTTATGATTATATTTTTATTGCTATTTTATTCACCTTCATCAGCTTATCAAGACACCTCTAAACAAAAACCGCAGGGCGAGGTTTCGATCGTGATATACACCCTTGAAAGGAGATTGGTCGTAATGGATGACGGCAAGCCCTTCAAAACCTTTCCTGTGGCGGTTGGCACCTTTGACACACCTACTCCAATAGGTCTTTTCAGGATAACAGAAAAATCAAAATGGGGCGAGGGATTCGGTACCCGCTGGATGAGGCTAAGCGTACCATGGGGAATCTACGGTATCCACGGTACGAACAAGCCTTATTCCATAGGTAGTTTCGCCTCCCACGGTTGTATCCGGATGCATAACAGACACGTCGAACAGCTTTACGATTGGGTAAAGGTAGGAACAAAGGTTTATATAGTCGGTGGAGTGGACGGCCCGTTCACCTTTGGCTTCAGAACACTGGTCCAGGGTAGCAGGGGGTCGGATGTAGTGGAAGTTCAAAAGCGGCTTGCCAATCACGGATTTTACAATGGCAGCTTTGATGGAATTTACGGGTCCGGAACAAGCGAAGCCGTGAAGGCCTTTCAAAAGGCCAACGGGCTTAAAGCTACCGGCATAGTAGACGAAGCCACCTACAGGGCTTTAGGTATATACAGGTTTGAATAAAAAGGTCCGCAAAAGCGGACTTTAAAATTTTTTAATCCTTTAGCAAGTCAAAAATGGCCGGTATTCCTCCTGTATGGAAAAACACAACGGTAGATCCGGGATGAAAATATCCTTGTCGGGCTAGATCTATTAAGCCTGCCATAGCTTTTCCACTGTACACAGGATCCAATATAATTCCCTCGCAGCTAGCAACAAGTTCAATAGCAGAATTTCCTGCCTTGCTTGGTTTTCCGTAACCGGCTTCTCCGATATATTCATCGAAAACTATAACGTCTTCCGGTTCTATGCTTATCGGTTTTCCTATCAGTTTTGCACATTCTTTCGCGATTTCAGCGATTTGCTCTTGGAAAACTTGCTTTTCGGAATCTACGCTTATGCCTACCACCCTGGCCGCCCTTTCAAACAACCTAACTCCAACTTCAAGACCCGCAGAAGTCCCACCAGATCCCACTGCATTCACTATGTAGTCCACCTTTAGCCCCATCTCATCAGCTTGTTTAAAAAGCTCTTCAGCAGCAGCCACATAACCCACAGCCCCTAGCGGGGTGGACCCACCTACAGGTATGAAATATGGGTTTTTGCCTTTTCCCCTCAAATCGGCCATCATTTCTTCCATCAATTTGTAAACCTCTCCGTACTCCTTCGCATCTACGAAATGGATTTCAGCACCTAAAAGCCTCTCCAACAGCAGATTACCTTGAAATTGAGTCGGTTCCTTGCCCTTTAGCACCAGCACTGATTTAAGGCCCAATTTATTGGCCGCTGCACAGGTGAGCATGGCATGGTTGGACTGAAGGCTCCCAGTAGTAAGCACCACATCAGCATTTTTATTGACAGCATCGGCCATTAAAAACTCCAGCTTCCTTGACTTGTTGCCTCCTGTTACAAGCCCGGTCTTGTCATCTCTTTTGATATAAAGCTTTATTCCGAGCTTTTTGGATAGCATCGGTGCAAATTCCAGCGGCGTGGCATTAGGTGTAAAACAAAACCGTGGCAAGCCATAGTACGAAGAAGATTTCATTTTGAATCACCCCATTTAATTAATGTAAAATCCATGTGTTTAATCTTCGCCTAATAGATCTTTTTTTCCTTTTTTTTCGTAAAAAAAATTTGGTTAAAAAATACTTGACTTAAATCATTCTTTTTTATATATTAATAATAGTAATCATTACTAATAATGGTTGTAACTGACTTATACAAAAAGAAAAATTCCAGTACTTAAAGAGAGGAGGTGGAGTAACTGGTCGATATTGAGGGTTTAATCAATGAGGTTTCAAGATGCTGCCTTGGAGAGAGCGTATGCGGAAAATGTGACATAGAAAATTGTCTAATCGGGTATTGTAAAAAAATCCTTACAACTTCCTTAAAGCAAAAAAGCGAATTTATAGATGGCGGATTGGATAACTTGCCTTATTATGATACGAAGTTTTACGATGATGCAGATATCACAGATGTCATAGGATATTTGCTCAATCAGTGCAGAAACTGTAACCTTTACCATGATGAAAATTGCATAATCAATATTATAAGAAGTGCTTTAGAAATCATACTACTGGGAGATGCCCAGGAATACAAGGGAAGCGTTTTTGTTTACTTAAATGATATTAAAAAAGTCAATGAAAAAGTGGCAGAAAAAATTTATGAAGCCTATTACCGAAGAAAAAATGCATAATGGAGGTGTCATTATGGAAAAAAGACAGCTTACGGTAGAAAATTTATTGGGGGTGACAAAGGGAACCGAAGTTGAGGGAGCAGTAAAACAAAACTTTTCAGGTGAAACAAAAGAAGTGGGCATTTATCTTGCCATAGCAAGGCAGGCTCAGCGCCAGGGCTATCCCGAAATTGCTGAAGTTTTGAAAACCATCGCCTGGGAGGAGGCCCAGCACGCCGCAAGATTCGCAGAACTTAACGGTATGATACATGAAGACTTATTCGAAAACTTAAAGCAAATGTTAGAAGGAGAAACCGCTGCCAATAAAGGGAAGAAAGAGGCTGCCGACAAAGCTGCTTCTTTAGGGTTGGAGGACGCCAGAGATTATTTCAATGAATCGGCCAAAGATGAAGCAAGACATGCCAGGATGCTAGAAGGAATTTTAATGAGATATACCAGCTAACGGGTAAAAAGCTCCTTTCTGGAATGCATTTTAATAAAGCCAGAAAGGAGCTTTTTCTATGCCTTTAAGTAAGTAAAGAGCGCTTCCCATCACTCTTTACAAAAGGCATTGACCAAAGAAGGTTATTCCCCACAGGTAAAATATTTTACCGCCCCGGGACACTCCCGCGAAAGCTCATCTAAAAAGTAGGATACTAATTCCGGCCTCAGCCCACTTAAATCAGCTTTTATGGATTCCACTAAATCTTCGGGCAGGGTTCCTCTCTTCATTATGGAAGATTTTATAACGCTGATAGTTCTTTCGATATCATCCTCGCTCTGCATCGTAAAAGACATAGTATTCCTCCTCAAATAATCGCAAAATTTCACCCGCTATCGTTATATTTCCGCGTTTATAAAATATTATAAGTCCATTGGTAGCCATGTTGCTTTTTTTTACGTTATAATATAAACCAAAAGTGTAAAGGGGTTTTGAATATGCGGGGGTTTTTCGGTTTTTTTAAAAAAATTCTTAGTCCAAAGAAAAACCAAAATATTGATATATGGAGTCCGAAAGACCATCCCAAACTTGAAAAAATAAAACTTAGCGAAGAACCCGGTCTTATAGAAGAATTCGTGATAATAGACATAGAAACTACCGGCCTTGATAGCAGATCAGATAAAATAGTGGAATTGGCCGGTATTAAAATAAAACAAGGCGAAATTGTAGACACATTCTGTTCTTTAGTTAACCCAGGAGTACCTATACCAAAAGAAGCAACAATGATTCACCATATCACTGATAAAATGGTAAAAAACGCGCCTCGAATAAACGTCGTCCTTCCAAAGTTCCTTGATTTCATAGGAGAATTACCTGTTGGTGGTCATAATATAAAATTTGATTATGATTTCATTCAATACAATGCTTATCTTTTAGGTAAAAGCTTCAATAACCCCTATTTTGATACCCTTTCCTTGTGTAGAAAAGCATTTCCAAACTTAAAAAGCCATAAACTAGGAGCCATGATTGAATATCTGAAAATTGATGTTAAAAACCAGCATAGGGCCTTCGATGACGTCCTAGCAACAGCAAAAATTTATTTTAAATGCTGTGAGGTATTAAAGGGAAAACATGAACCTAAAATAATAAAAATATCTGATGA
>JAKKUQ010000025.1 GCA_021890755.1 Thermosediminibacteraceae bacterium | reverse complement strand
AACAGTAAGAGGATTGGTCAATACAACGATATTAGTAAATCGAGGTATAGGATTAACTTTCAAGTCTGTAAGAATATCTCTTAGGACTGCTATATGCCGCCTGTTTGCTCCACAGGGTTATACATTCCTTCCCTAACTTCTTTACCACCATTTTGTTTAACCCGATACCAGTTGCCATCATCTGATATAACAATGTTTTGCGGCAATGATTTGCTTTCCATTACCAAGAACCCCGATGGCACAGCTACTAAATGGTCAATTTGAGTTTTTCTCCAGAATTTCTGCTTAACATTTTATGAAGATCGACTTCTATAAATTTGCGTTTTGGGTGCGACACAGGTAAAGCATCCAAAAGTTCTTGCATTTTTTCTAAAAGTCCATGTTCAATTTGAGGCACATCAATAATCATTTTTATTTTCACCTCTTTCTACTCGATTTAGTCCCATTTGCCCCAATTTTTACGTATATTTCTTCCATTTAGGGCTTCACTCTCAAACTTTTCACATCTTCCCTTAACTTCAACGTAATAGTCAATTTTTCCTTCTTTTACCGAGAAAAAATAAGTTTTAAGATATAAAAACGCGAGATTTTAAACCGGAACAAGTGAAGCTTGAAAAATAAAAAGCCACGCTTTTTTTTGCGCGGCTGAGTCTTTCCTTGAAACTAAAGCTCGCGGAAAAAAGCCAGCAAATAGTAATTTGCGTTGGTTTGAATATACTTTTTCCTTCCACAATTAGAACGCTGTTATCTAATCATATTCTGGACAGCTTTCAGGTGCTCATCAGCCAAAATCCAATAGCTAATTCCATCAATATATTGTCTTTTTCCTTCAAGGTACATTTTCTAACTTTAATTTTTCAAGTTGTTCCGTTCTTTTTAAAAGAGTTAGAATTTCGCTTAAAGAAAAATTTGTCGTAATAACTCCCGGGTTTTCAAGAAAATAATTAATTAACACTGTATAAGCCTTTCTTTGCTTCACTTCATTAAATACAATTTGTAAAAAGTTTTGCTGTCTTTTAACCCGTTCTATATCACTATCCCTAGCATGGACATACCGGAAAGCCTCCTCAGCGGTAAGCTTTACATGATCTGTCGGTATAGGCTTTCCAATATTGTACCGGTTATTTATATCTTCTTCCACATCAAGGGTTACTCCCCCCAGAAGGTCCAATAGCTGGACAAAAGCCGAGTAGTTCACCACCACAACCCGGTCGATCTTTATATCAAGAAGCTTTTCGACTGTTTTTTGCATCAATTCTGCGTCACCGTACGCATAGGCATGGTTTATCTTCGTTACCCCATGCCCCCGGCACATCCACCCGGGAGTCCCGAGGTATAGACACCTGAATTATTTTTCCCTCCGCCGGACGGACGGCAAAAAGCATAATTGAATTTGCCCGCCCTCACCCTGGCCGATAACTTCTCATAAACTCCCCTGAGTCAATTCCCAAAAGTAAAATATTCAATAGTCAGAGGCTTCACCCATAACATCTTGGGTAATAGAGCTATGTATTTTCGTTGACAGAAAATATCCCTTTTTAGTGGCTAAAATGTATTTCTTTACATCTAGGCGATTGAACTCTTTTTTTTCAATCGTATTACTATCAAACCAATATATCACCTTTTGCTATAATTTTTATCATAAAACTCATAATACTCTTGAGATATTACTCTCTTTACCCATTCAATATTATTCAAATACCAATTCACCGTTCTCTCAATCCCCTCATCAAACATTACCTCTGGTTCCCATCCAAGTTCCTTCATTATCTTTGTAGGATCTATTCCATACCGCCTATCGTGGCCTGGTCTATCTTTTACGTGTTTTATCAGTCCATCGTTTATATTTTCATCTCCTGTTTTTTCCCTGAGTATTTCAATAATTTTCCTTACTATGTAGATATTTTCTTTTTCATTATGACCACCTATGTTGTAAACTTCCCCAATTCTCCCCTTTTCTATCACTAAGTCTATCGCTCTGCAATGGTCTTCCACATACAGCCAATCCCTTATTTGCTTACCATCTCCATAAACAGGAAGTTTTCTGTGGTTTAATGCATTCCATATCATAAGCGGTATCAACTTTTCCGGAAACTGGTATGGACCATAATTATTCGAGCATCTCGTTATGTTCACCGGCATTCCAAACGTATAATAGTACGCCTTTACTATTAAATCAGCTGCAGCTTTACTTGCCGAATAAGGACTATGCGGGTCAAGGGGCGTTTCCTCCGTAAAATACCCTGTTGGTCCAAGTGAACCATATACTTCATCCGTTGAAATTTGAATGAACTTCTTGCCTTCTTTCCATTTCCCATCCCTATACCAATGTTTTTTGGCTATGTCAAGTAGGTTTTGTGTTCCAAGTATATTAGTTTTTAAAAAAATCTGTGGATCAAGTATAGATCTATCAACGTGCGACTCCGCTGCAAAGTTGACAACTACTTCTATATCGTACGTTTCGAATATATAATCGACAAGTTCTGCATTTATAATGTCTCCTCGTATGAAATGAAACCTTCGTTTTTGATCCTGAGTAAGGTTCTTAAGATTTTCTAGATTGCCAGCATAGGTCAGTTTATCAAGGCCAATGATTTTCCTATCTTTATACTTTTCAAGGTAGTAGTATACAAAATTGCTTCCTATAAATCCGGCACAACCAGTTACGAGTAAAATCAATGACAATCCTCCTTATAAAAAGTTTAGTTCTTTTAAAAATCTGTCCGTCGCTTCCTGCCAAGACGGCATTTCAAAGTTTATAGTTTCTTTTAACCCAAAGTTGTTCAAAACGGAATAACCCGGTCTCTTCGCAGGAAGTTTAAATTCATCTCGTTTTGCTCTTTCTATCTTCCCTTTAAAGTTAATTTTGTTCAGTATATACTTTGCCCACTCATACCTCGAGGCTGGTGTATTAGTTATATGATAAAGCCCGTAAGCTCTCTCTTTTATCAATAAATACGTTGCGTATGCTAAATCAACTGCATACGTCGGAGAACTTATTTCATCATCTGCTATTCTAATTATGTCTTTTCCCTTAATCCATTGAAGAACTTTTTTGGGAAAATTAATATTCCCAGCTCCAAAAACCCAACTGACGCGAATAAGATAATATTTTTGTGCCATTTCACAAAAGCGCTCGCCTAGTAACTTACTTTCGCCGTATTTGTTTATCGGATTTGGAGCATCGTATATTGTGTAGGGACTCCTTTTTTCCCCATCAAATACGTAATCTGTAGAAAAATGTACAAGCTCCGCACCTATTTCATTTGCTACTATTGCAAGATTTCTAACACCTAAACCGTTAACAAGATACGCTGTCTTCCAGTCCTCTTCTGCTTTATCCACTGCATTATAAGCAGCACAGTTTACTATATGGCTTATATTTTTCCCCTTAACAAACTCTCTTAAAATCCTTAGATCTGTAATATCAAGCTTGTCATGACTTGCTGGTATATACTCAATGCATTCCTTTTCAAATAACTTTTGAAACTCCTGGCCAAGCTGTCCACTTGCACCTGTGACTAATACTTTCATCCTTTACACCTACTTTTAAGCCACTCTTTCAGCGTTGGTAAATTCCTGTCCTTTTCAGACAAGATTGGCTCCTTTATCCCATATTCTTTAAGTGGCCAGTCTATCCCTATATCCGGATCGTTCCATATGATTCCAGCATCATATTCTTTACAATAGTATTCCGTTGCCTTATATAAAAAGTCTGCATAATCGCTTAATACTAGGAACCCGTGTGCGAATCCTTCCGGAATATAAAGCATTTTTTTATTCTCTTCGCTTAAAATAACTCCAAACCATTTCCCGAAGGTTGGAGAATCTCTACGCAAGTCCACCGCCACATCGAACACGATGCCAGTAACCACCCTTACGAGTTTCCCCTGAGGCTGGGGATCTTGAAAGTGAAGACCCCTTAAGACTCCTTTAGTCGACCTTGAATGGTTATCTTGCACAAATTTACTATCTAAACCTATATCCAAAAAATCCCTCTCATTCCAGCTTTCCATGAAAAAACCTCTACTATCATTAAATACAATTGGCTTTATTATATACAAGCCGTCTATTCCGGTTTCTATCTTTTCAAACTTGCTCATTCTCTCACTCCATTCGCCAAATCCATTAAATACTTCCCATAGTCTGTTTTTTCCATTTCTTTTCCGAGCCGATAAAGTTGCTCCTTATCTATGTACCCCATTCTAAATGAAACTTCTTCAATACAGCCTATGTAAAAGCCCTGACGCTTCTGGATCGTCTCCACAAAATTAGCCGCTTCCAGCAATCCATCATACGTTCCCATATCGAGCCACGTAAAACCTCTTCCAAAAAGTTCAACCTTTAACTCCCCAATTTCTAAATATTTTCTATTTAAATCCGTTATTTCCAGTTCCCCTCTTGCGGATGGTTTTAAATTTTTTGCAAATTCGACTACTTTTTCATCATAAAAATAAAGCCCTGGAATGGCATAGTTTGATTTCGGTCTCTCAGGTTTTTCTTCAATAGAGATGACATTCCCCTGTTCGTCAAACTCAACAACACCATAAGGCCGAGGGTCTTTGACGTAATACCCAAAGATGACAGCCCCTTTTTCTAAGGACGCTGCCTTCCTGAGCATAGCTCCAAACCCTTGACCATAGAAGATGTTGTCTCCAAGAATTAGCATAGATTTATCGCCATCTATAAACCTTTCACCAACAATAAACGCATCGGCAAGTCCTCGCGGTTCTGTCTGGATAGCATATTTTATATTAATTCCAATATGCGATCCGTCTTTTAAAAGATTTTTGTAAAGTTCTACATACTCAGGATTAGTGATTATTAGCACATCTTTGATACCCGCAAGCATAACTGTTGAGAGTGGATAATAAATCATGGGTTTATCGTAAACCGGAACTAACTGTTTACTAATCGCCTTTGTTATTGGATATAGACGAGTCCCGTTTCCGCCTGATAAAATAATAGCCTTCAAAAAATCACCTCCATGCTTCATATAATAAAAATTCTCCGTCAAACAACATTTACCTTAAATTCATGTTGTTTTTTAATTTGGTTTTTTCAATTGCTAAAAACTGTATTTTGCTATTGAATAATAATTTACGACATTTTTTGTTATTCGACATAAAGTTATTTTTTTCCTGCTAAAGCAACTCTTATAAAAAGAACAATATTAAAATCTATAAAATCTGAAATTTTCAGGCTTTCAAGGCCTCTTCATTTTATTTATTTAATTTCCTTACCTGAAGACAGCTCCTCGTTGCATAGGACTATCATATTCTGCCACTGTTTATCGACATCGATATTCTTTTTCTTTACAATGCCCTCCGCCAGTAAAACGGTTTTTATGGTTAGGAAGAATATCTTTAAATCCAGCAAAAGGGAATAATTGCTGATATAGTACAGGTCATACCTAAGTTTATCCTCGAAGGAAGTATCGTAACTCCCCATGACCTGAGCCAAGCCCGTTATCCCGGGCTTCACTAGGTGACGGTAGTTGTAATAAGGGTTGATTTTGCAGTATTTCTCTACAAAGACCGGCCTTTCCGGCCTCGGCCCTATAAGGCTCATATCACCTTTGAGGACGTTTATCAGCTGGGGAATTTCATCAATCCTAAGGGCTCTCAGTATCTTACCTAGAGGGGTTAGCCGCGGGTCGTCTCTACCGGCGATGACAGGACCTGTATGCTCTTCAGCATTGTTTCTCATGGTCCGGAACTTATAAAGTCTAAATTTTTTCCCGTACTGACCGACTCTCTCTTGTACATAAAAGACCGGACCGTCGGAAGTTAGTTTGATAAGGATCGATATGACGACAATTAGCGGGAGGGATAAAATTAAGCCCACCAGCGCGCTGATAAAATCCAGTGCCCTTTTAATTGCCTGCTGGCCCTTACTTATATTCCAGTTGGGGAGTTCGAAAACTAGTAAATCATCGAAGGTGACAAGCCTGGCCTTCGGCATTAAGATTTCATATAAATCTGGGATGATAGCAATTCTCTTTCCCTTTAAAGTAGCGTCTACAATCTCCTTTTTTAAATTTTTAGCCGCCTCTGCCGTTAAAAATATGGTATTGGCCAAGGCTATGGCCCCTTTCAGCGTTTCTACCTCATTTCCCAGCACCGCATACCTGCAGTCCACCCATCCGCGGTCAATCCTAGAAATACTGTTTATTATTTGCTTTGCATCTTCCTCCCTGCCAACTATGAGCAATCGCTCCGGGCCGTGTATTTTTTTGTAGAAAATTATTGCTATGTACCTTAAAATAACAATAAAAATTGTTTGCAGTATAAAACCACCGATAAAAACACTCCTTGGAAAGGCAAAACTCCGAAGGAAAAAGCTCGAAGCCATACCGATAACATTGGAAAAAATGAGCGCAATTACGCTTGAAACAGCCAGTTCACTTATGTTTCTCCTTTCGATGTTATATAAACCGTATATGTTGAATAATATCAAAGCTGTTATCGAAATCACAGGAATGACGGTAATGTATGCTTCTATATTCTCGGTTGAAAATTTGCCTTTCCATAGACAAAAAATTAATAAATAACCCAAATTGATAAAAAATATATCTAGCATTGCTAACAATAAAGAGATTAAATTCTTTTTGGTTATCCCATCCATCGGAGGAGCTCCCCTATTATTCTCTTAAATTAAAATAATTCGACGAGTTTTTCCTGCTAACAATTGTTATCAGGTAACCACTTTTAATGTTAAATAATGCATGTAAATAGCCTCCATCTCATTAAGAACCCTGTCTAAGGAATAATCTTTAATCTTTTCACGACCTGCTTTGCCCATAGTTTTACGTAATTCTTCGTTTTCAATAAGACTTTTGAGGGCAAGAAACAAACCTTCAGTATCCCCCAATTCCACCAAAAACCCCGTTTTTCCGTGTTCTACCAGATCGCGACTGCCGCGCACATTGGTAGCCACCACCGGTTTTTCGGCGGCCATAGCCTCCATAATAGACTTAGGAAGGCCTTCACGCTTTGAGGTTAGAGTCACAATATCACTTTCCAGAAGGATTTGAGGTACATCCCGGCGGTAGCCTAGGAAATACACCCTAGGTATTTTTTCTTTTCTTACTTTTTTCTGCAAAACCGGCATCAGCTCTCCTTTACCTACCATCAGGAGGTGACAATTAGAACATTCCGCCGCCAGCTTTTCCCACGCACTCAAGAGCAACAAGTGATTTTTATTGGGATTCATTTCTGCCACACAGGTGACAATTATATCAGAGTGAGAAAGGCCGAGTTCCATCCGTACGTATTCTCCTGTGGAAGACATAGATGTATAATAGCTAAGATCTACTCCTACACCATGCACGTAAAAGAGGTTTCTGCCCGGTTCAAAACCGAGCCGGCGGGCTCTTTCAAAATCTTCCCTATTGATCACTATGAGCCCGTCCGTCCAACGGGAAGCCAGCCGTTCCAGGGGGTAATATAAGAGCCAGTTTTTTAAAGGTGCACCCCGGTAAAAGTGAAATCCATGAGCCGTGTATAGGACGGGGCCTTGATTTTTAGCTCTAGCCATAAACCTTCCTAAAAAAGCGGCTACAGGGGTATGGGCATGAATAAGGTCAAAGCGGATAGCCCCGAACAGGTGGCCTAATTTTTTCAGAGCGCACCAATTTTTAAGGCTATAGGGCGAACGTGAAAAAGGTATATCCCAGCACCTTGCCCCTGTAGCCTCTACATCTTCTTTTCCTCCCTCATCCGGAGAAGCTGCTGCGTGTACTTCGTAGCCTTTATTTTGCAAAAGCTGCATAAAAGGTATATGAAAAGAAGCCAGGTGGGTATAGACTGTGGCGAGGAACAGTACCTTGCCTTTGAGGTTAAGCAAGTTTTTATCCCTGCTTTCTAATGTAAGTTATTAATGTTTAATGTGCCAGTCCCAGGTAGTAAGATTATCATAGGCCTGCTTGATCTGTTGTTCGTTTACGTTACCGTACGCCTCCTGTAAAGCAGTAGAGATAAAATGCATAGTTGTATAAAGTTCAAGGTCTAAAGGAGATAATTTCCCGCAAGTATCCAGAACCTTATCGATTTTCGCCCGGTAAGCATCGATATCCTGTTTATATTGTCAATGTATTTCTGGCGAGTAGTACCCTTCGCAAAGCTAAGCCATCATAATTAAGAGACCTCCATAAAGGGTTCTCCATCATCAAGTACCAATAGAAATGCCGCCTAAAAGTATACTCCTCTTATCCATATAATTTTTTGGATATACCATCAAATAATTCCCAAATATCTGTACCTCTTAAATCTTCAGGTTTCATTTGCGATGCAATTTTAGGACCATCGCGTGTTTGGTTGTACCCAAGCGGTTTCAACAATTCCTTGATATCTGAGAATGGACCAAGCAGGTTAGGGTCAATCTCCTTAAAAATAGCCTTGATTGCATGCAAGGAGAAATAATTCTCAATTTCTCGCCTATGTGTTACGGTTAGAGGTATACCAAGACTTTGGCACAAATTTTTAAACTCTCTTTTAGCATTTGCATTTTGAGAACCAAAATCTTCCTCTTCATTCTCCCGATCGCTATCTATTAATACCCATATCTCCACATTCTTTTTCAATTCCGACAATATAATTTGATTTCTATCATTATACAAGGACGACCCACCCAAAGGAAGAACCAATACTCTATCAGCCAGATTTCGTCCAGTACTTTTTGAGTACAACTGTAGCCATTCTCTTAAAATAGCGGCATCTGAAAGTCCTTCCACAAGCAATATTGCATCGTGCTGGAGAAGGTCACTCGGTCGTACTCCCAATTCTGTAATTAGATAATAGAATTCCCGACTCGTATCTACGTATGAGACCTGCGTTCCTTTTTCTGAATTAAAGGAAACCATATAACACGGGGCACCTAAACTTCTATCTAAAATAAAGGGAGAATGAGTGCTTACAAATACTTGGTATTCTTCGGATAATTGTCTAAGCCTCCAAGCCATAGCTCGTTGGAGCTCAGGATGTAAATGGTTTTCCGGCTCTTCGATCAAGAAATATAAGTTTTTAATCTTTTTCCCTTCACTTCTGGCCTGCTCCGCATACACATCAAAAATCGCCATCACCACACAACTTTGCGTTCCATGGCCGTGACACCTTAGTTGCCCGAATCCTGTCTGGATGTTTGAAAAGTCGTATGAGGTTTTAACCTCAGGAGAAAAAGACAAGAAAATATCCTCACGCCCCAACATATTTTTGACTTTACTGCTTATTTGCTGTGAAAGACCTTCGACTATCTCACTAACTCTGCTTCTTAGCCCCTCCTTTATCTGTTCCAAACTTTCATCTTCGAGTAGTGGTGTAATCAGCTGGCTAAATACGTTCTTGTTCCGGTCACCATATTTCAGTTCAACAGTGATATCTCTCAGCGAAGGGATATATATAGGCTCAAACTGTACACCAGGCGATGTTGGTTCCCAGTTTAGAGAGGGCCCTCTGCGGCCCGCAGCGGGAGAATAGGAATAGTGGCAGGTATATCTGTTTCCCTCAGGATCCTCAGCATTCACGAACGTGGCTTCAATCTCTATAGGTCTTCCCTGGTTCCGGAAATCTTCGTTTTCAGGCTTTTCTCCCGATAATACAAGCTTTATCGCACGGAGTAGGTTCGACTTGCCAGTGTCATTTTTCCCTATAAATACACGGAGATTAGGCTTTTCGAGAGGAAACTCAATATTAATATCATCCAAGGAACGAAAGTTTTTAATCCTCAAACCAGTGAGTATTAGCTCCACAGAATTTGCTAACCTCCCTCAGCCCCTTTAAATAACTTAACTAACTAAAATTCTAAAACAAAAGGCTAAACCCTCACCATAAAATCAGTCCTATCCAGCGCCAGGTTCGGATTGTAGAAAGGATCACCTCGATCGAGAAAATCACGCCACTTTTCGCAGAAGTATCGAATATTATGCTCCGGCTGATAATGACCACGAGAAGCCGACTCATGGTGGTAAAGCACCGCATGCGGCGTCCAAACGATATAGTAGCCGCGCTGGATTATCCGCAGGCAAAGGTCCACGTCGTTATAGGCTATATCTAGTTCTTCGTCGAAACCACCAACCTCTTCGAAAACGGTACGCCGCAGCATCATACACGCCCCAGTTACCGCAGCACAATTGCGTGTTACAGTAGCAAGACCCATATAACCGGGTTCCGATGCCGGAAGGCTGTAAAAGGCATGCCCCGCTACCCCACCTAAACCTATTATAACCCCAGCGTGCTGTATTGTGTTGTTGGGGAAAAGCAATTTGGCACCCACAGCTCCTATATGCTTTTGTTGCGCATAGCTCAAGAGTTCCTCTAACCAATCAGGCGAGATTACTTCAGTATCGTTATTGAGGAACAGTAGGTATTCTCCCTCTGCTTGTTGGACAGCAAAGTTATTCATCTTTGCATAATTAAATGGTTCGTTAAAAGAAATCACCTTACAAATACCTTTTTGTTGAACAAAAGTAAGGTAATCTATCGTAACTGGGTTTTTGCTATGGTTATCAACTATTATCAGTTCGTAGTTCTTATAACTGCTTCGTTCATGAATTATAGCCACACAGCGCTGCAGCAAATGTACTTTGTCTTTGGTAGGAATAATTATACTAATCCGTGGCGTTCCTTGCACTCTATACTTTATCCGGTAGCGTCCTTCAGAGATTTGTACGACTTGTCCCTGTATCCCTCGCCTTTCTAAAGCAGACGCGAGTGCCTTTTGGGCTGCTTCAAAAGCACGTGCCTTGCTTTCGGGCCGGTTTGTTACGGAACCAGGAGTAATACGCCAGTGATAAAGAATTTCGGGAATATGCGCTATCCTATTTGTTTTTTCAGTGGCCCTGAGAACAAGGTCATAGTCCTGACTTCCTTCAGCTTCTGGTCGTAGCCCCCCTAATTTTTCTATCAATTTACGTCTAATTACTAAAAAGTGCCCGATATAGTTCATCGAGAGCAGTAGGTCCGGTGACCAGTCTGGCTTGAAAAAAGGCTCACATCGTTTATCGCCAATTATACGGTCCTCGTCGGAATAGATTACGTCCAATTCTGGGTGTTTATTTAACCAGCGAACTACTTGTAATAATGCATGCGGAGCAAGCTCATCGTCATGGTCTAAAAAACCGATAAATTCACCAGTAGCCATAGAGAGAGCCGTGTTGGTAGCCCCAACGATTCCCATGTGCTGTGGTAAATTAACTACCTTTATCCGTTTATCTTCTAATCGGAAGCTTTCTAAGATTTCTCCTACGTCCCTTTTATCTGAGCCGTCGTTGGCTATACATAACTCCCAGTAAGGATACACTTGGGTGTAGACTGAACTAATCGAACGCCTTAGGTAAGATAAATCGGTATTTCTAACAGGCATAATAATGCTGATTGTTGGTTTATATGGAAACCTTGCAATATCTTCTGAGGCTGTTACCAGGAGCCTTTCAATTTTTTTTGCTTCTGTTCGAAGCCAAAGGTTATAGTTATGCGACCGGGAATGATAGACCCAGATACCCACCAATCGATGCTTCCTAAGGTAACGCCAAGCCCTCTTTATCAACTCCACAGGGCCTTGGTGATATATTATCCAAATAATCTTGGTAAATAGAGACCCGAATTTTGACATTTGGATGTCTCTCCTAGCTAGAAAAATTCTGGCTCACACAAGAAAATCGTAAGAATACTTTGGCTAGGTTATATTTTTCCGTGCACTCTATACTGCTCAGAGAAGTATGATACTTTATCCGAAGGAGTTTACGCGACCAATATTTGGGAACTAACTGCTCTACATTTAAAGACTTTTTTGTTGGCAGTCACTACCTTTATCTATCCTAATTTGATCATTATTATCAAACCGCGAAAGACAATGCTCTATTCCATTTTCTTCTAAGAAATCAATATAGTTTTGGTATAGGTAACTATAAGCAACTTCAAAGGCTTTTAAATCTATTGACTCATAAAGTGATCTTAAATCGATTTCACGGACTTGCCGTATATCAATATGTGGTACTTTTAGCAATTCACACATTTCCCGAACACGTGCATCGTGAACAAATACCACAGAAGGAACTGCATTTAGTAATGCGACTAGACACCCGTGAAAGCGTGTTCCAAGAACAAAATCAAATGAACGAATAAAATCCATCCACTCCTCAACATCGAAAAAAACTTTCATTTGAGTCTTTATAAAACGAATGAAATCTGCGTCCGAGACATTCAAAAGTCCGTACCGCTGCATTAAAGAACGAACCAAACTTTTGTTTATCTCTGCGTTCTGACCAAGAACAATATTCATTTCATCTATTTCATTCTGCAATATATAGGGGTAACCATTTCTGTACGCTAAGTTAGCAAGCAACACTTCGACTTTCCTTGCGGCCTCAACGTCGATCGTATGCTTTATGGTATTGGTTGAACCATTTACTGCTATTCGATGGCATTCGTCAAATGTTTTCTTGGAAATCTTCATGCTTGGCTTACACGTCAAATACATGGAAGGACATCCAATAACTCTGATGTTTGTAATCCCCATCTTAACGAGAAGGTAGGCTGTAAAGTAACCTCGTACGCCAAGAGTTTTGCTTCGTTCTGAAATTATTTTTAACATCCGGATTGTCCCTTTAGGAATTTCTTCAATATGTACATTACTTTCATAACTAGGAGCTTGAGCTCCGAGACCAATTATTACGCATGGAATACGAACCTTTTCTAGGAAATCCGCATAACAACTAAAATCAAATCCCCGGTATATGAAGTTTGACGCACCAATTATCACGTAATCGAAATTTTCCTCCACATATTTGGGATCCATTGAAGTACCCTGTCCAAAAGAATCAATTTTCAAATGTCGTTTTATAGCACTACCAATCAATAAATTGCCTGTATTGTTGCCTGTTGCTTTTAGAAGTTCTGATACAGAGGCAGTTTTTGGCAGAGGAACCTCAAATGGGGCACCCAAATAAAATACTTTTGCCACCCCAATTCACTCCTCCAAGATAATCGTTAGGCCTTTAAAAGTCTTTTCCGAACTTGTTCCAAAGGGTAATAATTACTTAGTTCTTCAAATGGTCTACCTGGGAAGAAGTCATCCCACTGTTTCCGTAAATACCTCTCTAGTTTATCATAATAATCACTAGATACCTCATAGTTTTCTAATATTGACCTTTGAACAATGTATAATTCTCGGAAAAAGTCTTCTATCCGCTTTTCAGATATGGTTTTGCTTATAATGCTTTCCGCATGTCTTCTATGATAGTTTAGTTTTTTGGCTTCGTAATGAACCTTCCCATCCTTAATAGCGTGAACAATAAAATACCAGTCCCCAGCGATCCGCATTCCTTCTAATACTCTTTGAAATTCCTCACTCATCTTGAACTTTCTAAATAAAACAGCGCTTATATTCAAAATCGTATTTTTTACTCCCAGTCCATCATTGATTTCTTGTGTGGCAGTCACCTCATAGCTCTTTTTCCATTTGGTCGGGGAAAGTGAAAGCAAATATTCAGTATTAATGTAATCTCCTACTACCTCATCGTTTTCATTCATCACATAGGAGTCTACATACGCCAGCTTGACTTCGGGATTTTGAAAAATTGGAATAAGGATCTCTAGAAACTGAGGTTCACATGCATCATCGGATTCTGCAATCCAAATTAGATCTGCCCTCGCTAGCTTAATTCCTTTTAACCATTGCTTAAATGGACTACCAGAATTTTGTTCATTTCTAACTACTCTAACATCAGCAATATGTCTATATCCTTCAATAATCTCCATACTGTTATCTGTAGATGCGTCATCAAGGATAATAACCTCATAATCCTTGAAAGTTTGCCCAAAAATACTTTCGAGCCGTTTGGGTAAATATCGAGCATGGTTATAGTTGGGTACAATAACCGACACTGCAGGCTTTCTTTGAGCAACATTACGGCATGTAGACAGAATATAAGGAACAGTGCTTTTAGGTGTAAATTTGGATAACAGCTTCTTTCTTGCGCAAGTACCTAACCTATGCCTCAGTTCATCATCTTCCATAAGTAAAGCTACTTTTTCCGCCATACAGTCCACATCTTCATAAGGAACCACAAAACCTGCATCATTTTCTACAAACTCGGGCATTCCCCCAGCATCTTCGAAACATACAATAGGCAAACCGCATTCTGCCGCTTCGAGTGCAACCAGTGGGAAGGGATCTTCTCGGGATGTTAAAAGGAATATATCTCCTGCCTGGAAGTATTCTTTCGGATTGTCTTTAAACCCCAGGAAAGTAACGTATTTTTGCAAATCATCTCTTTTCAAGGTAGTTAAGTAGTCGAGCCAAAGCCCGTACCGATCATCACTTTCTTTTTCGTCAAAGTCTCCTATCCAGTAAAAATGAAAATTTCTATATCCCATTTTTTTGAGGGCGTGGGCTACCTTTATAAAAAGATCCGCTCCTTTACGAAAAGGCATACCTCTCCCGCAACCAAAGACGACATACTTATTTTCTTCTAACCCTAGCTTGTTTCTTATTTTCCTTTTTAACGTGTAATCGACAGGCTTAATAATACTGTTAGGATTAATAGTTGAATAGACTACAGTAACTCTCGATGGGTTTACTCCATATTTTTCTATTAAATTTTTCTCGACAGCTTTAGAGCATGCGATAAAATGAGACGAATATCTCAGGACATTATCAAAGTGATCTGCAGCATATCGCCTAATGCTCATATCTAGTTCGTGGATATGGGTAATGATTGGAGCATTCAATCTACGGAGTAGGTAATACTCCTTTCCGGAAGCCACACTATTGGCGTATATCAAATCTGGAGACCCGCCACAAAAGTTTCGGAGCTCCTTAACTAAATCTTCTTCTGAGAAATTTTTATCCCTTAACTCACTAAGAACCAAGGTATCGCCTAATTCCTTAAACCGTTCCAGCCATGCTCCTCCGTTTAAACATAATATCTTAAAATCAATAAATGTATGCTTCTTAAACCATGTCACAATGTCTAGAAGGACAGATTGAGCCCCCCCAACGTGTGCATCATGTGATACGAATAAAATTTTCCATTTACCAGGTACTGTCGAGCTTTGTACAGAGAAAGAAGCATTCTCACTCGCTAACCTTATTTTTTCCTTCTTTATCATAGCTAAAGATCTCAGCACATCTGCGGTCGCTTGCAAATAGGCGTAGCCAAAGCGCCTGTCTGGCTCCAAGTGTGCTCCTTCTCCCCACTCGTTCCATGCATTGATGAATACTATATGTTTCTCGGGATCTGGATCTTCCAAAGCAAAGAGGCAAGCCCGTGTTAACCAATCTTTATAGGCCTCGGGTGATGAAAAGGCAAAGATATGACCGCGTCCTGGTCGTCGTGGTTCATTGTCCCAGGATGGAAATACTGTTTTGAAGAGCTGATACGGTGGTCTAGGGAGGTTGGACATATATTCTACGACGTCTGTATAACAGTAGATCTTTCCAGAAAAGTTTGGATTCAAAAGCTTAACCGTGTGATTGATTTCTGGAATTTTAAGATTATGAGGAGGAAACTCTACCGCAGCATCAAAACCAACTTCTCGTGGATCAAAAAAACCAAATGTCTGAGCAGCCACAAGGTATAAATCTCCGATGCCAGCCTCTCGGCAATACTCTTTCCATCGCTTTGCTGTTGCTGCCGGATTAGGCATAAGCTGAGGTCGATACACAATAAGTAATGGTCGTCCATTAATTCGAATATATCGTTTGTGACGCAGAATAGGTTCGATATCCCGAATAAATGCAAAATCACTTTCCTCAGTGTGTACTTGGGCGATTAATATTTCATTGTCCAAACCGTCCCAGCGCCTAGTCCAGTTTTCGTTTGCCCAGCACAGACAAAACGGAAAATCTATTTCAGGGTCAGAAATAAATTGCTCGATAGGACGCCATAGCAGGCGTTTCCCGTTAAACCAATAGTAGTAAAAGCAAAAACCGTAAATGCCATATTTTTTGGCTAATTCAACCTGGCGACGCTGAACTTCAGGCACACGAAGGTCGTAGAAGCCCAGTTCGCCGGGCAGATGGGGTTGGTAATGGCCGATAAACTGCGGGACGGCTTTAGAGACATTGGTCCACTCGGTAAATCCCTTACCCCACCATTCGTCGTTTTCGGGAATCGGATGAAACTGCGGTAAATAAAAGGCAATTAATCGAACAGGAATGTCTGAAGGTGATATATCGTGTTCTTGTATGGGGACATAATCCTTTGATCTTCCAGTTTTCGCCACGGAAAGCATGTGATGATATGCTTCCTCATATAAGCTGCTGGCATGTATAGACTCCTCAGAATTTATATCTATCTTTTTCAATTTTGCTACCTTTCTTTGTTTATTTTTGATGACAAACCAGTTTTTGGTTTTCTTATAAAGTTCCACTGGCCCACTCGTAATAATAGTTTTTAAAGCTTTTTGCCCTAATTCATATATTGTCCGTCGCTTCGTTCTTGGGGGAAATATTTTGTCTGCAAACCTCCGATACCGCTCAATAAGAAACCACCCAAGGGAATTTCTCATCATGAGTAGATTAGTGTCCTTTTCTATCAATTGCTTTTTTAATTCATTGATGCTTTGTTCCAGATGCGCAGCTATCCGCTCCTTTTCGGCTGCTTGGGTTTCTAAACGCTCCTTCTCGTGGAGAAATTCTTTTTCTTTTATAGATACACGGCTTGATAAATCCGCGAAGCTTTGTTCGAGTTCTAAAATGCGCTGCTCTTTTTCTGCTATTTGGGCCTTCAGGTGATCTCTTTCATTTAGAACCCGTTGCTTTTCGACTTGTTCCTTTTCTATTTGTAACTGTAGCTGCTTAATTCTTACTTCAAAAGGTAATGCATTAACAAAATCTTGCAGTTGTCCCTCCCAAACTTTGTTTTTCATATGACGCTCTTCATCATAGTTGGGATAAACATCTCTAATCAAAGAAATTACCAAAGCATCTGGTTCTTTGATCTTTATGCTATTGTTTTGAGCAATAAAAGGTTGTTGAGAGGTTAAGAAATAATATAGGCCCCTATAAAGAACAAAGTCAGCTGGGAGCATTTCCTGGTATTCCCATTCTTTATCAATTTCTACCCAACGTTCTTCAGATACGATAATGTTCCACGGAACTACGTCAAAAGCCTGCCCATGAAGTAATGGATAACCTTGAGCATCACACAATTGGGTACCATAGTTTTGGATTAGGTAATCATTCAAAGAAATTGTTAAGTTTTTAAGATGCAACTCCGGATCCTCTTTATCCACCACGGCTTTATAAAACTCATAAATAAGGAGGTCACCAGGATACCATTGCTCTACATTTTCTGTAAGAGAGAATGGACCACCTTGCGGGATGTAAATATCAGAACATATTCGTTTTTTAACCACCTTTACCGCTGGTATACTGTAAAGAGTCGTTACTGTTGCATAGCACGGTTTTCTTTCTACAGAAAATCTTTTTGCAATCCATGTTTCGTCTATAAGGTGAGAAAGATCACCACGGCTTGCTAAAACCAAGAAAGAATTAGCGAACTCTCCAAGTAACCCCGCTTTATGTAAACTTTTCAACGTTAAGCCCTCATGTAATAGATATTCTCGATGCCCAGTATAATCTTCGAAAGGTGTAACGATCCAATTATGAAGAAAAAGTTCACCTCGTTTAAGTTCTTCGCTGTCCCTAATAAGAGTATTCGGCAGTTTATAATCAGGAAAAGGATAATAAAACTGTACCGATTTAAAACCCACTGACAAAAGTAACTGGTAAAGCTCGTTTTTTGAGAAGGTCACTGGCCTTAAAGGTAAACCAGGAAAATGGGGATAGTTATATAATCCATCAAAGAATCTACCTGAATGATCTTCCTTGGCACCAGTCCAGTATTTTAGACCTAGCTTATTTTCAATGGCTAAAATTAATATACCATCATCCTTCAAAGCGTGGGTTACACGCTTCAACAATTCAGCACAACACTCTTCTGCCGAAACTTTTTCGGGACAAAATGTCGGGGCATATTCTAAAACTCCTATTAGAAAGACAATATCATATTCTTTTTCAAAGGATACATCAAAAACATTAGCTACATAAACGTTAACATTATGTAAATCTGAGCATCGTTCACGTGTAATCTTTGCTCTGCGATAACTTCCCTCGATTGCATCAACATGTCCGCACACTTCTCCCAAGTAGCGTGTGATAGCTCCACATCCTGATCCAACCTCTAAGACTTTAGTAGATTTATTTAAAAACGAAAATGGCCTAAGTAAGTTTGCACGGGAGGGACTCAAATGATATTTTGTAGGCCAGTCTTTTATCCAACTCCGAAGCTCTTCAGATAAAGAACTTTTGTCCTTTGCATTTGACACAGCCCACAAAATGTAATCTTCTATCTCGCTACCGTCTGAATACGTGAAGTCAGGCACTCCTGAAGGTGGAACGTAAAGTCCACTATCAGATTGGTAAGTAAACTCCTTCAAATACATACCCATCCTTCTCCTTTATAATGTTATCACAGCATTTTTGTCATACTTTTTGCGGAAAAAGGAATGACTTTTTAATATTCTCGCAAAGTCTTAAGAACTCTCTTACACGTTCTATCCATCTAAACTGTGTAGTTAGAATTTGTATTTTATCTTTTTCCAAATTAATATCATTAGCTAAAGCAAGGAGCCCAGCCTCTGCCAATTCTTTTGGCGTTCTACCAAAATAAAGAAGTTTAACAGGAAATTCTTGAGCCAGTCTTACTAGTTCCTGCGTAGCTGTGGCCACCACTGGAAGACCAAACACCAGGTATTCATTAAGCTTGGCCGGGTGCATAGCACCGGTATAAAGATCAGGTCGATAAGGGATAAGTCCCACGTCAGCAGCTTGCAAAACCCCAGCCAGCTCAACATATCTACGGCGAGGGGGTAATAGGTGAAGGTTAGGCAACTTAGGCAGCGCTATCTCGCCATGAGCTACTGGTCCCATAAGAATGACCGAACCATGGGGAATCGCTTCGCAAATTGCTTCAATTGCTTCTACCCACAGTTTCCGGTTAATGCCTCCTATATATAAAAGACGCGGTCGTGGCAGCCGAGCCACCTCAGGAGGCGTTTCCACCTTAGCTTCCAGAAGTTCTATGTTGAAACCGTCGCGGAAGAGAACCGGGTTTTTAGTATAGTCCCTGTATTGCTCAAGAAGCGTCGCAGAAGCGAAAAGTGTCACATCCGCTCGCCGTAAAAGCCTCTGCTCGTAAGGAGTAATCCTTGGCTCTACCTGTTTGGGGTCGCTCACCACATCGTACACCACGCGCGCCCAGGGAAAGGAGTAAACCAAGCGCAGCACTAGTGGCGTTGCGAGACAAGTAAACAACAACACTTCCTCTGGCTGCAGTCTTTCTTCTTCCAGAAATCTTTGTATTCGTCGCCTTAAAAGCGAAAAATTCCAGGTTATAGCCACAGGGTTATAGGGCCAGGGGACAGCCAAGGGCGAGTAAACTGCCAAATTTTCGGGGACTGATTCCCCACATTTGTCTGCTATGTGGAGAATAACTGTTTGTAATTTTTGCAAAATACGGGGTAGGTCGGAAAAGCGCGGCGACCTCACGGCGGTATTTTCAACGAACAGTACTTTCAGCCCTACTTGTGCCATGCCTGTAGCCAGATGATGCACCCTCTGCCGCAGGAAATTCCAATCTACTGCGGATAATATAATTACACCGCGGAGCTTCAATGAATTCACCTCTTTTATTAGCCTGATCCTATAAACTCCTTGTACGCCTTGGTCACTTCTTTAGCTCCCCCCTGCGCTTTTATTTCTCCCCTGTCCAGCCATACAGCGAAGTGGCATAGTTCTTCTACCTGCTTAGGTGCGTGAGATACAAGGATGATGGTAGTCCCCTTTTTCTGTAGCTCCTTTATCTTGGCCAAGCACTTTTCCTTAAAGGCAAGGTCTCCTACAGCCAGGACCTCATCGATAAGAAGAATTTCTGCATCCACGTGGACGGCTACGGCGAAGCCCAGCCGCATATACATACCTGACGAGTAGTTACGCACAGGATTATCGATGAAATCGCCGAGCTCTGCGAAAGCGATGATGTCATCCAATCTCTCTTTTATCTCCTTCCTGTTTAGGCCTAGGATAGAGGCATTGAGAAAAATATTTTCCCGCCCGGTGAAGTCGGGGTGAAAGCCTGCCCCCAGTTCCAAGAGAGTGGAAACCCGGCCGTTTATTTTCACCTCACCACGAGTTGGGTAAAGGATGCGGCTTATTATCTTGAGCAGGGTGCTCTTACCCGAGCCATTGCGGCCTATAAGCCCTACAGTACTGCCTTTAGGAATGGTTAGGTTTATCCCTTTTAAAGCCCAGAAATCCTCTGCTTTATTTCGACCCCAGAAAAGGATCCTTTCTTTCAAGCTATATGTTTTTTCGTGATATAATCGGAATTTTTTCCATACATCTTTCACTTCTATAGCTATTTCGTTAGGTATTTCCTTTGTCAACCTAGACCCTTCTCTCCGTTTTCATTTATATTTCTTCTGCAATTTCCTTTTGCCATCTCTGGAATGCCAAGAGGCTTATCCAGAATAGAATCAGGCATCCCAGGCCGACATATAAAAGAGCTTCCCAATCAGGCCATATTCCTTCATAGAATATATCGCGGTATGCTTCGATGATATGTGCAGCCGGATTTAATGAGAAAAATTTCTTTGCATTAGGAGGCACCGTGTCGGCCGAATAGACGACCGGAGTGAGGAAGAACCATGCAGTCATGAAGACCCCGATTATGTGCTCCAGGTCCCGGAAATAAACATTGCCTACCGACACCAAGAGTGTAAGGGAAGCTACAAGGATAGTTTCAACTAAAAGTACTAAAGGAAAGGCTAAAAGGGGCCACGTCAGCCGAATTTTAAAGAGCAAAAGGGCAGGTATAAGTATCAGCAGGCTTAAAAGGTAATTTATTAGGTTTGCTAGCACAACTGAAAGAGGCAGCACTTCCCTTGGAAAATACACTTTTTTTATCAAAGAAGCATTACGGACAAGACTGGCCGCCCCCTGTAGGATGGAACTAGAAAGATAATTCCACGGCAGCAGAGCCACAAATAGAAACATGGAGTAATTTTTAATTCCCGATCTCATTACGAATGAGAAAACAAAGCTATAGACAATAAGCATCAAAAGGGGGTTAAAAAAGGTCCAAAAAAACCCCAAAATTGAGCCTTTGTACCTTGCCCTTAGTTCTTTTGAGACCAAATTTTTTAGCATTTCTCTGTAAGCGTATATTTCTCTTATGCGCTGCCACATTTTTCTTATCCTTTCTTTCTTGTCTCATTTTACTTTTCTTATCTTTGTGGTGGTGAAAATTTATTTTTTATACAGTAAAAACCCTCTCAAATACACATCGCTTTTAGGATTTACAAATACTCTAATCCCCGTGTTTTTTCCTTCTTTATCATTCGTTGTAACAAATTCCCCTTTATCAGCCGTCAAACTAAATACTTCTTTGTTGTCAGCGATTACTTCTAATTTGTATCCTCCCTCGAGAACGTCCGCTTCCAGCTCCACCACATAAGGCTCGTTGGGTTCAATATTTATCTCATCCGCGAGGTTTAAGATAACCGCCGATTCGCCTGCAGGTTTTATTCGAGCATTTTCGCCTGTATTAATCTCTATCTCCCCTTCCCCCCAGACATTCCACAGGTCAGGCTGCCCATCTTCATTGAGGTCTATGCTGAAGTCTGCCGCAAAAACTAGATCCTTTAAGTTCTTTACGGTTTCGCGGTTCGGGCTTTCTAAAAGCTTTTCCGCTTTTGTGAGGTATAGCATTATATTTTTTGTAGCTGTAAGTTTTACTACGCCCGGGTCGCTCCGGGGCGATTTCCGGTTAAGTTCAATTATCTTAGATGGAATATCAAGACATTTTTCAAGGAGCTCCTTTGCCCTGTTAATCTCATTTTTTGCTATATGTACTTCTCCTACCTTCTCGTACCCTTCCGCTAAGGTTTCCCACACGCTTATGTTATATGGATTAAGCCTTGCCGCTTCCTCCAGCAGGGATAGGCCCTCTTCCAACCTGCCTTCTCTAAGATAGGTTGCGGCAAGCAAACTTTTCAGCTTTGCGTTATAAGGATCCATAGCGGCTGCTTCTTCTTTTAATTTTACGGCTTTATCTTTGAGCTCTTCGTTTTTCCTTTGCTCGCCTATTATATCGTAAATTTGGGAAAGGTCAGCTTTGAAAGATGCAGTAAAGGGATCGTACTTCAATGCCTTCTCGAATGCTTCCCTAGCCTCCACTATATCGCCTCTCTGGAGCACTCGTACTGCCCTCTGGCTGTAAGAGTAACCGCTGTAAAGCATTCCCGACACCAGGATGAAAAGGAGTGTAATTCCACTCACGACCCATACTGGGTAAAATCCATTGGCGGGCTTTCTTCTTTTGGTCATTAGGATGGCCCTCATACCGTCCGCTGCCGTAAGTCCGAAGAGAGCCCAAAGGTATATCGCCACAGCAGCAAGAGAAAGGTTGAAATCTACAGCACTATGTCCCAGGATCGCTATAGCGGAGGAAAGGACCGCCCAAGTGATAGCACCGCGCTCCGGGTCCTCTGCTTTATTTATTACTAAATTCCTGATAATCAACACCGGTACGGCCAGGAATGCGATAAGGCCGATTATTCCTGTTTCCACCATTAGCTGAAGGAAGAAGCTGTGTACTTCTGTGGTAAAGTAGCGGTACGATTGGTATGCAAAATACGCGGACTTCCAACCGCCGCCACCTATACCGAATAACGGATGTTCCTTTATTATTTTCAATGCATCCCTGTAAAAACTGAGCCTGCCCTGGAAACTAAATTCGCCAAAGCTTATGCTTGATAGTCTCTGCGCGACGGCCTCAGGGATGTACTTATATGCTAGGATTATTCTCTGGCCTGCGGCTTTGTCATTCGCTTCAAAAATTTCTGCGTTGCTAAAAGTAGCGGAAGTCCCTGGGAAGTTGTTAGCGAAGCCTATGCGAAGTTTTGCAGTGTCCTTTAGCGTTTTAAAAGGAATTTCTATCAATTGATGGTCCAGAGCTTTATTGAAAAATTCACTTTTGATATCGGTTTCTTTATTATTCTTATCGACACTCTTTATCAGGATAGCCCCACCCCAGTGGTCCTGGTCCAGTCCGGGTCTTGTCGATACTGTGACTTTCAGGACATAATCGGTATCGGGCTTTACGTCACCCACGTTATACCATGAAGTTTTCCAGCTTTCAGGCTCTTCAGGGGCATGAGCTAGGGTAAGGGGCTTTTCTGTGGTAAGAGCTATATACAAAGCGGTACCCGCTATTATAGTCAAAATTACGAAAGTAGAAAGCAATGTGACGGGTTTTATTCTAGCGGTAATGCACTTACTAAGCTTTTCGAAAATATAAAATACTACTACGGCGAAGATGAGCCCTGCCACGTACCATACCCATACTTTGCTAGCTTCCCCCCCGGTTATCCCCGAATCAAAACCAGGAGATGCGAAAATTCCTGCAGCGAAGGTTTGCAGGGAATAACCAATGACTTTCATTTTATACGGTCTGGGTATGCCAACAATCAGAATAAGATAAAACACCGGGAACATCAACCATGCCGCTCTAGAAAGTGCAAAGATAAATGACAGAAAAAGGGTATAGTTTATTGCCACAAGGATGGCTTTTTGCCACAGTTTTTCAGACGTAACCTGTAGTCCCAACCCCAGCATTAGGGCAGCGGTGAGGTATGCGGCGAGGGTATTAGGATACTGCAGCGTTGAATTTATCCTGCCGCCAACAAAGGCTCCTGGGTAGTTTACCGTGCCCGCCGCCGCACCAATACCTATAAAAGCAACACCTGTTGCGGAAAGCACCATAACCCACAGGATGATCCCTTTATCCCTTTCGCTCCTAGCTATGTCAGAAACTAGATAGTATATAATAAAGTAGTTTATATATTTCAATAATTCGCCGATAGCGTAGCGCAGGTTAACTGAGACAAACAAGGAGATGAAATACGCTTCAACTACGGCTAAAGCGGCGTAATCTATAGGCGACCTCAAGAAATCGTTTTCTTTCAGGGCTATGCCCTTATATATCACCCATAGCAGGAAAAGAATCCCGCTGTATATATGGGTGGGTAGAAGTTCCCTGTCGAAAAACAATCCCCTGAAGTAAGGGGGATAAAAGAGAAGAAGCAAAAGCCCTGTATATATTAAATAATACAGGGTGTTTCTTTCATTTTCCACTTTTTTCTTTGAAACGACGTTTTTTGCTACCGTTACATGGAGCTCTTCTTTTAGCCTTTTTTTTGGTCTCAAATACGTTCACCGCCCAAACTGAAAAGTTCCAAAAAAGAGCTCGCTAAATCTTTTGCTTGAAAGTCTTTTCGCTCTTTATTGCATTGCGCATATTGATCCAACATTATTACTGTTAATTTTTAATTCTACACAAAAAAACAATTTTCCTCCTATCTTGAAAAATTCTTCCGGTAAGGCAATAAAAACGCCCCGGATTTACGGGGCAAAAATTATTTTTGCTCGGGAGCCTTTTTCCAGCTTTCCAGAAATTTCTTCAGATCCTCGGGCATGGGGCCGGCGGGAATATACTTTGAAAGCTCTAATATTAAGTCGGCCATT
>JAKKUQ010000078.1 GCA_021890755.1 Thermosediminibacteraceae bacterium | reverse complement strand
TACTGGGGGAGTTCCCCCGGGAGAGTAGGTCGCTGCCGAAATCTTTATTTATTTTCAGATAGAGGCTCAAACGAGCCTTTTTTATATTTCGTTTTATTTTGACTATAAAACAATTATATTATATAATTTTTCTATCCTAAGCAAAAAAGGAGGTATGAAATAATGGAGGCGAGAAACGAGCATGCTGGATACCTAAGCGATAAGCGGGCAAAAAGCAGCGCAGATATGGACTTTACAGTAGGCAGCATACCGGTTCACCTTATTAAATTTTCAATTCCGCTATTTGCTGGAAATTTGCTCCAGACATTGTACAATACTGTGGATTCGATTTGGGTTGGAAAGTTCCTCGGTCCGGAAGCCTTGGCTGCGGTTTCTGTAAGCTTCCCCATTATATTTGTGCTGTTATCATTTATTATGGGCTTGACGATGGCCACAACAGTGCTCGTGGGTCAATACAAGGGTGCCGGAAATATGGTTATGGTAAAAAAGACGGTAAACTCTTCTTTCGTTTTTCTTGGAATACTTTCCATTGTGATGTCTATCGTTGGGATTATTTTACACAGGCCCATTTTGCAGTTGATGAATACGCCCCCTGAACTAATTGAGCCTGCGTCAGGCTATATGAACATATTTTTTTCCGGGTTGATATTTACCTTTGCTTACAATGCAGTCAGCGCCGTGTTAAGAGGTTTTGGCGACTCTAAGACCCCCTTACTTTTTCTCTTTTACGCCACTGTAATAAATATAATTCTAGATCCGATTTTTATTTTTGGTTACGGAGTCCTTCCCAAAATGGGTGTTAACGGTGCGGCCTTAGCTACGGTTTTATCCCAGGCCGTATCCTTTTATTTGGCTGTAAGGCACCTTAACAAAACCAATCATGTTCTTTCATTTAGATTTTCTGAGTTAAAGTATGATAAAGATATCGTAAAAAAAATCATCAAAATAGGCATGCCTGCTGGCATCCAGCAAACGGTAGTGGCTTTGAGCGGTACAGCGGTAATGGCGGTGGTCAACTCCTTCGGGCCAATGGTTGTGGCTGCGTGGGGTGCTGTCAGCAAAATAGATTCTTTTTCCTTCATGCCAGCTATGTCCATCGGGCTTGCCGTCTCTTCACTTAGCGCCCAGAACATAGGAGCGCAAAAGTATGACAGAGTCCGGGAAGTAATGAAATGGGGAAGCCTGATGTCAATAATGATATCAGGTTTAGCAACTTTGGCTGTACTCATTTTTCCGGAAAAGCTGCTTTTGCTTTTTACCAGCGATCCTGTGCTGATTAGCGAAGGAAAAAGCATCCTTAGGATTATAGGCGTAGCTTATGTGCCTTTTGGACTTTTATGGGTTGCAAACGGAATTCTCCGTGGTGCGGGTAATACTTTCGTGCCCATGGTTATATCTGTATTATCTCTGTGGGGGTTGAGAGTACCTTTAGCTTACTACCTTTCCAATTTTACCCCTTTACAGAGCAAAGGCATTTGGGTGGCCATTGCCTTCAGCATGATCATGAGCGCTTTCATGAGCCTGGCCTATTATTATTCTGGCTATTGGAAGAAAGGTCTGGCAGAGGTTAATTTAAGGAAGTGGGCGGGAGAGGATTTATGATGGCAAAGATGGAAAGGGATTTGGCAGAATCGGCGGAACATTTTTTTAGAGTTTTCACCAGGTGGTTAAGAGGGATTTTAAAAGAAAGCGAAAGGGAACATTGGGCTGGTATTATAACACCGGCGCAATACAGGGTGCTTTTTATGCTGAACGAACACGGCCCCTTGAAAATGAAACATATTAGCGAGTGCATGGGGCTTTCTACTGGAAACATGACTATTATGATCGACCGACTGGTGGCTAAGGGCCTTGTTGAAAGGAAGTTCTCAGCAGAGGACCGCCGAGTTGTAATTGTTGGGATAACACCGCATGGAAAAGAGATGCTTGAGGATGCTAAGACCAATTTCATAGAAGCACTTTCAAAGAGTTTCACGAGATTGAGTAACGAAGATCAAAAGAGATTGAAGTCTGCTTTTGAAACCATAACCGATATCATAGAAAACAAATTGATTTAGTGCAAAATTATGAACTTGACTTGTCCTCAATGTTGTCATATAATTATAATTGATTGGAAATGAAAATTATTCTCAAGTGACTGGGTATAGAAGGAGGCATGGCTTAATATATATATGTTAAGAGCGATTTTTTTTACCCGGTAAATGAGAATGATTTTCAAAGGGAGGAACAATAGCATGAAATGCTGCCATGATGGGAGAAAGGAAAATATATTTTCAAAATTCTTTAAGAGAATCCAAGATGCGAATTCTCTTCAGAGCTACGCCAAAAGGAAACTGGTGCTGGTTGGAACTCCTAATGTGGGAAAGAGCGTAATATTTAATAAACTCACCGGAGCTTATGCGACGGTGTCTAACTATCCGGGTACTACAGTTGAGGTTTTTAGGGGGACTAGTCGGATTGGTGGGGAACTATTCGAAGTAATCGATACACCAGGTATGTATTCACTTATGCCAATTACAGAGGAGGAAAGAGTAACGAGGACCCTGCTCTTAAACGAAAGTCCCGATATCGTTCTTCATGTAGTGGACGCTAAGAACATAGAGAGAATGCTCTCGATGACTTTACAGTTGAAAGAGGCAGGTTTTCCCATAATACTAGTGGTAAACATGATGGATGAGGCGGAGCGAATAGGCAGGGAAATTGACCTGGAAAAACTTTCGGCTTTGATTGACGTTCCGGTTGTGGGAACTTCCGCTGCGCTGAACCGGGGAATGGATAGACTGAGAAAGAAGGTGGCAGAATATGTTAAAAAGCGAGCTGCTTGAAAGCCACAATGTATTTAAATACGATGAGAAAATAGAAAAGGCCGTGAAAGAAATAGAAAAGCTCTTAAAATCGAGCTATAACATTTCCAAGCGTTCGATTGCCCTGCTTTTGCTTCAGGAGGATGAAGAAATAACGGCACTGGTGAAGTCCAGAGAAACTTCTTTTCCTGAAATAAGCGATATAATAAAAAAGACGAAGATGCTTTTTTCGGAGCCGCTCTATTATGTCATAACGATGCAGCGGCAGAAAAAAGTGGATGAGATTGTATCCCAGGTGGTGAGGACAAGAAATAACTCAAAGAAACTTATATCAAACTGGCTTGACAAGATAACCGTCCAGCCGGTGACCGGAATCCCCATCCTTCTTATGGTTTTATACTTCGGCCTTTATAAATTCGTCGGTGAGTTCGGCGCCGGGACTCTGGTGGATTTCATAGAGGGAAGCATCTTTGAGAACTATATAAGCCCGTGGGTAAATTCCGCGGTAAAAACCTACATTCCCAATGAAGCAATTCAGGAATTGCTGGCAATGGACTACGGCATAATAACTCTTGGCTTGAGATACGCGGTGGCCATCATATTACCTATCGTAGGAACTTTTTTCCTCATGTTCTCGATAATTGAAGATTCAGGGTATCTACCTAGGCTCGCTCTCCTGGTGGATCGGGTTTTCAAATCTATAGGTCTGAACGGTAGAGCAGTGATACCAATGACTTTGGGATTCGGTTGCGACACCATGGCCACCCTGGTGAGCAGGACGCTTGAGACCCCGCGCGAGAGGGTTATTGCCACACTGCTTTTGGCCCTTGCGATTCCCTGCTCGGCGCAGCTTGGAGTTATACTGGGAATGCTGTCGGGGATGCCCGCTGCGTTGGCTATATGGGCTTCATTCGTAGCTTTAGTATTCATTTTCGTAGGTTATCTTGCAGCCCAGGTGCTGCCGGGAGAAAAACCGGTATTTTACATGGAGATACCCCCCCTGAGATTGCCGAGAATAGGAAATATAATCGAAAAGACGGTATCGCGCATGCAGTGGTATTTTCTCGAGATTGTGCCTATATTTATATTAGCCAGCGTACTGATATGGATAGGCAGGATGACCGGAATATTTGATGCAATTATCCGGTTGGCGGAGCCCGTTATGATGGCTTTAGGGCTCCCACCGGAAACGGCAGAAGCTTTTCTTTTCGGGTTTTTCCGCAGAGATTACGGTGCCGCCGGGCTTTACGATCTGAAGAAAACTGGTGTGTTGAACGGGGTGCAGATGACCGTGGCATCGGTCACGCTGACGCTGTTCGTGCCGTGCATAGCCCAGTTTTCCGTAATGCTAAAAGAACGGGGCGTAAAGACAACTTTAGCCATAGTGGCCTTCGTATTTCCCTTTGCCTTCTTGGCAGGGTATATGGTTAACCTGATCTTGAAGACGGCCGGGGTGGTATGGTAAGGTGAAGTGCGATTTTTGCGGTTTTGAATTCGATGAGGAAAACGGGACGAAAGGCTGCGTTGGGTGCCCTATGGCGGGATACTGCGGAAAAGTGAAGTGCCCTAGGTGCGGTTATGAAGTGGTAAGGCCCAGCGGTTTTTTCAGGTGGTGGAGGAAGAGGAGGAAAACGAGAAATGAACGGTGAAAAGAATTTAACCCAGCTGAAAATAGGGGAGGAAGCATCGATCGCGCGGATAGATACCACTGATGGCAAGATATTGAAAAAGCTAATGGCGCTGGGAGTGCTTCCCGGAATGAGGGTATCCCTTTTGCAAAAATTCCCTTCATATGTCATAAAGGTGGGCAATACCCGAATTGCCGCCGATGAGACAATTGCAAGGAGCATCATAGTGATAAAAAAATAAGTGCCTGATACGGCACTTATTTTTTATATAGTTTTACTTTTTCAATAGCCTTATATAGTTCATCCCTTTCAGGAGGTGTTATGGGAATTTTTTTGCCAGCGTCCAATATGTACCTGCCGCTGGAGGTAGCCTTGCCTATGATGGTGGCAGGGATGGTCTTTTGACGAAGTGCCTCCACGACCTTCTGCCCGTTGCTGGTACAGATAAGCATTGATCCACTGGATATAAGCCCTAAAGGGTCAATGTTAAAAGCCTGACATATTGCCCGGGTCTCCGGGAGGACCGGGATTTTGTCGGCATATATTTCAACGCCAATTCCTGAAGCTTCGGCTAATTCCCAAATAGCTCCCAGAAGCCCCCCTTCGGTGATGTCGTGCATTGCGTTTACTCCCGCGCCTGCCGCAGTAAGCCCGTCTTCGATGACGCTTATGTGTCCTAAAAGGTCCTGGGCTTTTTTTACCGTTTCAGCGGGGAGCTTATCCAGCAGAAATTCTTCAAAATCCAGCGCCAGTATGGCGGTTCCCTCAAGGCCTATGAACTTCGTGACGACTACGTCATCTCCAGGCTTTGCGCCAGCGGATGTCACGAAACTATCCCTCTTTGCCGAACCTATGGCTGTAGTCGAGATAACAGGCTTTACCACCGCAGGGGTGACCTCGGTGTGACCTCCCAGCACTTCTATTCCTATTTCTTTACAGGCTTTATGAACGCTTTCCATAATCTGAGAAAGCACTTTCTCATCGCTTTTTTCGGGGAGGAGTAAAGTAACCAGAATTCCTATGGGGCGGGCTCCGCATGCCGCTACGTCGTTGCACGCAACGAAAACCGAAAGATACCCTCCGGCTGTGTCTGCACCGGTAATGGGGTCTGTAGAAACTACGGTAACATAGTCGCCGAAATCGATTATAGAGCAGTCTTCGCCAAAGCCTGAATGTACCAGTACCTCTTTTCTTTTTTCGCCCAGGAAAGGATATACGGATTTTTTCAAAATGTCAGGAGGTATTTTACCGATTTTCATGATTCACCGCCCTAGAATTTATCTTGATCTTCTGTAAGTAATAATTTTTTCAGCCTTTTGTGTAAGAGCAAAGCTATGATAGCTCCTGCCGATACCTGCAAAAAGTCTATAGCCAATTCCACAGGTACCGCTCCAGGACCGTAAAGTTTCCAGGCAGCTGTGGCATATCCCGCCATCATGAAAGCTGCTGCCAAAACCAAACCTGTAACCGGATTATAGCGCTTTGCGAAAAAGCCGGCTATGAAACCTTCGATACCTTTGATAAAAAATGTAATGGGGGCCCATGCTGGGTAACCTTTGAGTAGGTCCGCAAGTGCAGAACCTACACCTCCTATTACAGCTGCCGGTATTGCTCCGTAAATTAAAGCTACGATGTATATCACCGATTCTCCTAGATTAAAGTATAGATTAAAAGTCGGAACTGGGATGCTCAATAGGGCTGTCGCAATAACAACTAAGGCCATAAAAAGTCCCATAAAAGCAAGAATCCTAATTGGATTGCCCATACATATTCCCCCAAATAAGATTT
>JAKKUQ010000077.1 GCA_021890755.1 Thermosediminibacteraceae bacterium | reverse complement strand
GGATAACCTGCCCAGAAATAAAAAGCTATTGAACGAAACTATGGCACATTACAATGTCCCAAAAAAAAGTATTTAAAATTCTTTATTGTTTTGGTGGATTGATTTGAGTTCAGATGGCTTTATATTAAGAGCTTTTAGTCCATTTTCAAAGGCCATCTTAAATATTTGATTTTCCGAAATCCCACATTTTTTTATATGTCTTACTTCATCAAAGAATCCCCGGGAGTGATACACCCCGAATGAGCCCGAATCACTTCCGATAGCTATTTTTACTCCAAGTTCAATCGCTTTTTTGACAGTTGCTAAATGTTCATTAAAAACCTTTTTAATGATCTGAATCTGATTTTGATATCGGTATCTGAAATCTCTATTTTCAAGGATATTACCTAGGGGTGAAAGGGTTGGTACCCATATTACATCTCTTTCAGCCATCATTTGCAGTTCTTCATCGGTAATGAAATACCCGTGTTCTATCGTATCGGCTCCAGCTTCAATAGCCATTTTAACTGCCGCGGATGAGTTCGCATGGACCATTACAGGCAATTCCTTTTCCTTTGCCTGTTGAATCATATAATACAATTCTTCGTAAGAAAAAGAAATTCCGCCGAATTGTCCGTACGATCTAAAATCCACGATCCCGGTTAATATAACCTTAAGATGGTCGGGTTTAGCTTTCAAAAGTTCACAAAACATACTTTTAAAATCTGCAATATCGGCGACGGGCTTACCTAAAAAGCTGCCGTACCTTCCTTTTTTATAAATCGCCCATCCTGGAGTTTTATAAATTATACCCATTCGACCCGCTATTTCCCTGGCTGCTAAAGATGCTCCAAAGTTGTCACCGCCATCGCGAAGCATCATGATGTTTTTGCTTTTATATAAACTTAATATTTTCACAATTGGCTCATAGTTGCCTTCTGCCAGTAACCTGCGCCAATCTCTTGGATTCTTGCCGTTTAAAGAAATATGAACGTGCGAATCTACGAATATAACACGGTGGAGACTGTTTTGAGGAGTCGTACGAGATATTACCATAATAACCCTTTCCTGCTGCACTCGGCTTCGCCGTTAATTAGCATCACCTGGCAGCGTCTTTAATAGGACCAATTAAACCCTTTCGATATGCATTAGTGTATCTTCTGCAATATTTATCCCGGCCTGCTATAGCTTCAGCCGCTAGCAGCGTTGTCATCATTTCTCTATTGCATGGATCCATAATAGCAGAATCCATTCCGGCAAAGACCGCTACAGTTAAGAAAGCTTGATTGATCGCTTTTCGCAAGGGCATTCCGAAAGAAACATTACTCAGTCCTGAAGTAACCTTTACGTTGGGGAATAGTTTTTTAATGCTGACCAATGCTTCTACAAATTTATGCACCGATTGGTTATCCGTTGCGATGGCTATGACCAGTGGATCAATATGTATCCGTTCGGGACTAATATCATATTTTTGTGCCTTTTCAACAAGTATTTTCGCTATATCTATCCTTGTCTGAACATCAGAAGGAATTCCTCTATTATCACAGGTAAGCCCAATGACCTGCCATTCGGTACCTTTTATTAGGGGGTATATAATTTCGCATTTATTCCTTTCTTCGGAGACCGAATTTATTATTCCGGGCTTTTTCGCATATTTGAATACCCGCTCTATGGTTCTGGGATTTGGGCTGTCAATGCATAAAGGCTTGTCAACCGCATCCTGGACAATTTCCATCAGCCATATTAAAGTCTCTTCCTCTTCCTCCGGGGAAGTCCCCGCACACACATCGATGTAATCGGCACCTGCTTCTGCCTGTTTTATCGCAAGGTCGCGAATAAATGCTTCATCTCTTTCTTCTATAGCTTTTTTAACGCGCGGAATTGTACCATTGATTTTTTCTCCGATAATAATCATTTTGTCATCCCCTTTACATTATATTTTACGGCTTTTCACTCAATTTATTAAAAAAAAAATTATACTAGTATATACATGTCTTTCCATATTTTAAATTAACACATTTTTAGATATTTGTCAAATATTTTTTAATAATTAAGAGCAGCTATAACTAGCAGGAAGGAATACCTACGACCAAATCTTAACCGCACTTTTTCCTGAAAAAAAGATGACCTCGGATAAGTTTTAGCTATCACATATCCGAGGTTTACGATTATAACCCCTACTTTTAATTCTTTAAAATCCTAAATTCTTAGCAAATAGGCTAATTTTGAGCTCTCACCGAGTTCGATGTAATGTACCAGTTAAATGGCTGGAGTTTAACTTTTCAAAGAAAAGTATGTTAATTTTCGGTCCCGTTTTTGTAACTTTTTTTATCCGAAAAATAAGATTCAGCATACAGCTTACAGTAATCCCCTCTAAAATACGTTATTCCCATTCCGATCGGCTTTCCTTCTTTATTATAGAGTTTCTGTTCGACTACCATTAAAGGCAACTCGTTATTATTTATATTAAGATACTTTTTCGTTTCTTCATCGGGCATCTCGGTATAAATTATCAGCTCTTTTTTTATCGCAAAAAGGGAGTTGTTTTTTGCCACCATCTCCGGAAAAGTGGCATACCGTATCTCTTTTTCGATAATAGGCATTCCCTTGCAATAAGGCAGGTATTTTATGTCATAGGCTACAGGTTCTCCCCCGGTAAAAAATAGCCTACGGATTACAATAACCTTTCTATTACTGGTAATCTGTAAACTATTTATTAATTTAGAGTTAGGCAAAATTATATTGACTTCCAAAAGTTTTGTTTTGTCGACACTGTTAACGAAATTTTTCATCTCATTGTAATATAGTGTATAAGTATTAATATCCGGCTCCCGAACAAAGTTTCCTTTCCCGGGTATAGAATATATATAACCTTCACTGGCAAGCACGGCCAACCCTCTTCTGACCGTCATACGGCTAGCTTTATACGCCTTGCATAAAGCATTTTCGGAACATATTGCATCTCCCGGTTTGAGTTCGCCGTTATTTATTTTTTCTTTAATATCTTCTGCAATTCGAAGATAAATAGGCAATCGCATATTAATATCACCGCACTATTATATTTTACCAACCATTTTTTACACCTGTAGAAGCATCATTGTCTTAGTCTTAAGACTTATAATATTCTTTATTCAAGCCCTTCCTTGTATAATTATATACTTTAAACTCTCATTGTTCAATTCCTTCTTTGAAGAAATTGCTTAATTTTAAAAAGATTGAGTCGCCAACATCCTCCATTTGAATTTTAATATTTCTTACTTTATAATATAAATGTATAATATTTTAATAATTTACGAACCACCCTCTCCACAACAAAGATCTTATAGGGAGAGCATGGCTCGTTTACGGGAGTGAAAAATCGATGAAAAATATCGTCATTGCTTGTGAGGCAATATACGATGAATTAAACTTGGCAATTAATGAAACGCGCAGCGAATATCCCGTCATCTGGATAGATTCTGAATATCACTCAAACCCCGATCGTTTAAGATTAAAGCTCCAACAAGAAATTGACTCGCAAAAAAACGTCGACAATATTATACTGGCATATGGATTTTGCGGCAATGCTATTTTAGGTCTGACAGCTTCTACTGCAAATTTAATTTTTCCTAAAACCGATGATTGTATTTCCATGTTATTGAGCAAACCGGGGGGAAAGTGTCGACGTGTAAAGGGTGCTTATTATCTAACCAGAGGCTGGATAAATAGTCCCAGAAGTTTGACTATGGAATACAAAAATGCTGTGAAGCGTTATGGTGAAGAAAGGACGAAAAGGATATTCCAGCTCATGCTAAAGAATTATAATAAATTAATGCTTATAGACACGGGGGCTTACAACGTAGCAGATTGTTGGAAGGAAGCTCAAAAATTAGCCGGAGCTCTCGGGTTAGAGCTATTCATAGAAAAGGGTGATTTATATTTGTTAAAAAGAATGTTAACAGGCCCTTACGATGATCAGTTTTGCATTATTAATCGTGGAGAAAAAGTAAACATCGCCCATCTGCAAACCAACTACCAAACACTGAACTTCTCTTTTTAAGGGTTTTACCCTTTAATGGAACTAAGGCGTTAACCCTCGGGGGAGGCAGCTATTCCTCCCCCGTTTTTCTTTTCGTTTACAAGCTGTAGTCATCTTGTAGGCTAGCGGAACACCGAATAGTCTATAAAGAAAATACGGTACAAGCAGAACCGATGTTTTTATCTGCCCTACTGCAAAAGTTAAAAATAGCTACCAAATTGCGGGGCGCTCACTTTTAAAAATTAGCCCACATTGCAATGCCCGCCAGTATAACGGGAAATCCTCCAAATCCGACACCGTCTTTTGCCTTCAAGACCCTTTTGGAATTTGCTACTAACTTTTTGTTTTTGCGTAAGTTAAGTATTACGACACATATTAGTTCCAGTCCTGCTTTATATCAGTTTTATTGACAATTTATTCTGTAAAATTTAATATTAATTTAGTGGTTTTTTAAAAGATGGAAACGAAAGAAGTGATCCAATGAGACCAAATATAACAGCGGATGAAAAATTTAAGAAAATGACCGAGGCGCCTGTAGACAGGCTTATTTGTTCATTAGCGGTACCCACTATAGTCAGCATGCTCATTACCGCTTTATACAATATGGCAGATACTTTTTTTGTCAGCAAGATAAGTACCAGTGCATCGGGTGCGGTGGGAATTTCTTTTTCTTTGATGGCAATTATACAAGCTATAGGTTTTACTATCGGAATGGGCTCCGGAAATTACATATCCCGCCTGCTCGGCCAGAAACAAAGGCAGTACGCTTCAAAGGTAGCGGCCACCGGCTTTTTCACCGCTTTAATTCTGGGTGCTATACTAGCCTCAATCGGTTTAATTTTTCTAGATCCCCTGGTTTATATCCTTGGAGCCACTCGAACGATCGCACCTTTCGCAAAAAGTTATATTAGATTTATCCTAATAGGTGCCCCTTATATGATGGCCTCCTTCGTACTCAACAATATCCTCCGATTTCAGGGCAGTGCTTTTTTTGCAATGCTGGGTATCGCGACCGGTGCCATTCTTAACATCATCCTGGACCCTATTTTTATTTTCGGGCTTAATATGGGCACCGGCGGTGCCGCACTGGCCACCATCATCAGCCAATTCATCAGCTTTTTAATACTCTTTTATAATTCAGGTATAGGCGGAAATATAAAAATTAAGTTCAAGGATTTTACGCCTAAATGGGAGATTTATAAAGAAATTCTTAGGGGCGGTTTGCCGTCTTTCTTTCGCCAGTGCCTCAGCAGCATTTCGACGGTCTGCCTCAATTTTAGCGCCGGTCCTTACGGGGATGCTGCGATTGCCGCCATGGCCATAGTGACTCGCATATTTCAATTTGGATTATCAGCCATGATTGGCTTCGGACAGGGATTTCAGCCGGTATGCGGATTTAACTACGGTGCCAGGCGATACGACCGCGTGTTGGCTGCATTCTGGTTCTGCGTAAGAACATCGTTTGTTGTTCTGCTGACAATTGCTTTATTCGGATTTGCATTTTCATCTAATATCATATCTATTTTTAGAAAAGAAGATTTGGAGGTGCTCGCCATCGGCACCCGGGCCCTCAGACTTCATTGTTTGACATTTCCGCTCACATCATGGATTATCATGACAAATATGCTTCTTCAAACAATAGGAAAAGGGACTCAGGCGTCGATAGTGTCAGCTTCCCGTCATGGGCTGTTTTTCATTCCGGCCATCATGATACTTCCGCGCTTTTTCGGACTGCTCGGAGTCCAGATAAGCCAGCCCGTATCCGATATCTTTGCCTTCTTCCTCTCAGTCCCGATTGCAATGGGCACTCTAAAGGAACTTCAGGAGAAGCAGTTCGAGGAAAAGATGCGGTTGAGTAAAAACGAAGAATTGAATGTAACATTATAAAGAAAAATAGCGCTTTCGTGGTATTATCCGAAAGCGGTATTTTTACATATTAGTTTTTATCTTTTTTCTTTTTCTCATAACGCTTTATTCCCATGCGCTCGGCAGAATGGTCGCGACCTAAATAATAATTAAGCCAGGAAGAGGTCTGATAGAGGTCCCAGTTAGGTGGTGGTACAATATGGCTCTCCAGCTCGTGCTCTTTACCAAAACGCTTAAGACGTGCATAAGCGCGGACATAAGCGCATTTTTTCTTGTTGGGGTAAACCTCACACCAACCCATGTAGCTGCCACCGCATGGTCCATTCCGCTGGTTTTTGGGACACTGAGACATGGGACAAACATATGCTACATCCATG
>JAKKUQ010000076.1 GCA_021890755.1 Thermosediminibacteraceae bacterium | reverse complement strand
CGTGGACGGTAGAAGGACGCTCAAGGAAATTGTGGAAAGGGTCTTTGCCGACATTGAAAAATACGGCCTCGATATCGTTTCACCCTTTTACGGAAAACACCCGGGAAACCTGGCCCTCCCCAGACCCCAGGAAGTGGCGGCTGGGCTCAACCGGTACCGGGGGCTTAGAGTGAGATAGAATCAAACATAGGGAAAATGTCTCCCTTTTGGGCAGGCGATGAAGGGGAATGGAGAAAAGCCGCCCGAAAGGGAGTTTTTCTTTTGGAAAAGTTTAGTTTATTTTTGTTAAAAATTATACTAATATTTATTTCTGTTAAGAATTATGATAAATATTAATAAAAAGAGAAGTTGTAGAATATGGAAAACGCAGGTTAATATTATCGTAGAAGGGGAGTAATGAGGGGGATAGGCGTTGATTACAGTAAGCCATTTGCACAAAAAGTACAGCAAAGGCAATATCGTAGCCTTAAACGATGTTTCGATGGATATAAAAAAAGGCGAAATAGCAGGACTTTTAGGCCCTAACGGAGCGGGGAAGACGACTTTGATCAAGATAATCTGTGGACTGACCATCCCCGACTCGGGCGAAGTAATCGTATCCGGCATCAGGATGGAAGAGAAAACCCGCTTAAAAATCATGGAAAAAATCGGGGCGGTGTTCGAAGGGAACAGGAACTTGTACTGGGCCATTTCAGTTCTAGACAACTACTATTTTTATGGAAGTATAAAAGGGAAGACCAGCGGTCAGATAAAGAAGAATATTGAAAAGTACGCGGACCTTTTAAAGACGAAAGAACTTTTATCGCGCCAGGTGAAAACCCTATCGATGGGGCAAAAGCAAAGGGTAGCGATAACGGCCGCTTTACTTCACGAGCCGGAAGTGTTAATTCTGGATGAACCCTCCAACGGGCTGGATATAGATTCGCGCTTTCTGCTGGTCGATGCCCTCAAGGTCTTGAGAGATGAAATGAATATGACTCTGCTGATCGCTTCACACGATGTGGAATTTCTTAGAAAGACCGTGGACCGGATCATAATAATAAACAATGGAATTATCGCTGACGAATTCGAAAATATCGACATTACGACCGATGAAATAGAAAAGAGGTACAAAATAAGCGGGGACTTGAAGGAGGATTGACATGTCAAAATGCATAAACATCATAAAGGCCGAAATTAAAAGGAGTTTAAAAGAATCTTTTTCTTACAGGATGGGTTTCGTCAGCGATATCATGGTATTGATCCTCCTTTACACTGCCCTTATCTTCGGCAACACCGGCATGAGGCTGGGGAGCTATTACAATAACCCGGGAAACTATAAGACTCTCTTCCTCTTGGGATATATTTTCTGGAGCTATTCCATATCAGCCATAAGCTTAACCTGCAACGAAATAAGTGCTGAGGCGGTTAAGGGCACCCTGGAGCAGAAATTTATGGCGGTGATTCCCTACCCCTTCCTGGTGCTGGGAAGCGTAATTAGTAATTTTTTGGTAAGCAGCATCGTGGCCGCGGTAATAATCGCATTTTCCACCCTGGTGCTAGGAGTCAATATAGCGATAAACGGAAAAGTGCTTTTGGCCCTTTTGCTGACCTTAGCAGGTATGTACGGCATGGGGCTCATCTTGGGCGGTCTTGCCCTGATAGCAAAAAGGGTGAACCAGATGACGCTGTTCTTGCAAATCGTGCTTCTTTTTGCGACAGACACGACGACCAAGCGTTCTCCATCGAGTGTGGCAAAACTCATCATACCGCTTACGTCGGGGAACGATATAGCGAGAAAAGCGGTAAGTTCCATGGCGATTTATCCCACCGACTGGCTGCAGCTCCTGCTGGCGAGCATCCTGTGGCTTGTGGTGGGCTCTGCAGTTTTTGGCGCCTGCAGCAGGTACGCCAGGAAAAACGGATTGTTGGGGACCTATTGATCAAAATATGAGCAGGGGAAAATTGGAGCGCAAAGAATTGTACCTTACAGATTCGTGGATCCTTCTCGGGAATTTAAGCCTCAATACCGCCTGCTGGGGAGAGGCTTTTTAAAGGCGGACCATAAATACCCCAGCCATCTGAGCTGAAAAGTTCCTCGGCTTGGACGGAAGGAGGAAGCCATGGAGGTCATTAATGTGAGGACTACCGCGAGAACCCAGATGGTGGATATAACGCAGGAAGTCCGAAAGGCCATCGAGAAGTCGGGGGTCAAAGACGGACTGTGCTTCGTATTCGTGCCCCACACCACTGCCGGGGTTACCATTAACGAAAACACCGACGAGGACGTGAAGGCCGATATAATAAAGACCCTGAACGATCTGATCCCTGAAAGGGGCGATTACAGGCACCTGGAGGGGAACTCCGATGCCCACATAAAGGCGTCTCTCATGGGAAGTTCGGTTATACTTGCCGTAGAGGACGGCAGGCCCGTTTTGGGCACCTGGCAGGGCGTGTTTTTCTGCGAATTCGACGGCCCGAGGACGAGGAAGGTTTTGGTGAAATGCTTAGAATCAAAAGCATCGCAAAATTCCTGGAGAACCTGAGTGCTGATGCAACCAAGCCGCGAGTCCAAGAGTTCCAAGATAAGAGCTTTCGCTCGTTCGCGCTTTGGACCGGCCGAAATATCGTGGGCGTAAACCAGGATATACGTATCGACGAACTGAAATTTTATATTATCTTTGAAATTCAGTCATACGTGATCAATTATTATTCATGGGAAACTCTAAAAAGGAGAGGGATAGTTATGGCTGATGCATTATCTACCAAGTATACATTCTTCACTGAGATTCCAATTCCAGAACACTTGCGAAAAATGCTGACGGAACATGAAAAGCCTATTTTTGCTGTTAAGACTATTAGAGATGCTGCAGTATTTACAGATAAAAGAATTTTAATTGCTGATAAGCAAGGCCTTACGGGAAAAAAAGTTGAATATTGCACAATTCCATACAAAGTTTCGAAAATATCGGACAGCAGTTTGGAATCCATGATCTCCTCCATCGTCTTGAAGGCTGCGATCTTCCCATCCTTCATGGCGCAGATTCGGTTGTAAAAAAGGACTTAGAATAAGCTCCTAAGTCCTTTTTTATTAAGACGTGTTTTATTCGCTTTTATGCTTTCCAACATCGTTTAATGTCTTCTTCCATTTAAAAGGCGATTATGCTCATTAAAAACATCAGCTTTCCAGTACTTTAAATACCCTCACGGCATCAAAAAGTTTTTTTGCGCTTTCGTTGACGACCTGCATCTGTTCCAGCACTTCCCTGGTTTTTTGGGCCACAGCGTTGGCTTCGGCTGCTATGCAGGACGTCTCGGAAGCTCCTTTGTTGGCCGCTTCGGCCACGTTGTTGATGGCCTTCATCATGATCTGGATGGAGGAATAGAGTTCTTCGGAAGTGGCGCTTAAGTCTTCCACGATTTCGTCGATCATGCGCGCATCGTTGTTGTAGTTCTTGCCGGTTTCCACGAGCATGTCGTAATCCTTTACCACCTTGTTGTCCAGAAAGTCCAGAACCTGTTCGGAACTGGCGGCGAGATTTTGAACCGATTCGACTATCTGTTCCGTCACCTTTTGAATTTCGTTGACCGTTTGCTTGGAATTTTCGGCCAGCTTTCTTATTTCCCCGGCGACGACGGCAAAACCGCGGCCCGCTTTGCCGGCGTTGGAAGCTTCAATGGAGGCGTTTAAAGCCAGCAGGTTCGTTTGGGCAGACATTTTTAAGATAGTCTCGGATAAAATTCTTATCTTCTCGACCGCTTTTGACTTTTCGATAGCTTCCCTCAACTTTCCGGCCACGCTCTCCCGGATGAGCTGGGCGCTCTTCTGGGAATCCAGGGCGGTGGCTTTGAGTTCTTCGGCCCTCCTGTTGACTTCACTGGCAGATTCGGCGCCTTCCTGGGCTTTGCCGGCGATCGAGTCTATGGCGGCTTCGATTTCCGTCGATGTGGCGTGCATTTCCTCTGCCATGGCCGCTGTCTCCTCCATCTTCGAGGACAACTGCTGTATGATATCGGACATGTTTTTCATTTTCTCATTCAGCTCGACCATGTTGGAGTTTACAATCTCGACGGCTCTGCCAACCCGATTCGTTTCCGAGATGACGTTTCGTATTATGCCCGATACATTTACATTGATTTTAAGGAATCCCCTGGCCAGAGCGCCTATTTCGTCGCTCCGCTTTGTATATTTGTCTTCCATGGTTTTTGTAAAGTCGCCTTCGGCCATCGCGATGCATTGCCTTGTAAGGTGGATAATCGGCCGGGAAATGCCCCTTCCTATGAAGTATGCGGCCACCGATCCTGTGAGAAGAAAGGCAAAGGAGATCAATATAATGGTCCGCTTCAACTCCGACAGCCCCGAGAGCACCTCGTCCTGGTCGACTGCGACGGCGATGGACCAACCGTAGCCTTCAATGGGTGCAAAACCCACGACTTTGAGAGTGCCGCTGTATTCATATTTTTCGAAGCCCTTTTTACCTTCCATCATCTGCCTCTGGACTTCGGTGAACCCTTTAAAGCCTAATTCGCTGGCGACGCCGCCTTCTTCGACGGCCGTTATTTCAATTTCTTCGGAAGAAACTTTTTTGGTCGCTGATGTAGTAGCGGAAGTGGTAGTATCGGCAGAGGCGGTGGAAATGATCTGTTTTAGCAGGTTCTTGTCGGCGTGGGCGATGGTGAGTCCCTGCTGGTTTATGATAAAGGCTTCTCCCGTTTGTCCAAATTTAACCCTTCTCGCAAAGTCGCTCAATTCCATGCCGTCCCTGATGGCGATAAGGGCACCGGTTACTTCATCCTCCACTTTTACCGGAACGGCGTATAGCATGATAACGGTCTCGCGGTCCTCGCCCAGCATCGGATCCGATACTACATTTTCCCCCGATAGAGCCTTTGCGATGAAGGGATTGTCTTTCATATTGGCAGTTTCACCGTTGTCGTAGAGGGCATGTCCCTTACCGTCTACCAATATCATGCTGGTGTGACCTGCTCTCTCCACCTCCTTTGACATGATCGACAGTATCCCCGAAATATCTGCGTCTTTATCGGAGATGGTGAAAGCCTTTATCTCTTCCATTGAAGCGATGATATTCAGGGTGTTCAGATGGTTCTGCATGCCATCCTTAATGGTAACGGAGGCCTCCTCGGCAACTTTCGGCATGGTCTCCGCTAAGATGTTGAGCTGTGAATTGAGAGAGATGATATAAGCCGCTATTCCAAGGCCAGTACTGACTATAAATACAAGGGAGCAGAGCAATACTATGATTTTGGTATTGATGCTTTTCATCATATTCCTCCTTTAGAAGATGCCGTATGAGAAAATTCCCACAATAACAATATTAATATTATTAATAATATCAAACTTAAGGACCTTTTTCAACAAAATTATACCAAAGTTGGAATTGCAGCCAGGATATTGACAGAAAATTACCTTGCGATAAAATAATGTAAAATTTCAATTCAGATTTCCCACACTTTTAACGGATAGGTGAGGACGCTTGTGTATAGAGGTCAATCACGTTTCAAAACAGTATACCCTCTGGAAGATTAAGGGATGGACGCGTAGAGAGCGGCAGGTGATAGAGGCGGTAAAAGATGTCTCGTTCCTTGTGGAGCCCGGCCGGGCTCTGGCGCTTATTGGGCCTAACGGAGCGGGCAAATCCACAATGATAAAGCTGCTGTGCGGAATCCTAAGCCCGACGCAGGGTAGTATAAGGGTTCTGGGAATGGATCCTTTTAAATACCGAAGCAAATTGGCCTACCATATTTCCTCCGTTTTCGGGCAGAGGTCCCAATTGTGGTACCACCTGCCTCCCATAGATACCTTTCATTTGCTGGGCAGGATATACGACATAGACCGGGTGGAGCTTAAAAAGCGAATGAAGGAACTGGTCGATTTATTCGATATTAGCTCATTCCTCTACCAACCGGTGCGCAAGCTCTCATTAGGACAGCGCATGCGCTGTGAAATCGCAGCAGCTTTAATACATAACCCAAAGATACTGTTTTTGGACGAACCCACTATCGGTCTGGACGTGGTGGTAAGGTCTGCAGTGATAGATATTTTAAGAGACCTAAACAGGCAAAAAAAAGTGACCGTAATTCTGACGTCCCACGATACCAGCGACATCGAGCGCCTATGCGAGGATGTCATAGTTCTAAACGAGGGCAGAATCGTGCTGGAGTCGAACATCAGGGAAATGAGGAAGAACTTTTTCCATTCCAAGATTGTTGAAATTGAGTTTGCGGAAAAACCCGAGGGTCTGAGCCTGGACGCAGGCGTTAGGGTAATCCATCAAAACGGACCTATTGTGAGAT
>JAKKUQ010000121.1 GCA_021890755.1 Thermosediminibacteraceae bacterium | reverse complement strand
ATAAAAGAAAAAAATGAGTAGTTAAAAAAAGGGCCGACAGAAGCGGAGCGGTTTTTTGTGGCCTGCTCTAGTAGCGGTGGGGCAGAGCACCGTAAACGGGAGGGGGCTGCAATAATGAAAATCAATGCTACTCTTGTAAAGATTTTACTAGCATTGATGGCTCTAGTCCTTGCCGGCGGTGCTAATTATAAGTTTGGTTAATAAAATCAATTTTGTCGGCCCTTTTTAATGTTTTTATAAAGAAAATTTATAAATTAGGTGGAGTTAAAATGATAAAAATTAGCAAACAAAATATTTATTTTTTTATATTGCTGTTGTGCTCAATATCATTATTAATACATTCTTATAAAGCCTTGCTGCTTAATAATTTTGAAGCTTTTCTTATATTTACATTACTTGCCTATTTTTCCGAGATAATGTCCGTAAAATTAGCAAATGATGCAGAAGTAACTGTTGGTTTTGCAATTTTTATAGGTTCTATACTTGTTTTGGGATATAAGTTAAGTATTTGGGTTGCATTTATATCTGCATTATTATGTGAGGTAAAACATAAAATACGAAACCACGGATTTTTTAAAAAAGTTTCTAATATAGCACTGTATACAATAATGGTGGGAAGTTCAGGGTTTGTTTATGAAAAATTAGGTGGAACTCCTGGATATATAAATCTTTATAAAAATCCATTAGCTTTCCTAGCTTTAGTTTTAACATATTTTTCAATAAATATTGGTCTTTTAGCAATCGGATTAACAATACTTTACAAAAAACCTATAGGGTATATTTTAAAAACAACGTTTTCAGATACTCTTCTAACTTATATTGCGCTTGCCCCATTGGGAATCCTTCTTGCTGTTATATACATAAATATAGGCGCATTAGGACTTGTTTTGTTTCTGATACCTCTTTTAATTGCTAGGCATTCCTTTAAATTATATATGAACATGAAAAAAATATACCTTGAAACAATACAGGCTTTGGCAAGTGCAATAGAGGCGAAGGATCCCCATACGAGGGGCCATTCCGAAAGGGTTGCAAGATTGGCAGTAGCAATAGCGGAAGAACTAAAGATGGATAACGATATGATAAGCATTTTGCATTATGCGGCACTATTACACGATATAGGGAAGATAGGTATTCCAGAACAAATTTTAAACAAACCATGTAAATTATCGGATGAGGAGTTTGCAAAAATAAAAACCCATCCGGAGCTGGGGGCCAATATAGTGAAGAAGGTTGATTTTCTCTTGCAAGCCTCCTCTTTCATAAGATACCATCATGAAAGGCTTGACGGAAGCGGGTATCCGTATGGATTAAAGGGAGAAGAGATACCCTTAGGAGCGCAGGTAATCGCAGTGGCCGATGTTTTTGATGCTCTTACTACGGATAGACCTTACCGTAAGGCATTAACTGTAAGGGAAGCTCTTGAAGAACTTGAAAAAGGTTCCGGTGTTGAATTTCGCCCTGATGTGATTAAAGCTTTAAAAAAAGCACTGGAAAGGGAGAAAATGAGGGATTATGCTATTGATTGATTTTATAATTTTATCTATTATTGTTGGTATTTTAAGAGATGGAAATTTAAAAAGTCTTGGCGAAATACCGCTTAAAAAACTTGAACTCATATTTTTATCCTTTATTATCCGGTACACTCCTTTGGTTTTAAAAAATCCCTTTAAAGAACTTATTTCCAAATACATGCTGGTTATTTCCTTGCTCTCATATGGGCTTTTGTTGTACAGCCTCTTTGCAAACTGGCATCTGAGACCCCTAAGACTTGTAACTTTAGGAGTATTGTTTAATTTTCTTGCTATATTTTTAAATGGCGGAAAGATGCCAGTATCTCTATGGGCGGTCGATGCGGCGGGGTTGGAGGA
>JAKKUQ010000075.1 GCA_021890755.1 Thermosediminibacteraceae bacterium | reverse complement strand
ACAATAAGTACAAAATTTTGAGTTGACAATGGGGCTAACCTGTGTTATAAATAATGCAAATAAATAAATAAAGATACCTCATCTCGCAATGAGTTGAGGTAGAGGCGCGGCAGACCAAGAGTACCCCTGTTGAGGTGCGAGAGGCCTAGGATACAGGGGGAAAGGGGTTGCCGCCGAAGTGCAATCCGATTCTCGTAGGATTGCGCTGGGCCTATACCGAAGAGGTATAGGACTGTCACCAAAAAACTTCCCCAAGTTTTTTGGTGGAGCGCTACTTCATTACTTTGGGGGGAGAGGAGGTATTTGCCTGGATGGAAGAAAAACAGCTGGCAAATATCTGCGGCTGTATTTTTTATTTTTAAAATAAAAATGCAGAGAAGAAGGGAGCAATGGAAAAGTGATATACAGCAATTTAAGCGTAAACAAGAAGGGTCATTTGGAAATAAATGGATGTGATGCTGTCGAGCTTGCTAAGGAATTCGGGACTCCACTTTATGTAATGGATGAATCGATAATAAGGCAAAATTGCAGGATTTATAGAGAAGAACTCTATTCCTTACACCCGGACAGCGGTGTTATCTATGCCGCAAAAGCCTTTATGACAATGTCAATGTGTAAAATAATAGAAGAGGAAGGTCTTTACCTTGATGTTGTTTCAGGAGGAGAGCTTTATACTGCTATAAAAGCCGGCTATCCACTCGAGAGAATCTATTTTCACGGCAACAACAAGTCATACGAAGAGCTAAAAATGGCGCTGGAGCATAACGTAGGCCAGATAGTCGTTGATAATTTTTATGAGATGGAAATGTTAAAATTACTCACAAAAAAAATGAAAAGAAAAGTAAATATATTGCTTCGTATAACGCCGGGAATTGAAGCCCATACCCATGATTATATAAAAACAGGACAATTAGATTCAAAGTTTGGCTTTACTCTTGAAAACGGGCAAGCGATGATGGCAGTAGAAAAAGCCCTCGGTATAAAAGATATAAAATTAGTAGGCTTCCACTGCCATATAGGGTCACAAATATTTGAGACAGAACCTTTTGCTCTGGCAGCAGAGGTCATGATGAAATTTGTGAAATCAGTAAAATCACAATTCGGACATGAGACTCTTCAGCTGGATTTTGGTGGAGGGTTTGGTGTTAAGTACACAGATGAAGACAAACCACTTCATCCGCGAGAATACCTAAAGGCACTTGTAGATTCGGTCAAGACGTGGGCCCGAAAGTTAAATGTAGCTGTTCCAAAGATTTTAGTGGAGCCCGGTAGGGCTATTGTAGGGCCAGCAGGAATAACCCTTTACACAATTGGAGCAATTAAGGATATTCCAGGTGTGAGGAAGTATGTCTGTGTGGATGGAGGAATGAGTGACAATATAAGGCCTGCTCTTTATGGAGCAAAATATTCAGCTGTTTTGGCGAATAAAGCGAACCTGCCTGGTGAAGAAATTGTTTCGGTAGCAGGTAAATGCTGCGAATCCGGTGATATGCTTATCTGGGACATAAAACTGCCTAAAGTAGATAGCGGAGACATTTTAGCTGTTTTCTGTACAGGTGCGTACCATTATTCAATGGCAAGCAATTACAATATGATACCGCGTCCGGCGGTGGTTTTCGTGAAAGACGGTACTGCATGGTTAGCTGTAAAGAGAGAGACGTACGATGATCTGCTAAAAAATGATTTATTCGAACCAGAGAAAAAGGCTTTATTTTCTGTCATGTGATTAAGTGCGCGAAAGCGCACTTTTTTCATGAAAATAAACATGGTATAATGCTATTGGTAAATCCTATGCAAAAAAATGTGAAAGGATGTTATAGATGCCTTATTTTTATGGTCCAGAAATGCTATTAAGAATACCGGCCCTTTTGATAGCTATTACTTTTCATGAATACGCTCACGCAAGGGTTTCTTACGCATTGGGAGATCCTACTCCTAAATGGACAGGTAGGTTGACTCTAAACCCGTTAGCACATCTAGATCCGATTGGATTACTTATGCTGTGGTTTTTTAAATTCGGATGGGCAAAACCAGTAATGGTGGATCCAAGGTATTATTCGAATAGTAAAACTGGTATTATGCTAACGTCAGTGGCTGGTCCTATCACAAATTTAATGCTTGCTTTTGTGACTTTGACTTTACTTAAGTTAAATATGTTTAGTGGAATATTTGAGATTTTTTTAGAAACTCTTTTCTCTTATAATTTAGTCTTGGCTGTTTTTAATCTCATCCCTATACCCCCTCTTGATGGTTATAAGATTCTTTCAGTTTTTTTACCTTTAAATTTGAGCGATGTATTTTTCCAGCTTGAAACATACGGTCCATTAATTCTGATATTTCTGGTGTACTTCGATTTTGTTGATATTCTCCTTGATCCCCTCATATCATTAGCTTTGTATATTTTGGATACTTTGACTAACATGTTGATTTTTTAAAATATATAAAGGGTGACTAATACGTGGCACTAAACGTAAAACTTGAAGCTTTTGAAGGTCCGCTGGACCTTCTTCTCCATCTTATAGAAAAAAACCAAATTAATATTTACGATATACCCATATCAGAACTGACGGATCAATATTTAAGTTACTTAGAGGGACTTGAAGAGTTAGATATAAATTTAGCCAGCGAGTTTTTATTAATGGCCGCAACTTTACTTAGTATAAAATCTAGAATGCTGCTGCCCAGCATAAAAAGCAACGAAGTTCAGCAGGAGGAATGTGCTGTTATAGATGAGGAAGACCCGAGAAGTGAGTTAGTAGAGAGGTTAATTGAATATAAAAAGTATAAAAAAATAGCAATGATTCTTAAAGAAAAAGAAGAATATGAGAGCAGGATTTTTAAGCGTAAACCAGAAGATCTTTCGTTTTTATACGATGATCTTTGCCTACCTGAAGTGAGCTTTGATGATCTCATATCTATTTTTACTGATATTATAAGGAAAAAGGATATGAGAGAAAACGTAAATGCAAAAACAATATTAAAGGAGCCTTTTCCGTTATTTAAAAGAATAGAACAAGTGTACGACATTGTGGTTAATATGAAAAAGGTAAATTTTAAGGATTTTTTCTCAAGAAGTGCTACTAAATCAGAACTGATAATTACGTTTCTTGCAATACTGGAGTTGATAAAATTAAACAAGGTAAAGGTATTTCAAGATCAACCTTTCGGTGATATAACAATTGTCCTAAGGGAGGAAGCCTAGTGGAGAAAGAACGAGTGAAGGGGATCTTGGAGGGTATATTGTTTGCAGCGGGTGATCCAGTGTTTCTGGATGATTTGGCAAATGCCCTGGAAATCTCAAAAGAAGAAATTCTAGACATTATAAATGATATGAAACAGGAATATAATTCAACAAATAGAGGAATCATGATATCTGAGGTAGGTAGAAAGATTAGGCTAACTACCAAGCCTGATGTTTACCCTTATATTGAGAAATTGTTTAAACCTCAAATTAGAAGTCAACTCTCTAGAGCTGCCCTTGAAACATTGGCAATAATAATGTTTAAACAACCTATTACGAAAGCTGAAATAGAATCTATAAGAGGCGTTAATGTAGAAAAAACATTAAACAGTTTATTGGAAAAAAATCTAATCTGTGAAGTGGGACGAATGGAAACACCTGGCCGACCTATTTTATATGGTACTACTCAATACTGTTTAGAATATTTTGGGCTGAGTTCCATTGAAGAATTGGCTAATTTAAAATTAAACGAACAAGGGGATTAAAGTGTTTATATTATTTGTCATCGGAATAACCGCTATACTTATTTTATTAACTCCTGTGTCATATCATATTAATTTACGCTGGGAAGGACCAAAAAAAGGAAATATACATGTAAAAGTATCGATAGTTGGGTTGACGTTATTAAAGAGGACTTTACCTTTTTCGCCTCTTACCGGCGATAAAAGTCCTAGACCATTGCTTTTGAATTTGGTTTCTATTTATAAATTTGTTAAGATAAAAAAGATATCACTTTGCATAAAATTTGGGTTCAACGATCCGGCCGTTACCGGAATATTAGCAGGGACAATTTGGGGAGTGACCTTTTTTATTCTAGGGATATTAAGCCGTTTTGTTGATCTTAGCAGTTCATGTTTTTCGTTGGATATCAGGCCGTATTTTTCTGGGAATAAGCCAGCAGAGCTTCATTTTGAGAGTATAATAAATATGCGAATAGGTCATATTATTATCGCAGGACTATTATTGTTAAAATTGATGGTGATGCAAAAAAGTGAGGGAGCGAAAGTCAGATGGAAGGACATCCTATTGAAAGCCTCATGAAAACGGCCATGGAAAGCATAAAAGACATGGTAAATGTCAATACCATAATAGGAGATGCTGTAGAGACGCCAGACGGCAGCGTAATTATTCCGGTATCGCGGGTTACCTTTGGGTTCGCTGCCGGGGGAAGTGAGTTTTTCGTCAAGACTTCTCAAGATAAAGATAAAAGCCAGGAATTACAGAAAATGCCCTTCGGTGGTGGCAGTGGTGCCGGTGTTTCGGTGCAGCCTGTTGCTTTTATGGTCGTAGGAAAAGGTCAGATAAGGCTATTGCCGGTGCACCAAAATGCCATGTGGGAAAGAGTAATAGATGTAGCTCCACAAATATTAGAACAGGTAAGAGCGGCATTGAAAAAAAATCACGAACCCATAGTGGTCCAGCCTAAGTAGACTGGACCTTTTTTATTTGTTAAAATAAAAATGGCAGATCTTAGGATATATTCTTTTTTGGGAGAGGAGCAAGATGGATTTACGAGAGGCAATGGAAATAATTTGGGAAAATAGAAAATACAAAACTACAGATCCAAAAGAGGCAATAAGTCACCTCAACGAGGAAGTAGCCGAATCTTTAAAAGCCTTGTTAAGAGGTGAAATTGCCAAAGCCAAACGAGAACTCGAAGATGCCCTTTCCTGCATATTAATCGCTCTCAAAGTTATGGGGATAAACCCCGAGGAAGCAATAATGCGGCAGGTTAATCAAATGAAACAAAGGCAGGAGAGATTGATGATATTTAAAAAAGATAAAGTTGAAATATATGTGAACGGCATTTATAAAGGAGGATGGTCTATAGGTAGTGAGGATGACATAAGGGAAGCAGAGAAAATAGCCAAAGAATTTGGTTGCAATATTTTATACGAAAATAAAGATATGTAAACTAGAATATACTGTAAATCCCTCCAGCTTTTTAAAGAATCTTAAATGCACTTTCTACAAAAAATAACCTTAGCTGGAGGGATTATTTTATGTTCAAAAAACGCGCTCTAATTACACTTCTTATTGTTGCGCTATCTACTTTAATCTTTACATCAGCTTTTTTTATTAGTGCGGGTCAAGCGAAAGAATCTGATTTTTCCTTGGATGCCCGTGCTTATGTATTGATGGACCCGGTTTCAGGCAGGATTTTAGTAGAGAAAAATTCACAAATGCGTCTTCCAATGGCAAGCACCACAAAAATAATGACCGCAATTTTAGCTTTAGAGAAAGGAGACTTATCCTCCAAAGTTACTGTGAGCCGTAAAGCAGCGTCAGTTGGAGGTTCATCCTTTCATCTTGTACCTGGGGAGACAATGTCGTTAGAAAGCATGTTATATGGATTGTTATTGCCTTCCGGGAACGATGCTGCAATAGCCGTTGCCGAGCATATAGGAGGAAATGTAGAGACCTTTGTACAGATGATGAATTTAAAGGCGCGCGAAATAGGCGCAAAGGACACCCATTTTAAAAATCCTCACGGTTTGGACGAACCCGGTCATTTTACAACTGCCAGGGATTTAGCGTTGATAACTCGGTATGCTTTAAATATACCAAAGTTTAGAGAAATAGTAAGTACGAAAGATATAGTTATAACCGAGGGAAAGTACTCGAGACATATATATAATACCAATAGATTACTTAGGGCTTTCGAAGGGGTAGATGGCGTTAAGACTGGTTACACCGGTAAAGCTGGTAGGTGTTTAGTGGCTACTGCGGAAAGAAATGGATTCAGATTAATATCAGTCGTTCTTGGTGCTCGTGATCATTTTTCAACTTCCATGAAATTGCTAAATTACGGTTTTAGCAATTACAGACTAACAAAATTGATTCCCAAAAATAAAGTTTATGCTGCCATTCCCGTAAAGGGTGGAATTATAAACAAGGCGGTGCTGGTAGCAGGAGAAGAAGTAGCCCTTCCTATGAGAGGAGGCGAAAAAGCTTATATAAAGTTAGATAAGCCTACTTATGTAAATGCGCCAGTTTTTAAGGACCAAGCTGTTGGCGAGATTCAGGTATTTATTGAATCAAATTTAGTTGCAAGAGTGCCGCTTGTTTCGATTCAGGATATTAGGAAAAAGACGCTTTTCGATAGTTTTTATAAAATAATGAGACAGTGGATCAGCGGTGGGTTATAATAT
>JAKKUQ010000024.1 GCA_021890755.1 Thermosediminibacteraceae bacterium | reverse complement strand
ATAATTAACTATGTTTTGGTTCATTTTTAGGTGACATATTTAAAAGATATTGACAACACTTTCAACTCAATTATCGAATAATTTGAGGACCTCCCTAAGTTTTTTAAATGGCTTAAGAACCATGTCGACATTTTTTGAAATTTGCGTGTCTTTGATATCGATTCAAACATGCCCGCCCTTTTTATCGCTTTTATACCCACAACCAAGAGTCCTCCATAGATAACTTTTACGGCTTTTCCAATAATTTTCACGAATTAAATCTCCCTACGCACTTTTAGTCTCCGATGTTTACGAAAATATTTTACTACACATGTACGAAAATATTCTACAATAAAAAGCAGGATAGAGGCTCTATCACCTCCACCCTGCTTTTTTTATCGAAAGGGTATGTGGCTCTCGGTTCACTTCCAGCTGACATTTAACCAGTAGTTTCCGGAACCTCTATATGAGTACACCATCAGCCGGTATGTTCCAGTACTGGTCGGCGTATAGCGGATCTGTTCCTGCCTCTTGGTTCCCGTAGAGCTAGCCACCAGGGTACCATTGGGGTCGTAGAGGTAAATATCGAAATCTATTAACGAGCTGTGGTCCGGCATTATGAATGTAATTCCAATGGGCTTTGTCGTATCGGTCACGTTGAATTGCCACCAGTCGGTATCGCCCGTGCCGGACAGGCTGTCCTGCACGAAGGAGAACCCTATGCCGTCGGAGAAGCTGCCGGTAAATCCGCCTGCCTGTTTAATGCAGTTGTAAGCGAGGTTTATGCCGTAGCCGAAATCGATGTCCTTGCCCGGGGGCCCGAAGTCTTTCACATTGGCGCTGGAGTAAAGAATATTCTTAACCTGGGAATCAGTGAGCGAATAATTTGCATCCAGCATCAACGCTATAACTCCAGATATGAAGGGCGTCGCCATGGACGTACCGCTGTAGGTGACGTAACCGCTAGTGGTACCCGCCCTGGCTGCGGTGATATTGCTTCCCGGAGCGGTTATATCCGGTTTTATGCGGTTGTCGGCCGTAGGTCCCCTGCTGGAAAATTCGGACAGTACCCATCCCTTTTCACCCGGGTCGTAGAGGGAGCCCACGGTTATAGCATTCGTCGCTGCAGCAGGTGAACCTATGGTGTACCTGGCCGGCCCTTCATTGCCCGCAGCAACTACCATTATTATGCCATTGTTCACCGCATTGTTTACCGCCTGCGACAGACTGTCGGTTCCGTCGGAAGAGCCCTTTACCCCGAGACTCATGTTGCCTATGCGTATGCCGTAAGTATTCTTGTTCTGGATCATCCACTCGATGCCCGAAATTATCCCGCTGATCGTGCCAGACCCGGCGGAATTCAGCACTTTTATTCCTACTAGAGCCGCCCCTGGAGCCACGCCTTTATAAGCTGGGTTCCCTTCACCGGTACCCGCCGCAATGCTGGCTACATGGGTACCGTGACCATTGTCATCGTAGGGGGTGGTCCTTCCGTTGATTACATCGTACCATCCTATTACTTTTCCGCCGTCCAGGTCTACGTGGCCTGTATCTATACCGGTGTCAAGAATCGCTATCACCACATCGTTTTTGGAATACGAATTCTTGTTGCCGTCCCTGTCCCCGTCGACGCCAAAATCACTTCTAGCCGCCTGAACTCCCGTCCACTGCGTAGCCGTGTTTATAAACGCTTTTACTTCCCGGTCCATATCGATTCTTTCGACTATGGGGATTTTCGACAGGGCCTTTATCTGACCTGGTGTCATCATTGCTGAAAAGCCCTTCAAAGCTTTCTCCCACTTGGCTTTTACCTCAATGGCACCTATATTTGTTACAATATTTTTCAGAGCATTTTCCGACGGGTTTTCCTTTAATCTGACGATTACGGAAACCTTTTCACCCTTGTCTACACCGATCAATCCATCTAGGTCATCCGCTATCTTATTTCCGTCCTGATCCCCAATAAACGGCACATCGTCGATTTTTTCACCGGGCAATCCCTGTTGGGCTACTTCTTCCCTGCTGCCAGTTTCCACCGGCTCCCCGGGAACCACTCCTCCCGGCTGAGCGACACCTAGTCCCGGTAGCAACATGGTCAAGAAGAGCACGGCGATGAGTATGACCGGGATGTACCTTTTCCTCATACAGGACACTCCCTAAAAATTTTTTTTACGACGGCGCCGTCTGAAATTATGTATATGCAACTAGTTATGAAGATTATTCTGTCGTTTTTGTATTCTGACAATGGTATAATAATATTAGACTATTCCGAGAAAAGATGAATCTTATGAGTAGAAAAATCGGCATAATTTGTACCATACTGGGAATCTTTACTTTGCTTGCCGGTTTTTCTTTAAGAAGTTTTATTTACCATACAGAGTTTATATTGAAAAATGATTTAAATCGCAGGTTCGTTTCGTTTTTATATGATAACGGCTTATTAGATAATAATATTTCTGAAAGCAATATACGCTCTCCCTATTTTGTAAAAGACGTTTTGTTTATTCCCAATAAAAAGAATAAATTGCGGGGGTTCACCTTCATCTTAATGATCATTTAGTGGAACGCACAAGTAGAAGAACAATAGAACTAGAAAATAATATTTTTATTGAGTTTTTTGCTGATGAACAGTACGAACAAGAGATAAGAGACATTTTGGCAAAATTCGATCCCAAAAACTATCCGGTTAACCCTGAAGCTATAAAACTGGCTTTGTTAAAAAATGCATGTGCTAATTTCGGGCAAATTCTAGCGTTTATCGAACATCACGGATTCTTAGGACTACCGGTACTATTTATTGAAGGATTTAATTCCGCCGTCAGGATACCCTCAGTTCCATTAAATTCTTTCAATCTCTAATCCTGCCCGTAATTGGATTTATAATGACCGCGATAGGCTCCTTCAAGCTCATCAAAAACAAGTTCTCGTAGTTTCAGAGGCATTCATACGGAACATTGTGAAGCACTCAATATCCCGGAGATCATGTGTGTTGGCAAATCCTCGATGGCGATTCTGGTTTTCTCATCCTTTACACTCACCAGGTACTCCACCAGATTTACAAGTTCTCTTACATTTCCCGGTCATTCATACGCGATGAGATATTCAAGCACTTTTTCGTTCAAAAAATCATAAATGCTCTTGATGCTATTTTCTTTGCCGCTTCTATTGTCTTTTTTATAGCACGGCTTTGACCGACTATGTGCTCAGCAGGGCAAAGCAACTGTAGAAGTCGGGAATAAGCAAAAATTACATGAAAAAAAGAAGACCCCCTTTGGGGTCTTCTGGGGGTTTTCTACCCAACTTTTGCTACACAGACTATACCTAGAGTTGCCATCCCGCTTGAAAACCGCTAGCGACTGCATCGATAATCTTGCCGACTTTTTCAGCATCGCCAACGACCTTTACCTCGATTCCCTTTTGCTCAAGAGCGTCTTTAAGTTCCTTACCTACAGGTGACTGGCCAATGGCTAGAACTACCTTCTGGGCTGGCTCGTAGCCTTGTTGCCCTTTTTTATCAACGAAGACTACACTATCAGTTGTTATCTCTGTTACAGTAACATTCGTCTTCATTTTAATGCCTATTTTGTTAAATATCTGCATCATGTCGAAACGGCTAATTGGCTCCATATCTGCAGCTATCTCAGGCAGCATTTCAAGAATAACAACCTCCGCTCCTTTTTCTGCAAGGTAATGTGCTGTCTCGCAGCCTACTAAACCTCCGCCGACAACAACTACCTTTTCGCCCTCCTGGCAAACCATCCTACCTCTCAGAACATCCCACGCCTGGAAGATATGAGCATTTTCTAGGTTCGCCCCTCTAATTTTAGGTTTTACCGGTTCTGAACCGGTAGCAATAATTACGCAATCAGGAGCAAGGGCAGCTATATATTCGGCGTCGGCCTCAACTCCTGTTTTCACCTCTACACCTGCTCTCGATAATTCCCCTTTCAACCACTCATTGAACCAGTTAATTTTTGATTTCCCTGGAGGCACCGCTGCAAGTTGGAGTTGACCGCCAAGACTTTGTTCTTTTTCAATAAGAATAACGCGGTGACCACGCTTAGCGGCAACTATAGCAGCCTGCATACCAGCTGGTCCTCCACCGACCACTACTACCTTCTTCTTTACCGAACTTTGTTTGATATCACCATAAAGTGCCTCGTGACCTACGCAAGGATTTATGCTACAGCGGAGGCGAAGGTTATAGAAAACATGACCTCCTATGCAACCAATGTTGCAGGAAATACATTTGCGGATCTCATCAAACCGTCCCTCTTTAGCTTTCCGGGGCCATTCTGGATCTGCAATTAAACCCCTACCAATAGATACAAAGTCTGCCTGACCTGAAGCAATAATTTTCTCAGCAAACTCTGGATCGCGGATAACACCTACAGTGATTACCGGTATATTTACTACCTTCTTGATGGTTTCCGCAAGATATACGCGCCACCCCTGGTCAAACCTAGAGGTTTCTAAAATAGTAGGCATAGATTCATAAATACCAGAGGTGACATGTAAGACATGCACACCTGCATCCTCTAGCATTTTTGCAATTTGTTTTCCGTCTTCAAGGGTATTGCCGCCCTCGATAAATTCATCAGCGCTAAAACGGAAGGAGATGGGATAATCATCGCCGACGGCTTCTTTAATCCTCCTAATTATTTCCAACGGGAAACGCATTCTTCTTTCAAAGCTGCCGCCATACTGATCGACGCGTTTGTTCGTTCGCGGTGACATAAATTGACCGATAAGATAGCCATGGGCGCCATGTAGCTCAATCCCATCAAATCCGGCTATTTTAGCTCTTACGGCTGCATTGACGAACTTCTGAATTATGCCTTCTATCTCATCTAAAGTAAGCTCACGGGGTTGTACCCCAAGGAAACCACAGGGAATTGGAGAAGGAGCCACCGGTTGGAGCCCTTCGATCACACCCGGGGTAGTTTGCCGACCAGCATGATGAATCTGCATAAAAATTTTTGTACCATAACTATGAACGGCTTCTGCTAACTCAAAAAGGCCGGCTATGTACTTATCATCATCTATCCTTAATTGGCAGGCGACATTTTTACCTTGCGGGTAATCAACCTGGACATTTTCAAGAATAATTAGCCCTACTCCTCCCTTGGCCCTTGCAACATAGTAGTCAATCAACCTTTGACTTACCGATCCATCTTCGTTGGCGAGATTTGTAGCCATTGGTGGCATCACTATACGGTTTTTTACGGTTAAGTTACCGATACGCCCTTCGGAAAAAAGGTTGGGCAAGTAGGCCATTATAAACCTCCTCCTTGTGATTGTTCTCACCATCTTCACTCTCTATATATATTCCATACTTACAAAAAAATTCCATTGATCAAGCTCTAGTTGCAAATCATTGTCCCAAAAAAATAAAAAAACCCGGTGTTATCACCGGGCAATCAGTATCCCCTGTCTAGGTCGACGACATTTATCAATCGCTCACCCTTCAGGTATCTTTCCAGGTTTTCGTTTACCACTTTCATGGCCCTCTCCATGTAACGGTCGGAGCCACCTGCTATGTGCGGGGTTATAATGACGTTAGACATTTCCCACAAAGGGCTTTCCGGCGGCAGTGGTTCTTCTTCAAAGACATCCAGTGCTGCACCAGCTATCCAGCCTTCTTTCAGTGCCTTTATAAGAGCTCTTTCGTCAACCACGGCGCCGCGGGCTATGTTTATAAAATAAGCTGTAGGCTTCATCGCTCTGAACTGCTCTTCCCCAAAAAGATACCTCGTCTCGGGAGTAAGCGGTACGGCGCACACTACAAAATCTGATTTTGATAAAAGAGCATTCAAAGAACTTGCATCGTACAGTTCATCATAATGTTCTTTATAATGCTCTTTTATTTTGCCGCTCTTGCTGAGCCCGATTACTTTCATGCCAAAAGCCTTGCCGAGTCTTGCTATCTCGCTTCCGATATTGCCAGTCCCCACTATTCCAAGAGTCTTTTCAAAAAGCTCGGTGGTGCTTACATTTTTGTTCCAAATCTTTTTTTGCTGCTGCTTGTAAAACCGAATAAGCCCTCTTGCAAACATGAGCATGTAGCCGAACACCAGCTCCGAAATCGGTACTTTATGAATTCCGCTGGTATTGGTTACTATTATGCCCTTTTCCTTAACCAGATCAAAGGGCAGCCGTTCTACTCCGGCGCTCAGCGATTGTATCCATTTTAACTTATCTGCCGCTTCAATAAATCGCCTTTCGAAGTTGAATCCCCAGTCCACGTAGACATCCGCATCTTTGATTTCTCTTATCTTATCCTCCGGCTTTTCACTTATTACTATATTCCAAAATGGAGCTATTTCGCGTGTTTTTTTCAAATGCTTCTCAGATACCTTACTTCCAAATAAAATTTTACCCATAGCTCCAATTCCCTCTCCCCGGAATTGGGATTTAAATCTCAATTATGGAGCTTTTCAATTCCCCTCCATTTATCTCAATTATTCCAAATGTCTTTCTCGCCCCGTGCCTGGGAAGGGCGATACTACCTGGATTAAAGATCAAGACATTTTCCCTTACGACGTTTTCCGGACAGTGTGTGTGACCAAAAACAACTACATTAGCCGAAAGTGCTTTCGCCCTTGCCAAAAGCAATTTATAACCTTTTTTTACACGGTATGCATGGCCGTGAGTCAAAAGTATCTTATTACTTCCCAGTTCGATTAGCCTCTCTCCCGGGTATTCAGAATCGACGTCACAGTTGCCACACACTCCAAATACCTTAAAACCATACGCCTCTTTAAGATAATCAGCATCTTGGGACATATCACCAGCGTGCAGAATTAAATCTACCGGTTCCATAGCTTTAACTGCTTTCTCAATTAAGTGCAAGAATCCGTGAGTGTCACTCAATACACCGATTCTCAAGTGCTAACCCTCCACTTTACCTTTTACATATTGAATAAGGTGCTTTTTTATTTTTTCAAGTGCCTTGGAACGGTGACTTACAGCGTTTTTCTCCTTTGTTGTAGCCTCAGCCAGGGTTTTCCCCAGTTCGGGCACAAAAAAAACAGGATCGTAACCAAATCCCATGACACCCTTAGGTTCAAAAGTTATATACCCCTCCAGGTAACCTTGTTCCACGAAAATTCTCCCATCTGGCAAGGCAAGGCAAAGGCAGCACACAAAGCGAGCCCCCCTTTTGTCTCGGGGAACACCTTTGAGGTTGTGCAGAAGTTTCTTTATGTTATCCTGGTCACTAGCCCCGGGCCCCGCGTACCTTGCCGTGTACACCCCCGGCCTACCGCCTAAAGCATCCACCTCAAGCCCCGAATCATCGCTTAACGTCGGTAGCCCTGTGAACTCCAATACCCTTTTTGCCTTAATTACGGCATTTTCTTCAAAGGTTTTTCCGTTTTCCTCCAAATCTATTTCTTGAAAATCGCGAAGTGAAACTATATTTAAAGGTATGTCCGACAGCATTTCCTTAAACTCTTTCAATTTCCCTTGGTTTTTAGTAGCTATGACAAGATTCAACATTATTTTTCTACCTCATCCAAAATATCTTTTAACACCTCTTTTTGAATGGCTATAAGGTCGAAGATGCCTTTTTGAGCTAAGTTCAAAAGATCGTCAAGGTCCTCCCGGGTAAAGGGGAAAGATTCTCCTGTTCCCTGGATTTCAACTATGTGTCCTTTGTCAGTCATCACCACATTCATATCAACCTGAGCTCTGCTATCCTCATCAAAATTGAGGTCTAGCAGTTTTTCCCCGTCTACTATCCCCACGCTTACCGCTGCCACAAAGCTGTTCACTGGAATTACTTCAATGGCTCCACTATCCTTCAAATGTTTGAAAGCATCTACTAGAGCCACGAAGGCACCAGTAATAGCAGCTGTACGAGTCCCGCCGTCTGCCTGGATTACATCGCAGTCAAGCCACACAGTCCTTTCACCTAATGCGGAAAGGTCCACTACTGACCTTAAAGCCCTACCTATCAGCCTCTGGATTTCCATGGTCCTGCCACTAGGCCGTAAGGTTTCTCTCACGTTACGTATTTCCGTGGCTCTTGGTAGCATGGAGTATTCGGCCGTCACCCAGCCCTGCCCTTTACCTCGAAGAAAGGGAGGAACTTTATCGTCTATAGTTGCGGTACATATCACCTTAGTGTCGCCAGCTTCAATGAGAACCGAACCTTCGGCGTACTTATTGAAGTGGCGCGTAATGTTCACATGTCTTATTTCGTTGAATTCTCTCCCGTCAATCCTTGCCAAAAATACCATCCTCTCTCAAATTTATATATTGGCGGGGTTAATAAAGGCCGGTTTTAAAATAGGTGCATCCAGCATGGTTCCCTCTGGCAAAACCCCGCTCTCACCCTCCACTTGTAGGGTAACCTTCTCTACTCCCGGGAATTCAGTAAGTGTCAAAACTATAGCATTTACCAGGGCCTGTTCAGTCTCGACGCCACCACCGTAGCCTTCAATTTCTTTTGAAAAATTGACAATCACCTCGTTGCCATTCTGACTGATACCCAGCACTTTGGTATCTGATGGTATAACCGAACTCAAGCCCATTCCCTCTTTTGGGCCCTTAATGAGCTCTTCTAGGGCAACCCTCATTAAATCGTCACTATTTTTCACCATCCGTGTAACTGGCACGTAATAAGTATAATTTCCATCACTGCTGCTGGCTCTAAAATATAGCGTAACGGGAACTTTACCACTTTCATTCTCTGCAGTCCCAGCTTCTAAATTGATTTTCTCGCGCTGGAGTTCATCTTTCAAAATTGTACCGTTTGGGCATTTTTTTAGAGGCTTACCTTCTACCATTAACTGTACTTTCTGAATCGTAGGAAATTCAGTCAGAGTGTATACAACAGCCTGTATGGCGTTATTTTCAGCAGTCCTGCTATCTAAATTTAAAAATTCCCGGCTAAAATCCACTTTCGCAAGCCCATCCCTTATAGTCATCCCTAAAACCTTAGTTCCAGCGGGCAAAGGAGGCTTGAGGCCTCGCATCTTTAGTTCCTCTCTTATTTCGGGCGTGTCTACGAGATTTTCCAGAGCAGCCTTTGCAATTCCCTCCACCCATGGTATATCTTTTGTTACTGGGACCAACAGGTCATGTTCATTTACAAAATAAAATACTGTCCTTCTCATATTTGCCTGCGTTTCCTGGACAGGTTCCGAGCCCTGAGATGAGGCATTCTCTTTATCTTGTCTCAGTAACCCACAAGCTGATGAACCAATCACTAGAAAAAGAACCAAAATAAGCACAATAACCCTTTTAGGCATAAAACAACCCTCCTTTAATTGAATCTAATTAATAATATTTTATGGAAGGGTGTTTTATGCCTTAAGGGTCATTTTATCTGTTTAAAGTATCCCCCTTTGGCCGATTTCGTATCCATTACCGTGATAAAAGCCGATTCATCTTCTTTTTCTATGAGGTTTATCAAATCCGAAACATTTTTTCTGGCAAGAGAAATGACGAGCACATGGCGTGTGCCTTCTCTCCCTGCACCCTGGAGCATTGTTACTCCAAATCCTAAACTCCTCACCCTTTCTGATAGTTCCGGATTCTTCGTTATTACCTGCACAGTCATAAGTCCTAATGCCAACTTCTCTTCTAGCAAACTTCCAATATAATTTCCAGAAGCAAAGCCTAACGCATAAGCTAGTAGATTCATGGGGTTGTCGAGTTTCCCTACAACCTGATTCAGAGCCGTTATGTATATTATAACTTCAAAAAAACCAATTGTTGCCGCCTGTATCCGGTGCCCTCTAACAACCATTAAGGTTCTTATAGTCGATAAAGAAACATCACAAACCCGAGCGAAAAAGATGAACAAGTACCCGAGCAGTAAATCCAATGCTTAACCTCCCTGCTGAGATTCAAGTGTATAATATCAAACTCGGGTTTTCATGTCAATAACACTCATCGACCTGAAAAGTAGTTCAAAATTCCTTTAAGTATACCTTCCGCAACCTTTTGCCTAAAACTCTCGGTCTGCAAGAGAGCAAGGTCTTTCCCGTTGCTCATAAACGCACATTCTACGAGAGCCGAAGGCATTTTTGTTTCTCTTGTAACCACCAGATTGGGCCTTTGCACTATACCTAAATTTGGAAGGCCCACAGTTTCGACCACAGCTTTTTGAAGGATTTTTGCGAAAGCTTCTTTCTCCGGAGTAGGATAATAGAGCGTCATAGTACCTGAAGTTGAAGGGTTCGTGCTGGAATTATTGTGTATACTTACGAATAGATCGGCTCCCACCTCGTTGGCTATGCCAGCCCTAGTGTACAGGTCTACATATATGTCGCTTTCCCTTGTCATCACTACTCTTGCACCCTTTTCCTCGAGAAGCCGCCTTAACCGGAGGGCGATGTCAAGGTTCAGGTCTTTTTCCTTAATTCCCGAGTATATTGCACCCGGATCTGTCCCCCCGTGGCCGGGATCCACCACAATTATTTTGCCTTTCAGAGGATTACCACTATCTCCCTCATTATCGTTCGTGGGATTATCATTATCGTTTTGGGGAATTTCTTGGGAAGAAAATTTAACCCAAATTTCGCTTTCGTCCTGGAAAACCTGAAAATTGGCTTTTTGTTTTAAGTCAAATACAACCCTCACAACGTAAGGATTAATGGTAAACTGGCTCATCCTTATATTCTTCACGTAATCATTCTCGGGGATCAATGGAGCAGATGCCGAAAGCTTGGCATCTGAAATATCTACTACCAGCCTGTAATCGCCTTTCTCCACTGAGCCTAATGTAAAGTAATTGTACGTCGCCTGAAAAGCTGTTTTTAACCTTGCTATAAAATTATTTTCTTCTTTTTCTACATCTATAGCTGTGAGAGTATTGGAAATAGCTATTGCAAGTGAATTCTCGTCTGGCTTTAAAATATTATAAGAAACCCCATCTTTTATTTCTAACACAAAGCGGGTAACTTGCGGATCAGCTGTGAAGTTCCCTGCTACTACCCTTTTTAAATAGTCATCGTTAATATCAAGGGATTTTTTCGTGGTTTTTAGTTCCGCTTTTATGTCAATTGCAAGTGCGTTATCTTTCTGTCCAACTATGGAATATTCTAAAGGAGCATTTCCTTTTATCAACACCGCCGGAACTTTATTTATAGTCGTATAAGAAAAATCCAAAATCTGAGGTGCTAATGTTATTATTATATCAACCCTTCTCAGGTCATTATTCCAGAAAACTTCTGCCCCTAAGGTCTCTGCTATAAATCTGATCGGCACCATCGTCCTGTTGTTTACGATTATCGGGGGAACATCTAAAAGTACGGGTTCTTGATTCACTGAAGCAGTGTTATTGTTTATTTTTAGGATTACAGTCTTATCGCCAAAAACGGCCGTTACCTTCCGCTCCTTATCATCCCAGTTAACAGTTCCATTAAAATGCTCGCATATCACCCTTATAGGTACCATCGTTCTATTTTTGTAAATAATAGGTGCTGGATCCGATTGTATTTTCTTGTCGTTGATATAAACTTCTATTGGCTTGACATTCTGAGCAGCATAAAGTGTGCTCTGTAAAAAAATTACCACCAAAAGTGCAATAGCTATTTTCCTAATCATGCAAAAACCCTCCCTGCATATGTTGAACCTGGTCTAGCAAACTATCTTTATTTATTACAATTTTCGACTTTATTGGGTTAAATCCTCCCAGAATGTAAAAACGTAACAGAAATGTAAAAAAGCATGCCGGAATATTGCAATAAAATATCCCTGCTATAATACCCAGCAGGGAAACCTATCTTTTTTTTCCATCTTTTCGCGCTAGTCTCTCCATCCATTTGCTTTCGTTCATTCTGTAACTCAAAGTAAATAGGCTATCCAAAAGGTGTACATTTTCAATGATTATATTTGAACCTGCTTTAACTTCTACGGGCGCGAAATTCCATATCCCCTTTATGAGGGTTTTACTAAGGATGTCAACTACTTCCTGGGCCCTCTCTCGAGGCACAGCAATCACAGCAATGTCAATTTCATTTTCATTTACGAAATAGATTATATCCTTCATGTCATACACTGGAATATCGCGTACCTTAGAGCCGACTATTTTGGGGTCTATATCAAAAAGAGCCATAATCTTAAATCCATGTCTTTCGAAATCGGTGTAACCTGCAAGGGCTTGTCCTAACTTTCCCGCTCCTACAATTACCATCTTGTGTTCTGTATTTAGCCCTAGAATTTTTGCTATTTCATTGTAAAGCTGCTTTACGTTGTAACCGTAACCCTGTTGTCCAAACTCTCCGAAATTGTTCAAATCTTGCCTAACTTGAGAGGCTGTAAATCCAAGAATTCGCCCAAGCTCCTGCGAGGAGATCCTTTCCACATTTTTCTGTAAAAGTTCACCTAAGCATTTATGATACTTGGGTAACCTTCTTATTACGGCGAGGGATATTCTTTTGATTTCATCAGGCGCCATAATATCCTCCCAAAATTTTTATTTAATAATAAAGTGCATTATTAAATATATCAAAATGTATCATTCAAGTAAATATTAAAAAATATTAAAAAAAACATCGGATTCCGGCGCTCTAACAAAATCAATGAAATCAACAAGCACAAAAACATTGAAAAGACGTGAAAAAAACAGGGCTCTGACCAAAAAAATTAAGAAACCATTGACACAAACTTTTAATAGTGTTATATAATTATATAACAGTATTAAACTCAAAGGAGGCTAACTTATGGATGTTTTACGTCAGTTTTCCGCAATGCTCGGAAATTCTTCTATCGCTTCAAACGAAAACCTGATTAAATCTATAGTATTTTTTGCAGCAATATTGCTTATTTTTGCGGGTGCGATCCTTTTATTTTTCAGCAAATATTCAAATTCAGCCGTGGCAAAAAAGATAAAAGAAAGTGTAACGGTTAAAATCATGATATCCATGATAAGCGGGCTTATTGCATGGTTTTTGCCTTGGACGTCCTTGAAAATGGTCTTTTTCTGCATTGCAATTGTTGCATTGTTCAGCGTATTCATGGTCAAAAGGAAATTAAGCGCTTTCAAGGCTGTTTTGATCGGAATTTTGATTCTCTTTGCAGTAGGAATAGTAGCAGTACCAGTTTTTAATTACACCAACTTAATTGTAGACCATTCCGTAAAACCTGAAATCGCATTTGACATACCTTTTGGAATACCGGATGGTAAAAACAAGATCTTGCCCAACAGCGAAATACCCATAAAACACGTAAAGCATATAACCATAAACGTAAATTCAGGAATTGAACTTGAGCTTACCAATGATGATGTCTTGCATTACCCTTCCAAGTTAACTGTGAAAGAGACTGACGGAAAGCTTACCATTTCAGAGCCTTATCGTACAAACTATACTTACGTGATAAAGATGGGCACGGCAGCGTTCAGAAGCGTAGATATCCATTGCGGAGGCATCAAAATCCGTGGCAATGGAAGTTTTAAGGATTTTTCCTTAAACTGTGCAGGAGCTTCAATAAATGCTAAAATCTCATCTGAAAACAATATCCGCATTGACGCCGCCGGGCTGGATATCAGCGGCAAGATGGATGGAAAAACATTGGATATTGACAGCGTGGGAACAGATATCAATGGAGAGCTGAATTTTAATAAGATACAGATCAGTTCAACCGGCACAAATATAGTTATAAAGTCGACATTTGATAGATTCGACATAAACTCAACCGGTTTGAGCGGTACAATCGAAATACTAAATCCTCAAGCTCAAAGTGCCGAACTCAATGTTGAGGCAACAGGTGGCACCTTAACTGTTGACATCAAAAACAATGCACCGGTTGAGATCAACTCCTCAGGGTTTGTAAAAATCAACAGGAAGTGATGATACAAAATGCTGAGAAAAGTAGATAAACACAGCGGGATCCCAGCCTATATCCAAATTGTAAACATGATAAAAGCAGAGCTTCTGCTTGGAAACCTTCAAAAAGGCGCCCAGCTTCCCACCGTAAGGGACCTGCAAAACATCTTCGATGTAAACATAAACACCGTTTTAAAGGCCTTAGAAAAGCTCAAAGCTGAAGGATACATCGAAGCCGAGCAGGGAGTAGGGTATTTCATCAAAAGGGATGTTGAGATAGACCAAAAGATAATTGAAACCATAAGGGAATGCGTTTCAAAGCTTAAAGACGATCGCATTGATTTTTACACGGCAATGCTTATATTTGAGGAGGTATGGAAAAATGGGTAATTATGCAGATTTTTCAAAACACCTTTCAAAAATGGAGGTATATATACAGAAAGAACTGAGAGAGAAGACCGGACGGCTTGCGTTACTCACGCTGCTTCTTTTAATCCCCAACCTTTTTATAAAAACGATAGCTATACTCTTTCTTTCAGCTTCGCTGCTTGCTTATGATATAAGGCACAAAAGCGCAGAACTTTTGTATCTGCTCCCCTTCTCTAAAAAGGAGCTGTATCTTTACAATCTTATTTTTCTGACCATCCTTGTCGCCGCAACCTCTGTAATCAACCAGATCTTTATAGAAACTGATATTTATTCGAGACTGATATTCATATTAAATAGTTTAACGCTGCTGTTTTCAATATTTGGAATAACAATGCTGTTCTCAGGCATCGGTAGGGACGGACTCGGCTGGGCCATATTTATGGTCATCCTGGATGCAATACTCGGAGGTTTCGGTTCTTCTGACATCAGCGCTTTCAACTTCAATCCCTACAGCCTTATCAGCTTTACGCACCAGGGTAATGTGGTGTTGTCCTTTTTGACATCCTGCGCAATCTGCCTTTTTAGCTATTTAATTTTCATAAGAAAAGGCGGTGAAAATTGAAATGTATGCACTGCAAGTAAAAAACTTAAGTAAACAGATTGACGGAAAGCAGATTCTGTCAGATATAAATTTTGCAGTACCGCAGGGCGAAATATTAGCGCTGGTGGGGCCAAACGGTGCCGGTAAGACCACAACGCTAAAATGCATAATGAACGCCGTACCCAAGGACTCGGGAGAAATAATCGTATTTGACAGGCCTTTTGATGCCTCATTAAAAATTGATATAGCTTTTGTAACCGAGGACAGAAAGGTGTTTGACAACTTAACGCTTGAAGATTACTACAATATGTATAAAAGCCTGTACCCCTCCTGGAACGATCAATTTTTCAAGAATTTTCTCTCAAAGTACGGTTTTAATCTTGCACAGGAAATGCAGAAACTTTCAAGAGGGCAGAAAACCCTTATACTGTCAATACTTGCTCTGGCAACCGGTGCAAAGCTGATAATTATGGATGAACCTACTCAGCATCTCGATCCTGCATCAAGGTATGAACTCATACACCTGATAAAGCAGTATGTCAATGAAAAGGGAGGGACCATTCTTCTTTCGTCACACGAGATATATGAACTGGAGGAATACGCCACAAGTTTTGCCATAATAAAAAACGGCAAAATACTTTACACCGACACCATAGACGATGCAAAGCACAACCACAGGATAGTCAGGTTGAATGAGAATATAAAAGGTGCAACGATAGTGGCTGTTATCGATGATGAAGTTTTAATAAGAACACAGGAAGATATAGGGGAATATCCGCGCCTAAATCAGATAATTGTGGGGTATTTGAAAAGTGCCGAAGAGGGGTCGCTAGCCAGCGATATGCAGGTGCAATAATGGATAAAATGCTATAATAAGCCCTGTAAGCCTTTCAAGGTCTTACAGGGCTTATTGCCGTTATTCATACTCAATTGTGGCAGGTGCTGTGTGGTGACAACATAGATATAGTAGATGCGGGATCGGGTTGGACTTAGAACCCTGATTCCCCTCTCAAACATAGACAAAAGCGAAATACTATAGCAAATTTGAGTAAAATAAAAACCACCCGCCTTCGATTTTTTTCAACCGAAAGCAAGTGGTTTGCCACCTAGGGGGTTTTTAAAACCCATTTTATTTTTCCCTTTTCTTTAATTGCCTTCAAAGTATTGATGTACAAAATAATGGTGGAGCTAAGGGGATTCGAACCCCTGACCTCTTGAATGCCATTCAAGCGCTCTCCCAACTGAGCTATAGCCCCACAAAGAGAATGAATATAAATTTTTGGTGGGCACGGCAGGGATCGAACCTGCGACCTCTTGAATGTGAGTCAAGCGCTCATACCACTGAGCTACGCGCCCGCATATTTTTGGTGGAGACGATGGGATTTGAACCCACGGCCTCTACAATGCGAATGTAGCGCTCTCCCAGCTGAGCTACGTCCCCACATTTCTCAGCTGAGCTCTGCGGTCAAGTTCTTACCAAACGCAAGATTTATTATAACCTAAACTTTGAAAAAATGCAACCCCTTTATCGTTTTTGATAAAAAATGTGGATCCAGGAATTAAACGATAAATATTTGACTATTATATAATTGAATATAATTAAAGGAGGTAATAAAATGCCCGTTAAAAACGCAATGACTGCGGATTTTTTGCGCTCTGCCTACGGCGGAGAAAGCATGGCCCACATGAGGTACCTCTTATGGGGAGAGATAGCTGAAAAGGAAGGATTCAAGAACATATCAAGACTTTTTGAAGCCATCGCTTACGCCGAAAGGGTGCACGCTTGCAATCATTTTAATGAGATAAATGGAGCTGTAAGCGACGCCACGGTAGCCGCAGGTGGGGTTTTTGGAGTTGGAAAAACCGTAGATAATCTCCAGGGCGCCATCAACGGCGAACTGCATGAAGTCGAGCAGATGTACCCCGTCTACCTGAATACAGCCCGGTTGCAGAACGAATCTGGTGCGGAAAAGTCCTTCCATTATGCTCTGGAAGCAGAAAAAATTCATGCTAAATTATTCAAGGATGCTCAGAATGCCGCAAAACAAGGTAAGGATATAGAATTGAAAGCTATTTATATATGCCCGGTATGCGGTCATACGGTCCTCGATGAGGCACCCGATAAATGCCCAATATGCGGAACAAAAAAGGAAATGTTCAAAATGTTTTAGAACTTAAAGCCGTGCGAATACATTCGCACGGCTGTTATTTTAATACGCCTATCCTTTCTGGAGGCCATATCCTATAGACCGCTTTGCCGAGAATTAACTTTTTCGAAACATATGTGTTCTCCCAAAATCTGCTATCCTTAGAATTATTTCTATTATCACCCATAACAAAATAATGCCCTTCCGGCACCTTATAAGGCCCGTAGTTACCTATCATAGGCTCTTTTATATAAGGCTCATCCACCGGGTTCTCGTTTATGTAAAGTTTCCCATCTTTTATCTCTATCACATCGCCTCCCAATCCTATAGCCCGTTTGACAAAGGTTTGGGTTGGGTCGTCAGGATACTTAAAAACTACTATGTCTCCCCTTTTTACAGGTTCAAACCTATAGATGTACTTGTTTACTAATATTCTGTCACCTATGTTAATGGTTGGTATCATAGAACCAGTAGGCACTATCATAGGCTCGAAAACATAAGCTCTTATGGCTAAAGCTACCACAAGCGCAAAGGCTATGGATTTTATCCAGTCTGCGATTTCTTTTTTTATTTCGTCTTTCATGCGATCACCCGGATTGAATGCTTATTTATCATAACACTTCTTTATTATAACACAAAAAAATAAAGCCATCAAAAGTATTCTCTCAACGCAAGTTCGATGGCACTTGCTATTTTATTTTGAAATTCAGCATTTTGTAAAAGCTTCCTATCCGTAGCATTGGTCATAAACCCCATCTCTATTATAACTCCGGGTGGTTTGGCATTGCACAAGAGAAAAAGGCTAGAATTGGCGTAGGGTTTTCTTTTTCTTACTTCCTGACCTGCCGATTTATAAACTTCTTCCAGTCGAGCTTGTATTAACTCAGCAAGTCTTCTGCTTTCTTCGCTCGTTCGGTAATAAAAAACCATCGGACCACGGGTGGCCGGCGAATTTCTTTCGGCATTCACGTGAAGGCTAAGGTAAACATCAGGATTTACTTCATTTATTATATCCACCCTGGCAATCAGGTCTCTTTTATGCCGGGATTTACTTTTATTATTTTTATAGTCCAAGGATTCATCTTTCGTGCGCGTCATTACCACCTTTGCGCCGCTTCTTTCTAAAACCCTTTTCAGTTTAATGGCAACCGAAAGGTTTATGTGTTTTTCAAGGGTGCCGTCCTTATGATACGTTCCTCCATCTATGCCCCCATGACCCGGGTCTATAACAATCGTCTTGCCTGCCAGGGGAGAATACATCCAAAAAACCGGTAATACCTGGTTTTTCCAAAATAAAAACATTGCAGCAGCAAGAAAAACAAATACTAAAGTTAAAGCTTTAAAACGAGAAACTTTAATCCAAAATATGCGCATATATATCCCCCTTATTGCATCCTTTACTAAAAATATTTTTTATAAAGGGGTTATATGAGTTTTTTAGAAAAATTTTTTCTCATTTGACGGAAGTTATCAACAAAAATTATAATATTAATTGAAATTAGAAATTTTTTTAAAGGAAGGCGATTTTTTATGTTGGCAAAGGAAATTATGACAACCAATGTGTTAACCGTCACACCAGACACGACGCTAAATGAAGTTATAAACCTGCTTTCAGAGAACAAAATTAACGCATTGCCTGTAGTGGATCAAAACATGAAAATACTTGGCATTATAACAATAAACGACATTATTAGAAGATGTCTGCCCTCATACCTAGATATTCTTGAAGACTGTTTTTTCCTACTGGACTCTGGGAAATTCAACAGTCAGGCAAAAAATCTAAAAAAAATAAAAGTCAGCGAAGTAATGCAGAAAGCATACTGCATAGAAGAAGAGACCGAAATGGTCCAAGCTGCAGCCATAATGATAAAAAAGAATACAAGGCACTTGTTGGTACAAAAAGAAGGGAGACTGAGAGGAATAATCAGTAAAATAGATATAATACGAGCAATTGCAAAAAATGCCTAATATTCAGCCTTTTATAGCCTTTTTTATTTTAAAATGAAGTTTGTTTTTCTCTATGAATGTACTATAATTTATTGTTGTTTGGGCATATCTGGATATTGTATACAAATTTTAGATGGGAGATTTTCAGCCATGAATTTCACACAAATCCTCTCAATAGCCATCTTCCTTGCCGTTTATGCGGCAATAATAACCGAGCAAGTTCACCGTACAACAATTAGTCTTGTAGGCCTCTTTTAATTGTTACCTTTGGCATTATGACTTTTAACGAGGCAATAAGTTACGTGGACTTCAATACCCTGGGCCTCCTTATAGGTATGATGATAATAGTTGATGTAGTGAAAAGGAGCGGCCTTTTCGAGTACCTGGCCATCAAAGGTGCCAAATGGTCTGGCGGTGACCCCGCTAAAATGTTGGTGGTTTTCACGGTAATAACCGCCTTCATTTCGGCCTTTCTCGACAATGTTACAACCGTGCTCCTAGTAACGCTGGTCATACTCCTTGTAACCGATGCGCTCAATATAAATCCTATCCCCCTGCTTATGGCCGAGATATTTGCATCCAATATAGGAGGCACCTCTACCCTCATTGGAGACCCACCCAACGTAATGATAGGTACCGAAGCCGGCCTCAGTTTTATGGACTTCGTGATAAATCAAGGGCCGATTGCATTTATCGTTTTGATTATAACTATACTAATAATGAAGTTTTATTACTATCGAGGCAGCAAATCCGTCGTTTCATTGGAGAAATTGAAAAAATTCGATGAGAGCAAAGCTATTCAGGACGCATCTTTATTAAAGAAAAGCCTGATGGTGCTTTCTGCAGTTATCTTAGCTTTTATCTTTCACGAAAAATTACACATGGAACCTGCTACTATAGCCCTTCTAGGCGGTTTTATCTTGCTCCTGGTAAGCCGCGTACAGCCGGAAGAGGTGCTGAAAGAAGTTGAGTGGACCACAATATTCTTCTTTATTGGGTTATTTATACTGGTAGGCAGCATCGAAAAGGCCGGTGTGATTGAATGGATAGCAAAAAATGTGCTTGCTTTAACCGGTGGAAATATGATGCTGACAGGTCTTACAATATTGTTTTCTTCTGCAATACTATCCGCCTTCATAGACAACATACCGTTTGTTGCAACTATGATACCTCTTATACAAGCAATCGGGCAGCTGTCCGGTGTTGACATACACCCCTACTGGTGGGCTCTGTCGCTTGGCGCATGTCTTGGAGGCAACGGCACTTTGATAGGTGCTACGGCTAACGTGGTGGTTGCAGGTATTGCCAGAAAGAACGGTTATGTCATAACCTTCAGGGATTATTTCAAATTAGGATTTCCAACAATGCTGGCGGGTATTTTCGCCTCCGCTATATATCTTTTGGCAGTATATTTTTAATGTACAAACAAAAACCGCTTTTAGGATTCAATATGCTCCCTCTACTTAAATGGGAGCATATTTTTATTGAACCTAAAAGCGATTTTTTTTTACATGGTTTGAGTTGGTTTTTCATCTCTGTAAGCCGATCTTCCTCTTACCAAAGAAGCGAGCATGCAGAGAATGTCAATGAACGCCGCAAGGAAATAAGAATCCCTCAACGCCCTAAAAAACGCATCATCCACTATGGTCGAGTTTAGGAGTGCGTTTAAGTAGTAATTGTGGCGAAGCGTAAAAAAGCCACTACCAATTGCTACTCCTATTACCATACCAACGTTCCTCATAGTTGCCAGCACACCGGATGCCACCCCCTGCCGGTCTCTGGGGGCACTGCTCATAACGGCACTGTTGTTAGGGGCCTGAAAAAGGCCATTACCCACTCCGAAAAGCATCAACCTCCAGATTACATCAAAAGCGGTAGCCTCGTATCCTAGATTACCCATTAAAAAGAGTGCTATCGCACATACAAATGCGCCCATGCTGCTGAGCAAAAGGGAACCAAACTTATCGGAAAGCATACCGCTCAATGGAGCCACGAAAAGCACGGTGAGTGGGAAAGCAGTCATTATCCCACCCACCTGCCCCGGAGAAAATCCAGTATTGTTTAAATAAAATGGCGTAAGAAAGACCATTATGTACTGTGCTGTGAAATTGAGGAGACAGCTCAAATTTCCGGAAGCAAATGTTCGGTTGGAAAAAAGCTTCAAGTCCAGCATGGGATCTTTTGTTCTTTTTTCGTGGATCAGAAAAACGCAAAATGCTGTAAAAGATACCCCTATCAGCAAACGAGCATATACCGAAGTCCACCCTAATTCCTGGCCCTTGCTGATATAAAAGAGCAGTGTTATTAAAAATATAAAGCCCAGCAAAGCCCCTTTGATATCAAATACTGCGCTTTTTAGGCTCTGCCTTTCGGGAATAACTTTTTTTGCCCATAGGTATCCCGTAATACCTATTGGGATATTAATCAAAAATATGGCCTGCCATCCCAGGGTATTAAGGAGGAACCCCCCAATCGAAGGGCCGATTGCAAGGCCCACAGCAACGGCGACAGCATTAAAACCAAGGGCTCTTCCTATTTCGTGCCGAGGAAAGGTTGTGGTTATTATGGCAGGCGCTACAGCCATCATCATACCAGCCCCCGCTGCCTGAAGGCCCCTCGCCATTATTAAAAAACCGATAATAGGTGAAAGGCCGCATAATGCAGAAGCCATGGTAAAAAGAAGCATTCCCCTCAAAAAAAGCTTCTTATAGCCTATCACATCACCTAGCCTTCCATAAGTTAAGAGAAGGCTGCTCAGCACCAAAAGGTATGCCATTGAAACCCAACTCACTGTCGTCATGCCTGCATTAAAAACCTTAGAAAACGTAGGCATGGCCACATTAACAGCACTGCCATCGAGCGGGCCCATCAGGCTTCCAATCAGCACTGCTAGCAGAATTTTATACTTATTCTGGTTTTCTAATTCCATTTTTTCACCTACTTTTCAAGGTTTGATCATTAAGTTTATTGAGTTTTTCTTCCTAATTTAATGACATATTTCATCCTGCCTTTTTCTTTGTATTTATGCACCCATGTGGGAATTTCTTCGACACTCACAACAGAGACTAAATTCAACTCGGGATCCTTCTCTAAAGTCACCTTAAGGATTACTCCTTCATCGGTATGGGGAAAGCTTTGAGCTGAAATAAAATTACCCAAAGAATAAGCAATGTATTTTTTAGTGAGCCTCCCCATCGCATCTTCTACCTCCAGCCATTCCCCCGGCTGCACTACGTGAGGGTGGCTTGCCACTATCAAATCAGCCCCTCCAATTATGAGATTTTGTGCCAAATTCCTTTGTTCCGCTGAAGGCTGCCTTGAGTATTCCTGTCCAAAATGCAGATACACCACTACCGCGTCGGCTTTTTCTTTGGCTGACCTTATATCTTGCAGTATAATTTCCTCGTCGATGAGGTTCACCAAAAAGGGCTTATCTTTTGGAAGGGGAATTCCGTTCGTGCCGTAAGTATAAGCTAAAAAGGCTATTTTAATGCCGTTTGCTTCTTTAACAGCCACTGTTTCCAGGTCTTCTTTGGTTTCATTTGTCCCTACGGGAGTAAGGCCCTTCTCCCTGAGCACCTTTATAGTCCTCAGAACTCCTTTTTCGCCCCTATCCAACGAATGGTTGTTCGCAGTAAAGATAATATCAAAACCAGCTTCTTTCAGTGCATCGGCTATTTCATCGGGGCTGTTAAAACGAGGGTAACCAGTGAACTTCTCTTTATTTCCCGCTAGCGTGGTCTCAAGATTTGCCATTGAAAGGTCTGCTGACGATATGAGGTCTTTAACCTCGCAAAAGAACTCCGAATAATCGAACGATCCTTTTTCCGAATCATATCCGGACCATATTTGGCCTACATGCATCATCACATCGCCTACAGCCATTAGTGTGACGGTTCTTTTTTCCACAAGTTGATTTTGACCTAAACTTTCTCGTACATTTTCAGCCTTTTCCGTTAGGAGAGCTTTTCCCAGCCAAAAATAACCATTTTTGAAAACCGCTAATATAAATATTATTGCCGCCGTAACAATCGTTATTTTGAGGAACTTCTTCATCAACCCACTTCCTTATATACTAATTAGGCCCCTTGCGGGGCCCTTTGTTCAAAGAAGGTCGTTCCTTCCCATTTTTTTGAGCTGCTCCACGACCTTTTTGACTTCCTGGGCCTTTTTCTTGGGGCACACCAGTATCGCATCGGAGGTTTCAACCACTATCATTTCTTCCAGCCCAACCGCTGCTATGAGCCGTCCATTCGAGTATATTATACTGTTCCTGGTTTCTATGCCCACGTAATCTCCTCGCGTTATATTCCCGTTTTCATCGGGCGGAATAACACTGCCTAATGAATCCCAGCTGCCCACATCGCTCCATCCGAAATCCCCCGGTATCACAGCTACATTTACGGCTCTTTCCATTATTCCATAATCTATGGAAATGTCAGGAAGTGAAGGATAAACTTTTTCTAAGATTTCTTTTTCCGCTGGAGTTCCTATATACTCTTCAACTTCTATCAATTTGCTATATAGCCTTGGTAAAAACCGTTCAAAACTTGATAAAATAACCGAAACCTTCCATACGAACATGCCGCTATTCCAAAGATAGTTCCCGCTTTCTATATAGGCTTTCGCCTTGGGGACGTCCGGTTTTTCTACGAATTCTATTACCTCATAAGCGGTCTTATCTTCCGCCTGGATAATCTTTTCTCTATCAAAGTTTATGTAGCCGTAACCGGTTGACGGAAAAGTAGGCGTTATACCCATCGTCACCAGTTTGTCCGAGCTTTCTGCGAGGCTAAAAGCTGCTTTCAAAACCTTCTGAAATTCCTGGGTATTTTTTATATAATGATCAGATGGGAAGACGCCCATCACCGCATCGCCGCTTCTCTTTTTTATTACAAGAGAAGCATAGGCGATACAGGCTGCAGTATTTCTACCCACAGGCTCCAACAGGATATTTTCTCGAGGAATATCCTCGCATATGACCTTTTTCAGCATTTTTTCCTGAGCTTTATTGGTAACTATCAAAATTCGCTCGGGTGGGATGATATCCTTAATTCTCTTTATAGTGTCATTTATCATTGTATCTTCGCCCGTTATGTTCAGGAACTGCTTAGGAGTAGATGTTCTGCTCAAAGGCCAGAAGCGGGTTCCCCCTCCTCCCGCCATTATAACCCCATATTTTTCCATATCATTCCCCCCATCAGGCATTATAAGCATTATAAATATATTTTCCCCTGAAAAATTTGGTAATATCCAGCTTTTATATCCTTAATATTAAATATAACATTAAAAAGCTAAAAAAAAAAGGCCTTACACAGGTCTTTGCTTACTTATTCTGATTAATCACTTTTTTTATATTTTCTTCAAAGGGCGGGTATATGATTCCTTTTTCAGTGATAAAAGCTGTTATATTCTCAGCAGGGGTAACATCAAAAGCGGGATTGTAAACCTTCACACCTTCGGGTGCAGTCCTCTTCCCAAAGCTGCAGGTAACCTCTTCGGGTTTCCTTTGCTCTATCGGTATATCTTCTCCCTTTTTGGTATTAAGGTCTATCGTCGGTGTAGGAGCCGCTACGTAAAAAGGTATGCCGTAATATTTTGCCAGTATGGAAAGGCCAAGGGTGCCGATTTTGTTGGCAGTATCTCCATTGGCTGCAACTCTGTCGCACCCCACGATTACCGCATCTACCCACCCCTTGGACATCACCATCGCAGCCATGTTATCGCATATTAGCGTAACATCGATACCAGCTTCCATAAGCTCTAAGGCAGTAAGGCGTGAACCTTGATTTACGGGCCTTGTCTCATCGGCAAATACTTTTATCTTCCATCCCTTTTCATGAGCAAGGTAAATCGGAGCTGTAGCTGTCCCGTAACGGGCAGTTGCAAGCTGCCCCGCATTGCAGTGGGTAAGGATTCCGGCACCATCCCGCAAAAGCGTCAGGCCGTGCTCGCCTATTTTACGGCAAATCTCCTCATCTTCTCTATGAATCGCCTCAGCTTCCTCTTTAACTAATCTTTTTATTTCCGAAATCGGAAGGTGCTTTGACTCTAATACTTTTTTTTCCATCCGTGAGAGAGCCCAAAAAAGGTTTACTGCCGTCGGCCTTGACGATGCCAGGTAGTCCGATTTTTCTTTTACATATTTCCAAAAAGTATCAAAATCGGTCTCAGGAGCTTCCCTTGCGGCAAAATAGAAGCCATAAGCCGCGGCAATTCCAATAGCGGGTGCTCCCCTCACCTCTAACGTTCTTATACTCTCCCATATTTCTTCAACTTTCGTTTTTTTGCTATATTTAATTTCGCAAGGCAAAAGCCTTTGATCTAGCATATTAAGAGATTCTCCATCCCAAATCAATGGCAAAAGTCCTGCTTTCATAGCAAACCCCCCGGAATTATTTTAACATTCCGGGGGGCAGGTAGCAAGGAAAATGTGTAATATTCTTTTAGGCAGTCTCTAGCTTCATGCGCTGAGCTATCTTATCGACAATTATAGCAATGGCGTTGTCTCCAGACACGTTGCATGCTGTTCCAAAACTATCCTGGGTAAGATACAAGGCAATCATTAACGCCAGCTGCGCTTCGCCAAATCCCAGCATACTCTGGAGGATACCTAAGGCGGCCATCACCGCACCGCCTGGTACGCCCGGGGCAGCGACCATGGTGACGCCTAGCATGAATATGAACCCTACCATCTTGGCCAGCGTGACCGGCATACCGTTCAGCATCATCACTGCAATCGAGCAGGTAGTAAGCGTGATGGTGCTTCCGGAAAGGTGAATGGTAGCACATAAGGGGATGACGAATTCCCTTACAGCCTCCGACACCCCGTTGTTCTTTGCGCATTCTAAGTTAACCGGAATTGTAGCCGCCGAGGACTGGGTACCAATAGCCGTCAAATATCCGGGTATTTGGTTCTTGAGTGCCATTATCAGGCTCTTTCCGCTATAAAGGCAGGCCACAGTAAACTGAAACAGTATAATGATTAGGTGAGATGCTATGATTATTACGAATACTTTACCGAACACCGACAAAATTCTCACAACTTCTCCTGCATAGGTCATATTTGCAAAAATTCCCGCTATATGAACCGGCAGAAGCGGAATTATTACCTTAGTAATTACCATCTGGACGATTTGCTGGAATTCGGA
>JAKKUQ010000023.1 GCA_021890755.1 Thermosediminibacteraceae bacterium | reverse complement strand
TGATTAATACAGTAAGCTCTATTAAAGTATAACAGAGTGGGAAGCCCTAGTCAAGCGAATTTTCTTAACATAATTCATCTGAGAAATCCAGGCAGAAAATAAAAAAACCCTTCGGAGCGAAGGGGAAAAAGCTTTGTTAATCACAATACATTTTTCAATATTATAAGAAGTAGTATTCCGGGAACGCCGAGGAACCCTACCACAAGCGCAGTTAAGGGATTGAGTGCGATGTGAAGCCCCACATAGTTTCCTATAAAATTGAGAATGAGCAAAATCAGCCCACCGATAACAGCGTTATAAATTAGCTGCAACACAAGTTTTATCGGCCCCAGTAAAACCCTTCCTATCACATAAAGCATAAGAAGTCCAAAGGCATAAGCCAAAATGGCCCCGATATCAAGCTGCACGCGCCTCACCCCCCGGGCTTTTTGTACATATTATTACTACTTCCTGGAGGTTATTCCCTGCTCCCTCGCTTTTTTCAAAAGGTATATGTATTTTCTCCTTGCCGCTTCCATGGTATATATGGCGTGGTCTACAAGGTCAGGGTCCGTTACACTTTGGAAGTATTTTTCCGCCGAAACCAGCTCCATATGGGCTTTTTTAACTTCGTCGTTTAGGGAAAGCTCCTTTGGCTTTACGATGCTATCCTGATCTTCCAAAAGATAAGACGAAAGTTTCGAAAAAAAACTGGCTATGTCCTCCTTTTTCACACCGTATCACCTCTTTTGAAATTTTAACCAGTATCAACAGATTTTATTCAGTTTCCTGCTGAAAGAGGAGTTTAAACTCCTGCCGGCGAATATTGTTTATTAGGACGATTTTTGGGAGGTTTTAAAGATGCCCAATTTCGCAGCGTTTTTGTCCTACGCCTTCGTAACTACCTTTACCCCCGGACCGAACAATATCCTCTCCATGACTTTTGGAACCAGACTGGGTTTTAAAAAAGCCCTCAAATTCATCTCAGGCGTTACTACAGGTTTTGCAATAGTTATGACGCTTTGCAGTTACTTTAACCTTTTGCTCTTTACGATGATACCTCAGTTTGAAGGATTCATGAAATTACTGGGAGCCATATATATCGTTTATCTTGCGGTAAAGATATTAAAAAGCTCTCCAGAGGAAACCGATTCCCCCGTGGACAAAAACAACACCTTTGCCGTCGGTCTTTTGTTACAGTTTTTTAATCCGAAAGTCATACTTTACGGCATAACCGTAACTTCAAATTTTATAACGCCCTATTATAAGGCCGGCATGATAACTTTTATTTTTTCCCTGTTCCTTGCCTTTTTAAGCTTTCTCTCGACCTGTTCCTGGGCCCTCTTCGGCGCGGCCTTCCAAAAATTTTTAAAGAAACACAAAAACGCCTTTAACATAGTGATGGCCCTCCTCCTGCTGTACTGTGCCTTTTCCATCTTATGTTCCTGATGTTCTTTTGAGCTGAGAAATAAAAAAGAGCACCATTTTCGGTGCTCTTTTATGTCGACATCTATTTTGACAGTACCTGGGTGAAATTAAAGTTCACCCGACCGAACTCTCGACAAATTTTACAACGCTGGTTGCAATTAAAAGCTCGGGCTTCTGATTCTGATACAGTACCAGTTCTTTAATTTTGTTTATGCACACAAAGGAAGCAAGTCAGATTCTCATTCATATAGAGCCTTATCTTTATTCTACCGGACAATCTACCTGAACCTAGCCATCCATTGATCTTGCCATTCGGAATAGCTTATCGAATGAACTTCTTCTAGGGTTTTACCGTCGATCGACCAAACACTACCTAATAACATCTTGTCAACCACAGGATATGAAATTCCCCCAACAGCCCGATTGTCCACCAAGAATACCCACACTATAGTCTTCCCTTTAGATTTTACGGGGTCAATTCTGCTGCCAGAATCCCAGTTATCCAGCGGATGGTTTCTTACTATAAACTTTTCAACAGTAATGGTTTTACCGATATACTTTCCGGGGTCTTCCCTTTGCAAACCCCAGTGTTGCATATAGGGCAATCGGGTCAATTTATCTTTCGTCAGCATGTACTCTTCGGCAGTTCCTTCGTAAGAAACTATTTTAAATCCCATGCTTTTAAGATATTCTCTTGCAACTTTTACATTTTCATTTTCCATAGCACCGCATCCCGAAAGCATTAAACAAATAGTCAGGAAATATATCAGAAATTTTCTCATATTTATCACCTCTTCAGTAATACCTATTATCTCACGACACGCAATTTTTCCGAAATTTCGATTAGCTATTGAGTCAACCACAGTACCCGACCCCGTTTACTTCATTCGGCACATCAGAACTGCCTTAGTAAACCTTAGTAAAGTAAACTATAGTGACTGAGATTATTTTTTTTGCCCGAATTCAGCATCTATCTGGCGCTTTTTTATTGAATCCTCCATTCTGTCTCTCTAAAATGGCCCGGGTTAAAATATCTGCAAGAGCTTGGGCGGGTTTAAAAAAAGCAAACCTTAGTTTCCATATTTAATTTGGTAACACAATAATCGTATCCGCACCCATTTGAACAGGATAGGATGTTTCATACACTCCATCAAAATAAACTACTACAGGCGTGTATAGTGTTAAATCTTTCGAAGAAAGTTCCTTCCACTCTTCTAATTCTCTGCTTTGATAAATCTCTGTCTTTTCATCTAATGTAATTTTCGCTTTATCACTAATTGTCCCTTCAATCTTTTCTCCTTCTACCATAATTGTTGTTTTACCGTTTTCTTCACCTTTGCGGTTTTTTATCATGGAAGATCTTGACTTTTTCGAGAATCTATACCGCATGCATTTTTCAAAAGTTTACAGGGCGGCGTACCTGGTCGCCCAGGACTAAAACATCGCTCAGGATTCCGCTCAGGAGGCTTTTTTGGCCGCCTACGAAATATTGAAAAAAAGCCCTGTCGACCTTTCCCGGTTCCCGGCGCTGGTGAGCGCTATCGCAACCAAAAAAGCCGTAAATTTTATCCGGAAGAAAGCAAAGTATGTGCTCATAGATGAGGACTTTATAGATAGAATAGTTTGCTTGGATACCACTCCGGAAGTTTCGCTCGATCCGATTGAAATAAGATAGATATAAATAAAGCTTTAAAGCAGCTAAACCCAATTTACAGACAGATAGTAGTTATGAAATACTACAACGACCTTTCGGAAGGTGAAATCTCAAAGTATCTCGGTATACCCGTGGGAACCGTTAAAAGCAGGCTTTACCGCGCCAGGATGTTTTTAAGGAATATCCTCGCGAAGCAGAATGAAGGGGTAGGATACGATGAAAAAAGATAAAGATGCTTTTGACGTGTACCTCTCCAAAAAAATAAAGGAATGCGCTGAAAACATCCCCGTTCCGAAACACATCGAAGATGAAACCTGGCTCAGTATAAAAAAAGAACTCAGCAAAAAGAATAAAAAAACCACCGCAAAAAGAATAATGGTCAATGCAGCTTTAGTCCTGCTGGTATTTTTTATGGGAGTGTATGCGGGAATCGCCGGTAAGGAGGCTACAACCGATTCGAAGTTTTTCAACGTTGTGAGGAAATACTGGAACAATATGATAACTATTTCCGGAAGAACTGGGGGAGAAAATTACGGGACGTTAAAAGATACTCTCGTTACTCTTGATAAAGCACAGAAAAGAGTGGACTTTAGGATCGCAGTCCCGGATTATCTACCCGAAGGTTACAGTTTCCACCGAGTGGAGATTCCCGAGGGGGGTAATCTTTCTGTTATATTGATTTATAGAAAAGAAACAGAAGGTAAGGAACTAAGAATAGAACAATTTTCTACAGCAAGTGAATCGGCCTTTTCTTACAACCGGACAAACGATGCAGAAGTTAAAACTCTCAACATAAAGGGATCCGAAGCAACGCTAATATATTTCAGGAAAACCGGCCTTCGGCAACTTTTATACGGAAGCGGCTCTATTTGTTTTATAATTACAGGAAGATTGAGCGAAGAGGATATAATCCGGGTAGCCGAAAGTATGGGGCCTTAGGGTAATGAAATTACCGAATTGGGTAATCAATCATTAAAAATTGTTTTTCTTTATGATATCTTCTTTTGACATTGAATTTGTAACGAGATACATTTCACCAGGCATCTCGAAAACTTTATCATTAATCGAGTATATAATCTTAGGTTTAAGAACGTAATGTTTATCGGGATTTTTTGATTCCATAAAAACAGCCACGGCCTTTGAAGAAAAAGGCGCTAAAGTCAACCCACCGGCGGGGAAATTCTTCCATTCGTTATTTTCTAATGTTGCGTTATCGTCATATTTTATATTTATTTTGGCTAAATTGGGAGAATCGTAAGTTATATCATGAAGAGTTACCGGTTGATTGCTCCTGTTCTCTACCACAAACATATAATTCGGATATTCGATTCTATTGCCTTGAGATTTTCCTATATACTCGCGGATTTTTAATTCATTTTGTTCATAAGGCACAATATCAAATACCCATCTCCCTAACGGAATCTCATCCTTGGTATTATCTTTTTCCATTATCAATTTGAGATCGTCAATTTTATATAAGTGGGGTTTATTGAACTTTATATGAAAGTTTATTGAAAACCGCCATACACCATCTCTTGAAACCATAAAATCAACATCTTTTCTTACTATCTCAGCCGTATCGGGTAAATTTGACAAATCAAATTTAACTTCACTCAATTTTATATCTTTATTACCTACGAACCAGGGAATGCCCAATATAAAAACTTCCTCGTTGCTCGCACATATATATCCTTCCCAATCATTTAAAAAGAGTTCGGCTTCGATGTTTTTATGCTGGCGAGTGATTAAAAAACTACCTGCTATTAAAATCATAAACAGCATAAATGCAATAGTCATTTTTTTCTTCACGATGGCAATCCTCCAATCCACATACTTGTTGAATCTCCCATTTTAGAGGTGAAATTTTAATTAAACTAAACAAAAGTGTACCTGTATAAGTATCAATTACTTGACCGTTTTGACCATATTCGACCCAAATAAAAGATGCAATAACTTCAACCTTGTTTTCTATTTTTGCTACTTTCCTTATAGTTATAAAAGGCGGATTTAAATGCTTATGAAAGGTGGCAAATTTAACGAAATATTCTATTTTTTCTATTTCTCTTTTATCAAGCTTTAGATTTTTTATGTTCCCGGTACTAATTTGTTCTAAAGCATTTCTTACGACTCTTTCCGGCAAATTATTAATTAAATAAAAACTAAACAAAAATAATATTAACAACGAGATAATAATCAATCTATTTCTCCTGAACATTTATGTTTACTCCTCAAATTAGACTACTTTATCAAAATTTTTATCATGTTAGTAATACTCAATCTTTCCTGAAGCCCCTTGCTCATTTTCATCGTGATTACTGTGTCCATTTTTACGGAATTAAAAATTTCATATTCTAATTTTGCTTTGCGCTCTTCTCTTTTTACAAGTACTTATATTGGCAAACCATTCCTAACTGTTAACTTAATTATATCAATCTTACATGAAAGGACAATAGGGATAAAATAGACGTTTGGATTTTTGTTATCAAAAAAATAACCCGGATTATTAGTCCGGGTTTTTATATAAATGTGTGCAAAGGTGAAACCGTAAAACGCTAGTTGACGCTAACATTGGCTCCGGTGGATGCTGTGCCTTTCGGTCTCCTGGCATTTCTAATTATGGCCGGTGCACACTCAATGACAACCCAGATCGCAAGGATGATATAAATCACACACAAGAGCGGGACAACGATATTCGATCCAGACGGGATCACAAAGGCTCCGTCTTTGAAAGTGTAAGATGCCATGGTGTTGATCAAAGCCCAGGTGCTCATAGTAAACATGAAGATAGTAGGAATAAAGGTTGCCAGCCAAGCTCTTGGGTTTTTGGCCGTTCTTTGTAGCCATACGGTGATTCCTACTAATGTCAAGGCAGCAAGCAGCTGGTTAGATGAACCGAAGGTCTTCCAGAACAAACTCCAGATTGGAATCGGGTTTCCATTCGGGTCAGTCAGATTAATTGACATCAGGGCCAGTGGAATTCCGACGGTCAACAAGGTCGAAATGACACGGCCGGTCCAGCCTTTCCAGCCGGTGATTTCTTGGATGATGAAGCGACCGAGCCGGATGCATACGTCCAAGGTGTCATAGACGAAAGTCGTGAATGCCATCAACCCAAAGGAAATTCCAAATGCTTTACTGATACCGATTAATTCCATGAAAGAGCCAAGGCCATTGGCAAATATGAAGTTGGGTGATTTGCTCAGGAGAGCATCGCCTTTTGGAAGCATCATAACTGTCGTTAAGGCGATCATAGCAACAGCCGCTTCAGCAAGCATCATGCCATAACCGACGAATTTTGCGTCGCTTTCTTTCGCTAATTGCTTAGAGGTTGTTCCAGAGCTTACCAAGCTGTGGAAACCGGAGCAGGCACCGCAAGCAACCGTGATAAAGAGCATCGGTATCATAGGAGTCCAGAAGTTTTCACTACCAAACGCATTGGTCCAGGCCGGAAATTGCGTGTCAAATCCACCGAAAAGGATACCGATGAACGCCACGACCAGCGTGGCGTACAAGAAGTAGCCACCCAGGTGACCTCGCGGCTGCAAGAGAAGCCATACAGGTATAATTCCTGCAATGAAACAGTACAGTATGATTATAAAATTCCAAATCCTCTGAGCATCTTTAGGAGAAGCCAGGCCTAGAACATCCTGCAAGTTAAACGGTATGTATTGGCCAATCCAGATAGCAACCGCAACCAACGGCAGGAAGATGGCAGTTGCTACACTGAGCTTTATTTTCGTGTATCTCAGCAATAAGCCCATGATCAAGGCAGTATCAGATACAGAATAGAAGAAGTAGCGATTGCGCCTCCGCCGACGACTTTACCGTCAGCCAATTCGATTGTGTTGACGAATGACGAAGTTGTGATATCCGTAAAAGCAACAATAATCATTACCAGTGTAAAGAAGATGAAAAGGTTGAAAAGAATCCACACTCGCTTAGATACATAATTTCTCATAGCATCTGCGATACCGGCCGCTTTATGGCGAATCGAAGCGACCAAAGCGCCCATGTCATGAACACAACCTATAAAAATGGTGCCGAAAAGAATCCAAAGCAAAGTGGGGAACCAACCATAGGTCATCCCCGCAATGACAGGACCTGTTACCGGACCTGCACCGGCGATGGCTGAAAAGTGCTGACTTGCTAAATATCTTGCATCTGTCGGAACATAATCTACGCCGTCCTCCATCTCAACGGAAGGCACGACTCTTGAATCGTCAAGTTCGAAGACCCTCTCGCTGAGGAACTTACCGTAGGTAAAATACGATAAAATTAGAATAAGTGAGCCAATAGCAACAACAAAAAGTATACTCATACTCTCCCCCCCCCCCCCCCCTTTGAACATATTTGCACAATTTAGATTAATTTAAATATATTTCTAACCAATATCCAAATATACCTCTAAATTTTAATTTGTCAATTTCCATTTATCTAAATATTCTTTTTTCTAATTTCAGAACCTAAAAAAATTAAGCCATTCCTTCCCCTCTTTTTCAGAATCGCGGGGTGAGAAATGGCTCGCCATTACTAGAGTTCCCTTCTGCCCTCTAAGGCTTTCGCCAAGGTTATTTCGTCGGCGTAGTCCAGATCACCACCAACAGGAATTCCATGGGCGATTCGCGTAACCTTAAGTCCTAGTGGTTTGAGGAGCCTTGCAATGTAAAGGGCCGTAGCCTCTCCCTCCACATCGGGGTTAGTTGCGATAATTACTTCCTTCACGCCGGAAGCCACCCGGGAAAGCAGTTCTTTTATCCTTATATCATCCGGACCTATCCCCTCAAGGGGTGAGATAACGCCGTGCAGCACGTGGTAAAGCCCCTTGTAATCCCTAGTCTTTTCGATGGCGACCACATCCTTGGGCTCTTCCACCACCATTATGGTGCTCCTGTCCCGGTAGGAAGCACTGCATATACTGCATGGGTCTACGTCGGTGAAATTTCCGCATACGGAACAGTATACGATGGACTCCCGGGCGCCGGATATAGCCTGCACAAGCTTTGATACCCTATCTTTTGGCATTTTTAAAATATAAAAGGCAAGTCTTTGCGCCGTCTTTGGCCCTATGCCTGGTAGGCGAGAAAGTTCTTCTATGAGCCGGGCTATGGGTTCTGCGTAATACCCCATCTTGATCCTTCCCTAAAAAAGTCCCGGTATGTTGAAGCCCCCGGTAAGCTTGCTCATTTCCTGAGCTACCATTTCCTCAGCCTTCTGGAGGGCTTCGTTAACGGCAGCAAGGATCAGGTCTTCCAGCATTTCCACATCTTCAGGATCCACGGCCTCCGGCTGAATCTTAATTTCCAAGAGCTCTTTTTTGCCATTAGCCACTGCTTTGACCACACCACCGCCCGCTGTGGCTTCTACTGTTCTTTGCTTTAATTCCTCCTGGAGTTTTGCCATCTCTTCCTGCATTTTTTGTACCTGTTTCATAAGTTTGTTCATATTGGGCATACCGCCGAAATTTTTCATAAAACCCAACCTCCAATCTTTTAATCGTCTTCCATTTCCACCAGGTCTTCGCCGAATAATTCTACGGCGTTCCTGATGAATTCCTCATCGGAAATATCTTCGGAATCCTTCGAAGCAGCTGCCTCCGTTCTTTTGAAGCCTTTTACCATAACTTCCATGCCGGTGACATTTTTTATCGCTTCCTCTATCAGCTTTCTTTGCATATCAATCAAAGATTTCTGGCCCTCGAACCCTTCGAAAGAAAGAAAAAGTGCACCTTTTTGAAGTTCAAAAGGCTTGACCCCACACTCCTGCATAACGTTTACCAAGGCCTTCTTCCCCATCTTGGAAAGTTCTTCTAGAACCTCCGGCCACTTCTCCTTCAACTCTTCAAGTCCATTCTCTCTTTTTTGCTCTCTACTATTTTTACTTTCCAAAGGTTGTTCCGACGGCAGATCGCAAGACTCTTCTGCAACTCTTTCGTTTGACCCTACCTGCTCTTTGGGCGTATCCTCGGCCCTTTCCCCCACTTTTTCGCTGTTTAATTCCGGCTCTTCAGGCCTAACTTCTATGGCTTCCGTTACAGAACTAATAGATTTTACCGAAAGCTCCTCCAACTTTTTTTCCAGCTCCCCAATCCTCTGTTCCAGGACTTTAACTCTTGCAGCCCATGCTGCATCTCCCGTCCACAGCTCCGGCATGGTGAGTTTTACCATTGAGGCTTCAAGCACAGTCCTGGGTTGGGACGCCCACCGTACATCGTTGGAGGCTTTTTTCAAAAGGTCCAGTACCTGAAGAATTTCTTCCTTTGAGTAATCTTTTGCCAAAACTTCCAGCTCACCGTATTCCTCATCGGTGACATCGATAAGTTCCCGGCTGGCCCCGATGGATACCATGAGGAGATTCCTGTAAAAAACCATAAGGTCTTCGACAAATCTCAGAAGGTCCTTCCCGCCATTTACCACATCATCAATTATATCAAGGATCCTGCCGGGACTTTTGCTTTTTACGGCCCTCGAAACTTCAAAAAGCAGGTCATCCCCTACCGCTCCGAAGAGCGAAAGGGCATCCTTATAAGTGAGCTTATCGCCGCCAAAAGCCAGAGCCTTATCTAAGAGGCTCAAGGCATCTCTCATGGATCCCTGGGAGTTTCTCGCGATAAGTGCGAGTGCTTTTTCTTCTGCCTTGACACCGTTTTCCTCCGAAATCCTCTTCAAATGAGGAAGCATTTCCCGTGTCTGAACCCTCTTGAAATCAAACCTCATGCATCGGGAAAGGATGGTGGCCGGGAGCTTGTTGGGCTCTGTGGTGGCTAGAATAAAAACCACATGACTCGGCGGCTCTTCCAGAGTCTTCAAAAGGGCGTTGAATGCTTCGGTGGTGAGCATGTGTACCTCGTCAATTATGTACACCCTGTAGCGGCCTTCTGACGGGGGAAAACTCACCCTCTCCCTGAGGGCTCTTATATCATCTATACCCCGGTTGGAGGCTGCATCCATTTCGATAACGTCCATCATACCGCCTTCATTGATAGCAACGCAATTCTTGCACCGGTTGCAGGGGGTGTCGGTAGGGCCTTGCTCGCAATTTAAAGCTTTTGCCAAAACCCTCGCAGTGCTTGTCTTACCAGTTCCCCTCATACCGCAAAAAAGATAGGCATGGCCAATTTTCCCAGATCTCAACTGGTTTTTTAAAGTCCTGACTATGGCTTCCTGGCCCACGATCTCATCGAAATCCTTGGGCCTGTACTTCCTGTATAAGGCCACGTACGCCATAGGATCTCCCTCGCGATTTTACAAATATTTTAAAAGCCGCCGAAGCTATCCGGCGGCTTGAAATTTTGGCCGTGCACCCTCCGTCGATTTTTCCCTCCGGGCGTTACCGTGATAGTTAGCTCCGACCAGGCTACCCCGCGGCACATGGAAGGGCTTCCTTACCGTTGCTTCCTTCCGGACCTGGCGGGGTTCGGAAGTTTCCATTGCGCGGGACCCGGTCCTCTTCACCACTTATCACGGCCGGACCCCACAGGGAATAAACCTCGGGAGGGAGTTCGACCCCACTACAGCGGCTTGTGGGTACAGGGCACCGCTACCTCCCCGTCTAGCACGGCCAAATTTTCCTACAGGTTATCTAATACTTACATGACTCTCAAAGTTATTATACTACCTTTATTAAAAAATAGCAAGGCACAACAGTCTCCAAGTTGGCCTAGGGTAAATATTGGCATCATCCCTGCAAGTACTTTTTAATCTCTTCCACTGACTGAACCCTTCCCATCACCTTTACCACTTCATTCACATTGCAATTTCACCATTTTTAATCCTTTTTGCTAAATCTCTCACTTTTTGTTCTATTATCAGTGCTGTTTTTTTAAACTCTTCCTCCCCTTTGCCTGTCGGGTCTTCCAATCCCCAATCCTCTTCATACTTTGCCGGCAGGAATGGACAGTTTACATTACACCCCATTTTTATAACAATATCAACTTCAGGTATCTCGCTAATCAATTTCGGGTATTGAGTTTTGCTCATATCAATACCGTAAAGCTCCTTAATCGTTTTGACTGCATCCTGATTAATCTCTGATTTTATTTCCGTCCCAGCAGAATAGGCATCAAAAACGTCTGATGCAATTAATTTTGCTATCGCCTCTGCCATCTGTGACCTGCAAGAATTGTGAACGCAGATGAACGCCACTTTAGGTTTCATGCTAAGCCTCCTTTTTCGCTTTTTGCTTTATGAAGGGATAATTCTTCAAGGTTTTTTCATTGATCTTGAAACTCATTCCTTGGTGCATTGGATTGGGTTATATTAATATGATTATATCCGTTTGGAGGGAATGCGGGATTTCAACCCGCAACAAAGGATTTTCCCCATCTGCTCTCCACTGTCAAGTTCAAAAAGCTTTTCCAAAAATGCTGCTATGCCTTCTTCATCGTTGCTTTCTGTAACCAGATCGGCTTTTTGTTTTACTTCGCAAGGGGCATTGCCCATCGCTATTCCAAGCCCTGCATACTCTAGCATCTCAATATCATTTAAATTGTCTCCGAAAGCTAATATTTCTTCCCGCTTTATATTAAAATACCGCGCTAGAAAAGAGACTCCTGTGCTCTTTGAAACTCCTGCCGCCAGAATATCTAATTCGTTCTCCGAGTTCATTCTCATCGAAACGCTTTGGCCAAAAATCCCTTTCGCCTTATCCTGAATAGCTAAAAGCGTTTCAGGTTTTCCATACAGTTCAATTTTGGCAGGAGGCGTTTTCAGAATTTCCTTTGCTTTTTTTATATTTCCCGCATTTTCCACTGGCATCATCACAAGATCTCTCATAAAGTTTATGTAGCCCGAAAAACAAAAACGCCTAAAGAGCAAAGCCTTAAATAATTCTTTCATCCATGTCACTCTATAGTTTCGCCCAGCACAAATCTGTCGGTCTTCTAAAAAAATCTGTACGTAAAGGTCTTGGAAAAAACGAGCAAGATCCAAAATCTCGCGGGCAAGCTCGACAGAAATGGAATTATAGTGAAGGACTTCTCCTGTAAAAACGTCACGAACCAGGGCTCCATCGCAGCAAACTATCGGAGCATTCACGGGCAAATATCTTGCTATCCTGTATGCACTCCAGTAAAAGCGTCCTGTAGCCAGCGTGACCTTTATTCCCCTTTCCATCGCTGTTTTCAGTGCAAGGTGCGTCCTTGGAGTAATAGCATATCGGCTCGTTAAAAGAGTACCGTCCACATCTAAAGCTATAAGCTTGTAAGGGATCCCGTTTTGCATTTGTTCTTCCCTTTCCCTTTTCTCATTTTTCTTTAAAAAAAGAAGGGCGGATGGACCATTGCCATCTGCCGTCTGTATCAATATACGATATCTCTGATTTTCTGTCAAGATTTAAAAAATTGCGGTAGGTATTCTTTATTTTCGTTAAGGATATCATCCAATATCTTTTTTGCAACCTCTGCTGAGGGAACGAGCGGATGGATGGTCAAAGCCTGAAGGGCTGCATTATAATCTCCGTAAACCCCAGCTTCGATGGTTAGCTCTTCATAGGCCTTTACCACCTGCATGAGCCCTCTTATTCTAGCCGGCACCCGTCCCACGCTCAACGGATGGGCGCCGTTTTTATCTATCACGCAATTCGTTTCGATTACAACATTTTCGGGTAGATCCAGTATTGCACCGTCGTTTTTTACGTCTACCACCTGGATATCCTTCTTGTTGTTCACTATGGAGCTTATCAGGTTACACGCAGCGTAGGAATAGAGGGCTCCTCCTCTTTTCTCAAGCTGCGGTGGCTTTTCGGCAAGTTCGGGATTCCTGTAAAGTTCAAAGAGTTCCTGTTCTACTTTTTTGACTACCTCCCCACGGGTGCCTTCGTTTGCGGCCTGCCTTTTTTCTTCCTCAAGCATTTTATCCATCATGTAATAATACCGATGATAGGGGCATGGAAGCATACCTAGGGATTTTATGAAATCTTTATCCCATTCGAAACCCGGGATGTTTTTTATGGTCATACTTTCAGATGAAAGCTGCTCTATCAATTTTTTCGTTATGTCTTCTCCATCCAGGTACACCCGTAATCCCCATACCAGGTGGTTCAGCCCCGCAAATTGAATATAAATTCTTTCCATTTCCACTCTGCAGGCTTTAGCCACATGGTGTATCATATTTACGGGCACATTGCAAAGGCCTACAACTTTTACTTTTGTGTGTTTTAATACCGTCTCCGTGATTATGCCCGAGGGGTTAGTGAAGTTTATAAGCCAGGCATCGGGGGAAAGTTCTTCTATGTCCTTGCATATTTCAAGTATGACAGGAATAGTCCTTAAAGCTTTGGCGAAACCTCCGGGACCTGTAGTCTCCTGGCCGATGACGTTGTATTTCAGGGGGATTTTTTCGTCTCTAATGCGGGCGTCTATTCCTCCAACTCTAAACTGAGTTATTACAAAATCGGCGCCATCTATGGCTTCTTTTCTTTCAAGGGTGAGGTTTATCTTAATATCGAGACCCGCTTTCTCGACCATGCGCCGCGCGAGGTTCCCTACTATCTCGAGCTTTTCCCTGCCCTGTTCTACGTCGACAAGATAAATTTCGCTTATGGGAATCTCCATGGCTTTTTTGATAAATCCTTCTATTAGTTCGGGCGTGTAACTGGACCCGCCCCCGATGACGGCAACCTTTAATCCAGTCATCATCACTTAACTCCTTTTGTCCAAAACTATTTCATAAAGGCTGATCATTTCCTCGACCAAATCCTTCGCAAGCATCGCATTCATAAGATGGTCTTGCGCATGGACCAAAAGGAGCGAGAGTTCTTGCTTTTCTCCCTGCACTTCCTTTTGGATCATTTCCGTCTGGACGTGGTGTGCTTCAAGAATTTCTTCCCCAGCTTTTCTAAGGCACTTTTTAGCCTCTTTAAAATTTCCGCTTCTAGCATGCTTTAAAGAATCAAAACAATAACTTCGCGCATTACCCGCATGAGATATCAGTGTAAAAATGATCTGTTCAGGATTCATTTTTCATCCTCCCATATTTTACTTGTTTTAGAGCACCATCAATTGCTAAATCTGGTGCTTTAGCTTTGTATAAAGCTCCTTGCGGCCCGAACTAGAGATCGGGCCGCAGGCTTGACACAGCCAAGAGTTACAATTCTTCTCCGTTTGTAGCTATAACATTTTTATACCAATAAAAGCTTTTCTTCTTAATCCTTCTTAAATCCTTCAAATCAAATTCATCCCTGTTGACGTATATAAAACCATATCGCTTGCTAATACCCTCATGGGTGCTCACAAGGTCAATAGCGGACCAGGGACAATATCCTATCAGGTTTACTCCTTCTGCTATCGCCAATTTTGCCTGTTCAATATGATTGCGCAAGAATTCTATCCGATAGTCATCATTTACAATATCGCCTTCCTCTAATGTATCGTAAGCTCCTAAACCGTTTTCCGTTACCAATAACGGCAAATTATATCTATCGTGCAATTCCCTCATCGTAATTCGAAAACCTAACGGGTCAATTTCCCAACCAAACTGTGTTTTCTTCAAATGCGGATTCGAAACTCTGCCACCGCTATCTCCGGACACCGTCTCCGTTGAATAATAGTTAAAGGCTATAAAATCCGGTTTTGCAGCTTTTATGATTTCCATATCGCCCTCTTTAATATCCGGCGTGCATCCTTCTTTTTCCAAATAGCTCCATGCAACACTATTATAACGTCCAAACACTGGTAAATCCAAATACAACCAGTTTCTTATTGATGAATAAGTCTGTGCAGCACACACATCCTCCGGTTTACAAGAAGCAGGATAAACGTAAGAAATATTTGGAGCCGGTCCGATTTTTGCTCCCGGACATATTTCGTGACATAATTTTATAGCTTTTGCTTGAGCTAAAAACATGTGATGGTTTTGCTGGTACAGCTCTTTTTTGGAATTTTTTATATTGGGATCCGTAGTGCCAATAACCGACCCGTGTAGAATCATCATGTTCTGTTCATTAATGGTCAGCCAGTACTTTACCCTATCTCCAAAGAATTCAAACAACGTCTTGGCGTAATTTTCATAAGCATCTATGGTCTCTCTATTTGACCAGCCACCCTTTTGCTGCAACGCATAAGGCAAATCGAAATGATATATAGTAACAATGGGTTCAATATTGTATGACAGCAATTCATTTATCAGGTTATCGTAAAACTCGATGCCTTTTTGGTTTATTTTTCCAGTTCCTTCGGGGTAAATTCGCGTCCAGGCGATGGAAAAACGGTAGGCTTTTAATCCCATTTCGGCAAACAGCGCAATATCTTCTTTATAACGATGGTAATGATCGCTGGCTACTTTGAAATCCGTTGTCCCTTCGGGATGTTTTTTCATATCAATAACCGAGGGGCCTTTTCCGTCTTCATTCCATGCTCCTTCCACCTGATATGCCGAAGTGGAGGCTCCCCACAAAAAGCCTTCTGGAAAGGATTTTTTATTTTTTTGAATCATTATATATCCTCCTTTAACCTACATGCGCCACTAAATCTGCTTCCTTGCTTTCGCTTTCCTCTTTCACCAATTGGTTCTCGTATATCTTAAAGAACGGGAAATACAAGACGATATCTAATGCGAGCAAGATGAATACCAGCACAACCGCCTTCCAATCCAGCGTAGCCAGAAAAATTCCTATAGGAGCTGGTGTAGTCCACGGCACCGCGGCAAAGGAGGCTCTTACAAAGCCCCACTTGGTCAATAAGTAAGCTATGATACCATTTATACCTTGAACAAATACAAACGGCAAGAACATAATGGGATTTAAAACCATAGGTGTGCCGAATATTATGGGCTCGTTTATATTAAATATAGCAGGTAACAAAGCAATTTTGCCGATACCATTTAACTGTTTGGACTTACTGCGCAGGTATAATAATGTCAACCCCAGCGTAGCACCGGAACCGCCCAGAACTATATAATAAGCCCAAAAAGTATCCGTAAAGATATAAGGTAGCGGTCGTCCTGCCATATAAGCCTCTGCATTTGCGGCAACATTGGCGTATTTGAAAGGATCTACCACCGCACCTACCAATGCGGCTCCATGTATTCCAACAAACCAGAATAGCTGCGCCAAAGTGGAGACTAAGAAAATTACCGGTAGCGAGTCCACTGCTTTTACCGCGGGTGCTAAAGTTTTCAAAATCGCTTGAGGTATTATCATTCCGGAAATCTTCTGTATAATCAAGCTTATAAAGTAAAACAATATCACGTTAACCCCAAGTGGTATTAATGCATCAAAAGATGAAGAAACTGCAGGTGGTACTCCCTCAGGCATTCTAATAGTAATATTTCTAGTTTTCAGAAATCTCGTTACTTCTACGGTTAAAAGACCTATAACTATCGCTGTAAATACGCCCTTAGCATCCATATAATCAACGGCAAGCTTACCGTCCTGTAATGGAGCGGCAACTATTAGGAAGACCGCAGCCGATATAGTTTAAGCTGACAAAGCATCCATCTTGTAATGCCTCGCAAGGTTATATGCCACTCCTATCGCTACAAACAAAGCCATGAAACCCATTGTTAAATTGAAAGGAAGTAGAATTGCCGACTGGTTTGCTGATGCCCAATCTCTCCATGCCACCATAAATTTTAAGAATATGTTCGTAGCTTCTACATCCTCACCTATTGGCGGAAATGCCAAGATAAGCGAGAGTCCTCCCAAAATCGTAAAGGGAATCGCGTAAATGAGTCCATCCCTCATAGCTTTTAGATGTCTTTGATTTGAAATTACTGCTGCGAGCGGAAGTAAATACCTTTCTAACGCCGAATTCAATCTCTCAAAGAAGCTCATTATTATTGCCCTCCTTTTTTCTCCTTATAAAGCTTTACGGCCAATTCTAAAACCTTATCTCCCCTTACCATGCCGTAGTCCGCAAGACTTATCACTTCCAACGGAATGCCCAATTCATCGGTAATTTTTTGAAAATCGGGTTTTTTATATCTTATTTGAGGGCCTAATAGTACTACGTCATAGCCCTTTACAACTTCCTCCTCAAATTGTTCAACGGGAACTGCCTCTATTACTACTTCCCCATGTTCCGGTTTAACGGCCTTCTTCATTTTTTCCACAAGAAGGCTAGTGCTCATACCAGCATTGCATACCAATAATACTTTCACCCTTATCACCCACCTTTTTGAAGTTGTTAACGTATACAGTTTTTAATCCCTTTACTTAGTTATCTTTCACCTCCTTATAACCAGAAAATTTTTTCAATACTTTATTTACGCAAATACTGTACCAAAAATTCGACATAAAAATTAAGCCCTAGAATTATCTAATAACTGATTTAATGTGTATTAATAATAAAAAAAAATGATACACATAATGTGTATCAAAGAGAATATATCATCTGCATTATAGGTACCAACTGTGCGTCTGAAATTCTTGTCCCATATCCTTCTTCGATAACTTTTATACATCTTTTTATAATATCAAACTCCTTTGGATAACCTTTAATGTATTCTTGTGTATTTTTTAAGTGTATTAATGGTTTACCTTGCAATATTCGTTCTATTAAACAAGCAAGATGAAGAATCAAGCTTATCGTAATATCCTGATTTAAACTTACTCCTTCCTCTTTTAATGCAAAATAGAATTTTTTGAAAATAGATAAAAACTTTTTAGAATCTATATTTACATTTTCCCTTATAACCTCTTCCATATTGTCAATTATATTGTCTTGTGAAATAGATTCGATTTTCTCCTTTAATAAGTGCAGTTTACTTTTTTCGAGCACCTCGGAGGTAGAAATATACAATACCGAATCATCCTCCGGATCTATAGCACTAATAACGGCTAAAATATTTTTTTCTTCCTTAATACTGGCAAGTTTTCTTTTAAATTCCTTACTGTTTACGATTTCTAGCGGTATTATGTCTATATCCTTTCCTTTTAGATCAAGATTTTTCTCTAGTATAGATTTCAACTTGACCGCCGTACCTTCGCCGGTGATGCAAGCGGTTATAATAACGTTTTTCTTAAGAGGGCTCCCAAATTTCATGCTATCCCTATAAATTCTACCTACGTAAGGGCTCAAATTTACAACTGAATCATATACTTCTTCTAATGAAGCGTTCAGCAAAGCTTTTCTTGCGGCCTCCAGCACCATAGGGGTAGATACCATCTCAACCGTCTTAACTTGTATTCCGGTGCTCTCGTATATCATGTCCCCGAATAATGCCAGCGAACCCATGTCCACAAGAAGCATGACTCCCTTTCCTCTGTGGGCTCTTCTCACTATATTAGTCAAGTTGCTGAGTGCTACTTCGGGTTTCTGATCAAGGGGCATATTATAGCCGATTACAAAATTTTCCCCTAAAAGCCTGTTGCAAACATCCGCAATAGAAGTTGCTGCGGCTTCTCCGTGCATTGCAACAACAATACCTACCCTTTCGTCTTTTTGTTTTGTGTCTTCCTCAAGGCACAAAAACATTGTAATAAAGCCCACTTCATCGTCGGGAACTTTTATCTTGAATTCACTCTGTATGCGCTCTCTTAAAACATTTGCCACTTCAAATTCCTTTCCATACATGGTTTTTATATTTTCCAGCTAGTGATTTACTATGTCCTTGCCGCTTAATATTCTCTCAATAGAGCTTGCCACATGCATGGAAAGGCCGTATAGAGTTTTTTCCCCGAAAGACCTTCCTAATTTTTCGCTGGCATAATTCAAAAAATCATTCACTATCCCAACGATCCTTTTATCCACGACTTTATATAATTCTTCCAAATTATTTTTATCAAGATTTAACATATATTTTTTTAAATACGTCTCTATATCGATGCTCATGATGAGTTTTATATCGCTTTCGCTAAGACCTTTCTGTTCCAAAGCTTTCCTTTTTTCTTCCAGCGCCTCATAAAAATTGAATATTTGTTTATTTTGCTGAACGATAGGAGATGCAACGCCGGCTGAAAATTTTATTATATCTCCCGTGATAAATCTATCAACTTCATCTTTTACCTCTTTGTACTTTAAAAGCCCCTTTCTCACATATTCGGGTAAATCTTCGGTATGCACGCAGACTCTGTCGTCCCTTTTCATCATGTATCCAAGATAAGCCTTTGCGATGGAAAGTTTTATATCGCTTTTCAGTTGTCCTATGTTGCCGGGGCAGTCATAAACCATCAGCGCTTTTAGAGCATTCGAAGTTATGGTAATATCAGTCTTAATGATGGCCGCCTCTTCTTTAAAGAAAGACTTGATAAGCTCGAATCTTTCTTCGTATGTTCTTTCTGAAAGAGCCGGCAGTTTAATTATCATGGGAATGCGCCTTATGAAAGTTTTAAGTAAAGCTGATTCAATGCTCTCCGTCGTAGCGCATATTATCAAAACATTCGCCTTATGCTCAGTTTCGCACTCCCCGAGCCGCCTGTAAAGCCCTTTGTCTATCAAATAAAAAAGCATCTCCTGCCCTTCCGGAGGAAGTCTATGGACCTCATCGAGAAAAAGAATGCCGCCATCCGCTTTTTCAACAAGACCCGTTCTATCCCTATCGGCACCGGTATACGCGCCTTTTTTTACTCCGAAAAGCTGTGACATCAAAAGCTGCGGGTTATTCGCATAATCCGCACAGTTAAAAACCACGAAAGGAGCATTATTTTTCAGCTTCCCTATGTCTTTTGCAAAATTGTACATAACTTCCGCAAACATGGACTTTCCGGTTCCCGTCTCCCCAAGCAAGAGCGTATGAAGACCAGAAGGAGGATAAATTATTGCAGCCTTTGCCTGCTGCACGGCATTTTTTAGACTCAAGTTAGCCCCAATTATGCTGTCAAATACATCCCTTTCTACGGCTTCACTTTCACCGGTGACTATATCAATGCTTTTAACTTTATATAAAACCGGTTTTCCCTCGATTTTTTCAACCTTCCCCTCCCTATAAAGCACATTCAAATCGCTGGAAACATTGGTCCTCTGTAAATTAAGCGCCCGGGCAATTTCTATAGTCGAAACCCCTACAACTTCCCCTCTTTCAACAAGCTGCTTATGACATAATTCTTTTAAACAATTGTAAACTCTATTAATTCTTTTCATTGCATTCCCCCCAAAGAAAATAATACCACAGATACGCTAATAATACACTTTAGAAAACACATAAAACAAAAAGACCACATTCCTAATTCCTATAATTTTTAGGAATGTGGTCATGTGGACAAAAAATAAAATGGCGGAGAGAGCGGGATTCGAACCCGCGAGACGGGGATTTTCCCCGTCTACTCGATTTCCAGTCGAGCGCCTTCGACCACTCAGCCATCTCTCCGCATTTTTACTTAAAAATATTATATTTTGTTTTCGTAATTATGGCGGAGAGAGTGAGATTCGAACTCACGAGGCGGGGTTACCGCCTACTCGCTTTCGAGGCGAGCGCCTTCGACCACTCGGCCATCTCTCCACCAGATTATATTCTTTTTTGCCTGAAAAACTCCTTCAGTAAAGTGCCACATTCTTCGGCAAGTACTCCAGATATCACTTCCGGATGGTGGTTGAACTTTTCTATACCGAAAAGATCCACCACGCTGCCTGCAGCCCCTGCTTTCGGATCCCATGCGCCGAACACTACTCTATCGAGCCTTGCCAGAATAATGGCTCCAGCGCACATGGGACATGGCTCCAGTGTCACGTAAAGGCTGCATCCCGTGAGCCTCCACGAGCCCAGCACTTCGCATGCCGCCCTTATCGCCAGCACCTCTGCATGGGCAGTGGCATCCTGAGCAAGTTCCCTCAGGTTATGGGCTCGTGCGATTATGCGGCTATCTTTAGCGATTACTGCTCCAATGGGAACCTCATCTTTTTCGAAAGCCTTTTGTGCTTCCTTTAAAGCTTCGCGCATGAAATATTCGTAGTTTATTTCCTGCATTATTAATCCCTTTTAAAAAGCATGGTGCGCCCGGGAGGACTCGAACCCCCGGCACGCGGTTTAGGAAACCGCTGCTCTTTCCTCCTGAGCTACGGGCGCTAATAGAAAAAATATATGGTGCGCCTGGCAGGAGTCGAACCCACAACCTTCTGATCCGTAGTCAGACGCTCTATCCAGTTGAGCTACAGGCGCACGCATGGCGGAGAGAGCGGGATTCGAACCCGCGATACGGATTTTAGGTCCGTATAGTCGCTTAGCAGGCGACCGCCTTCGACCTTCTCGGCCATCTCTCCCCTGTTTTCTGGCAGAGGGGGAGGGATTCGAACCCCCGGCCCTTTTGGGGCACTGGTTTTCAAGACCAGCTCCTTAAACCACTCGGACACCCCTCCGCCTACCTAATGGCAATACAAAGTATAGCACATTGAAAACTTATTGTCAACCACAAGCCGATGCAATATATGGTATAATATACGTGGGAGGAGTTTAACAATGAATTTATTCCATTTTTCGCTCAATGACCGCAATCTTTTTTTAATTTCAGCTGGAGTTTTTATCGCACAAATAGCCTTTTCCTCAATCACTCCATTTCTTCCATCGCTCCTCATTGAAATGGGCCTTGAATCAAACGTGCCCTTATGGTCAAGCCTCATATTTGCTGTTCACGCTATAACCAATGGAATCATGGCCCCCATATGGGGAGCCATCTCGGACCGTTATGGCAAAAAGCCGATGATGGCCCGGGCTGGCCTCGGTATGGGGGTAGTGTATTTATTAATGGCTTTATCTAAAAACCACATACAGCTCCTTTTGCTTCGAGCGTTGAACGGTGTTCTTTCGGGCTACATACCGGCAGCGATAACTCTTGTCGCTTCTTCTAGCAGCCCGGAAAGACTCAGCCAGAACTTAGGTCTTGTCAACGCAGCTTCGGCCATAGGTGCTATTACAGGACCTTTGATCGGGGGACTTTCAGCAAAGATTTTTGGTATAAGAGGTAGTCTAATTTTTACTGCATTCCTGCTTATCGTAGCCGGGGGACTTCCTTACGCCGCAAGGATAAAGGAACCGCCCTGCTCGAAAAAAGGATCCGGCTCGATCAAAAACAGTATCGCGGAAACTTTTAAGAACCGGCAGCTTTCGCTGATTTTTATGACTGGCTTTTTGACACAGGCCGCTCTAATGGCCATACTTCCCACGCTGAACCTCGTAATGAGGAATTTGGCTCCGGAGAACGCAGAGTTTTACACCGGCCTTGTGTTCTCAGTCATAGGAATTTCAACCGCGATAGCTTCACCCTTCATAGGGAGGAGTACGAGCATACCCATCTCATCCCTTTACCGTCTTTCGCTCATTGGTAGCTCCCTTTTGACAGCGCTGCAGGGTTTTGCAAGTTCGGTGCTCTCTTTATTGGTCCTGAGGTTTATCTTTGGGTTTTTCAACGCAGCCATGACTATCGCGAGCAATGTACTTATTGCCAAGGCCGGCAACAGCGCAAGCCACGGAAGTTCCTTCGGAGTCTATAATGGCATAATTGCCATCGGCCTTGTCTTTGGGTCAACCGTGGGTGGTTACATGAGCAACCGTTTTGGACTTGCCTTTTCGTTTTTTACCAGCGCATTTTTATTCTTTGCAGCCTTCCTTATTTCGTTTTTCATTAAAGAGCCAGCCAAAGAAGAAAACAATATATAAATTTTAAATTTCTTCTTTGCCTTGTCTTTCCCACGAAATTACTTTTATCTCAGTCCCTTTTTCTCCTCCAAAAATCTCAACCACCACCGAAATTGTATCTCTTGCCCGGCCGGCCCTACCCTGGGAGGTTACCTTCAGCTTATGCGGGCTTATTTTTTCAACAAAAACTTCAAACACCCCATCTCCCAGGTTTTCACCTCCACCGGGGCTGTAGTTCGGGTCTTTTTTCAGTGCTGCAAGGCTTTTTTGAATTCCCGCTTCCGCAAGGTAATATGAGACCGCACTGTCCCTAAAATACGCTGTCTTTTTTAGCTCAGCCGTCATCATGTCAAGAACTATAATACCCACTAAAAAGAGTAGTGAGATCACAAAAAAAGTGCTGACAAGGGCAAATCCCGAATTTTTTTTACCAAGCATATGATCTCCCTTCGCTAAAATCTTAATTCAATTATCGTTATGATTTTCCACGTTTTGTTCCGTCTTCATTAACTCCGCGAGGAATATCATATGGTCCACAGTTACGAATTCGTAACCGCGGGCCTTCAACTCATCGATTACAACCGGAAGTGCCCTAACGGTATTCGTCCTGTCGCCGCCTTTGAAACCCACCAGGTCTCCGCTGTCGTGAAACAGGATTATCGAGCCTGGCTTTACGTGGTTTACCACATTTGAAACTATACTTTCAGGCGGCAGCTCTGCCCAATCCATGGCGGATACATCCCAGAGCACTATAGTATACCGCTCATCTTTCAAAAATCTTCTAGCATAGGACGAATAAACTCCCCTTGGTGGCCGAAAAAGCGTTGTCCTGACACCGGTGGCTTTTCTTATGGCTTCTTCAGCTTTTTTTATTTCCTCCCGCGTCGCCGCTGCAGAAAGCGGTATGAGGCTTCGGTGGGAATAGGTGTGATTACCTATGGAATGTCCTTCATTCACTATTCTCCTTGCAATGTCAGGATACTGTTCAACATTCTTTCCTATGAGGAAAAAAGTTGCGTGAACATTCTTTTCTTCTAATATGTCCAGTATTTCATCAGTATATACCGGATCCGGACCATCGTCAAATGTAATGGCTACGTACTTGAAATGCTCTGGTCCGCGTCGAATTATATCTCTTTGCGCGCCAAAGCCCTTGTAGACGTATTTATTGAAAAAGAAAAGCAGAATTATAAAGACCAAAAGCGAAGCAAACGCTACCCTGGTTAAAATTACAGGTTTTATCCTTTTTTCCAGAGCCGGCGGCCAAAACTGCACAGCAAGGATTCCAAACATCAAAAGCGATATTATTATGAACGAATCGCTTTTAAAAAACTTAAAAGAAAGAAGTGGAATTAAAACTGAAGAAGCAAAAACCGCACTGTCGTAGTCGTTAAATAAAAACTTCAAAATCAAAAGCAATAAAAGCAAGATAAGCCCAAAATACGGTGACATAAAGGTGATTATGCCCAGCGCTAAAGCTTCGGAAGTATCACCTTCGAACCTGTAAAAAAGCGGCTTTGCGTGGCCAAAAAGCAACCCGCTTGATGCCAAAAGATACGAAAGGCCCGAATCCATGTAAATGCCTGCCAGTTTCATTCCAAGGTAGCCTTTTGTAAAATCGATGATAAAACCCATCGGATGATCCTTTAAAACAAAAAAACTGCCGACAAGATACGAGATTATTCCGGAAAGCCAGAGCTGCGCCATTTTTATCATCTCCTTGTATTTTATATATGCTTTTTCTCTAGCGCATGCTCCGCTTTTTTTTATCATTCTGGCTTTACCGCAATACCGTTCAGCACTGTTTCTATCACAGCAGATTTTATACCTTCCGGGCTATACTCATTTTCATCGAAAAGATCCCTGAAAAGCACCAGGCGGCAGGACTCCAGAAGTATTAGGGCAGGAATTACCGGTTTTTCGGCTTTTAGTTCGCCCGAGCTTATGCCATCTTTTATGATGTCCTCAACTATATTCGCAGTAGCCTTCCTTATATTTACGATCCATTCGTAAAGCTTTTCATCTATCTCCCAGTGATCTTTTATAAGAAGCTTGAAAAAATTCGATGATTCATAAAGGTAACTTACAAGCAAGCCCAAAGCATTCTCAAGCCTTTGCCGGTACCCTTTTCCTTTTTTCGCGGCAGATTTAAAGTCTTCGAGAAACTTTAAAGTAAAATATTTTATGACCTCGTAAAAAAGCTCCTTTTTGCTCTTAAAATATTCGTACACCGTTCCCTTACCCACACCGGCCCTTTCAGCTATTTCCTCCACCTTTGCTCCGTGAAAGCCCTTTTTTGTAAATAGCTCTCCAGCGGCCATTATTATTGATTCGTAGCGTTCTTTTTTGCGGCACGTATCAGTGCCTCCCTTGATCATTTTCTTCTTCACCCCTCTTTCAGCCCTACCGGCTAACGCTCATGTAAACCACATTATCAAGATTCAACACCGCAAGGTTGTATGCGTGTACAGCCTGGGCCTTCTGAAGTTTTGCCTGTTTTAACGCTTCCTCCGCCTGCATCAGGTCCACGCTTCTTATAAGTCCTGCCTCGTAGCTCAGTTTTGCAAGCCTGTAGCTTTCTTCCGCCATCTCTAAGGAGCTGTCCAGCAGGGGGAGGCTTGACTGTGCCGCTACATAATCAAGGTAAGCCTTCCGAACCTCCTGCTCAACGCGGCTCTGAGCCTCTTCGTAATTTAGCTCCGCCTCTTTCAGCGCATACTCCTTTTCTTTATATATGAAAGTATTCGAAGGATAAACTTTTTTCGTCATATCAAAATCAAGTCTTGCAAGCTCCAGCTGCTCACGAGCCTGGACGAGGTCCATCCTGTTTTTGCGAGCCTGTTCGAGGAGCTCTTCAAGGCTTACCTTTTTATCCGCCAGTTTGAATTCGGAAGCCTCTGAAAGCTCAATTTCCCTTGCCATATCCAGCTTTAAAAGCTTTTTCAGGTCTATGTACGCTTTTTCCTTTTCCGCTTCTGCTTTCTTCAGTTCCGCTTCCGCCGAAGCCACTTTTACCCTAGCATCCAGAAGGTCCTTTTTTGCCGCCGACCCGTTTTCGTACAGGGCCTTTGCTATCCTTTCCATTTCCTTGGCCCTTTTCAGGCTGTCAGATGCGATCTGGAGTCTGTCGCGGGCAGCCAGGGCCGCGTAATACGCCGCCTCCACCCCAAAGCGTATGTTCCTTTTGGCCGCTTCGACGCCAAGCTGTGATAACTTTAGCTCCATATCGGCCGCCTTTTTCCCTAGTTCCATTTGGTATTCGTATTCAAAATCACCTGGCCCCGGGACGGGAATGGAAAACATGGGAGGAACTTGAGGAAGTCCCCCTTCATTTTGACTTTTTGCTGCTTCCGCCTTCTTTTCAGCCTTCCTTTCTTGATATTTCAGCTCCTCCTTTTTTAGCTCGGCCTTTTCCACCGCAAGCTGCGCAAGTCCCACCGCTGGA
>JAKKUQ010000074.1 GCA_021890755.1 Thermosediminibacteraceae bacterium | reverse complement strand
CAACTTTTGGGGATGGAGGCGTGATTGGTATGGTATGCAATGCTAAGGAACTTGCCGAACAGCGGTATGCCCGCATCATGGCGGCGATAAACCTAGAGGAGCCTGACAGGGTACCCCTTAGGGGGTTTGGCGGAGATATAATACCGGCTTATTATGGTATAACCCAGCACGAGTTTTGCTATGATTACGAAAAAGCCTTAAAGGCGATCGAAAAATATCTGAGTGACTTTCCTTTCGACTGGTCGGGATCGGGAATAACAGGCTTAGATGGTCGCGTATTTAGCGTGGCATTTTCGGATTATCCCGATATAGCGCCAAACACCACGTTTATAACCGGACCAATGCATGATGTATTGGGTGACAAGTATTATCGGTATCCGGGAAGGGAGATATCGGAAGACGCATCGCCGCAATTTATCGGCGGGACTTTCATGGAAGCCGACGAATACGACAAATTGATAGAAGATCCGGTAAAATTCGTCGCGGAAACCGTTTTGCCTAGAGCATGCCGCAATTTAGAGACCCCGCGGCAGACCATGGCTACCATGGTGAGGCTGGGTAGAGAGTTCACCAGGTACGGCGATGCCGGCCGCCAGCTTGGGGCTATCGCAGCCCAGTTGGGGTATCCGTCAATACCTATGGGAGGAGCCTATGCACCGCTGGATATTATCGGGGATTTTCTAAGAGGAATCGAAAATGTGCTTTTGGACCTCAGAAGATACCCCGACAAAGTCAAAAAAGCAACTGAAGCCCTGGTAGAACCTATCGTCAACTATGCCCTATCATACAAAAAGAGGGGCTTTAAGTGGGTTTTTATTCCTCTTCACCTGAACGAGTACCTGTCGCCTAAGCTCTACAATGAATTTTACTGGCCTACATTAAAGGCGGTCATCTTGAGACTGGTGGAAGAGGGCATGAAAGCGCAGGTCTTTTTCGAAGGCCGCCACGACGCACATTTAGAGACGATACTAGAACTTCCGAAAGGTTGGGGTATCGCATATTTTGAGAAAACCGATGTAGTAAAAGCTAAAAAGGTTTTACAAGGACATACATGTGTTATGGGCGGCATACCGATGAGTTTGATAGTAGGGGGAACTCCCGAGAAAATAAAAGAGTATGTAAAAAATCTAATGGAACAAGTAAAACCGGGTGGTGGGTTTATACTCAGTACGAATATCGGCACCGCTCCTAGAGAGACCCCCGTTGAAAATATTACCGCTTTAATCGAAGCGGTAGAAAAATACGGATAAAACACCGGTCCCGGCAATGCCAGCCGGGGCCAGTTATTAAAATAAAAAAGGAGGGAAAAAATGAAAAAGCCGCTTAGCAGGGCAATAAAAACTTTATACGGCATAGGGGATTTTGGTTTCTCGATGATGACCAGCGTTGAATTATACCTGTTCGTATTTTTCCTAACCAATGTGGCCAAATTTTCACTTCCAATGGTTGCGCTTATTGGTACAGTAACTAGTGTTGTTGATGCGGTGTTATCGCCATTTTACGGGGCGATCATTAGCGCGACCAAACCAATGAAATGGGGAAGAAACCGTTCTTGGATGCTTATTGCCCCGCCGCTGGTTGTGTTACTTTATATGTTCCAGTATACGAGGATTGGACCTAATGAAACAATAGCTGCAATTATAGTATGTGCCGGATTTATCCTAAGTCATATAGTTTGGAATATACCTTGGGTCGCGAATGTTTCATTAATTCCGGTTTTGGCAAATACTCCCGAGGAACGGGCTCTTCTTGCATCTAGACGCGCTACCTATACAGCGCTGGCAGGAGTGGTCTTTTCTTATACCGGTCCTCCTTTGGCAGAATACCTGGGTAAAGTTACAAACAATCAGATCTTGGGTTATACGTTGCTTGCAGGGATAATGGCATTCCTCATGATGATCTGCTATTGGACCGTATTTAAAATAACAGAAGGTTATGAGCCTACGGGTCAGGGACAGAGTGCATCAAAGGGCTCAACGGTATCTATAAAGGCGATGATAAACAGTCTCGTACAAAACCCTCCTCTTATAGTGCTCCTAATATCAGATTTTCTCAGGTACATGGTTAACTTCATAATGACGGCAGCGGCTGCCTATTACTTTACCTATGTAGCGCAGAATATGGCCCTTTATCCGACTTATTTGCTACTCGGAGGTATAGCGCAGTTAATAGGAGCTCATATTAGCGGTAATCTTTCGAAAAGTCTTACGACTAGAAATACTTCGATTATAGGTTTGTTTGGGTTAGCTTTAGCTCTGATTATATCCAAATACGTAGGAATGAATATATTAATGTTCTTTGTGTTTGTCTTGATAGCCAGGATATTCCTCGGGATATTGACATCCGTGATGGTCAGCTTGTATTCGGATGTTTCGATATATGCCCAGTGGAAAACTGGTGAGGATGCTTCTCCCTTCGTTATGGGTTTAATGAACTTGTCTCTCAAAACCGCGATTATATCAAGGGGTACGATAATTCCCTTTGTTTTGTCGGCCGCGGGTTTCATTCCCGGAGCGGATCCTGCGACAGCCACACTTGCATTAAAGACAGCGGTAATAAATGTATTTGTGTTCATTCCGGGTATTTTTGCCTTAGTTTCTGCAGCAGTACTAGCGTTTGGATATAAATTGACAAGAGAAAAATTGATTGAGATGCAAAACGAAATTAATCAGAGAAAAGCAGAGGCAGAGGGCGTTACCGGCTAATCTATGTGTTAATAAAGAACCTGTAAAAGGCGCTTTTTTTGCACCGGTGGTTTTAGACCACCGGTGCTTTTTAAAAATATGGTGAAATATAAATTTTTTTTAAAAAGACTTTTTCATTGTAGGTGGTGCCTTTTTATGAAAAAATACACGGTTACCATACTACCAGATAATATCCAAGTCCCGGCAGAAGAAAATGCCTCATTAAAAAAGGTCTTTACAGAAAACGGTATAAAATTTGAATTTCCATGTGGCGGAATGGGTAAGTGCAAAAAATGTAAAGTAAAGGTAATTAAAGAAAATTCCCAAGAAGAAACGCTCGCCTGCCAATTAAAGGTTGCCGGCGATTTAGTTATTGAGTTACCTAAAAAGGAGCAAAAATACGAGATTTTGGCAGAAGGCCTGGAACGACGGGTGGTGCTGGATCCTCTAGTAAAAAAAGTGTATTTGAAAATACCACAGCCTTCCTTAAAGGATAATCGCGATGACTGGAAAAGGTTAGCCGGGAACTTGGAAATAAAGCCGGACCTTAAAATATTGCGGGAATTGCCGGAAAAGCTGAGGGAGAGCGATTTTAAAGTTACCCTTGCAACTTCCGGTGATGAAATTCTAGCCGTGGAAAAAGGGGATACTAGTGAGAAACTGCTTGGTATGGCTTTCGACATCGGCACAACCACTTTAGCCGGTTATCTTTTGAATTTGAAGACAGGAAGAGAACTTGCTAGGGTGTCGGCCCTTAATCCTCAGACAAATTACGGTGCAGATGTTATTTCGCGTATTAATCTGGCCTCCGAATCTCAAGAGGGATTGGATAAATTGTATAAAGAAGTGGTAGGAGAAATAAACAAAATGATAGAAAGGGCCGTGGATGAGGCGGGTTATAATCGGGAGGACGTGTACGCCATCACCGTTGTCGGAAATACCACGATGCAGCATCTATTTTTGAAGATCCAGCCTAAATACCTGGCGCGGGCACCATACGTGCCGGTGGTCACCGAACCAATTGTGGTGGATGCGGCAGAACTGTCGATAAAGATCAATCCGGCGGGCAAGGTATTTGTCCTTCCGAATATAGCGGGTTTTGTCGGGGCCGACACGGTTAGTGCAGCCTTGGCCTGCGAAATGGATGAAAGCGATGAACTTACACTTCTGATAGACATAGGTACTAATGGAGAAATGGTACTGGGGACGAAAGAAAGGCTCTTTGCTTGCTCCACTGCGGCAGGACCTGCTTTCGAAGGGGCTCATATATCCTGCGGCATGAGGGGAGCTACGGGCGCTATAGATCACGTGAAGATCGACGGAGGCATCGAATATACTGTAATAGGCGGGGTTAAACCCGTCGGTATATGCGGTTCAGGACTTTTGGACGCAGTAGCAGAACTCCTGAAGGTCGGCATCATAGACAAAAAGGGGCGGATCATAAAGCCAGAAAAAATTTCGGGACTGGGACAAATGTATAGGGAAAGGCTCAAGGAGATAAACGGCTTTATGGCATTCGTATTGGAAGAAAACACAGGAACTGGGCAACCCGTATACGTGAACCAAAAGGATATAAGGGAACTGCAGCTAGCAAAAGGAGCCATAGCAGCGGGAATCGAAATCCTTTTGGAAATTTTCGATGCGAAGGTCGAGGACATAAAGAAGGTTTTTCTAGCGGGAGCCTTTGGAAATTATTTAAAGCCGGAAAGTGCCTGTAGGGTTGGGTTAATTCCTCCCGAACTGGAGGGGAAAATAAAGCCCGTCGGGAATGCGGCGGGGGCGGGTGCGAAGCTGGCATTGCTTTCGGAAAAGGAGTATGAGCGGGCGGTTATGCTTTCTCGAAAGATACAGTATATAGAACTCAGCGCGGTGGCCAAATTCAGCAATGTTTTTGCCAAGAAATTAGAATTTTAGATGCTGCCTTTGGAGCTTTGCTACCAGATATAAAACATACCTTCCGAGGCTTATACCCGTTTGATGATTTTCAAAAGAGCTTTGCTTATTCAAAGCTCTTAATTTTATTTCGCACCTATCAATTTCCTTAAAATTTGCGTTATTACCCTGGTAAACGCTGTCAATTGTTAGTTTTAGGAAAGGCCATCGACTAGGGTCTTAGCATCCTTGGAAGTGGTCGAGGCCTTCGTAAGTTTATAAAAATTATTGACTGTACGCACTAAAAATGCTATTTTAAAATACAAAAACTTAAGGCTTCGGAGGACTTATGACTAACTTGGAAAAAAGAGAACTGATTTTTGGAATTAAAAGAGCGGCACCCATAGTGATGGGGTATGTGCCTGTGGGCTTTGCGTTGGGGGTATTAGCCGCCGATGCCGGTCTTAGTCCCCTTCAAACAGGCATGATGTCCTTGTTGGTATACGCGGGTTCCGCTCAATTTATAGCTGTGAGTATGTTATCAGCAGGAGCAGGTTATCTGCCCATAATAGCCACCACTTTTTTGGTAAACCTGCGCCATATCCTCTTCAGTGCCTCCTTGAGCCCTTATTTTAAGGAGATTAGTCAGAAAATTATCCCTTTGATTTCTTTTTATATAACCGATGAAAGTTTTGCGGTAAGTATCACCGATGCAAAGGAGGGGAATCTCGCCTACACTTATTTCCTTGGCCTTTATATCACTTCCTACTTGAGTTGGGTCATCAGCACTGTGCTCGGTGTTACCTTTGGAGCTCTGATACCAAATACAAAAGCGCTAGGGTTTGATTTTGCCCTGCCCGGTATGTTTATGGCGCTACTTTGCATGCAGATAAAAGACCGGAAAACCGCTTTTGCCGCACTGGTTGCAGGGTTACTTTCCATATTTTTCCTTTACATTCTACCCGGAAACTGGAACGTGATTTTAGCCTCGATTATCACGGCAATGATAGGGGTGCTCATGGAAAAATGAATATGGATAGTAGAAACTATTTACTTCTCCTCTTGGGGATGGCCTTCGTCACGTACCTCCCGCGGCTTATTCCTGTTATGATTTTATCTAAAAGAAACATCCCGGAAGTTTTAGTTAAGTTTCTAAAATTTATACCCGTATCGGTACTTTCGGCCCTGCTTTTGCCGAACATATTAATGGTGGACAATAAAATAAATCTCAGCTCGTCCAACACGCTACTCGTAACATCTATCTTAACTTTTCCCCTAGCTTACAAGACGAGGAATATGTTTTTAACGGTAATTGCAGGTATGATAACTCTTGTAATATTGAACAGGCTTATGGTTTAATAATAGCAGGCGGTGTCAATGTGACCTATAGGGGGGCTGGATATGAAAAAATTGCTCCGAGCGATGATGCTTTCGATACTGGGATATCTCCTGATGGAGGCCGGCAGAAACTTTAACAGAAAGGAAAAATGGGAAGGCAAAACCCGCGTGAATCTAAGTCCCCTTTACCTCGCAGGAATTCTGCTCGTTCTTATGGCTGCAAGCGCGGTTATAATAGGGTTGTGGCCGCTTATCGCACTGGGAGGACTTACCTGGTACCTGTTCAAATCCTTTAAAAAAATAACGGGCGAAAGGCGAAGGGATGAAGATGGAAGTATAGATATGAAGTACGACGAGCGCACCGGTACCTGGAAGTGAAGTTAAGATGGGCGGACTTCAAGGCGGGAGAATGAAGAGAGCTTACGGGTATTAGCCTTCCCGGGAGGTGGTGAGACCGCAGCCTGTAAAAGGCCGGATTTTCTCGACCACCACAGTCCGGCGGCCGTCGTCGTTAAGGTCCACCCAGCCTTCTACCAGCACCACAGAGCCTGTGTAAATATAAGGGGCGAAAAGGCGAAGCTTTTGAGGAAAGATT
>JAKKUQ010000073.1 GCA_021890755.1 Thermosediminibacteraceae bacterium | reverse complement strand
AAAGTCACTAGACTACCTATGAGGAATTGAAACCTCCACAAGAGTATAGACTATTTGAAAAAAAATATCGTCACTAGACTACCTATGAGGAATTGAAACCCATTAGCAATAAGAGCTGCTGGAAGCAATGATATAATCAAGTCACTAGACTACCTATGAGGAATTGAAACTCTTCTAGGATGCATACTTCCCTATACCATCCATTTGGGGTCACTAGACTACCTATGAGGAATTGAAACTTGTATATCTGTTATTTCTTCATTTTCTAAACACTGTCACTAGACTACCTATGAGGAATTGAAACAGGAAAGCAAGCCCGGATACGTCAATCTTGTCATGACACTTGTCACTAGACTACCTATGAGGAATTGAAACAAGGTACTGTAAGTCGAAACGCTGAAAGACAAGCCCGAGGGTCACTAGACTACCTATGAGGAATTGAAACTTTCTTGATTTTTGCTCCGCATAAGGGACATTTCTCGTCACTAGACTACCTATGAGGAATTGAAACTTGATGCTTACCCTTACATTACGCAAGAAGCGGTAAGGGTCACTAGACTACCTATGAGGAATTGAAACTTGTCACAGATGGGATACGGGAGCTGATAAAGTATGGATGTCACTAGACTACCTATGAGGAATTGAAACTTTGTTGTGATGGGTCTGCATCAGGTCCGTCCATATTTACACGTCACTAGACTACCTATGAGGAATTGAAACAGTATTTAGACCCGAGGTCCAGCAGGTCCAGAGGTTTACAAGTCACTAGACTACCTATGAGGAATTGAAACCATTTTCCACCAAGCAATGATGACTATCCTTTTGGAAATATATGTCACTAGACTACCTATGAGGAATTGAAACACTTCTTCCAGCGTTCCCATTTCAATTAGCCCGCATAACAGCCGTCACTAGACTACCTATGAGGAATTGAAACACATCGTAAAACGAACATGCGTTAAAATTGCTACCGGTCACTAGACTACCTATGAGGAATTGAAACGCTCCCTCGAATAGCCGTGCTGCTTCTGCTAATACCTGCTTGGTCACTAGACTACCTATGAGGAATTGAAACACAAGATAATCTGTGGCGATGCTTTGACATTGCTAAAAGTCACTAGACTACCTATGAGGAATTGAAACGGATTGTCGGCCTTACGGGCGCAGTGCAGAATTTCCACCAGTCACTAGACTACCTATGAGGAATTGAAACCGACATAGCCTCGCTTTCTCAATTCAGCTATAAAACTTGCGTCACTAGACTACCTATGAGGAATTGAAACGACAAACATATAGTGAGAACAGCCAATACGAGGAAGAGTCACTAGACTACCTATGAGGAATTGAAACTACGCTGTTTTTTGATTGACAGTGAGCTTAATCACGGTCACTAGACTACCTATGAGGAATTGAAACATTAAAGCTGCTAGTATCGCTTTTTTAGAAATGTCCAACTCGTCACTAGACTACCTATGAGGAATTGAAACTGCAAACCTCCCGTGATGTCCTGAAGGTCCGGAAGGTGCGTCACTAGACTACCTATGAGGAATTGAAACATTGCCGCCAACGCCATAAGCTCGCCCGTCGTGAAAGCGAGTCACTAGACTACCTATGAGGAATTGAAACCTCTGCTTGTTTGTGGCTTCCCAGACTATCGCTGCCAGTCACTAGACTACCTATGAGGAATTGAAACCATTCCTCCGCTGGCACGTCTAAGACAATGACCTCAGCGTCACTAGACTACCTATGAGGAATTGAAACCAATCTATAAAAAATATTTTTTGCGAATCGCAAAAAGTCACTAGACTACCTATGAGGAATTGAAACCGGCATAGGACCGGATGACTACTTTCGCAAGGATAATCCAGGTCACTAGACTACCTATGAGGAATTGAAACTTGCGATTGGCACCGCTTTAACTCCGGCAATACAAAGTATAGGTCACTAGACTACCTATGAGGAATTGAAACACCGTACCTGAGGAAAAAATACCTGCATCTACTATTGTCACGTCACTAGACTACCTATGAGGAATTGAAACTCTCTAGCGGATCCTTCCAATCCTTTCGGTTTACCCGTCACTAGACTACCTATGAGGAATTGAAACAGATAGATTTAACTGCACTGCCGGAACTCACAAATGAGATATAGTCACTAGACTACCTATGAGGAATTGAAACTCAGGTCGCTGGCCTGGTCTTTCGTCAGTTCAGTGGAGGTCACTAGACTACCTATGAGGAATTGAAACCAGGGTTGAAGCCTGCAAAGCAATTCGAGATTTATTCCGTCACTAGACTACCTATGAGGAATTGAAACCGAAATGGCCGAGTGCGACAGAATCATTCGAGAAGCGAGAAAGGCAGGTCACTAGACTACCTATGAGGAATTGAAACTAACCAGGAAGATGTTCCGCAAATTCCTGCTGCTGGGTCACTAGACTACCTATGAGGAATTGAAACAACATAGGATTCGGGTGGATTTCAACCAAGGATTAGATATACGTCACTAGACTACCTATGAGGAATTGAAACCTGCCTGGAGAAAAGGAGGAGGCCCTGCTGTGAACTACAGTCACTAGACTACCTATGAGGAATTGAAACACGCTTACTATCCTGCCCATTGAAGTAAACGGCAAGAAGAGTCACTAGACTACCTATGAGGAATTGAAACTCTCTTTGCATCGAGGGCATTTAATTTCGCCCTTGCCCTCTGCGTCACTAGACTACCTATGAGGAATTGAAACTCAATCACCTCCGAATTACCGCCCCACTAACCTCAAAGTCACTAGACTACCTATGAGGAATTGAAACTTAAATATCCCTTCTAAACAAAGCGCTGTTATTAAAGTCACTAGACTACCTATGAGGAATTGAAACAGACATCACCGATAGTACAAGGCTGTGCATTTTTGGACTAGTCACTAGACTACCTATGAGGAATTGAAACTCTTGAGAAGTGCAAAAAAGAAGGTATAGAACCGACAAGTCACTAGACTACCTATGAGGAATTGAAACCCCTCGGAAGACAGCTCAATTACAGACCTGAGAGCTTCAACGTCACTAGACTACCTATGAGGAATTGAAACCGATACGATAAAAGAGGTTTGGGATGGTGAAATTCGCAGGCTGAGTCACTAGACTACCTATGAGGAATTGAAACTATAGTCCTGCATGGTATCCACGTACTGCTTGAGTAGTCACTAGACTACCTATGAGGAATTGAAACTATACCTCCTTCTCCTTTTCCGCTTCCGTCATACCTGTCACTAGACTACCTATGAGGAATTGAAACTAGCGTCAACTGGTAGGCTTAACCGTGGGGTAAAAAGTCACTAGACTACCTATGAGGAATTGAAACGATATTGATACCAAAATTGATACCAACAAATGTTTGGTATCAAGTCACTAGACTACCTATGAGGAATTGAAACGTACAGCTGCGGGAAAAACTGCAAAGCGAGATGCGTCAGGTCACTAGACTACCTATGAGGAATTGAAACTGCGGGAGAAGACATCGACGCAGTGTTGGAGAAAATCCGGTCACTAGACTACCTATGAGGAATTGAAACCATGATACCTGCGCCAATGGTTGGTAACCGTTACAGTCACTAGACTACCTATGAGGAATTGAAACTAGATTGTAAAAAAGGTGTGATAATTATGAAATTTGGGTCACTAGACTACCTATGAGGAATTGAAACTAACGCCTTTCGGTCGCCCTTGTACCACAAGATACACATGTCACTAGACTACCTATGAGGAATTGAAACCTGAAGTAGACAGGCACTTTGCAGGTTACTTTTATGTCACTAGACTACCTATGAGGAATTGAAACTCGTTTTTCTATGAAGATGAAGGTCAGACAAAAAACGGTCACTAGACTACCTATGAGGAATTGAAACAGACGAAGGGGCGTAGAAAAGCAAGTGAAGGGACAAAGTCACTAGACTACCTATGAGGAATTGAAACAGGAACTCGCCGCTAGAGTCAATAATGAAGTCAAAGAAGTCACTAGACTACCTATGAGGAATTGAAACTTCCTCTATCACGAGTGCCTAAAGCAGTTACCACTTTTGCGTCACTAGACTACCTATGAGGAATTGAAACAAGTTATCTGCTATGACTTTCACAGCGTCATAATCAGTATAAAGTCACTAGACTACCTATGAGGAATTGAAACTGATACGGAGAAGAAAAGCCGATGTGCTAAAAGACCGTCACTAGACTACCTATGAGGAATTGAAACCTACTCGGAGCAACAAGCGTTTCATCTCTTTCTCGTTGAGTCACTAGACCGCCTTGACCCCCTAATTTTGGAGATTATGCTACCAAAGATTTTGGTTTTATAGAATTACTTACAATCGCTTGATAATATTTTTGGGGAGCCATATTGTTTAGACTCCCATGACGGCGGCGATTATTGTAATAATCCCATATACCAGGAAATCTGTTCATAGGCTTCCGCGTAGCTTGCGAATTGATGTCGGCTATAGCATTCATCTTCAAGAATTGAATGGAAAGCTTCAATATGGGCATTTAAGTTTGGGGTCTTTACCGGTATTCGTTCATGAACGATGCCAAGCTTCCGGCAGGCTGCAGCAAAAAGGTTAGCAATGAATTGAGGACCATTATCCGTTCTTAACCTCGGCATTTGCATTCCTGGTTTAATATCGCGCTTTTTTAAAGCATTGCGCAACACCCTGCAGGCGTCTTTGGCTGTACAGGTTAAACCTAAGTGGTAGTCAATTACACAGCGGTCGAATACATCGATAAGCGAGAGCTGAAAAAAGAATCTTTCTTCTCCGTGTATGTATCCGTATTTTACATCCATTTCCCAGAGTTGGTTAGGCCCGGTTACTTCAATGCGTTGAGCTAGCCGCCTTGGCTGCTTTGGTTTACAGATTCTTTGCGGCTTAAGAATATCCAGTTCCTTACATAGCCGGTAAACTTTTTTATGGTTGATGACAAGGCCATAGTCGTCTACTAAAGCCGCCGTAAGCTTCTTATAGCCATAAGGAAAACCATCTTGACAAACCAATTCACATAGCCATTCTTTAATCTGCTCATCGGCAACCTTCTTGCCATCCAGAGTATAAGAAAACTGCGTTTTGGGCCTGCCTACTTTAGCTTTAACTTGGTCATCAGCGGTTTTAGTCGGTTCTTTTTTGCCTGCATACGCGTAAAAGGTGGATGGCGCAAGGCCGACAAAGCCCAGAACGAGGTAGAGACTATATCCTTTCGCCACCCACCTTTTGGCAATTGCGACTTTGTCGGCTACTGAGGGTTTACTCGATCCCTCAATTCTCTTAAAATGGCCAGTTCTAGTTCTTTTTCCGCCACAAGTCTTTTTAGCCGGTCATTCTCTCTGGCTAAACTTTCTAGCCTGTTTTCTGCTTCTAAAAGCCTTTGGTTTACATCGCGTGGCAGAGGGATAACAGAACCATTCTTTTTCGTTGATTGAAGCCAGTTATATACCGTATTTTTGGAGAGTCCATGTCTTCTAGCAACTAACGCAATATTACCAACTTCCTGGCATTCTCTTACAACCTGCTCCTTAAATTCCTGGTCATAACGTTTCTTTTTCATTTTGCTACCCCCTAATTAACATTCTAACATTATCAAACTTTTTCTCCAATTCTATTAGGGGGCTAAATAGAGACTACCTATGAGGAATTGAAACCATAATAGAAAAATGAAAGTTGTGGTATAATATGTCGTCACTAGACTACCTATGAGGAATTGAAACTAGCCCAGAATATGGCCGAGAACCTGCGGAATGCAAAGTCACTAGACTACCTATGAGGAATTGAAACAATGTGACTTTGCTTTTCTGTTATTGGGGTCATGTTTGTTCAGGAGTCACTAGACTACCTATGAGGAATTGAAACAGGCTACTTGATGGCAAGAAAGGTCAGTTTGGTAATGTCACTAGACTACCTATGAGGAATTGAAACGAAAGAATTAGAAATGAATTAGAGAGGTAATAATCCTCGTCACTAGACTACCTATGAGGAATTGAAACGCTGCTCTAGCACTGCCTCAGCGTCGGCTTTCCGGCCTTGTCACTAGACTACCTATGAGGAATTGAAACCGTCTCTTTGTGCTTGCCTTATTGCCTCGTATACGTTGTCACTAGACTACCTATGAGGAATTGAAACGTGCTTCGTAGTCCTGCTTTTCTTGTTCGGTTCTCGGGTCACTAGACTACCTATGAGGAATTGAAACAGTTTTTGAAAATTTGCATCGCCTTCATAAATCTCTGTCACTAGACTACCTATGAGGAATTGAAACGGGTTACTTCGGCCTGCACCACATCGCCGGCTGAAATTTCTTGGTCACTAGACTACCTATGAGGAATTGAAACACTTAGGGGGTGGTGCAAATGCCAGGGTTCAAGATTTGTCACTAGACTACCTATGAGGAATTGAAACTTGGCAAATTGAAAGCTTGCTGGCCCCTCAAGAGAATTGGACTAAAACGCACAACATGATAAAATTTCTC